>NZ_JACSLN010000002.1:0-333162 GCF_018618155.1 Exiguobacterium sp. s6
CGTCCTGAGCCAGGATCAAACTCTCCAAAGAATTTGATATAGCTCTTTAAAAATGACGAAGCTTGCGCTTCATTCAAAAATTGTAAAACATTTTTGCCTCATCGTTCAGTTTTCAAAGTTCGTCTGCCGCTCTTAGCGACTCATTAATAATAGCACCTGATCTACTATTCGTCAACTATAAAAATAAAATATTTTAAAAGAATAAAAACGTGGTGTGTTTTCGGTCGCCACTATATAGAAGAAACACACCACAGATCATTGGAATGCAATGATTCGAACTTCATCTAAACGAGTCAAATCGTACATTTCTTGCGTCGGTTCAGATATGACAATCGGTTGTTCGACGTTCGGTGTATAGTTACGGATGGTACCTCGAACCCCACTACTCAACAACACGGTTCGACCGACTTCATAAAATCCAAGCAATGTCGCCAAAAGGGTAAGTGCTTCCCCATCGTAAGCTTCATTTTGCCACATATAGAAATATGCCTCTTCCGGTGTCAAAGCGTCTCGAAACGTGCGTGGGGCTGTCAACTGACAAAATCGATCTGCCACAATGAACAGCGGCGAGGCCGGATGGAGCGACCGCTCCTCGAGACGATTCGGAAAGCCAGAACCATCAAGACGCTCATGGTGTTCCGCAACCAACTTACTGACGCGCTGGCGCAGCGTCTGATCTTGAGGCAACATCGCCATCGATACGAGTGGATGTTGATACAATAACTCTCGTTCCATTTTTGTGAAATAACGCATATGCGACCATTTTCGAATTTTTGCGTAGCTGGCGTCTGCAAAATACGAGGCGATGCCGTAGTCGAACTGGAGTCGATGTTCATCCCCCCGATACTTGGACAAGGTCCTTGAAACGAGTGCGCGATAAATCGCATGATGAATGACGTGATTTTTTCGGAGTGGTTGTTTCGTGAAAAATGTAACGATAGCTGATAATGGATAATCACGACGAAACAATTGATGGATAAACTCTAAGGCTTCATAGGGATTCGGAGCAATCCGTTCCTCCCATTGATTATAGTGACGTTCATATTGGAGGATCTTCTCACACAAATCGCGTTCTTCTTCTTGCGTGAAGCGACGACGTTCCACAGGAGCAACTTCAATCGTCTCCACTTTTAAAAACCGAAGCAAGCGTAAATGTTCATTCGTCAGTCTAATGCCAGCCTCTAATGAAGAGACCGATGTTTTTAGGACCATCCCTACGTGAACGTTTGAAATAGCGAGTCGCATGCTCATCCCTCCTGATCGTATGAAAACAGGTCGAACGGAAGCTCCGTTCGACCTGTTTCGCCTTATTCAGTCACTTCAGACGATAGGTCGGTTTCTGGTGCTTCACCATCAAATCCATTCTCCATCTCATCTGCTGATTCCTCTTCTAGCTCATCTTTTTTCAATTTTGCGATGGTCGCTAAGCGATCGCCGTCCTCGATGTTCATGACTTTCACACCGCGCGTACTGCGACCCATTTGTGAAATCGTCTGTGCGTCAATTCGAATGGCGACACCGAGCTCGGTCATGAGCATGATATCGTCGTCCTCATCCACGACTCGCATACCGACGACGGTACCGCGGTCGGTCTTGATTCCGATGATTCCAGAACCACCTCGACCTTGCGTACGGAATTGCTCCATTGCGGTACGTTTTCCGTAACCTTTTTCCGTGATGATCAATACGTCTTGTGTCGGTCGTACGATTTCCATCGAGACAACTTGATCATCGTCCTTTTTCAATCGGATGGCACGAACGCCGCGAGCTGTACGGCCCATCGAACGCACTTCCCCTTCAAGTGGGAAACGAATCGACATCCCTTCACGCGTCACAATCAACATTTCGTCGTCGCTCTTCGCGAGACGAACGGTGACGAGTTCATCGGTGTCATTCAAACTGATGGCACGAAGTCCATTTTTATTGATGCGGGCATACGCCGAGAGCGGTGAACGTTTAACGAGTCCTTGTTTCGTAATGAATACGAGCGACAATTGCTCATCCGCCACTTCCGCTTCCGAGTCTTCAGTGCCATCCTCGACGATGGCCTTGTCCGCCAAGTAACTCTGGAAATCGACCGGAATCATCGTTTCGACTTTCTCACCTTTATCGACTTGGAGCAAGTTGATAATCGGCATCCCTTTCGCAGTCCGACTCATCTCAGGAATCTCATAGCCTTTCAAGCGGAAGACACGGCCGAAATTCGTAAAGAAGAGAATCGTATCATGCGTAGATGCAGACAAAAGACGTAACACGAAGTCTTCATCGTTCGTGCCCATTCCTTGTTTCCCTCGTCCACCACGGCGTTGCGTACGATATGAGTCACTCGGGATCGACTTGATGTATCCTTCACTCGTAAGTGTGATCATCATGTCACGGACCGGAATCAAATCTTCATCTTCGAGTTCGATGATGTCCGTACGGATTACCGTCCGACGTGGATCGCCGTAACGCTCTTTGATTTCTGTCAATTCGTTGCGGATGATTTGGAGCAAGAGCTCTTCGTCCCCTAAAATGGCACGAAGTTCTTCGATCAAGGCACGAATCTCACGATACTCGCCTTCGATTTTCTCACGCTCAAGTCCAGTCAAACGTTGAAGACGCATATCGAGAATCGCTTGTGTCTGCTCGGTCGATAACCCGAAACGGGCAATCAACTTCTCGCGAGCCTCGTCACCGGTCCGTGTACTACGGATGATGGCGATGACTTCGTCCAAATGATCGAGTGCCACGCGCAATCCTTCAAGGATGTGCGCACGTGCCTCAGCCTTGTCGAGGTCGAATTGTGTCCGACGACGAACGACTTCTTTTTGGTGCTCGATATAGTAATAAATCGCCTGCTTCAAGTTGAGTGTCTTCGGTCGACCGCCGACGAGGGCGAGCATGTTGACACCAAACGTCGTTTGCATCGGCGTCTGTTTGTACAAGTTGTTCAAAATGACGCTGGCATTCGCATCGCGGCGTACTTCGATGACGACACGCATCCCGTTACGGTCTGATTCGTCACGAAGGTCGGTGATGCCTTCGATTTTCTTGTCGCGTACCAAATCGGCAATCTTTTCGACGAGGCGCGCTTTGTTCACTTGATACGGGATTTCATGAACGAGAATGCGCTCACGGCCATTTTTCAACACTTCGATCTCAGCTTTGGCACGCATCGTGATCGATCCACGACCCGTCTCATAGGCGCGGCGAATTCCGCTACGTCCTAAAATCTCACCAGCTGTCGGGAAATCAGGACCAGGAATATGCTGCATCAACTCAGAAATCGTGATATCCGGATTATGCGTCAATGCAAGCACCCCATCAATCACTTCGTTCAAGTTATGCGGCGGTACGTTCGTGGCCATCCCGACTGCAATCCCGCTCGTTCCATTAACCAAGAAGTTCGGGAACCGGGCAGGCATGACGACCGGTTCTTTTTCTTCCCCGTCAAAGTTCGGTTGGTAATCGATTGTATTCTTCCCGATATCACGGACGAGTTCCATCGCGATTTTCGACATCCGCGCTTCTGTGTAACGCATCGCTGCCGCCGAGTCACCGTCGACAGAACCAAAGTTTCCGTGGCCATCTACGAGTTCGTAACGGTAACTAAAGTCTTGCGCCATCCGAACCATCGTCTCGTAAACGGCAGAGTCACCGTGTGGGTGATACTTACCGATAACGTCACCGACAACACGCGCCGATTTCTTATGGGGCTTGTCAGCACGAATTCCAAGTTCGTTCATCGCATAAAGAATGCGGCGGTGAACCGGCTTCAAACCGTCTCGTACATCTGGGAGGGCACGTGACACGATTACGCTCATCGCATAGTCCATGAACGAGGTGCGCATCTCTTGGCTAATATTTATATCCTTGATATTTTCTTGTTCTGCCATTCGTTATTGCCTACCCTTCTTTTTAAATATCGAGGTTTTTCACGTAATGCGCATGTGATTGGATGAAGTCACGTCGCGGCTCGACATTGTCACCCATGAGTGTTTCAAAGATCTCATCCGCCTCAATGGCGTCTTGAAGGTCGACACGAAGCATCGAGCGTGTCTCTGGATTCATCGTCGTGCTCCACAGTTGTTCAGGGTCCATCTCACCGAGACCTTTGTAACGCTGTACACTGTAACGAGCATTTTCTGGAAGCTGTTTAATCGCTTCTTGCAGTTCCCGTTCATTTTGGACGTAGGTGACGTCTTTTCCGTGCTTCAAGCCGTAAAGTGGCGGTTGCGCGATATACACATAGCCGCTTTCAACGAGCGGACGCATGTAACGGTAGAAGAACGTCAAGAGCAGTGTCCGAATGTGGGCTCCATCGACGTCGGCATCGGTCATGATAATCAATTTATGGTACCGCGCCTTCGCGAGATCGAACTCTTCCGCGATCCCAGTCCCGAGCGCCGTAATAATTGTACGAACTTCTTGGTTGGCTAAAATCTTATCGAGTCTCGCTTTTTCGACGTTGATGATTTTACCTCGAATCGGCAAGATCGCTTGGAAGTGACGATCGCGACCTGATTTTGCAGAGCCACCGGCCGAGTCACCCTCAACGATGTACAATTCAGACTTCGATGCATCTTTCGATGAACAGTCTGCTAGTTTCCCAGGCAATGAACTGACTTCGAGGATTCCTTTTCGGCGAGTCATTTCACGAGCACGTTTCGCTGCAAGACGAGCACGTGCCGCCATTAAACCTTTGTCGACAATCAATCGCCCGACAGACGGGTTCTCAAGCAAGAACTGCTCAAACGTGTCTGTGAAGAGCGAGTCTGTCGCTGTACGAGCGTCAGCGTTGCCGAGCTTTGTCTTCGTTTGACCCTCGAACTGTGGCGATGGGTGTTTGACCGAGACAATCGCCGTCAATCCTTCACGTACGTCATCCCCTGACAAGCTACCATCGGCTTCTTTCATGAGACCGAAGCGTTTTGCATAGTCGTTGATCGAACGAGTCAGTGCCGTTTTGAACCCTGTCTCGTGCGTTCCGCCCTCGTGGGTCGGAATGTTGTTCGTGAATGAATAGATGTTGCTCGCAAATCCTTCGTTGTACTGAAGCGCGATCTCAACTTCAATCCCATCCTTCGTGCCATGTACATAGACAGGCTCATCGTGGATTGAGGCTTTTGAGCGGTTCAAGTGTTCAACGTATGACTTGATTCCGCCCTCGTAATGATAGTTGCGTTCAATCGTCTCATCACTGCGCTCGTCTTTTGCGACGATGCGAAGCCCTTTGTTCAGGAAGGCAAGTTCGCGCAGACGTGTGGCGAGTAAATCAAAGTCGTATTCGAGCGTCTCCTCAAAGATATCGCCGTCCGGGAAGAAACGGACAGTCGTACCCGTCGTATCAGTCGTACCAACGATTTCGAGTTCTCCTTGTGGGACACCGCGTTTGAATGATTGGTAGTAGACGTTGCCGTTACGGCGAACGAACACTTCAAGTTTCGTCGACAAGGCGTTAACGACCGAGGCTCCGACGCCGTGCAGCCCGCCTGAGACTTTATATCCGCCACCACCGAATTTACCTCCGGCGTGAAGGACCGTGAAAATGACTTCAACGGCTGGACGTCCCGTTTTCTTTTGAACATCGACCGGGATGCCTCGCCCGTTGTCTTCAACGACGACTGAGTTACCCGGCTCGACCGTGACCGTAATCGTGTCACAGTGTCCCGCGAGTGCTTCGTCAATCGAGTTATCGACGATTTCCCATACTAAGTGATGGAGTCCTCGTGAGCTCGTCGAACCGATATACATCCCCGGGCGTTTGCGAACAGCTTCTAATCCTTCAAGTACTTGAATCTGATCGGCACCATAATCTTGCATTTGTTTTTCGTTTTCGTTACTCATCGGTTTCATTCACCTACTATACATGAATTGGTGTTCAAATGGATTGGTCTTACTTCATACAGATTCTGTTTCAACTTCGCCCTGTTTCACGTGAAACACCTTTGCTTGTTGAATCGTTTCGTGAGCGATCCCATCAATATTGGTTGTCGTGATAATCGTTTGGACTTTTTGGCCCATCGTGTCGAGCAGATGGGTTTGGCGATGGTCGTCTAATTCAGATAACACGTCATCTAACAAGAGCAGCGGATATTCCCCGACCTCTTCGTGAATCAGTTCAATCTCCGCTAGCTTTAAAGACAAAGCCGCTGTGCGCTGCTGACCTTGCGAACCGAACGTTTGGACATTGCGATTGTTGACGTACAACTCAAAATCATCTCGATGCGGACCAAATAACGTCACACCTCGTCTTCGTTCGTTCTCTCTTATTTTATCAAACTTTCGACGATACGTTTCAAACATCGCATCTTTTGGGTAACGTTCTTTTTGGAATGTATCCGATACGTACTGAATCGTCAGTGTCTCCAAGTTTCGCGTGATGCCGGCGTGAATCGGCCCGGCCCATTTTTCGAGTTGATCGATGAAATGATGGCGCCGTGAAACGATTTTCACCGCAAGTTCAATCATTTGATCGGTGAGTACCTCGAGCAGTGTCTCATCCCCGCCTTTGATTGAGAGCTGTTTCAACAGGGCGTTTCGTTGCTTTAGCGTCTTCAAGTACTGGTTTAATTCATGTAGATAAACAGGACTCACTTGCCCGATCTCCATATCTAAAAACCGACGTCGTCCTTGCGGGCTGCCTTTGACGATGGCGAGGTCTTCTGGTGCGAACAGTACGACGTTGAAGGCCCCGACGTAGTCGCTGAGACGACGTTGTTCGAGATGGTTCAATTTCGCTTTTTTCCCTTTCGGTGAAAACGTGAGCGATTGGACCGTCTCACCGGTCCGTTTATGAATCCGCCCTTCGACCATCGCAGCATCCGCTTCCCAGCCGATCAGTTCACGGTCTTGCGTCGTCCGATGTGACTTCGCGAGCGCAAGTACGTAAATCGATTCGAGTAGATTCGTTTTCCCTTGGGCATTTTCCCCGATGAGAACGTTCGTCTGTTCTGAAAAATCTAGCTCGAGGGTTTCGTAGTTGCGGTAGTTTTGCAATCGGATCGACTTTAAGTGCACGTTAGTTCCCCTCGATTTGGAAGTCTCCGAAGCCTTCGACTTCGATCGTATCCCCATCCCGTAGTTTCCGTCCGCGACGTTGATCGACCTCGCCGTTCACTTTGATCTGAACGTCCTCTAAAAAGAACTTCGCTTGGCCTCCGCTTGAAATAATATCAGCCAACTTCAAAAATTGTCCGAGTGTTACATACTCGGTTGTAATCGACACTTTTTGCATGTCGTCACTTCCTTTCTTTCATACTTAGTACAAAAAATCGCCATACTTATTAGTTTATCGAAAAACGTCGAATAAGGCAAAAACGGGGATGATAAGGTGAAACACCTCATCATCCCCGAATCCGCTCCGTCAGATTTAAGACGTACGGACTGGCAAGATCAACTGAAGGACGCTATCCTGTTCGACCGGACGCAAGATGAACGGTCGCATCGAACCCGTAAACTGGATTTCGATTTCTGAAGCATCAAGCGCACGGAGTGCATCCATCACAAATTTAGAGTTGAATGAAATTTTTAACTCTTCTCCTTCAAGCGACAGGATGCTGACGCGTTCTGACACTTTCCCGACTTCTGGAGAGTGGGACGAAACTTCAACCGTCGTCGCTTCTTCCGCGACAAATTTAATGACGTTGTTGCGATCGGCCCGGGCGAGCAGCGAGGCTCGGTCAATTGCCTGCAAGAAATCTTTAGCGTTCAAACGGACCGCTGTCCGGTATTCTTCCGGAATCAAACGTGATGTGTCCGGGTACGCCCCGTCTAAGAGACGTGAGAAGAACGAGATGTTTTTCATTCGGAATAAAATTTGTTGATCCGTCAAAACAATCTCGACTGGCAATTCTTCGCGGTCGAGCAATTTAGCGAGCTCGTTCAATGAGCGGCCCGGTACGACAACGTTTTGGAACGTCAAATCGTTGTCTGTCTCGAACCGTGCCCGACGGAGGGCTAAACGGTGGCTATCCGTGGCGACACAAGTCAAAAATCCTTTCTCTGCTGAGAAGTTAACCCCTGTAAGAACGGGACGTGTCTCTTGTGCTGATACAGCGAAGCTCGTCTGGCGGATGATTGTCTTCAACAAATCAGCCGGCAAGTAAAAACGACGCTCGCTTGAAAGCTCAGGAAGACGTGGGTATTCATCTGGGTCGAGTCCGTTCAAGTGGAATTCGGCTTGTCCTGACTCAATCCGCGTCATAAAGTTTGGAGACACTTCAAGTGTCACTTCATTCGTCGGCAACTTTTTAACAATTTCGCCAAGGAAGCGTGCATTGAGCACGACGCTGCCTGCTCGTTGGATTTGAATGAGTTCGATTCCGCCTTCTTCAATCGGGATTAAGCGTTCGATTGAAATCTCGGTATCACTTCCTGTGAGTGTCAACCCATCGGCATGAGCCTCAAGCTTTAAACCTGTGAGGATTGGAATCGTCGTTCTAGAAGCAACGGCCTTCGATACGTCTTGTACGGCTTGCATGAATACATCTCGCTGAATCGTTAAGTGCATGTGGATAATTCCTCCTAAGTGAACTGAGTCATATAGTTTAATAATAATAGTATTATTTAAGTCATAATAGTAATAAGGGCTGTGGATACTGGGGATAAGTCACTTGAACCACTCGTACTAAGCCATTCTGCCTGTGAATAACATGTGGATAACTATGTGGATTTATCCACAGGATATCCACAGCGAAACATAAGACGTTAGGACAAAGCCTTCTTTAGTGTCTGAATCGTCTCTTGCATCTCTGGATCATGCTTGAGTAACGTACTAATTTTCTCATGAGCGTGGATAACGGTCGTGTGATCACGTCCGCCGAACTCTTCTCCTATCTTAGGAAGCGAGCTTTCCGTCATCTCACGGGACAAGTACATCGCGATTTGACGAGGGAATGCGAGCGTCTTCGTTCGTTTCTTCGCTTTCAGCTCATCGACTTCAATATTAAAGTGCCGACCGACGATCTCTTGAATGTCACGAATGACGATCTTCTTCGCTTCTTGGACCGGCATGATATTGTGCAACGCTTCGGCAGCGACATCCGGATCAATTGGACGACCGACGAGTTTGGCGTAGGCGACGACGCGCGTCAACGCCCCTTCGAGCTCACGAATGTTCGTGTCGATTTGATTGGCGATGTACAGCATGACGTCGTTCGCGATATCAAGTCCTTCTGCTGTCGCCTTCTTACGTAAGATGGCAATCCGCGTTTCGAGGTCAGGCGGTGTGATATCTGTGATAAGACCCCATTCGAACCGCGAACGAAGACGATCTTCGAGCGTCGGGATCTCTTTAGGCGGTCGGTCGCTAGAAATCACAATCTGTTTTTGGTCGTTATGAAGCGCATTGAACGTATGGAAGAACTCTTCCTGCGTCTGCTCTTTACCGGCCAAGAACTGAATGTCATCAATCAAGAGGACATCGATGTTCCGATAACGGTTACGGAACTCTTCGGTCTTATTGTCACGAATCGAGTTGATGAACTCATTTGTGAACTTTTCAGATGATACGTAAGCAATTCGTGCGCCAGGCTTTTGCCCTTTCACGTAATGCCCAATCGCATGCATCAAATGTGTCTTGCCGAGTCCGACTCCCCCATAAATGAAGAGCGGGTTATAGGCGCGGGCCGGAGCTTCTGCCACGGCGAGCGAGGCGGCATGGGCAAACCGGTTTCCGGAGCCGATGACAAATGTCTCGAAAATGTATTTGTCATTCAGTTGTCCGAGGTTCCCTTCCTCTTTTGGCAGTACTGGAAGCGGCTGTTCTTTCATTTCTGTGGCAGCAATCGTTTCTTTCGATCCATCCGCAGGTGCATACTTGTGTGCTTGCGACTCCTCGATAAAATGAATCTCAAGCTTGTTGTTTGTCACTTCTTCAATCGTATCTTGTAACAATGACAAGTACTGACGTTCAAGCCAAGTCACAATGAAACTGGCTGGCGCGGATACGACGAGCGTCGTCCCCATCAACGAAATTCCTTCTGTTGATTTCAACCACATATCAAAGCTGGCTTTTGGCGTTCGTTCCTCTTCTTCAATCAGAGATAAAACATTTCTCCAAATCTCGCGAGCATTCTTCAATGAAAGACCTCCTTTACTCACATGTTGGCGAAACTTATTCACATGATATACACATTCACTATTCTATAGTAGATACTAGGGTTATCCCCAGAGAACAAAAACTGTGGATAACGTTATCCACATGGTGTTGATGTTGGGGATAACAGTTATCCACAGCCTGTGTATATCTTGGAATTGCTAAAAGTTCATCCACAAGTTTGTGCACATTCAGTTTATCAAAATAAAATAGACGTGGCAACGGTTTTTGATATTTATCCACAGACGACCAAAAGAATCCACAGGCAGTTATCCACATGCTGTGTACAGTGTGGATAAACTGTGGATATGTTGTGGATAATTGTTAGTAAGCAAAGTTGTGGTCAGAAAAGTTATACACAAAAGAGGAAGAAGGAATGGAGAAGAATATTTTTTTAAGAGAAGAAAATGAAAAATTAAAAAACGGCATGCTTAATTTGTTGAAAAAGAAGGAGTTATTCACATATAAGTGTGGATAACTCTTGGGATATGTGGATAAAATGGCTTAAGACAGCTGTTTGTAAAAAAGTCACTGTAAGATTGTTAATTCTCGATGTTACTTAACGCTTCCGTTTCTTCTAAATCGTGCCATCCAGAGATCGTCTCCCCCTCCCCTGGCAATTGATTTCGCCCTAATGGAAAACCTAACGAAAATTCATTGACAATCTGGGGAACTGTTTATATAATCTTAAAGACTGCCTTAAATGAAACTATAACTTGCTAATAGAGCGTTAACCTTGAGGAGGTGCTTTAACCATGAAACCAACTTTCAATCCTAACAACCGTAAGCGTAAGAAAGTCCACGGATTCCGTGCTCGCATGGCGACTAAAAACGGCCGCAACATTCTTGCAGCTCGCCGTCGTAAAGGCCGCAAAGCCTTGACTGTCTAATAAAGATCATGAGATTGCCCGAGGATTTTTCCTTGGGCAATCTTTTTTTATATCGTCACAGAAGTCACACAAACGGACGGAAAAAGCTGATTCGCCCTCGTTGAAACGAATGGGATATGGTATGATGTTAGTTGACGATTTTTGAAGTGAAGGATGGAGTGAGAATTTTGAAAAAAGAATACCGCCTGCAAAAGAATGAAGAGTTCCAAGCGGTGTTTCGTGAAGGACGCTCCGTGGCCAATCGTCAGTTTGTCGTCTACACGCAAAAAGCGGATCAAGCGCACTTCCGGGTCGGACTTTCGGTCAGTAAAAAGCTTGGAAATGCCGTGGAACGAAACCGGATGAAACGATTGATGCGTGAATCACTTCGCTTGCTCGAACCAAACGTGGCTCCGCACAATTACGTCATCATTGCGCGCAAACCTGCGACGTCCCTTACACAAGATGAAGTGACGGAAAGCTTGAAACACGTCTTTAAACGGGCTAAAGTTTGGAAGCAGAGACAAGTCGATCGATCGTAACAATCCGAGCTCGTTCTTTCATATATAACGCGAACTAATTAGGATTGACCGATAGACGTGTGATGAAACAAAAGAATCGATAAAGAAAGCGTAGGAGGAACTATGAGCAAAAAGCTAAAATTAGGATTGTTGGCCGTCATGACCGGCGTCATCATGTTGATGGCTGGTTGTGTCGACCCATCGACGATCCAAGGAGAGCCGATCACGGCTGAGACGGAAGGCTTCTGGTCGAAATACTTTGTTTGGCCATTGGCATGGTTGTTGAAAGAAGCGGCTTACTTAATCGGTGGGACGTGGCAGTACGGATACTCGATCATCGTTGCGACGATTATCGTTCGTCTCTTGATTTTACCGCTTATGATCAAGCAGACGAAGAGCATGGGTGCGATGCAAGTGTTGCAACCGGAAATGCTCAAGCTTCGTGAGAAGTACAGCTCGAAAGACCAAGAGACGCAACGCAAGCTTCAAGAAGAAATGATGAAGATGTATCAAGAGTATCAAATCAACCCGCTCGCGGGCTGCTTGCCAATCTTGATTCAAATGCCGATCCTCTTCGCGTTCTACGATGCGATCCGTCGGACACCTGAAATCTTTGAAGCGCAGTTCCTTTGGTTCGACCTCGGGGCACCAGATCCGACGTTCATCTTGCCGATTCTCGCGGCAATCTTGACGTTTGCACAGCAAAAAATTTCAATGGCGGGCCAAGAACAAAACCCACAATTGAAAATGATGCTCTACATCTTCCCGGTGATGATCTTCGTCATGTCGATCACCCTTCCGGCCGCCCTCTCGATGTACTGGGTCGTCGGTTACATCATCTCGATCATCGTGACGATGGCAATCATGCTCCCGATGCGTGAGAAGATGAAAGTCCAAGCTGAAGCGAAGATTGCGGCGAAAGAAGCAGAACGTGCCGCGCTTGCTGAAGAAGAGAAGAAGACGAAAAAGAAAAAACGTAAATAAATCCTAAGGCTGTGGATAACCAATCCACAGCCTTTTTTTGTCGCTTCGGATGGATAAGGGCCGAATACGGGAATAAAGGAAGAAGTGGTCTACTTCGTTACATCGGAAAGGGGTCTTTCAAATGGAGACGCTTATTAAACGGTTGGAACGGTCGACATTCATTCAGGCAACACTTTATGTCATCATCGGTTTACTCATCATCTTATATCCACGTTTCTTTTTTGATGCGATTGTCTATGTGGTCGCTGCTTATTTTGCCATCATCGGTCTAATCGCCATCGTTCAAGGGTTGCGCCACAAACGAAACGGCCTCCCACCCGGATTTTTTATGGGAGTCATCTATCTATTGATCGCCTTGATCGTCTTTTTCTTCGCCGAGACGTTAGCGAGCCTGCTTCCAATCTTCATCGGTGCCCTTTTCTTGTTCGGGGGGATCATCCGGTTGATTCAAGCCGTCGGATTTCGCCGGACGATCGCCAATCGGTGGATGTACTTCATGCTGAGCAGTCTATTGTGGATTGGGATTGGCCTGCTCATGTTGGCGAACCCGTTTGACAGCCTGCTCGTCTTGTTCCAATTGTTCGGCGGTTTTCTCATCGCCGTCGGGGTGATCGAATGGGTGCTCTATTTCACGCTCCGCTCGTCGAGACGTCAGCAAGCATAAACGAAAGCCGCTCACATCAGGAGCGGCTTTTTTCACGGATGACGAGTCGGTCCAAAAACGGACGAATCACTTCGAACGCAACGGTCGTCTCGAAGAAGGGACGCTCGGCTTCGAGACGGGAGATATACCAGCGAGCGGCTGTCGCATGATGGTCGGGTGTCAACGCTTCATAAAAGGTCCGGATTTCAATCCGCTGCCGGGCGGCCACGTCTTTCAACCCGAGTGCGGCCCGTTCGGGTTCGTAATGAGCGGCAAGTGCGTAAGCGAAATGACTCATGCCTTGCCGGAGCATCTCGACGGCCCAGACATCGTTGCCGCGGTCACGGGCTTTCGTATATTGGAAAAAGAACCAAATCGCATCAAACACGTGTCCGCTCAAATCTTCAACAGATAAAGTGAGCGAACTCGGGTGATGTTGCAGTCGGTGTTCCGGATCGTACAGCACCGTGATTGTGTCTTGATGGTTCAACGTGTCCGCCGTCACCGTGAAGAAGTCGAGATGCAAGAAATCATCATAGACGACGATCAGTTGCGGGGCCACGATATCGATTTCGTCCTCGAGCAGGATCGGGCGATATGTGGCCAGATGGTCGCGGCGGCGCGGCAAGAACTCATTCAGGCTGTCAGGGGCGACCATGACGTACAAGTCGACATCGGAATGTTCGTCCGCTTCACCACGTCCGAACGATCCTTTCAAGAAAATGGCCTGCACATCCGTGTCGGAGATGAGGCTGTCGGTCAATGTGGCGATGGCATCTTGCTGTCGCATTTCATCACGTCCTCCATGGAAATATATTCCTTTATTGTACTAAAGTAATTCCTTGAAATGCAACCGTTGCTCGAGAGGTCGGACTCTTTCGTTCGAGACAAATATCGTGTATAGTAGGTGCGTTATGCATAAGATAGAGGAAGTAGTAAGAAGTATGGGAGGGAAAGATGATGCTAGAGTTTGACACGATTACGGCGATTTCGACGCCGATGGGTGAAGGGGCAATCGGAATCGTCCGCTTGTCCGGTGACCGCGCCGTCGAGACGGTGGGCCGTGTGTTTTCTGGAAAAGATTTGACGAAAGTGGAGTCACATACGATCCATTACGGAAAATTGAAACGTCCTGGCACGGACGAGGTCGTCGATGAAGTCATGGTGAGCATCATGCGCGCACCGAAGACGTTCACGCGAGAAGACGTCGTCGAAATCAATTGCCACGGAGGAATCGTCGCGGTCAATCGTGTCCTCGAACTGATTCTTGAACAACCGGACATCCGCTTGGCAGAACCGGGCGAGTTCACGAAACGCGCCTTTTTAAATGGACGCATCGATTTGTCGCAAGCCGAGGCCGTCATGGATTTGATTCGTGCCAAAACGGATCGGGCCATGAACGTCGCTATGTCACAAATGGAAGGACGTTTGTCACGGCTTGTCCGCGAGTTGCGTCAATTGTTGCTTGAGACGATTGCGGCGGTCGAGGTCAATATCGACTACCCGGAATACGACGCCGAAGAGATGACCCAGGCCATCGTCGAAGACAAGGCGGGCGAAGTGAAACGTGTGCTCGAGCAGCTACTTGAGACGGCGCGACAAGGCAAGATTTTACGAGAAGGGCTCGCGACAGCGATTATCGGTCGACCGAACGTCGGCAAGTCATCGCTCATGAACACGCTCGTACAAGAGACGAAAGCGATCGTCACGGAAATCGCAGGCACGACGCGCGATACGATTGAAGAGTATGTGAACGTCAAAGGCGTTCCGCTCAAATTGATTGATACGGCAGGGATTCGCGAGACGGAAGACATCGTCGAGCGGATCGGTGTCGAGAAATCGCGCAAGGCGCTCGCCGGGGCGGACTTGATTTTGCTCGTCTTGAACGGGCACGAAGGTCTGACTGTCGAGGATGAGGCCTTGTTTGAGGCGATTGCTGGTATGAATGCCATCATCATCATCAATAAGACGGACTTGCCACAAAGTATGGATTCTTCTAAGCTGGAGAAACTAGCGGCAGGTCGCCCGATTGTGGCGACGTCTCTCTTATTAGAAGAGGGAATCGATGCATTGGAGAAGGCGATCTCGAACTTGTTCTTCGCCAAAGGCGTCGAATCACAGGATATGACATATATCTCGAACGCACGACACATTCAGCTCATCAAACGGACGATCGAACAAATCGATGAGGCGCTCGGAAGCGCCGCCATGAATTTGCCGATTGATATGGTCCAAATCGATTTACGGCGGGCGTGGGATACGCTCGGCGAAATCAACGGGGACACCGTTCAAGAAAGTTTGATTGATCAACTCTTTTCACAGTTTTGTCTTGGGAAATAATAAGGAGGAACAACTATGGCTTACACGGCAGGCGAGTTTGATGTCATCGTCATCGGAGCCGGTCATGCGGGAATCGAGGCAGCACTGGCTTCGGCGCGCATGGGCGCGAAAACGGCGATGCTCACGATGAATCCGGATATGGTCGGATTCATGTACTGCAATCCATCGATCGGTGGTCCCGCGAAAGGGATTGTCGTTCGCGAAATCGATGCCCTTGGTGGCGAAATGGCGAAGGCGATCGATGCGACGTACATTCAAATGAAGATGCTCAACACATCAAAAGGTCCAGCAGTGCGCGCATTACGGGCGCAAGCGGACAAATTCCAATACCAAAATCATATGAAGAAAGTGCTTGAAGACGAACCGAACCTATTGCTTCGTCAAGCGCTCGTCGAACGACTTCTCATCGAAGACGGGAAAGTCGCCGGCGTCGTCACGAATACTGGTTCGGAGTACCGCTCGAAAGCGGTCATCGTCACAACGGGTACGTTCATGCGCGGTCAAATCATCATCGGCGAATTGTCGTATGAGAGCGGTCCGAACAACCAGATGCCTTCGGTCGAATTGTCGAAGCATTTAGAAGAGCTCGGGCTCGAACTCGTTCGTTTCAAAACGGGGACACCGCCACGCATCGACGGCAAGACGATCGATTACTCGAAGACGGAGATTCAACCAGGGGACGACAATCCGTCGCTCTTCTCCTACACGTCGAAAGACCTCGACCCGATCGAGCAAATCCCGTGCTGGCTCACCTACACGAGCGAGCGGACGCACCAGTTGATTGACGAGAACTTGCATCGTTCGCCAATGTACTCAGGTGCCATCAAAGGGACGGGCCCACGTTACTGCCCATCGATTGAAGATAAAGTCGTCCGGTTCAACGATAAACCGCGTCACCAAATCTTCCTCGAGCCAGAAGGTCGCGATACGGAAGAAATTTACGTGCAAGGCTTCTCGACGAGTATGCCGGAAGACGTTCAGCATCAAATGCTCCGGACGATTCCAGGGCTTGAGAACTCAGAGATGATGCGCCCTGGATACGCGATTGAGTACGATGCAGTCGTACCGACGCAACTTTGGCCGACACTCGAGACGAAGACGGTTGGCGGATTGTTCACGGCAGGTCAAATCAATGGGACGAGCGGCTATGAAGAAGCGGCTGGACAAGGCATCATGGCCGGAATCAACGCCGCATGCCAAGTTCTCGGCAAAGAGCCAGTCATCTTGGACCGCTCACAGGCGTATATCGGCGTCTTGATTGATGATCTCGTGACGAAAGGGACGAACGAGCCATACCGTCTGCTCACATCCCGCGCCGAGTATCGGTTGCTTTTGCGCCACGACAATGCGGACCTTCGTTTGAGCGACATCGGCCACGAGGTCGGTCTATTGTCACTAGAGCGTCATGCCCACCTTGAAGACAAACGAGTCGCCATCGCGGCAGAAGTGAAGCGTCTCAACGGACTCGTCATCAAACCGTCCGCTGACGTGAACGCCGTGCTCGAAGAAGTTGGCGCGAACCCGCTCAAAGAAGCGACGCATGCCAGCATTTTGTTGAAGCGGCCAGAAGTGACGTACGCGACGCTCATGCGCTTTGCACCGGCACCGATCGAAGTGCCGTTTGAAGTGGCGGAGCAAGTCGAGATTCAAGTGAAATACGAAGGCTACATCTCGAAGCAGCTCGAGCAAGTCGAGAAGATGCGTCGGATGGAAGAAAAACGGATTCCGGAGAAACTCGATTACGATGCAATCGGTGGTCTTGCGACGGAAGCGAAACAAAAACTAAAACAAGTTCGTCCGCTCTCGATTGGACAAGCGTCACGTATTTCCGGGGTAAACCCTGCGGACGTTTCGATCCTTCTTGTCTATATCGAGCAAGGACAATACGCGACAGTGGAGTGAAACGATGAACCAATCCCAATTTATTGAGGCGTTGCAGGCAGAAGGATTTGAATTGAGCGAGAAACAACTCGCTCAGTTCGAACTGTATTTCGAGATGCTCGTCGAGTGGAATGAGAAGATGAATTTGACGGCGATCACAGATAAGGAAGAAGTGTATTTGAAGCATTTCTACGACTCACTTAGCGCGGCGTTCCATTTCGATTTCTCAAACGTCGAGACCGTCTGTGACGTCGGTGCCGGGGCAGGATTCCCGAGCTTGCCGCTCAAAATTCTATTCCCGCACCTTCATGTAACGATTATTGACTCGCTCAACAAGCGAATCACGTTCTTAAACGAACTCGCGCTCGCGCTCGGGCTAGAAGGTGTCGCGTTCCATCACGGACGCGCCGAAGAGTTTGGAAAAAATAGAAAATTTCGTGAACAATTTGATGTCGTAACCGCCCGTGCAGTTGCCCGGATGACGGTGCTCGCCGAGTACTGTTTACCGCTCGCAAAAGTCGGAGGAACGTTCGTAGCGCTCAAAGCAGCGAAGGTTTCTGACGAGCTTATCGATGCGAAAAACGCCTTGGCCGTGCTCGGTGGGGAAATAAAAACGACACACCAGTTCCTATTGCCAGGAGAGATGAGTGAGCGTAATATCGTAATTGTAGATAAATTACGAAAAACGCCTGGGAAATATCCACGTAAAGCGGGTACACCGGCGAAAGAGCCGCTAATCTGAGCAATAGTGTTTCACGTGAAACCAAAAGCAGATTCCGGTAGTGGAATCTGCTTATTTTTTACATAAAGGGGTGCCGACGTTGAAGAAAACAATTGCTAAACTGTTTGGAAGTCGTCCGGAAGTAGCCGTCGCGGAACTGGCAGAAGTCAAATCGAATGATGCTGTCCAAGAAATTGCCTTATCGTTGCTTTTACCGAACCGTTATCAACCGCGTAAAGTATTCGAGCCGGCTAAAATTGACGAATTGGCCGTCACGATTGACGAACATGGTCTTTTGCAGCCAATTGTCGTTCGCAAGGCGGAAGGGGATCGCTACGAGATTATCGCTGGGGAGCGTCGTTTCCGGGCTGTTAAGTCGCTCGGATGGTCTGTCATTCCGGCTATCGTCCGAGAGATGGATGACGATACGACAGCTGCCTTGGCGCTGATTGAAAACTTGCAACGGGAACAGCTCAGTCCAATCGAGGAAGCGGAAGCATATGATCGTCTGCTCGCAATGAACGGACTGACACAAGCCGCACTTGCGAAGAGTCTTGGCAAAAGTCAGTCGACAATTGCCAATAAATTGCGTCTATTAAAATTACCGGAAGATGTGAAGCAATGTTTGCGTGATCGTCAAATCAACGAACGTCATGCCCGGGCGCTTTTACCGCTCAAAGAGTCCGGTCTTCAAATCCAAGTGCTCATGGAAATTTTAGAACAAGACTTTAACGTCAAAGAGACGGAAGAACGCGTCGAATTTTTGACGACACCGATTGAGGAAGAGAAACGGAAACCGAAAAAACAGCGCCGTCGGACGAAAAGTTTTGCTAGAGATACGCGAATCGCTATCAACACGATCCGGGACTCGGTCAGCTTGATCGGTAAAACCGGCATCGAAGTCCAAACCGAGGAAGTCGAAGAAGATGAATTTGTTGAAATTCGGATTCGAATCCCGAAAGCACGGCCACAAAAGTGAGCCCGTGCTTTTTTTGTAGCAATCAGATGGAATGGAGGAATCAGGATGGAACGATTACCGATCAATCATATTCGCCCGAACCCGAACCAGCCCCGCAAACAGTTTGAGCCGGAAAAGTTAGACGAGCTCAGGCAGTCGATTGAGCGTTACGGTGTGTTGCAACCAATCGTCGTCCGTAAAGCGAGTGGATTTTATGAAATCATCGCCGGCGAGCGCCGGTTTCAAGCTGCGAAGTTAGCCGGCAAGATGGATATCCCGGCGCTGATTGTTACAGCCGACTCGGACCGCGTCATGGAGCTGGCCTTGATTGAGAATATTCAACGCGCCGACTTGAACGCAATCGAAGAGGCGCTCGCCTACGAACAGTTGATGCAGACACTCGGTCTGACGCAACAACAGCTCGCTGAACGTGTCGGGAAGAGTCGGAGCCATGTGACGAACAGCCTCAGACTGCTCCGGTTACCGAGTGCGGTCCAGCATGCGGTCATGATTGGCGAATTGACGATGGGCCACGCCCGCGCCATTACAGGCATGAAATCGGCTCAGGCGATGGAACAGATTGCTCGTCGCGTCATCGCCGAGCAATGGACGGTCCGACGGCTCGAGCGCTACTTACAAAAAGAACGCATCGAAAAAAAGACGCTCAAGCGCTCAGACGCCGACGTCGAAGCCGTCGAGGCGGTGCTAGCGGAACGTCTTCAAATGGATGTGTCGATTCGCCCGCGTCGAAAAGGGGGCGTCCTCGAGCTGAAGTATTTCTCGCAAGACGATTTGGAGCATTTGTTGACGCTTTTATCGCCTCAAGATTTCGATTCGTCGCGAGATTGACGAAGCCGGGTAATGGCTGCCTCTTCTTGATGGAGCCGTCCGATTCGTAAGTCGAATTCGGCAAAGCCATCGGTGATGAAACGGGCCAACTCGTAGACGAGATGTAAGCGTGTGTTCTGCAAAATCATCATCTCCATAAAGCCGCTCACGTTGACGACAGCTTTGATGTTGTATTCACCGACCGAAGGGAGCTCTTTTTGGACGCCGGCGCCAGGAGCGAGCGGCCCTTCCGAAAAGAAGATATACCCGACACTCGACAATCGGCCGAGACAGGCGTCGATTGCAATGATGAGGGGGCGGTGAAATCGTGTCTGAATCTCGTGGAGCGTCTCGACGAGGTTCAAGGCATGGACCGGTTTCGTCAGCGTTCCGTAAACATGGATATTGCGAACGGACCGTTCTTCGAGGAAGGTACCGACGAGCGGTCCGAGTGAATCCCCCGTGGAACGGTCGGAGCCGATACACACGAGGACGATGGGACGATGCGTCTCTTTCGCCAACTGGTCGTGCAGTTGATCGGCAAAGAGCTTGGATCCACTCCGTTCGGTATGTTCGATGAAGAAAGAGTATGGTTTATGAGGTTTTAGGCGAAACGGCATGAATCTCATCCTCTCTTCTAAGCTGCCTGCGTCTAGTTGCAATTGCGGAATGACACCGTATTATCCCATTCCCGGAACACCGAAACTTATAACGTCCGGATGTAGGGTTTGAGAAAAGTCGTCAATTATGGTTTGATGAGTTAGAATCTATAACTTTAGAGGTGACAACATGGCTTCACAAAATACAGATACAGACTTGAGCACAGTGGCCGATGAGACGATTGATAACGTCAATCGGTTCGTCGCTTATTTCCAAGACACGGAGATGTGGATTGGGCTCGGCATTAAATTGACAGGTGTCGCGCTCATCATCTTGGCGCTTTATGTGGCGTCACGCATTTTGACGTCGATGGTGCAGCGCGTGTTCGCCTTACGCAAAATCAAAGAAGATAATATCGTCGCCCAGCGCCAAAATGAGACGCTGTCAAAACTGGCTCAAAACACGATTCGGTACGTCCTTGGCTTGATTATGATTTTGACGGTGCTCGGCCAGTTCGGCGTCAACATCGCTGGTTTGATCGCATCGGCCGGGGTCGCCGGTCTCGCCATCTCGTTTGGGGCGCAGAACTTGGTGAAAGACGTCATCACGGGCGCCTTCATCATCTTTGAGAATCAATACAAGAACGGGGATTACGTCAATCTAAATCAACAAGTCGATGGGACCGTCATCGAAGTCGGGATTCGGACGACGAAGTTGAAGGGATTGAACGGGCAAGTGACAATCATCCCGAACGGACAGATCATGCAAGTGACGAACTACTCGCTCGAGAACAGCGTCGCGGTCGTCGATATCGGTGTCGCCTATGAAGAAGACATGGGCAAAGTCGAGAAGGCGTTGAAAGAGATCGCGAAGACGGTCGAAGAGAAGTATCACGACTTGTTCATCGAGCCGATCACGCTCGCCGGGGTCCAGTCGCTCGGACCGTCGGAAGTCGTCTATCGTCTCATGGCCGAAGTGCCACCGACGCAACACTTCGCGGCCGGACGGATTTTGCATAAAGAGTTGAAAACCGGACTTGATGAGCGCGGAATCGAGATCCCGTATCCGCGGACCGTCATGATGCCGCCAACCACATCGACTAAAGGAGCGCCCGAAAATGCAGGCTAAATCGTATGAGTTGAACGATTTTGTAGAAATGAAGAAACCACACGCCTGTCAGACGAACCGTTGGCAGGTGACTCGGGTCGGGATGGACATTCGTATCAAGTGTCAAGGCTGCGGGGCGAGTGTACTCATGCCGCGCCGAGACTTTGATAAGCGATTGAAAAAAGTGCTTCCACAAGAGAACGCCGCTGAATAAGTGGCGTTCTTCTCTATGTTACAACCGTGAGTTGCGGTTTAATCGAGGACTAACTATAATTGTGAAGGATGTGACGGTGTGGTGTACTGAACGTACCCACTCCACAGACGGATCAACATTTCCCGGGAAAGCCGGATGAGGAGGAAATACAAGTGGGATTAACAGCAGGAATCGTCGGATTACCGAACGTCGGGAAATCGACATTATTTAACGCCATCACGCAAGCCGGTGTAGAGGCAGCCAACTATCCGTTCGCCACGATCGACCCGAACGTTGGGGTCGTCGAAGTACCGGACGCGCGTCTTGATCGGTTGACGGAACTCGTCAAACCGAAGAAGACCGTACCGACCGCATTTGAGTTTACAGACATCGCCGGAATCGTAAAAGGTGCATCAAAAGGGGAAGGGCTCGGAAACAAATTCCTGGCTAACATCCGTGAAGTCGACGCGATTTGCCAAGTCGTCCGCTGCTTTGAAGATGACAACATCACACACGTCGCGGGTAAAGTCTCACCGATCGATGACATCACGACCATCAACCTCGAATTGATTTTGGCCGACCTTGAATTGGTCGAGAAACGCATCACACGCGTTCAAAAAATGGTCAAGTCGAAAGACAAAGGCGCAGCTCAAGAGCTCGAAGCACTTGAAATCGTTCAAGCAGTCCTCGAATCGGAGCGCCCGGCTCGTGTTGCTGAATTGACAGAAGATCAACTCGCCATCGTCAAACATTTCCAGTTGCTCACGATGAAGCCGATGCTTTACGTCGCGAACGTGAGTGAGGACGAAGTGGCTGACGCGGACCAAAATCCTTACGTCCAAGCAGTTCGTGAACACGCCGCGACAGAAGAGGCGAAAGTAATCGTCATCTGTGCTCGCATCGAGGAAGAAATCTCAGAACTCGAGCCAGAAGAGCGCCTTGAGTTCTTGCAAGACCTCGGCATCGAAGAGTCGGGGCTCGATCAATTGATTCGTGCCGCCTACTCGACACTCGGTCTCGCCACATACTTCACGGCTGGTGAGAAAGAAGTGCGCGCCTGGACGTTCAAGCAAGGCATGAAAGCTCCACAATGTGCGGGCGTCATCCACTCTGACTTTGAACGTGGGTTCATCCGTGCCGAAGTCGTATCGTATGAAGATTTGTCAGCTGCCGGCAACATGACGGCAGTTAAAGAACAAGGCAAACTTCGCTCAGAAGGAAAAGAGTATGTCTTCCAAGACGGCGATGTTGTCACGTTCCGCTTCAACGTTTAAGCCATTTTCCGGAAATGTATTGTAAAATGAACAGAAGTTTGATAGTATATTATGACGTGAGTAAAACAATTGTTTGCTCCTTGCTCCTACAACCGGTAGGAGCCGTTAGTCCAAGAGGAGGTGAAAGATAATGCGTAAATACGAACTTCTTTACATTATCCGTCCATCAGTTGATGAGGAAGCTAAGAAAGCTTTAATCGAACGCTTCAACAACGTCATCACTGAAAACGGTGGTACTGTTGATAAAACAACAGACATGGGTAAACGTCGTCTCGCTTACGAAATCAACAAGATGCGCGAAGGACACTACGTTCTTCTCAACATCACTGCTGAGCCTAAAGCGATTCAAGAAACAGAGCGTCTCATGAAGATCTCTGATGACGTTGTCCGTCAAATGACAACTAAAGACGAGCGTTAATTCTTAACGCTTCATATTGCGAAAGGGGAGCTTTGAGATGATTAACCGAGTTGTGTTAGTTGGTCGATTGACACGCGATCCAGAAATGCGTTATACGCAGAGCGGGATTGCCGTAACTCGCTTCACTCTCGCTTGCGATCGTCCATTCACTGGACAAGATGGGAAGCGCGAGGCGGACTTTATTGATTGTGTCGTTTGGCGCAAACAAGCAGAGAACGTAGCACAATATTTGAAAAAAGGCAGCATGGCCGGCGTAGACGGTCGCCTTCAAATCAGTAGTTACGAAGGTCAAGATGGCCAACGTCGTTACCGGGCAGAAGTCGTAGCCGATAGCGTACGCTTCCTTGAACCACGCGGTGCTTCAACGCAACGTGATACAGCACCGGCTGGAGATGTCTTCGGTGGTGGTGAGTCAAGTGGATCAGGATGGGGCGCAGCCGCTTCTTCGACTTCATCTCAGTCCTCGAACTCAAACAAAGGTTTTGAAGCTGACCCGTTCTCGGGCGGCGGAAAAATCGACTTATCGGATGACGATCTACCATTTTGATCGCGTCGATTCGAAACTAAACTAAAAAGGAGGTCTTCACATGGCACGTCGTCCAGGAGGTCGTCGTCGTCGTAAAGTATGTTTCTTTACGTCGAACAACATCACTCATATCGATTATAAAGACGTAGAATTGCTCAAACGCTTCGTTTCGGAGCGTGGTAAAATTCTTCCACGTCGTGTGACTGGTACTTCAGCGAAATACCAACGTCCACTTACTGTCGCTATCAAGCGCTCACGTCAAATGGCTTTGCTTCCATACGTTGCAGAGTAATTTTTGACACACGGCTTATCCCTCGGGATAGGTCGTTTTTTGTTTTCCGAGCCGATGTAGGAGTGTAAGTGAAACGGACGGATATGGTATGATAGAGCAGAAACCATTTAGATATCATGGGTGGAACACCACTCATTTTAGGAGGCACACATGCACAGTGGTGAAGCAATAACATCAGTGAAGAACCAGTACGCGCGTCACGCCGTTCCATATGTGATTGGACTGCTTGTCGCGTTAGGATTGGCGTTCTACAGCATTGTGGCGGCAATCACCCTGTTCGTGGGCACGCTGATTTTTTTCATCTATCAGCAAGTGACGATTCGACGAGAACGCAAGGCGTGGGAACAATACGTCCATTCTTTGTCGCATCGAATCGAAGACGTCGGGAAAGAAGCGCTCACCGGCATGCCGATTGGGATTCTCGTCTTTGACGAAACTCGTCGCATCAGCTGGTTCAATGAACAGTCTCGACTCATCTTTGAGCTCGAGATGGAACTCGGGATCTCGATCGATTCGATTCACTCGGCGTTCACCGAGTTGATTGAGGAAGAAGAGGACGAGGCGACCATCGAAGTCGGAGACCGCGTTTATCGGGTCCTCTACAATAAGGAGTATCAGACCCTTTACTTGTTCGACATGACGGATGAGGCAGAGATTGAACAAAAATACTCGGAAACACAGACGGTGATCGGCGTCTTATACTTAGACAACTATGATGAGATGTCAACCGCTGTGGATGAACAGGTCCGGAGTGAAATCAATCGACGCGTGACCGTCCTCTTGAACCAATGGGCTCAAAAATACCACATCTATATGCGTCGAACGGCAGCCGATCGTTTCTTTCTCGTGATGAACGAACGGACGCTCTCCGAACTCGAGAACAATCGCTTCTCGATTCTCGATGAGGTCCGCGAGGCGACGAAAGAGCATAAAATTCCGCTCACACTCTCCATCGGAATCGGTTGTGGGGAGACGACGCTGACGGAACTGGGGAACTTGTCGCAATCGAGCCTTGATTTAGGGCTCGGACGCGGCGGGGACCAAGTCGTCGTCAAACGTCATAACGGGAAAGTCCGCTTTTTCGGCGGCAAGACGAACCCGACCGAGAAACGGACCCGGGTTCGCGCCCGCGTCATCTCGAACTCGATGCGCGATTTGATTCGCGAGTCGAGCCGTGTCCTGATCATGGGGCATAAAAACCCGGATATGGACTCGCTTGGAGCATCCATCGGCATCATGAAACTAGCTGAATTTGTCGGACGTGAGGCGTACGTCGTCATCCCGGCCGGCGAGACGAGCGTTGGGATTCAACGTCTCGTCAATGAAGTCGAAAACGACGAAGAGCTGTATAGCCGTTTTTTGACCGAGTTCGAGGCTCAACCGCTCATCGACGAACAGACGCTCCTCGTCGTCGTCGATACGCACCGGCCGTCGCTCGTCATCTCGCGGGATATTCTAGACCGCGCGGAACGGGTCGTCGTCATCGACCACCATCGTCGTGGTGAAGAGTTCATTGAAGATCCGGTCCTCGTCTATATGGAACCGTACGCATCCTCGACGTGCGAACTCGTAACGGAGTTGATCGAGTATCAGGCCGGTACGCGCAAGCTATCGATTTTAGAAGCGACGTCGCTCCTTGCGGGTATGGTGGTCGACACGAAAGGATTTACCTTGCGGACCGGGTCGCGGACGTTCGATGCCGCTTCCTTCCTTCGGATTCAAGGGGCAGACACCGTGCTCGTCCAGCACTTCATGCGGCAAGACCTCGATTCGTATATCGAACAGTCTCATATTCTCGAAAACACGGACATCTATTCCGATGGCATGGCGATCGCCGTCGCCTCGGACGATGAAGTGCACCATCAAGTGTTGATCGCCCAATCCGCTGACCAGCTCCTTAATATGGAGGGCGTCAAAGCATCGTTCGTCATCGCCGTCTTACCCGACGGCCGAACCGGCATTAGTGCCCGTTCGCTCGGTGATGTCAACGTCCAAGTCATCATGGAGATGCTGGACGGGGGCGGTCATTTGACGAATGCGGCGACACAATTGAACGTGAGCCGGGAACAGGCGAAAACGTTATTACAAGAAGCGATTGATCATTATATGACAGATGAAACAGAGGGAGAGGATTCTGAATGAAAGTCATTTTAAAAGTAGATGTTAAAGGTCAAGGTAAAGCTGGTGACGTCAAAGACGTCGCGGACGCTTACGCGAAGAACGTACTCTTTAAAAAGAACTTGGCGGTCGAAGCGACACCGGGTAACTTGAAGGCGTTCGCCGCAAAAGAGCGACGCGCCGAAGAAGCGGCTGAAGCAGAATTGAAACAAGCCCAGCAGTTGAAGGACAAGCTTGAAAAAGAGACGATCGTCGTCAAGACGAAGTCAGGTGAGGGCGGTCGCGTCTTCGGATCGGTCACGAGCAAACAAATCGGTGAAGCGTTGAAAGGGATGGGCTACAAGATCGACAAGCGTAAAATCGAGCTTGAACACCCAATCAAAGCGCTCGGGTTTACGAAAGTGCCGGTGAAGTTGCACCACGACGTCACGGCTATGTTAAACGTTCATGTTCAAGAAGCGTGAAGGTGAGGTAGACACGTATGAGTGATGCGATTCAAGTCAATACCCCGCCACATAGCGTCGAAGCGGAACAAGCTGTCCTCGGGGCCGTCATTCTCGATTCCGATCGGCTGATCACGGCCTCGGAACGGGTCGACCCGGACGACTTTTATCGTGTCAGCCATCAACGGATCTTTGAGGCGATGCTGAAGATCAATGACCGGGGCGAACTCGTCGATTTGGTCACGCTCAGTTCGGAGCTTCAAGCTCAAGGCATTCTCGATGAGATCGGTGGATTGAACTATTTGGCGGAAATCGCCGAGGCGGTTCCAGCCATCGGGAACATCGGGTATTATTTGAACGTCGTCGATCAAAAGGCGGCACTCCGCCGCTTGATTCGGACTGCGACGAATATCGTCTCGGACGGCTATGAACGCCAAGACGAGGTCGATGCCGTCCTGTCAGATGCTGAGCGGAACATTTTGAAAGTCTCGCAACGAAAAGGGCAGTCGAGCTTTCATCCGATCGGTTCCGTCTTATCGGACGCTTACTCGACGATTGAAAAACTGCACCAATCGAGCGGGGAGATTACCGGCATCGCGACCGGGTTCAGCGATCTCGACAAGATGACGGCCGGGTTTCAACGTAACGACCTCATTATCGTCGCGGCCCGTCCTTCCGTCGGGAAGACGGCCTTCGCCTTGAACATCTCGCAAAACGTGGCCGTCCGTACCGGCGAGAACGTCGCCATCTTCAGTTTGGAGATGGGTGCCGAGCAGCTCGTCATGCGGATGCTCTGTGCGGAAGGCAATATCGATGCCCAGCGTCTGCGGACGGGTCGGCTCGAGGCCGAGGACTGGGGGCGTCTCTCGCTCGCCATGTCGTCGCTGTCACAAGCCGGTATCTATATCGATGATACGCCGGGTCTCCGGGTCAACGAGATCCGAGCCAAGTGCCGTCGCTTGAAACAAGAGCACGGCCTCGGCATGATCATGATTGACTATTTGCAGCTCATCGTCGGGAACGGTAAGCCGGGCGAGAACCGGCAACAAGAAGTCTCGGAAATCTCGCGTACGCTCAAAGCGATCGCGCGTGAGCTTCAAGTGCCGGTCATCGCCTTGTCCCAGCTCTCCCGTGGTGTTGAGAGCCGTCAAGACAAGCGGCCGATGATGTCAGATATCCGGGAATCCGGGGCGATTGAGCAAGATGCCGATATCGTCGCGTTCCTCTATCGGGACGACTATTACGATAAAGAGAGTGAAGACGCCAACACGATCGAGATCATCATCGCCAAACAGCGTAATGGTCCGACCGGGACGGTCAAGCTCTCGTTCCGAAAAGAATATAACAAGTTCGTCAACATGGAGACGCAAGCTTTTGCGCCACCGATGTAGGACGAGTCATTCCGCCAAAGGCGACGTCACGAGACGTCGCCTTTTTTGTCGGTCTTTGGACCTAAACGTATTCGATTTTTGAAGAATTCATTCATTGGATGAGAAATGATGCGTCAATAACGAACGAAAGGTTACAACATAAAAATATCGTTCGGTATTAGGTTGACTTTCACGAGAAGCAAGTGTACACTTACGGATGGTTTGAATAGAACGTTTATCTACAAGGAGGATTCATTATGTCATCAGTAGTCGTAGTGGGAACGCAGTGGGGCGATGAAGGTAAAGGGAAAATCACGGACTTCTTATCGAAGCAGGCCGAGGTCGTCGCGCGTTATCAAGGGGGAGACAACGCTGGTCATACGATCGTCTTCAACGATACGAAGTATAAACTTCACTTGATTCCATCGGGGATCTTCTACTCGGACAAAACATGTGTCATCGGGAACGGGATGGTCGTCAATCCGAAATCGCTCGTCACGGAGCTCGCGTACTTGCACGAGCGTGGCGTGAGTACGGATAACCTCCGCATCTCGAACCGGGCCCACGTCATCTTGCCGTACCACCAGTTGCAAGACAAGCTCGAAGAGGACGCGAAAGGCGACGCCAAAGTCGGGACAACGCTCAAAGGGATCGGTCCTTGCTACATGGACAAAGCGGCGCGTATCGGGATTCGCATCGCTGACCTTCTCGACAAAGAAGTGTTCGCCGAGAAGCTCAAGACCGTCCTCGCGATTAAAAACCGCATGTTCGTGAAGATGTATGAAGTCGATGCGATCGAATTCGATGACATCTTCGAAGAATACTACGCGTACGGCCAACAGTTCGCCAAGTACGTATGTGATACATCGGTCGTGTTGAACAACGCGCTCGACGAAGAACAGAAAGTGTTATTTGAAGGCGCACAAGGTGTCTTGCTCGACATCGACCATGGAACGTACCCGTTCGTCACATCATCGAACGCAGCTTCAGGCGGCGTATCGAGCGGTGCCGGAATCGGACCATCGAAGATCCATCACGTCGTCGGCGTCTGTAAGGCGTACACGTCACGTGTCGGAGACGGCCCGTTCCCGACCCAGCTTGACGATGAGATCGGTCACACGATCCGTGAGGTCGGAAAAGAGTACGGTACGACGACGGGACGTCCGCGTCGCGTCGGTTGGTTCGACTCGGTTGTCGTCCGCCACTCGCGCCGCGTCAGCGGCATCACAGACCTTTGCCTCAACTCGATTGACGTGTTGACAGGTCTTGAGACGCTCAAGATTTGTACAGCCTACGAGTTCGAAGGCAAGCTCCTCGACGAGTACCCGCCGAACTTCCGCGTGCTCGAACAGTGCAAGCCGGTGTTTGAAGAGCTTCCAGGCTGGACAGAAGACATCACAGGCGTTCGCAAGTTCGAAGACTTGCCGGTGAACGCGCAGAACTATGTCAAGCGCATCGAAGCGTTGACAGGTATCGAATTGTTGACGTTCTCGGTCGGACCGGCACGTGAGCAAACGGTCATCTTGCGTGATATTTACAAAGCATAAGACAGAGAGCCCTCGTGGCTCTCTTTTCATTTCCACGGAAATGGACCACGCTTTCTAACCTATAGAAAAAGAGTTACAATGTAGACATGTACGTTTAACGATAAGAGGAGGACTCACTGAATGGATCGTACGATTTTAGTGGTAGATGACGAACAACCAATCGCAGATATATTGAAGTTTAAGCTTGAAAAAGAAGGTTACCAAGTCCACGTCGCATATGACGGGGAAGAAGCGCTCGTGAAAGTCGAAGAAGTCAAACCAGATTTGATTTTGCTCGACATCATGTTGCCGCTCAAAGACGGTATGGAAGTATGCCGTGAAGTCCGGAAGAAGTACGATATGCCGATCATCATGTTGACGGCGAAAGACTCTGAGATCGATAAAGTGCTCGGACTCGAGCTCGGTGCTGACGATTACGTCACGAAGCCGTTCAGCTCGCGCGAGCTCTTGGCCCGCGTCAAGGCGAACATGCGCCGTCATGCGACAGCCCCGGCCCCAGAAACGAAAGGTGCCAACGCCAATGATATCGTCATCGGTGACTTGACGATTCATCCGGATTCATACATGGTCACGAAACGGGAAGAGAAAATCGAACTGACACACCGTGAGTTCGAGCTCATCCATTATCTTGCCCAAAACATCGGGCAAGTCATGACGCGCGAGCATTTGCTCCAGACCGTATGGGGCTATGACTACTTCGGTGACGTCCGCACGGTCGATGTGACGGTTCGACGTTTGCGCGAAAAAGTCGAAGACAACCCATCGACGCCGACGTATATCATCACGCGCCGCGGTGTCGGTTACTATTTAAAAGCAGGAGAAGAAGACTAAACGATGAAACGGACGAACTTCTTTAAATCTATCCAGTGGAAGCTCGTCGTCATCTATGCGCTGCTCATTCTTGTTGCGATGCAAGTCATCGGAGTGTACTTCGTGCGCTCCCTCGAACGACAATACATCAACAACTTCTCGCAGTCGCTCGTCGATCGTGCCAACCTTCTGAGCTATAACGTCAGTGAAGGGATCGCATCGAACGGCGGTGACTCGACCTCGGACCAGCAGTTGAACCAGGTACTGGATCAACTGCTGTCTGAGTTTACGGAGAGCACGACGCTAGCTGATGACATTCGCGAAGTCCAGATTATCGACACGAACAGTGTCGTCCGGGCGACGTCGAATCCGAATAACCAAAGTCTCGTCGGACAACGGACGGCGAACTCGTTCATTCAAAAATCGTTTGCGACGAGCGGAGCGCAAGAGACGCTCGTCTATGAAGACTCGAACGAACGCATGCGTGTCGTCGCCGTCCCGGTGAAATCCGAGGTCGATGGGACGACGACCGGTATGATCTATATCGAGGCCTCGATGCAGTCCATCTATAACCAAATGGAACAAGTGACGAGGATTCTCGCGACCGGGACACTCATCGCTCTCATCATCACATCGATCCTGGGAGTGTTGCTGTCACGGACGATCACGCGACCGATTGCGGATATGCGTCGTCAAGCCGTCGAGATGCGAAAAGGGAATTTCTCGCGGAAAGTTAAAGTCTATTCCGACGACGAGGTCGGCCAACTTGCTTACGCCTTCAACGAATTGACCGATGAACTCATGGAGGCGAACGCAACGACGGAAGCCGAACGGCGCCGCTTGACGAGCGTCCTCGAGAACATGTCGGACGGGGTCGTCGCGACGGATCGTTCGTTGCGCGTCATCTTGATGAACGACCAAGCCCGCGATATGATCGGGCTCGCTGAAGAAGAAGCGATGGGGGCGAACCTACAGAACTTGCTCGAATTCGATGACGAGATCGTCATCCCGGAAGACGGGACGATGCCGCCAAAACTGATCGACCTCAGTACGGACGAAGAGCTGTTCCTCGTCCGCGCCTACTTCTCACCGATTCAAAAGCATAGCGGACCGATCACCGGTCTCATCGTCGTTCTGCACGATGTGACCGAGCAAGAACAAGTCGAGCAAGACCGCCGTGAGTTCGTCGCGAACGTCAGCCACGAGCTGCGGACGCCGCTCACGACGATGCGGAGTTACCTCGAAGTGCTCGCGGAAGGCGCATACAAGGACGATGAGCTCGCCCCGCGCTTCCTCGAGACGACCCAGAATGAGACGGAGCGGATGATTCGCCTCGTCAACGATCTGTTGCAGCTATCGAAGATGGACAGCAAAGAGTATACGATGCAAAAAGTGAAGTTCGATTTTATCCAGTTCTTCAACGACATCATCGACCGGCATGAGATGACGAAAGGCGAGACGATCCAGTTCCGCCGGAAGCTCATGAAACGCCGGGTATACGTCCACGCCGATCAAGATAAGATGACGCAGGTCATCGACAACATCATCACGAACGCGATCAAGTTCTCGCCAGAAGGCGGGACAATCACGTTCCGGACGATGCTCCGTGCCAAGCGTCTCGTCATCGGTATTAAAGATGAAGGGGTCGGCATTCCGAAATCGAATTTGAAGAAAATCTTTGAACGGTTCTATCGGGTTGATAAGGCTCGGGCCCGCAATATCGGCGGGACCGGACTTGGATTGTCGATTGCCAAAGAAGTCGTTTCCGCCCATGGCGGCGACATTTGGGCCGAGAGTGAGTTCGGACGCGGGACGACGATTTACTTCACCATCCCATTCGATACGATCGTGGAGGTGAATGACTGATGGAACGACCACGCTTCTTGGCGAAGCCAGAACTAGTGAAATCGCTCGTCTTGCTCACCTTGATCGTCACGTCCATCGTCCAAACGGTCATCCTCTGGGACTACCATCCGAAGTATCAGTCGGTCCAGTCTGAGACGCAAGTCGCGACGGTGGATGAGTCGCTTCAGCGACAACCGCGCCAAGTCATCGTACCGGCCCAGACGGTCGTCCACGAGAACAACGCCGTCTTCGCCACGAAAAACTCGCCGAAACAGATTATGCGTGTCATCCGGGAGTCGTTCGAGGCGAGCGAATTTAAACCGCTCGCCGTCAAGAACGTCCCGAGTTTGTATGCGGGTGTCGATGAGGCCGTCGAATTGATTTTACCGGAGCCGTATTATGCGGATACGCTCAGCTACATGCTTCCGGGCTCATACAGCTTGTCGGGGAAAGTGCCACAGCGGGCCCTCATCTTCATGGAGGACGACACGTGGCGCATCCGCACGATCATGAGCGACCAATCACTTTGGGAAGGGCGTTTGTCGAAAGTCGGCCAAGGGGACGTCAACAGTCTGTTCTTGAAAGATTCAGATCGATCGATGCGTCGTGTCACGTACACGGATGAACGCGTCAACTACATCCCCGTCGTCGGACCGGAGATGAACGAGCTGTTCGCTTACGACGTATCTCAAATTCAAATATCGGCCCGTCTCGATTGGATGCGTGATACGTTCTTCCCGGGCGACCCGAATGTACAAGAAGTCGATCCGGCCAGCTCCGTGGGCGCCCTCACGAACGGGATTAGCGTCGCCGAATATGATGCGAACCTGAACGCGAGCCGTTATCGAAACTTATCACGCAACAGTTCGGAACAGGAGTCGGTTATCGGACTCGACACGATCGTCGAGTTCGTCAACTTCCACGGAGGTTGGGTCGATGAGACGTCGGAGAGCCAAGGGTTGTCGCTTCGGTTTGATGCGATCACTCCGGCCAACAAAGGCTTTGAAACGACCGTGTTCCGGTTTCACGTGAAGGGTTTCCCGGTGTTCAGTCAACGGGAGGCGTTTATCAATAACGATGCCGTCGACTTATCGACGTTGCGTGTCGAGAACGACGGGACGCAAGTCCGATCGATCACTCGGCACCATCTCGAGATCGATCGCTTGATCTCGGTCGGGACGACACAGCTCGCGGATGGACAAGATGTGGTCGATACGCTCGTCAATGCCGGACGATTTGAAAACGTGACCGAGATTCGACTCGGTTATGAGATTGAATACAATGAAGACACGAGCCGTTACGTCACGTTCTCCCCGAACTGGTTCGTTCGGGAAGCCGGAAGATGGATCCCATTCGATCAACCGGATGACTGGACAGAAAGGATGATGTATCGTGGATTGGAGTAAAGCGAAAACGATTCTTCTCTTCGCCTTCCTCGCGCTGAACATCTACCTGTTGTTCCAGCTTTTGACGGAAACGTGGGCGACAGAGGTCGTGACGAACGACAATACGTCGATCGCGCAAATCTTGGACCAACGAAACGTCGATGCGTCGAAGTTGCCGCGGATGGGTCGGGATATCGGTTATTTGACGGGGTCGTCGGAACAGATGTCGGCCTCGATGATCACGAAAAACCGGGAAGCCCAGCTGGCGACGACGCTCGACAATATGCAACTCGAAGTCGAGCTCAAACAGCCGGTCCCGCTCGATCAAGACGATTTACGGACGACTGCGTCGACGTTCGTCTCCGAGTATGTCCCGTTCGGTTCCGAGTATGCGTACTGGCGCTATGACGCCGAGACGCGTCAAGTCGCCTTCGTGCAGACGTATGAGAACAATAAGATCTTCTCGAACCCCGAGATCGATGGGGGGACCGAGCAGTACATCGGTCCGTCGCTCCTGTTGCTTCAATTGAACGAAGCGCTTGAAGTGACCGACTATAAACAACGTCATTTGACGAACTTGTCCTCGAAGTCGCAAGACGATCTCGTCTTGACGGCGAGCGAGGCGATCTCGCAACTCGCGGCCCGGAAGTACTTCCAGCCGAACCAAGAGATGCGGGCCATCAATACGGGCTTCTATAGCCTGCCGCTCGACAGTTCCGGCAGCTTGATCATCATGCCGCCGCTATGGTCGATCACGATTGACGAGGACGTCTACTTCGTCAATGCGATCGATGGGACCGTCGAACGGGTCGAATTTGATTCAGAAGAATGAAAGGAGTGATCGAGTGACTTTACGCTATAGTGTGCTTGCGAGCGGTTCGACCGGGAACGCCCTCTACATTGAGACGGAACGGGCGAAATTGCTCGTCGATGCCGGATTGACCGGGAAGGCGATGCAACAACGCATCACTGAGATTGGACGATCGTTTGATGGGATCGATGCACTGCTCGTCACGCATGAGCACTCCGACCATATTAAAGGTGTCGGGATTCTCGCTCGAAAATATAACTTACCGATTTATGCGAACGCGAAGACGTGGGACGCGATGGAATCGTTGATTGGAAAAGTCGACCCGGCCTTGAAGTTTCACTTTGAGGTAGGGGAGATTAAACAGTTCGGGGATATCGAAATCGAGTCGTTCAACGTCAGCCATGACGCAGCCGACCCGATGTTCTACCAGTTCGCGCATGACGGCAGACGCCTCGCCCACATCACCGATACGGGCTATGTGTCCGATCGGATGAAAGGCGTCATCCGCGGGGCCGATGATTTTATTTTCGAATCGAACCATGACGTCTCGATGCTCCAAATGGGACGGTACCCGTGGAGCGTCAAACGACGGATTCTTGGGGACTACGGTCACGTCTCGAACGAAGACGCGGCCATCGCGATGAGCGAGGTCATCGGAGACCAGACGAAACGGATTTATTTGGCTCACCTCAGTAAAGACAACAATATGAAAGAACTCGCTCAAATGAGCGTCTCCCAAACACTCGGGATGCGCGATGTCGACCTCGGTCGCATCAAATTGTGCGATACCGACCCATCGACCCCCACTTCGCTCGTTTCTTTATAAGCGAACTTGGGAAAAGACAGATAACACACTGTCTTGAAGGGGGGACGCGTCGTGAATGAAGAGAGACACCATGAGTATGAACCTCAAGACGTCGAACCTTTAGAGCACGAAGCAGATACAATGAACGATGTAAAACCGACGTACCCATCTCGCAGCGAGTGGCGCCCGAAACAAGAAGAACATGTGCGCCATAAGCCGCGAATGAACTTAAAACCGTTGTTACTCGGAGGGGTTGGCGGATTCTTAGGAGCGGCTTTGTTCTTTTTGGCGATGATGCTCTGGGATTCCCCAACCTCTCGTTTTGTGACAAATGAACTGATTCGGACGGAACAAGCCGTCACCATCACGGAATCCGACATCACGAGCGCTGTGACGGGTGCTAAAACGTCCGTCGTCAGCATCACGAACATCCAGCGGGCGTTCACCTCGGACTCGCAGTGGGAGGCCGGAGCGGGCTCTGGTGTCATCTATAAGGTCGACGGCGACACGGCGTATATCGTCACGAACTTCCACGTCATCGAAGAAGCGGACGAGATCAACGTCGCGTTTTCTGACGGACAAGTCGCTTCGGCGACGATTCTCGGCGAGGACCCGCTCAACGATTTAGCTGTCGCATCGGTCGAACTGCCGGCCAATATCGATGTCGCTCCGATCACGCTCGGGGACTCGACCGTGCTTCAAGCAGGCGAGACCGTCATGGCGATTGGCAATCCGCTCGGCGTCTTTTCAAACTCGGTCACCCGTGGTATCGTCAGTGGTGTCGAACGCACCGTGCCGGTCGATACGAACAGTGACGGACTCATGGACTACAATGCCGAGGTCATCCAGACCGACGCCGCCATCAACCCCGGTAACTCCGGCGGGGCACTCATCAACATCCGCGGCGAGCTCGTCGGCATCAACTCGATGAAAATCGCCGAGGCGAGCGTCGAAGGGGTCGGCTTCTCGATTCCCGTCAACGTCGCGCTGCCGGTCATCGATATGCTCGAGCGGGATGGGAAAGTGACGCGGGCCCAGCTCGGCGTCACGATTCAAGAAGTCATCGCCGTACCGGGTAACGTCCGGGAAGAATACGGCATCAGCTTTGATAACGAGGACGGGGTGTTCGTCGAGGCGATCACGCCCGGCAGTCCAGCCGAAGAGGCCGGCCTTCGCGTCGGTGACGTCATCGTCAAAATCGGCGACCGCGACATCAAACGTTACGTCGATTTGCGGGACGCGCTGTATCGTGACGCCACGGTTGGCGATAACGTCACGATTGAATATACGCGACGCGGCAAGGCAGGCAAGACCGAGGCAACATTAACTGAAGCAACCTAAAGGAGCGGCGACGCTTCTTTTTTAAGGAGGAAACATTGTGGAAAAAAAAGTATGCAAGGAACATGTTGAAATCGCTTTAGATATCATTGTCGATGAGACGGGGGAATACCCGTTGCTCGAAGAACTATCCACAAGTGGACAAGTGACATGTGAGTTCTGTGATGCCGACGCAACATATGTTGTGTCAAGCAAAAAATGATTATCAACATGTGGATTTGTGGATAACTCTGTGGATAACCCTATGGATAACTCCAAAAAAACTGTGGAAAAAGGAAGAATTGGATGAATATTTCAATTATCACGGTCGGCAAACTAAAAGAGAAGTATTTGAAACTAGGGATTGCCGAGTACACAAAACGCCTGTCGGCCTATGCGAAAGTGCAGGAAATCGAGGTCGCGGACGAGAAAGCGCCCGAGCATTTGAGTGAAGCGGACATGATTCTAGTAAAACAAAAAGAAGGCGAGCGGATTTTAGCGAAAATCAGTCCGGACACGCATGTGATTGCTTTGGTCATCGACGCCAAGCAACGGACGAGCGAAGAGTTCGCCCGTGAGCTCGATCAACTCGCAACGTACGGCAAGAGCAAAATCGCGTTCGTCATCGGCGGCTCGCTCGGGTTATCGGACGACGTCATGAAACGCTCGGATGATACGATCTCCTTCTCAAAAATGACGTTCCCGCATCAATTGATGAAGCTCGTCTTGTGTGAACAGATTTATCGAGCGTATCGGATCAACCGGAATGAGCCTTACCATAAATAAATGAGGTCTAATAAAAGGTTGATGAGCCAACGCTCATCAACCTTTTATTTTGTCCTGAAGACATTTTTAAATAGAGACTAAGACCATAATCCAATCTTTTTTATGTCCAATTTAAAAAGGATTGTCGATTATCAGTTTCGAATTTACAATATAGATAAAAATCATCATAAAATGGTATTTTTTATAAAAAATCATATTTTTAAGCGCAGAGGAGCTTTCCAAAAATGGAATCGAAACGAGAACGAACGACAAGAAGAACATCATTTTTTCAAAGATATTTGATCCCAATCACAATCGCTTCGTCTGTAGTCGTATCTGGTACAGTCGGATACTTTGTTAGCCAATTTAATATGAATCGGGATACGAACGAGTCTATTTCTCAAGCGGAGATGCAATCGCGCGTCGACGATATGCAAGCAGAATCTGTCACAACCATTGAAAAAGAAGTACCGCAAATCATTAATGATTTAGAAGAATACAATCAAGATTTAACCCAACTCGTCCAACAAGTCGATTGGTTAAAAGAAAATATGGTCCCTGTCCGTAACGTTTTAGAACATATCAATTCAGCAACGCTTTTCATTTCAGGAGTTAACAGTGTGGTTAGTAGTCCGGTGTTAGGTAAAATGAGTTCTTATTTAAGTTCTGCCAACAGCACGTTAAATGAAGTGGATGACGTTTTATTTCGACTAGAACACTTATCGAGTATCAAACAAGAGATGGCTGAGACGCGTAAACGGGTGAGTCAATTATATGAGACCTACCAAACTGAGAATGATCCAGCATTGCTATTAGAAATGGAGCACGAATTGGATACGGAACTCGTTTATCAAATTGAGGACGTTCGAACCTCGACAATCGAAGCTAGGGAAGCTCTAGAATTATCTACAAATGTCATTGTAACGGCGAACTATACAATTTCTTCCTATCAAAAGGTGAAAAGGACGGGTGGAAAAGCCATCGAGACACTGCAATTTTGGAAAGAAGAAAAGAATGAAAATAAAATTGATCAGGACAAGTACGATCGAATTGAAAAAGAGCTAGCAGATTCAAGAGAACGTCTAAAAGATCTTCCTGAAGAAATGGCCGAACGATCGAAGCGAACAATCTCTTCCATCAATGAAGTGAAAACTGAGCTTCAAGTCGCGAGGTTGGCTGAAGTAATTCAAACAGATTAAAAAATGGTAAAGGAACGATTGAGTAAGTCACTAGAAACTAGTCAAAAAATAAAAGAAAGGTCACCGAACAGCCGCAACCTATCATTTTGTATGAATCTCACTCATCAACGCATGCGTGTTACCCTCAGAGTCCTTGAAAAAAGCCATCCACGTCTCGAGATTCTCCATTTTCGCGACGAGGTGCGGCTCGTCGATAAACTGAACATCTTTCGCCAAAAGCTGTTCATACGCCTCAGTGAGATGGTTCACTTGGAGATATAGCACAGAGCTCGCTTTCGCAAAATCTTCATTTTCGGGACGCGACAGCATGAGCCGCACACCGCTACATTCTAAAAAGGCGAGGTTGTCTGCCTGGAATAAGAGCGGAAGCTGAAGCGTGTCCCGATAAAAACGTACCGCGCGATCCAAGTCGTGCACCGGCACATAGATTTGTCTGATTTGCTGAATGAGATTCAAACGACATCCCTCCTGAATTAGGTTCTATCACGAGTGTAGCGAATTTATCCTGGATTCCCTTCCTGTTTAACGAGTTTGGCGGATCCGCTGAACTGTCAGCATTCCAATCGCTAGGACGATGGCAAGACCAAGCCATGTGAAGACGTAGATCAATGGCGATCCAGTCGTCCCGAGGGCCATCTCGTTTTGAAGCATAGTGACGTTGTCCGCCTCGGCGATGATGTCGGGTGTATAATTGAGCGTGCGGATGAAGCCGATTCCGAACGTGGCGACAACATAAATCACATGGAGTGCTGCGGATAGAAGAAGAGCGAGTCTGATTGTTTTCAAAATGGTGCTCCTTTTTGGATATAATCATGTATAACGATAGTATAACTAGAATTGCCTAAACCTGACAGACAAGGAGTGAGACTGATCGAAACCGTTTATTTAGCAGGTGGCTGCCTCTGGGGCGTCCAAGCGTTCATCAAGACGTTACCCGGTGTCATCGAAACAGAGGCCGGACGGGCGAACGGAGCGACGGATACGCTTGACGGAGCATATGACGGCTACGCCGAATGCGTCAAAACGACGTTCGATCCGAGCGTCGTCACGATGAAGGAGTTGATGAATTACTTATTTGAAATCATCGACCCGTATAGCGTCAATCGCCAAGGCGAAGATGTCGGCGAAAAGTATCGGACCGGCGTCTATAGTGCAGACCCACGCCATTTGGAAGTCGCACGCACATTGATCGACAACCGAAGCGATGCGGACCGAATCGCGGTAGAAGTATTGCCACTCACGAACTACATCCGAAGCGCGGACGAGCATCAAGACAGGCTTGAGCGATGTCCGGACGATTACTGCCATATCCCGAAGACATTATTAGAGAAGTACAAACAATGAGCCGACACGATGCCGTGTCGGCTCATTTGTTATGCGCGCTCGAGGACGTTCACGAGCAAGCGATGCACGACCTCGTGGTCACGCACATCATGCAGTTTGTAGCCTTTCCCCGGTAACGTATACCACTCGGCCGCCCCGACGTACGTGATGGCGAGCTCGAGCGTGCCGTCTTCCTGGCACGTCGTCCGTAATTCAAGTTCTCCACTGATGACGCCGACTTCCTCGGTCATGACACCGTGGGAAGCTTTAAACACTGAAGATTGCTGGTTCATCGTAGACTCCTTTCTGAATCAATAGATGCAAGCATTGATGGCCGTTTGCAAGGCCGTCTTTTCTGTGGATTGGAGGCTGAGGCCCCAACGGCTCTTCGTCTCGACCCACATCTTCGCGTAGGCACAGCGCGCCCCGGTGCGTGGTGGCTGCCATGTCGACGGGTCTTGGTCCCCTTTCGAACGGTTCGAGCTGGCCGAGACGGCGATGAGCTGCGGCCCATTCAAATCATTGGCGAAGCTTTGACGCTTCGTCGTCGTCCAGCTGTTGGCGCCTGAGCGCCACGCTTCGGCCAAAGGTACGACATGATCGATGTCGATGTCAGACGCTGATGTGAATGTGATGCCGTCATAGTAACTGTACCACTTACCGGTGGTGACCGGACACTCATCGATGACCGAGTCGGCGTCGCGTTTCAAGACGATGTGCCGCGTGTTACAACCGTTCCCTTGGCTGCTCCAATGGGGGAACAAGTCACGACTATAGCCGGTCATCGACCCTTCATTTTTCACCGTCAAGGCGTTTAATTTAGATAACGCCATTGACTTAGATGGGATACCTGGCGGGAGCGCCGAAGCGGTCGGGGTCGTGAAGTGAAGCGTTGTGGTGACCAAGACGATGGCGAATAACGAACTGATGCATTTTTTAAGCATGTTTGTGCCTCCTATTATGTATGACGACTGAACGACGCGCCTCGTAAACGTACGATGCACCTCGAATATACATGGCAAGGAAGTGAGAAATACGCAAATTTACCAAAAATGAATCCAACGATTATAAAACTTGAGGTCAGGGACATGATACATGACATCAGACGTCCCGGCTTTAGCACTACTGACATACGCGCAAGCACCAACTATTGGTATAATGAAGGCGGTTTGTAGTAAAGGACGAAGGAGTTGGGATGAATGAATCAAAAAGACATCGCGGCGATTCGCAAGCATTTCAAGTTGAATGCGGAAGCGGTCAAAATCGCTGACATTTATAATATTTATATTCGCCAAGACAGCAACGAGATTTTCCACGAGGAGTTGCGCTCGTTCCCGTTTGTCGAACAGGAGCATCAAGAGCTGTTCCTCGCCAACTTCAAGAAAGTGCTCGGCGGCAAGATTGACGAGAAGTTGTTCGAAGTGAAGTTTCAGCATCCAGAAGCAGGTCAGACCGATCATACGCAAACGTTATTGTATGAAGCACTCCGGACAGACGACATCGAAGAATGGACCGGCATGATGCAGCGGGTCGCACTCAAGATGGTGCAGGACGCACCGTTCGAGAAAGACATGGTCATCACGTTCATCCGCTTCAAATACAATAAGCCGACGCGTCGCCATTCGGAGGAGACGGAAATCGATATGCGTGACGAGGTATGGACGTCGCGGTTCATTCTCGGTAGCATCAACCAGACCGAGCTCCCGAAACAGTCACTCGTGTTCGACTATATCGAGCGAGAGTTCAAATCGAACATCTTTATCAACCCGGTCATCAAGCTCGACGCCCCGGTCGGCGGTTTCTTGTTCCCGTGCTTCACAGACAATGCGGCCGACGTCAACCATATCCTGTATGCGGCGCAGAAGGCGCACCAACCGGACTTCGGATTCATCGAGAACGTGTTGAACGGGACCGAGATCGTGACGGCGGTCGAGGAAAAGGCGATGTTCGAGGAGGTCGTCAAAACTGTGATCGGCGAAGAAGTGAACGTCGGGACGCTCGCCACCGTCTATGATGAAATCAATCAGATGATCCTAGCCGAAGCGGAACGCGAGGACGAGGACGAGAGCGTGCCGATGATTGACGCCCGCACCGTCGAAATCGTGTTGAAGGCGAGCGGGGTCGAGGACGTGACGACGGAGAAGGTCGAGCAGGCGTTCCAACAAGTCGTCGACGACCGCCAATATGAGATGAAGGCGAGCAGCGTTGTCCCGAAATACACGTCGAAGTCGATTAAAATCAATACGAAAGTCGCCAATATCTCGATCAGTCCGCAAGACCTGAAGTACGTGAGACAAGTGAACGTGAAAGGGAAACGGTGCCTGTTGATTGAATTAGAAGAGGATACGGAGATTGAAGGATTCAAGTTGATCTCGGAAGAACTGCTCGACTAATAAATTCCGACTGGAGGACATCGAGTGCATCCGATAGAGCTGATTGAACATTTGATGGCAGCTGTTATTGTTACGCTGATTTTTGCGGCGTCCTATGTATTTCGTGGGAAATGGCGGACGTTGATGCGTCTGTTGGGTGTACTCTGCATCATCGCGTATGCGGTGTTTTATGCGATTCGCCCGTCTTTAATCGAGGACCGGGTCGCGGCGGATGTCATCATTCTTGAAGACGAACTCGAAGAACGATATCCGAATGAAACGTTCACCGTCACGACGATCCCGTTTCGGACAGAGGGGTACGAGAGTACGGATCCATACACGATATATGTGACGTTTTCTAGTGAGCCTGACGCGGAGTATTATTATCGGGTGACAGACCAAGGTGAAGTCGAGCAACGAGGGTATAGTTCGACAATCGAAGGGAAAATGGATTTTCTACATTGAAAAGACGAAGGCTCAGGCGCAACGCCTGAGCTATTTTTATGACAATCAGGTGAGGAAGGTTGAATTCAAGACTGGTTATCGGTATGATTTTGTTGAAAGCGTTCTCTCAACAACGTTGTTTTTTTTAATAGTTTCCGAAAGCGCTTTCGATAATGCTAGTTAAACACAAAAAAGGTCCGGAGAGATCATCCTCTCCGAAACCTGGATTGTTTACTTATGGGCTTTACTAACTTTTAGCTTTTTACCTTTAATCGGCGTCGATTCCATCGCCTGAAGGACGAGTGAGCCTTTGCCGTTCAAAATGTCGACATACGTCATCTGATCATTGATTGTGATGATCCCGATATCGTCTGCCGTCACACCAGGGATTTTGGCGATCGTACCGACGAAGTCGACGGCACGGAGTTTTTTCTTCTTCCCGCCGCTGAAGTGAAGTTTCATGATGTCTTGGTTAATCCGGGCCGTCTTGTTGTTGCGAACGACGCGTCGTCCGCTCAACTTCTCTTCGAACGCGGCTTTGTTGCGCGCGACTTGTGTTTCGGTCGGGGCATCTATCTCCGGGATATCGAACTTGATGAACGCCTCGATGGCGCGAACGAACTTGCCTTCGTGAGGCGTCGCGAGCGTGATCGCTTTCCCGGCGTTACCGGCACGGCCTGTGCGTCCGGTCCGGTGCACGTAGCTCTCTTTTTCCATCGGCACGTCATAGTTGATGACGAGGTTGACGTTATCGACGTCAATCCCACGTGCTGCGACATCGGTCGCGACGAGATAACGGAAGTTACCCATCTTGAAACCTTCCATGACGGCGAAGCGGTCCTCTTGCTCGAGGCCACCGTGGAGTCGTTCGCACGAGTAACCGGCTTGGTCGAGTTCGCTGTACACCGTGTCGACGTGTTCTTTCGTCCGGCAGAAGATGAGGCAACTGTCCGGATTTTCGACGACAGTCACATCTTGAAGCACGGCGAGCTTGTCTTCGCGGCGCACTTCAATCAAGCCGTGTTCGATCGTCGAGGCGGTAACCCCGCTCGATTCGATGGCGACACGGACTGGTTCGTTCATGTGCTTTTGACATAAACGCTCGATGTCGTTCGGGAACGTCGCTGAGAACACCATCGTCACGCGGTCGCGCGGCAATTCTTGAAGAATCGCCTCGACGTCAGCGAGGAAACCGCGGTTCAACATCTCGTCGGCCTCATCGATGATCAAGTAATCGATTTTATCGAGGACGAGCGTCTCCCGTTCGATGTGGTCCATGACGCGTCCCGGTGTCCCGACGACGACGTGCGTCTTCTGTTTCAATTCATCACGTTGCTTCGAGAACGGTTCTTTGCCGTAAACGGCAGTCGCCTTGATGCGTTTGAAACGACCGATGTTCGTCATATCCTCACGGACTTGGACGGCGAGTTCGCGCGTCGGTGTGAGAATCAGCACTTGCGGCTTGTTTTCTTCCCATTCGATGAGTTCCGTGACCGGAATCCCGAACGCTGCGGTCTTACCACTCCCGGTTTGGGCTTTGACGACCAAGTCTTGACGCTCGAGTGCGAGCGGGATGACTTTCTGTTGGACCTCGGTCGGTGATTCGTATTTCATGATGCCTAGTGCGCGTTGGATATCTTCGCTTAGGCGATAGTCTGAAAAGCTTGGTTGATTCATAGGTTTACCTCATTTTCGTGTAAGAAACTTCTATTCGAGAAATTTTCATTAGCAATTTGTATTACGCTTCATTATACACGAAAGCAACCCGTTCGTCGTTCATCCCGAAAATCGGTCGAGTGTGAAGCTGGACAAGTCGAACGGACTTTTTATAGCCAACGTGCGTTCAGCAGGAGCCTGTGCATGTCATTCCTCATGAAGCAACCGCTGCATATACGGTTCAAGTTTGAATTGCGGATGGTCTTCCAAGCAGGCTGAGAATAAAGTGTGAATCGATTGCTTGGCGCGTTGGATTGATACCGGATTGATGGAAGCGGGATACGTCCGTAAATAATCCTCAATGAACGAACTGTTCAACGTGTGATACGCCTTGAATTGATGGACTTTTCGCCCCTCTTTCAATGTCTGGGCCGTCAACGTCAACTCGCGCAACGTCTCGAGCATCTTCAATGCATAGATAGGATTGTTTCGCTTCAACTCTTTCTCAAGTGCCAGCGAAGCATAGATAAATTCGAAGGGAACGTCGCTAGTCTCGTACCTGATTGGGCTGGCGATGAACCGTTCATGTTCGGTTTCCATGTGTTGGAGAAGTTGCCCGTTCCGATCGACCACGACGTTCCAAAGCGGGGAACGAACCGGGAGTATTTCAAGCGGGGCGATGGAGACGTTAAACTCTAAGCGGTTCTCAAGCAGGACAATCAATAAATAGATATCTGGTCCGAACTGCTTTTCTTTAATGAAAACCGGGGATAACTGTAGAAAGTATTCGGCCAAATGCCGCTTGATTGATTGGGGGTCAACGCCAGTGCGGGCAGCCACCATTAAATCGATATCGGAATAACGGTCCTGATATCCTGCGGCACCGGAGCCGAGCTGAACAACACCTTGAACGCCTGTGTCGGTTTGTAGGTGATTAAGAACGTGCTGGAAGTGTGTGTCTCTTTCAACTGTACTGTACATAGAATGACCTCGTTTTCGTAGATGATAAATCCTTATTCTACCAATCGAGGGCAAACCCTTTAATCACATAAGGAGGATGCAGTGATGAAACAAACTTATGCACAGCTGGTGAGGCTCTTGAGCCAGTCTCAAAACATGAATCATGAGAACGGCGTCGAAACAATCATCAAACCCGTCCCAGACGCTGATGTGACCGGAGACCTCGACCCACGGGTGTTAGCCGTCATCAAAGGATATGCCGCATCCGAGCCGGAAACGTCATTCGACTTGGCGTCTGCCCGTGCCAGCATGGGTTGGCCGAACCGTGACGTGACGACGATGGACATCGCGACAGACCACGTTTTGATTCCAAGCACTGACGGCGACATCCCGGCGCGCCTGTATCGGCCGCGCACGGAAGAGACGTTACCGGCCATTCTGTTCTTTCACGGCGGTGGCTTCTTCGGCGGGACACTCGATACGGTCGAGAACCCGTGTAAACTGCTCGCCGAGAAAGCGAACGCCCTCGTCGTCTCGGTCGATTACCGGCTCGCGCCGGAGCATCCGTTTCCGGCCGGATTGAACGACTGTTACCGGGCGCTCGAATGGGTGCACGAGCGTGCCGATGAGCTTAATGTGTCACGGGACGACATCGCGGTCGCCGGCGACAGTGCCGGTGGGAACTTGGCGACCGCGTGTTGCTTACTCGACCAATCGAACGAGACGAACATGATTCGTTTCCAGGCGCTCATTTATCCGGTCGTCAATCTGGGCTCGATTCCAACAGACGACTATGAATGGACGCTCGACCGCTATGAGATCAAGCATCATCACGACTTGATCCGTGGGGTGGTGATGGCGCTCGCTGACAATGAAGGGTTCTTCAACCAGCTTTATTTACAGGGTAAGGCCGAGCTGACCGACCCGCTCGTGTCACCGTTGCTCGCGGATGATGTGACCGGCTTACCGCCCGCTTTGATTGTCACGGCCGAATACGACTATCTTCGCCTCGAGGGCGAGGCGTACGCACGGAAACTGGCGCGCGATGGCGTGCCGACACGACTGATTCAATATCGCGGGATGGATCACGCCTTTATGGACAAGCTCGGCGACTTCCCGCAAGCCGAAGACTGTTTGATTGAAATCGCAAATGGAATGAAGGAGATGACACGATGAAGACTTACACATTGAACTGGGATACATATAAACAATTGGCGCGGACAGCCGTCGCAGAAGGGGCCGTCCTCTTGAAGAACGAGCAGGCGACGCTTCCGATTCAATCGGGGACGACCGTTTCTGTCTTCGGGCGCAGCCAATTCAACTACTACAAGAGCGGAACGGGATCAGGTGGGATGGTCAACGTCTCGCACGTGACGAGTCCGCTCGAGGCGCTTCAGGCGACAGAAGGGATTCGATTGAACGCGTCGCTTCTTGAGACGTACGAGACTTGGGTCGAAGCGAATCCGTTCGACCAAGGTGTCGGTTGGGCCGGTGAACCGTGGTCGCAGCCAGAGATGGCGGTAACGGACGAGCTCGTCGCGGAAGCAGCCGGGGCTTCTGATTTGGCGCTCATCTTCATCGGACGCACGGCTGGTGAGGACCGGGATAACACGGCCGACCCGGGCAGCTATTTGTTGACGGACATCGAGCAGGCGTTGATTGAGAAAGTGTCCAAACAATTCGCGAAAACCGCCGTCGTCTTGAACGTCGGCAATATCATCGACATGGACTGGGCGCATCAACCGAGCGCAATCCTCTACGCATGGCAAGGGGGATTAGAAGGTGGAACCGGACTCGTCGACGTCTTAACGGGTACTGTCACGCCATCTGGTAAGCTGACCGATACGATTGCCAAATCGATTGAGGATTACCCATCGACGAAAAACTTCGGACATGCGGACAAGGGCATCTATCAAGAAGACATCTACGTCGGCTACCGCTATTTCGAGACGTTCGCTAAGGATTCAGTTCTCTATCCGTTCGGCTTCGGCTTATCGTATACGACGTTCACGACCGACGTCGCGACGGCGAGCGAACAGGACGGCGTGATCACGGTGACCGTCGATGTGACGAACACGGGCACCGTGGACGGAAAAGAAGTCGTCCAGCTGTACGTCGAGAAGCCACAAGGAACGCTCGGGAACCCATCGCGTTCGCTCGTCGCCTTCGATAAGACGGATACGCTCGCACCTGGGGAACGGACGACGCTCACACTCAGCGTACCGGTCACGGACTTCGCGAGCTATGACGACAACGGCGCGACCGGGAACGCGTCAAGCTTTGTTCTCGAGGCCGGCACATACGAGCTTCACCTCGGGACCGACGTCCGCTCGGCGCGACCGGTGTTCGCGTATGAAGTGGCATCCCAACAACTTGTTGAGACGCTCAGCGAGAACATGGCCCCGGTCACCCCGTTCGACCGCATCAAGCCGGTCGTCGGCGAGCATGGCTATTTGGTCGAATACGTGCCGACGCCGCTCCGTGCGGTCGATGTCGAGGCACGCTATCTCGCCGAACGTCCGGTCACGCGCGACTACGCCGGTGACAACGGCTTAACACTGAAGGACGTTTACGCGGGCAAGGCCGAGCTCGACGCGTTCCTCGATCAATTGACGGATGAAGACCTCGCCTGCATCGTGCGTGGACAAGGGATGAACTCGCCGCGCGTGACACCGGGGACGGCCGCCGCGTTCGGTGGGGTATCGGACCGCTTGAACGAATTAGGCATCCCAGCAGCATGTTGCGCGGACGGCCCGTCCGGCATCCGGATGGATATCGGGACGAAGGCGTTCGCCCTTCCGAACGGGACGCTCCTCGCCTCGACGTTCAACGTCGAATTGGTGGAAGACCTGTTCGAGATGACCGGACTCGAGATGCGTAAAAATCGCGTCGATACGCTCCTCGGACCTGGGATGAACATCCACCGCAACCCGCTGAACGGCCGGAACTTCGAGTACTTCTCGGAAGACCCACACGTGACCGGCAAGATGGCGATCGCCCAATTGAACGGGATGCATCGCGTCGGCGTGACGGGAACGCTCAAACACTTCAGCGCCAACAACCAAGAGGCACACCGTCACGATATCGATTCAATCGTTTCAGAGCGGGCGCTGCGTGAGATTTACTTGAAAGGGTTCGAGATGGCCGTCAAAGAAGGCAAGGCGTCATCGATCATGACGACGTACGGCGCCGTCAACGGCGTGTGGACGGCCGGGCTCTATGACCAGAACACACGTATCCTCCGTGACGAGTGGGGCTTTGACGGCATCGTCATGACCGACTGGTGGGCGAAAGTGAACCACCAAGAAGACGAGCCGGCGAACCGTCAGAACACGGCGGCGATGGTCCAGTCGCAGAACGACTTGTATATGGTCGTCGACCGTCCGGACACGAACTCGTTCGATGACAACACGGGCGAGGCGCTCGCGGCCGGGTCGCTCACGCGCGGTGAACTGCTCCGGAGTGCGGCGAACATCTGTCGTTTTGTCTTGCAGTCACCGGCGATGGAGCGCGAGCTCGGCATTCATGACGGCACGGTCGAAGTGATTGGACTCGACGAGGAAGCCGGACAAGTCATCGATTTCGATGTGACGTATCGCCACCTCGAAAACGGGGAGAGCGTCAGTTTGAGTGACGCCGACACATCGACGGGGAACACGCACGTCTTTGCCGTCTCAGTCGATGAAACGGGCACATACGACGTGACGATCACGGCGAAGTCGGACGCAGGCGAACTCGCCCAGATGCCGGTCACGTTGTTCGCCAACAACATCCCGGGCCCGACGTTCACGTTCAACGGCACGGACGGGGAATGGATGACGCAGACGAAGCAAGTGTTCTTCTTGAACCAACACAACTATTTGCAGCTCTACTTCGCGCTCGGCGGTCTCGACGTGAAAGACATCACGTTCACGCTCGTCGACTCGTTCAGTATGAAAAACGGATAACGAAAGAATCGCCGTCTCGTTTTCGAGACGGCGTTTTCTTGTCTTTACAAAACTTATACAGGATTGACGCGATTTTGAAAAAGCATCTTAACAGATTTCCTTTAGTCTACAAAAGTCAGCACAAGCAGTACATATTCGGGAGGGACTAAGGAAATGAAGAAATCCATGAAAAAAGTGATTCCATTGGCGGTCGTGTCGACACTCGCACTGGGTGGACTGATTGGGATGCAACAAAATGAGGCCGAAGTACAGGCGAAAGAAGGAAAGAACGGCAAGGCGAAAAACGTCATCTTTATGATTGGGGACGGGATGGGTGTGCCGTACACGACGGCGCTTCGTTATATGAACGATACAGAAGGGGTAGATATGCCGCAGACGGCATTCGACCCGCACTTGGTCGGATTACAGTCGACGTATCCTGAAGATGAAGAAGAGAACGTGACGGACTCGGCGGCAGCGGCCACGGCGATGAGCGCCGGGGTGAAGACGTATAACAATGCCATCGCGGTCGATAACGATAAGACGGATGTGAAAACCGTCCTCGAGCAGGCAAAAGAGAACGGCATGTCGACGGGAATCGTCGCAACGTCTGAAATCACGCATGCGACACCGGCCTCGTACGGTGCCCACGAAGAAGAGCGCAAGAGTGAGAACGCCATCGCTAACGATTATTATGATGAGTTAATCAATGGGGAACATAAAATTGACGTCATGCTAGGCGGTGGGACCGACTTCTTCGAACGCTCGGACCGCAATATCGCGAAACAGTTCCAACAAGATGGATATAGCTATGTAACATCGGCAGAAGAGATGAAGCAGGACGAGAATAAACAAGTGCTCGGTCTATTCGCCGAGGTCGGACTCGACAAGATGATTGACCGGGACGACAGCCAGCCGAGCCTGGCTGATATGACGACGTCGGCGCTCGACCGGTTGAAAGATGACCGCGACGGTTTCTTCTTGATGGTAGAAGGCAGTCAAATCGACTGGGCCGGTCATGACAACGATGTCGTTGGCGCGATGAGTGAAATGAAAGACTTCGAGAACGCATTCAAAGTCGTTGAAGACTTTGCGAAAGAAAACGGGGAGACGTTGGTCATCGTCACGGCCGACCATTCGACCGGCGGCTTCTCAATCGGATCAGACGGGAACTATAATTGGGACCCGGCTGCGATTCAAGCTGCAAAACGGACGCCGGACTTCATGGCGAAACAGATTGAAGCAGGAAAAGATGTGGAAACCGTCTTGAACGAATGGATCGACCTTGAGCTGACGGATGCTGAAATCAAATCGGTCCAGCAAGCTGCCGAAACGAAAGACGTGACGAAGATTGACAATGCGATTGAAAAAATCTTCGACGTCCGCTCAGGAACGGGTTGGACGACGGACGGTCACACTGGGGACGATGTGCCGGTCTATGCGTACGGTCCTCAAAAAGAGCAGTTCACGGGCATGATCGATAACACGGATCAAGCACAGCGTATTTTTGAGTTGTTGGAGAACCGTGGGAAAATCAAAAAATAAGAACGGAAGAAGGACTATGCGAACACTACTCGTATAGTCCTTCTTTACTTGGTTAGGAAGGGGTTATTGCAGCTCATCGACTGTATCGTGTTTCTATCCATATCGACACGATGACATCAGTCTGTCCCAGGAAATAATGATAATTGTGGATAAAATAAATATTCATAAAACTGAGACACCATATGTTTTGATAAACATGAATCGTTTGTGGGCATATAACCGTATATAAGGTATCACACACAATCGGAGGGATGACGATGAACACGCTCTACATGAAACAAAAGGTTTTCAGCCTGCGCGGACGTTTCACCATCAAGGATGCGGATGAGAACGATTTGTATTTCGTCGAAGGGAGCTTCATGAAGCTTCCGAAGTCGTTTACCATCTCGGACAAAGACGGCCATGAGATTACGACCATCACGAAAAAGACGTTCAGTTTCTTGCCGAAGTTCTATGTCGACGTCGAAGGCCAAGAGACGGTCACGATTTCGAAAGAGTTTACGTTATTCAAACCGCGTTATACGATTGATGCGGCCGGAATCGATGTGCAAGGCAACTGGTGGGACATGGACTTCCAAGTGATGCAGAACGGCCAAGTCATCGGCAGCGTCCAAAAGAAATGGTTGTCATGGGGCGACAGTTACGAGATTCAAGTGATGGACGAGACGATGGAGCACATGCTCATCTCGATCGTCGTCGCCATCGACTGTGCGAAGTCAGACCAAGCCGCAGGTGCTAGCGCGGCGACATAAAGGGGATGGAACGATGGAGTTTTGGGATGTGTATGATGTGGACCGCAAGAAGACCGGGCGGACGTGGCAGCGGGGCAACCGTCTCGAGAACGGCGATTATCATCTCGTCATCCACGTCTGCATTTTCAACAAGGACGGACAGATGTTGATTCAGCAGCGCCAACCGTTCAAAGACGGTTGGGCGAACATGTGGGACATCACGGTCGGTGGTAGCGCCACGGTCGGCGATACGAGCCAACAGGCGGCGATGCGCGAGCTCGAAGAAGAAATCGGGCTGAAACTCGATTTATCCCACACAAGGCCTCATTTGACGGTCAACTTTGACGAGGGGTTCGATGATATCTATCTTGTCGAGGCAGAAGTCGACCTCGACGAGTTGACGTTACAGGAATCAGAAGTGCAGGCCGTAAAGTGGGCGGATGAGGCGACGATTCTCGACATGATCCGTTCAGGTGAATTCATCCCGTATCACGAACCGATGATTCCATTGTTGTTCGCGATGCGAGGCCAGTGGGGAGGAATCAATCATGTGGCAGCAGTACACGTGGATCAATGAACCTAATGAAGTGAGCGCAGGTGAGAGCCTGACGTTCCAGACAGCACCAGACACCGACTTTTGGCGAAACACCCACTACGGATTCAACCGGATGACGGCGCACGCGTTGGTGACGGCCGTTTCGGCCGAGCGGTTCACGTGCCGGGCGACGATTGAGATGGGGCCGAGCCATACATATGACCAGGCCGGGATCCTGCTGTACGTTAACGACGACCATTGGCTTAAGACGTCCGTTGAATATATCCCGGACGGACCGTCACACCTCGGGGCCGTCGTTACATCCTTTGGCTATTCGGATTGGTCGACGCGTGATTTCCCGAACAAGGATATTCACGGACGGTTGACGTTCGAACTTGTCTATACAGATGGAGATGTTGAGGTGTTCTTCGAATACGAGGATGGTACGCGTGAACAGTTGCGGATTGCACATCTCCATGACGTGTCGACGTTACGCGTCGGACCGTACGCTTGCAGTCCCGATACGGAGGCGCCTGGATTCAAAGTCACGATTTCAGATTGGACAGTCACGGAAGCATCGACTTGAGTCATGGGTCGATGCTTTTTTATGTCATTTTCATTTCACTTCAAGAAAATGGTTGAATCTAGGTATGGGAAAAATTTATAATGAAATTAACGAAAGCGCTTTCGGAAAGCGTTTTCAATTTGTACGTCACTTACAGAGGCAAGGTCGATTGCGTCGTCCCTGCCTTCATTCATGCCAAAGGAGGAAATGTAATGAAGAAATGGGTCGCACTTGCACTCGGGACCGGTCTTGTCTTGTCAGCCGCACAAGGCGCATCTGCCGAAAAACCGGAGAAAAAAGACAACACGAAATGGAAGCTCGTCTGGTCGGATGAGTTCAACCAATCAAAAATTGACCAAACGAAGTGGAATTTTGACACGGGGAACTGGTTGAAGGACCAAGACGGTACGCCGGTCACACCGGGTTGGGGAAACAATGAGAAGCAATTTTACACGGACAAAAACGAAAACGCTTTCGTAAAAAACGGGAACCTCGTCATCCGTGCAAAAAAAGAACAAGTGACAGACGAACTCGGGTCATACGATTACACGTCGGCGAAGTTGACGACCAAAGGCAAGTTCAGTCAAACGTATGGCCGCTATGAGATGCGGGCGAAGCTCCCGACTGGCAAAGGGCTATGGCCGGCGTTTTGGATGCTGCCAGAACAGGACCGCTACGGTGCCTGGGCCGCGTCTGGTGAAATCGACATCATGGAATCATGGGGCAGTCAGCCGGATAAGGTCGCCGGAACGATCCATTACGGCGAGAACTGGCCGAACAATAAATATACGGGTAAAGACTATCACTTTGAAGAAGGCGACGGCATCGACAAATGGCATACATATGCGGTCGAGTGGGAACCCGGCGAGTTGCGCTGGTACGTCGATGGGGAATTGTACCAGACTCAAAACGATTGGTACTCGAAAGGGTTGAACCAAGCGACAAAATATAGCTATCCGGCACCGTTCGATCAAAACTTCTATTTGATTATGAACTTGGCCGTCGGCGGCTGGTTTGATGGAGACGTCGATGCGACGACACCATTCCCGGCCGAAATGAAAGTCGATTATGTCCGCGTCTTCGATTTGAAGAACCGCGACTATCGCGAAGCGGTCGAACCGGTGTATACGGATGAAACGATCGTGCTTCCGGACGGGGCGAAACAACCGACTGAAGACGGCAATCTCGTCTACGATCAAGATTACACTGAGCCAATCACGACCGTGACGAACGGTTCGCAGGCGCTCGACCCTGTGAATTGGAACTATGTGGCGTTACCCGATTTTGGTGGGGCCGGATCCATCGACGTGATTGAGCAAGCAGGTTCACGCTTCGCGGATATCTCGATCACGCAAGCCGGCAGTCAGCCTTACTCGCACCAATTGATTCAAAACGTGTCACTCGGCAAAGGCGGTCACTATAAAGTGACGTTCGATGCGAGTGCCGACTCGGCCCGTTCGATTGCTGTCAAAGTCGGCGGCGGACCAGACCGCGGTTACGCCAAGTATTCGGATGAAGGCTCGTTCGATTTGACGACCGACGTCCAGACGTACTCGATGACGTTCGACATGACGGAAGACACAGATCTCGCGGCACGCCTCGAGTTCAACGTCGGAGTCAGCACGGCAGGCGTTCAAATCGGGAACGTCCGTGTCGAACAGACACCGCGTGAAGCACTCGACCCGAATGCGACGAAACCGATGCTCGGAGACGGGAACCACGTCTATAACGGCACGTTCGACCAAGGGGCGATGGACCGGTTGACGTACTGGCAGTTCGACCCAGGCGCGACGAAAGGGACAGGCACAGTTGACGAGGAAGCCCGTCATTTTGAGTTCGTCACGAACAAGAAAAAAGGCCAACCGGCGACACTCGTCCAAAACGGCATTCAATTGACAGAAGGCCGTGAGTACGTGCTCCGCTTCAACGCCAAGTCAGAACGCATCAAATCGCTTCAAGTCGGCTTGAACGGATTGGACGGAGACGCGTATCTCCCGCTCCAAGACGTGTCGTTGACACGTAAGTTCAAAGCAATCGAGATTCCATTCACGATGGGACAAGAGACGGACTTGTTGAGCCAACTCCAATTTGTCCTCGGCTCTGCCAAAGGCACAATCACACTCGATGATGTGCAATTATTCGATGTGACACCGATTGAGGTCGATCCTTCACCGCTCAAGAACGGTTCGTTCACAGAAGGGTTGACGCATTGGGGCTCGTACGTCCACTTTGACGCCCAAGCGGCGGTCGAAGCGGTGAACGAGGCGGCTCAGTTGTCAATCACGCAAGAAGGACAAGAGCCATGGAGCGTGCTCATGGAACAGGGCAGTCTCGAGTTGCATGCAGGTCAAACGTACGTCGTGCGCTTTGACGCCAAATCGACAGTGGCCCGCAACATGGAAGTGACAATCGAGAACGCGGCATACACACGTTACTTGAGCGAGATCGTCCAAGTCACTCCTGAGACGAAGTCGTACGAGTTCGAGCTCACGATGGGCCAGACGGACATGACAGCGATGAAATTCTTGCTCGGCCGCACGGAAGGCTCGCCGCTCGGCGCGCACGATGTGACGATCGATAACGTCAGCGTGACCGTAAAATAATCGAAAGCAAGAGCGCCTCGCATGCGAGGCGCTCTTTGGCGTTTTAAGATTCTCGTTTCCGACTAATCAACCGTGCCGTCCGAAGCAAGGACGGGAGCAGTTTCCGACGCTTGCGGATGGCCAAATATCTAGCTTCCCACGTCGGTGTGAACTTGCGTTTGAATTGACGGAGCCCGCTGAACGGATAGATGTAACTGATGTTCTCGAAGATATCGGCCGCAATCCGCTCCGGCCAGTACGCGAACGGTTGCTCACCGACCGAGGCGAGCGGTGCCATGCCGAGACCGACGTGGGCGTAGTCATTGGCCCGAGCCCACTCGATCACATGCAGAATCAGCACCTCGATCGATCCGGGCGGAGCCTCACCATGGGAACGCATCAAATCGATGGAGACGGTATCATTGCCGCGGAGCAACGTGATGAAGGCGACGACTTGTCCGGTCTCGTCACGAAGGAGGGCGACCGGATAGTGAAGCAAGGCCTGCTCATTGAAAAAGCCGAGCGAGAAGCCTTTCTCGCTTCGATTGCCGAGCCAGTCGTCCGAGATGCCGCGCAGCGACACCATCAACTCGGATGACGGGTTCATGACGATGTCGGTCGTATAGCCCCGCTTCGTGAATTGGTTATGGAGCGAGCGCATGTTGGCGCGCTTTTTTCCGGTGAGCGAGAACGTGGCGACGTCGACCGTCGCCTCTTCACCGAGTTTGAAGAACGTGAAACCGGCGTCGTGCAGGCGCGGCATCCAGTCCGGGGTGACTTGATAAAAGAGCGGGATATAGCCGAGCCGGTCCGTCTCTTCGATAAAGGCGAGCAACAGGTGTGATGCGGCGTCTCGCGCTCCTTGCACATCCCCGAGGACGATGGCGTGATTGCCAGATTCAGCGAACAAGAGACACGCCTCGTCGTTTGGCCCATAGTAGACGAGCTTATCGTTCATATAGGCCAAATCGAACGTGCTCGTCGTCGCATGCGTGGCTTGAAACGCCGCGAAGCGGGACGGTTCGAACGACGTGCCGAGCTTCGGACGTTTCAACCGGTTGAACAGCGTGAAGATGCCAATCAACAGCAGTCCGGACAAGACGACGGCGGCGAGGCTCAACCCGGCGGCAGCTTCCGGGTCGAAGAAAATCGTGTCGGTCTGACTGAACGACTGCAGCAGGAACGCGTGCGTGCCGACGTAGAGGCCGACATAGGCGACGTTGCGGACGAAACGGCTGACGGTCACGATGGAGCGATAGCGTTTGTGTTGGGTCCGGGTCAACCAGACGAACAAGGCGAACCCACCGACGACGAACGCTTCAAACAGATTGAAGCCGCGTGCGATGACACCGATACTGGCAATGAAAACTGCGACGCCGACGAGCCAGAGCACGCGTTTCGTCCTGATGTACATCCCGAACGTGGTCAGTAGCGTCAACAGACCGGCGGTGAACAGCGCGAGCGTGCCGACCCACTGTAACCAGAGGGCGGTCGAATAGAGCGGTGACACGCTCGGTAACAGCGTCTGGAACCACAAGACGAGACTCGTCATCAATGCGATCAGGCTTCCGGCGAGCCGTCCGGTCTTGGCGAGTGTGCGCGACACGATGCGCCAGACGACGGTTCCGATTTCATAGGACGACCCGATGATCGGCTTATACTCGATCTGTTTGACGACCTGGTCCCCGAAGACGAGCGCCGCCAAGAACAGGCCGATCATGAACGGGACGATGAAGTAGACGAAGCGATAGACAATCAAGGAAGACAAGACGATCTCTTGGTCGATACCGAGCTGGGTCATCCCGACGAGGTATAATAGATCAAACGAACCGACACCACCCGGGACGAGCGAGACGACCCCGACGATGGTCGCGACGATGAAGACGCCCATCATGGCCGCGAGCGGTGCTTCGCCTCCGAGCAAATGCAGGGCATACAAGGCGACGAGTCCGGCCGTCACCCATTCGGCGAGCGACGTCGCGATATAGCCGAGCAATGTGGGCCAATCCAAGTTCGACCGCTTCCGCGTCACATAGATATAGAGCGGTAGGACGGCGAGTGTCGCGAGGAGCACGGGCCAAATCCACTGTTTTGTTTCGGTGAGCGCGCTAGCCGGGAAGAGCCCGAGTAGCACGCCTGCGGCAAGCAACGACAAGCCGCTGATGAGCGTCGGGGTCATCCAACCGATGGCCCGAAGCAGCCGCAACGTGTCCGTATATGGACGATACAGCGACGTCCGGAGCGCGATGCCGATGACGCCGCCAAACCCGATCATGCCGTTCATCGCGTTAGTGATCCATGCCGCGCGAAGCAGCTTCGAGAGCGGGATATGGACGTCGAGCGAGCGCAGTAAAAAGTAGTCGTATCCGGTCATCGTCAAGACGGCGACGAGGCCAAGTCCGATCAAGGCGATTTGTTCAAAGCCCGTCAACGCCTCTAACGTTTGAAACGCCGCGGCGAGCGACAGGTTTTGGAGCTCCTGGCCGCTCTGATAAAGAATCAATCCAATCAATAGGAATGGAAGCAACCATTTCAGTTGTTTCCAGGAAAATCGCTTTTGCATCGTATGTACTCCTTCTGACTTGATTAGCTAAAGTGTACTCAATCGAGTCGCGTAATCATAGTACGAGTCAAAGGGGGAGACGGATTCAAAATCAATGAGATTCGTGAATCGCGGGAATGTAGACTGTAAGGGCAAGAAACAGGACGAGTGAACGAAAATCAATCTGATACATTGGAACAAAGGGGGTGGACTGAGATGCTGACGTTTGAAGAGAAGTGGGAGAAAGTGCTCGCCTGTGACGCGGCGTATGACGGACAGTTTTATACCGCGGTCAAGACGACCGGGATTTACTGTCGGCCCTCGTGCCGCTCGCGGAAGCCGAAGCGGGAGAATGTCGATTTTTATGAGACGAAAGCGGAAGCGGAGTCGTCCGGCTTTCGGCCGTGCAAGCGATGTCAGCCCGAGGTCGACCGTAGTCCGGCGAGCGCGCTCGTCCATGACGTGACGGCGTTCGTGCTCACGCATTACAAACGACCGCTCAAGCTTGAGGAGATTGCCGAGCACGTCAACTTGAGCCCGTTCTATGTCGAGCGGACGTTCACCCAAGCGACGGGCGAGACGCCGCGCCGTCTGCTCGAAAAGGTTCGCATCGACAAGGCGGCCCATCTGTTGCGGACGACGGACATGAGCAATCTCGCCATCTGTTATGAGGTCGGCTTTCAAACCCCATCCAACTTTTATCGCGTCTTCCGACGGCTCAAGGGTTGTTCACCGAGCATGTATCGAAAGGGGGGAGCCGATGAGTCGCTCATCGTTCGAGATTCACGTCACCGCTCCGTTTGATTTTCAGCAATGTCTACAGTTTTTGCGACGCTCAAACGATGAAGTAATGCATGTCGCCCGTGAAACGTCCGTCTCGAAGCTGTTCGACGTCGACGGATGGTTGCTGCTAGGGGACATCATGGAGACGTCTCAGGGCATCGTCATCGGCTTCCCGGAAGACGACATCACGAGCTTAGAACAGGAACACGTGGAGCGCTACGTCCGCGACTGGTTCGACCTCGACCAAGACGTCGCGGCGTTCGTGCGGATGGCCGAGACGGATGAACTGTTGCGTGCGCTCGTCCGAGAGTACGAGGGGCTACGCCTGATCGGGTTCCCAGACTTGTTCGAGGCGCTCGCGTGGGCCGTCATTGGCCAACAAATCACGCTGTCGTTCGCCTATACGTTGAAACGACGGTTCGTCGAGCAATATGGACCATCCCGTGAAGTGGACGGCGTGACGTACTGGGCGTTCCCGACCCCAGAGACGATTGCGCTCCTCGATCCGAGTGAACTGAGACAGCTTCAATTCAGCACCCGGAAAGCAGAATATATCATCGGCATCGCCCAGGAAATGACGGACGGACGATTGTCGAAACAGCAGTTACGCAACAAGTCACCCAACGTGATGCATGAACGGTTGCTGAGCTTGCGCGGTGTCGGGGAGTGGACGGCCGCGTATGTAAGGATGAAGTGTTTCCAAGATCCGACGGCGTTCCCGGCTGCGGACGCTGGTCTGCATCAGGCGTTGAAGCATCATCTTGGGCGAAGCGACAAGTTGACAGCAGACGAAGTGAGACAGTACGGGGAGCGCTTTGCCGGATGGGAGGCGTACGCCACATTCTATTTATGGAGGTCATTGTATGGAGACGTATAGACTGGACTATGTGAGTCCAATTGGCATTCTGGAGATTGTCGGGACAGAGACGGCCATCCGCTCCATCCTGTTCGTCGAACGCGATGATGTCCGCTTTGAAGCGGATGAAATGACGCCGGACGTGTTGAAGACGTGCCACCGAGAAATCGAGGAGTATTTCAACGGACGTCGCCAATCGTTCACGTTCCCGTATGAGGTTCAGGGGACGGTGTTTCAACAGGACGTGTGGCAAGCGCTGGTCATGATTCCATACGCCGAGACGACCTCGTATCGCGAATTGGCCGTGACACTCGGCCGTGACCGCGCCGTGCGGGCCGTCGGCAGTGCCAACGGGCGCAACCGGTTGAGCATCGTCATCCCGTGCCATCGCGTCATCGGATCGAACGGGACGTTGACGGGCTATGCGGGCGGACTCTGGCGAAAGGAATGGCTGCTTCGACACGAGCAAACAAACGCATATCCGAGCCTGGCAAAAAAACATCTACCCCTCCATATCTGATACAATGGAGAAGTCCTATCGTGACGTCTGAATCGACGTAGTGGTCTAGGACGATTCTCGTCATTTAAGGGCGATTATTTGGAGGGTACCATGATAAAATTACTAGCAGATTCAACTTGTGATTTATCCGATGAGATTTTAGCAAAATATGAGATTGGCGTCGCACCGCTCATCATCACGATTGACAATAAATCGTATGAGGACCGTGTCGACATCCAGCCCGATGAGTTTTACGGAATGTTGGAAGCGCTACCGGAATTCCCGACGACAGGGATGCCGAGCCCAGCGACATTTATGAAGCTGATGGAAGAGGCCGTCGAGAACGGACATGACGAGATTCTTTGCATCTGTATGTCGAGCGGGACGAGCGGGTCGTATCAATCGGCCGTGCTCGGTAAAGAATATTTCGAAGAGGCGCATCCCGATTCGACGGTGAAGATTCATATCGTCGACTCACGTTCGATGAGCCATGGGAGCGGCTGGTTGTTAATGAAGAGCGCCCAGATGCGTGAAGCCGGGGCGACGTTCGAGGAGCTCGTCGACTTCAACGAGAAGTATAAGCTGAAAGTGAAGCACTTCTTATCGGTCGACGACTTGGACCACTTGATTAAAAGCGGTCGCATCTCGAACGCCAGTGCGATCATCGGCAAGCTGTTGATGGTCAAACCGATTATGAGCATGAAGAACGGCAAAGGGGCCATCGTCGCGAAAGAACGGGGAACGCGTAAAGTGCTCAAGCACTATACGGACGAGTTCATCAAACGTTGCGACAAGGACATCACCAACTTTGTCATCATCGGCTATACGTCGGATCAAAAGATTGCTGAGAATTTGAAGGCGAAGATTCAAGCCGAATCCGACTTCGAAGGTGAGATTTACCTTATGCAGATGGGCGTCTCGGTCGGGACGCACGTCGGCCTCGGAGCCATCTCGATGTTCTTTGTGGAAAAATAAAACGAAAGCCGTCTCGGGAATGAGACGGCTTTTTCTGTGGATAACGTTATCCACAGGCAGGGACGGACCAGACGCGTTCCACGGACCAAGAGTTATCCACAATCTCGAGGCAATAGACGTCGGGATTGCTGAGCGTGCGCCACGTGTCGAAGTCGAAGCGGTTATCCACATGTTGAAGAAGTAGCGCAAGCAGGTTGCCGTGTGTCACGAGGACGGTCGTGCCGTTTACGTCGTCGAGTGAAGTGATGACGCTCAAAATCCGGTCCGTCGCATCTTGACCTGACTCGGCACCTGGCACACGGAACGAGGCATCGGTGAACGAATGACGGAGCAACTCGAACCAATCGTCGCGCGGTTCGAGCGAGAGGATGCGTTCGCGCAACTTCGGCTCCGTCTCGATGGTCAGCTGTTTGGACGTGGCGAGTGGTGCAATCGAGGCGATGGCTCGCGTATAGTCGCTCGAGATGGTGCGGTCGACGGGAATGTCTCGAAAGAAGTCAGCGAGGGCGAGTGCTTGTTGTTCGCCGGCTTCAGTGAGTGGGGCGTCCGGCTCTTGGCCAGTCGCCGAGCAATGACGGATGAGATAGAACGTAGACATAAAGTTCCTCCTTGATCATTTTTATGCAGAAGATAATAATGAAATATATGTAAAATAAAATACTGGTATTGAAATTATTTGAATTTAGTATAAATCATGTTGGAGGTACATATGACTCATTTTACAGAACAACTCAAAAATTCGTTAGAAAAGGGGTTCATTGATAAGCATCATCATCACGTGAGTCCATTTAAACCTGAGTTATTAATGAATGAAAAACATAAACGACAAGATGTACTCACTTCGCTTCTAGACGAACTAAAGGGATGCCAATCTTTCTTATTCTCTGTTGCGTTTATTACGGAAGCTGGCTTAGCTACGTTAAAATCTACGCTTTCCGACTTACATGACAAAGGTATCCGTGGAAAAATCATGACCTCAACGTACCAATACTTTAATCAACCTAAAGTCTTTAAAGAACTATTAAAACTGAAGAATGTAGATATTCGCATTTCAGAAGTTGAGGCATTCCACTCTAAGGGATACATTTTTCAACACGAAGAGTACTACTCATTAATTGTTGGAAGCTCTAATTTGACGTCTGGAGCGTTAAAGACAAATTACGAGTGGAATCTGAAGTTGACCTCTCACGAGAATGGAGAAATTGTCGGACACTTCCTCGATCAGTTTGAAGAAATGTGGAGTGTTTCAGTTCCATTGACACTTGAATGGATTTCAGCTTACGAACGTTCGTATCGTCCAGTCTTCGGAGAACGTGTAGCTGAATTTCCAGACTCGTATGGAGTCAATCGATTAAAAGAAGCGTTACAGGTAGAACCTAATTCGATGCAACTAGCAGCTTTAAATGGAATCGAGGCCGTTCGTGCGCATGGAAATACAAGAGCGCTCGTCGTATCAGCGACGGGCACGGGAAAAACATATTTAGCCGCTTTTGATGTTCGTCGCTATCGACCGAAGCGAATGCTATTCGTAGTGCATCGCGAACAGATTTTGCAAAAAGCAAAGAATGATTTTCATCGAGTCATTGGTGGTGATGAAAGTGATTTTGGTATCCTGTCAGGTTCGAGCCGAGCAATGGGGGCTAGGTATGTCTTTGCAACGATCCAAACAATTTCTAAACAAGAAACATTAGATCAGTTTGACCGAGACGCATTTGACTACGTATTGATTGATGAGAGTCACCGAGCAGGAGCGGTTACATATCAACGAATTATAGAACATTTCACACCACAATTTTTATTAGGAATGACAGCAACTCCTGAACGTTCAGACGGATATGATTTATTTAAGTTGTTTAATTACAACATTGCATATGAGATTCGGTTACAAGAAGCGCTTGAAGAGGACATGTTGTGTCCTTTCCACTATTTTGGAGTGACAGATCTTGAAGTGAGTGGAAATCAAGTTGAGTTTGATGTATTCACTCAGCTCGTGTCAGAGGAGCGTGTAGAACGGATTATCGAGAAGATTGATTACTATGGTTTTTCTGGAGAGCGTTTATGTGGTTTGATGTTCTGTAGTTCAAAACGAGAAGCGAAACGACTTTCTGAGGAATTGAATCATCGAGGTTTTAGAACATGTGCTTTAACGGGAGATGATTCGCAAGAAAAGAGACGAGTTGAAGTGACTAATTTGGAAGAGGGTCGTCTAGATTACATTTTAACAGTTGATATATTCAACGAAGGTATTGATATTCCAAGCATTAATCAAGTCGTCATGTTGCGACAGACAGAATCAAGTATTATTTTTATTCAACAACTAGGACGGGGATTAAGAAAACACAGCTCAAAACAATACGTGACCGTTATCGATTTCATTGCTAACTATAAAAATAACTATTTGATTCCAATCGCTTTATCCGGAGACCGCTCTCAAAATAAAGATTCGATTCGGAGAAAAGTGATCGATCGTAGCTATATTTCTGGTACGTCGACTATTAATTTTGAAGCCATCGCAAAAGAGCGAATTTACGAATCGATTAATCAAGCAAAACTAACGGACTTAAAAGTGTTAAAAGAGGCTTATCACAATTTGAAAAACCGTTTAGGCCGACCTCCGATGCTAAGTGATTTTGTTGAACATTATTCAATGGATCCAATTGTTATTGGAACAAAGAAGGGTCATTACGGTGCCTTTTTGAATATAGTGGAGCCTGATCTCCCTGATCTTCCTTCCATTCATTCGAAAGTTCTGTTGATGGTGACCCAAGAGTTATTATCAGGAAAACGAGTACATGAGGCATTGTTAATGCAACTTCTGTTGGAGCAGGAAAGTTTGAACAAACAAGATTTTATTAATCGCTTGCGTGAGCAGGGCATCCGAAGTGATAAAGCTACCATTCACTCTTTAGAAAACGTATTATCACTAAACTTCTTTAAAGAGGCTGATCGATTGAAGTATGGAGGACACGCCTTAATTTCTTGGGAAGGTGAGGTGTATAGATTCTCATCTCATATGCACTCTTTATTAAAAGATGAATGGTTCACTCAGCTGTTTAAAGATGTATTAACAGCTTCCTTAGCTAGAGGTCAACGATACGATCAAACAAAACCATTAACCCGACTTGAAAAGTACACGAGGAAAGATGCTTGCCGCCTATTAAATTGGGATAAAGAAGAACAATCGACGATGTATGGCTACAAAATAAAACATCAAACTTGTCCGATTTTTGTCACATACCATAAGGGTGAAGACGTTGAAGCTAGCGTCAATTATGGAGACTCCTTTATTAATCCAGAAGTGTTTCATTGGTATACGAGAAGCAGAAGAACGACAAAATCGGAAGAAGTACGTAAAATCATTGAAGCACAGGAAAGAGAAATCGATATTCATCTCTTTGTGAAAAAGGATGATGATGAAGGCGGAGATTTCTACTATTTGGGGGAAGTCAAACCGGATCGCGAATCTGTTCAAGATACGACAATGCTGAATCAAGACGGACAGGAATTGTCTGTTGTTACGATGAACTTACTCCTCCAAGAACGTGTTGATCAACAAATTTACGACTACTTACACGAACAAACGCATTAATAAAAGCCGAGACGTGATGGTTACACGTTCTCGGCTTTTGTCGTTTGATTGATGACGTCGTTGACGGCAGGAATATCTGCTGGGGCCCACACAAGGGAATGTAAGTTATCGCGTTTTAACCAAATTAACGCATCGTGTTCTGTCGCGGTAGGCGTTCCTGATTTTAACTCAGCACGCAATGAAATCAATTGAATGATGAACGTTTCATATTCATGTACATGTTCATTAATCACTTCGTGCGCAGTGATTTCACAAGCTAACTCTTCAGAAATCTCACGTTCAAGTGCTTCTTGCAAATTCTCACCGTCTTCAACTTTTCCACCAGGAAACTCCCACATGTTTGGAATCATCATATTCGTTGAGCGAAGGGCGCAGAGAATTTCTTGATTTTCATTTTCAATCACTGCTGCAACTACTTTTACTTTCATTTTCATCATAGCTACCTCATTCTCTTAAGTATTGATTGTATTCATCATAACATCTCTAGTTCCGCGAGATGACTTCGTTAGAATCTCTAAAAGTTTTCTGTACTTAACCCTTATCAAACATCACAAAAGCGTTATAATCAATATAACAATTATAAACGGGGCGAGTCGGCGAATGGGGATTTACCGAATCGTCTCATACACAAATCCAGGGGAGAAGGATGGGGTTTTCATGAGCAGTGTTCAAAAGAGAACAGACGTCATTTTGATTGGTGCAGGCATCATGAGTGCGACGCTCGGGTCGCTCTTTAAAGAGCTCGTACCAGAGTGGGAAGTCAAAGTGTTTGAGAAGCTCGAAAGTGCAGGGGAAGAGAGTTCGAACGAATGGAACAACGCCGGGACGGGACATGCGGCCCTCTGTGAGTTGAACTATACGACTGAGAAGCCGGATGGCACGCTCGACATCTCGAAAGCGATCAACGTGAACGAGCAGTTCCAAATCTCGCGTCAGTTTTGGGCGCATCTCGTCAATAAAGGTTTGATTCAAAATCCGGAAGCGTTCATCCGTTCGATTCCACATATGAGTATGGTCCAAGGCGAGAACGATGTCCGCTTTTTGAAAAAACGTTTGGAAGCGCTAACAAATAATCCGTTATTTGAAGGGATGGTTTTATCGGATGACCCAGAACAACTCCGTGACTGGATGCCGATCGTCATGGAAGGACGTTCCGTCGATGAGCCGATCGCGGCGACGAAAATCGATTCAGGTACCGATGTCAACTTCGGTGCGCTCACACGGATGCTGTTTGACCATTTGATCGGCCAAGGCGTCGAGGTCAATTACAAGCATAGCGTCGAGGACGTCAAACGGTTGGCGAACGGCTTGTGGGAAGTGAAAGTGAAAGACATCGAGGCGAACACGATCGAGACGCACACGGCGCCGTTCCTGTTTATCGGCGGCGGTGGCGGCAGCCTGCCGCTCCTTCAAAAGACGGGCATCCCGGAGTCGAAGCATATCGGCGGATTCCCGGTCAGTGGTCTGTTCCTCGTCTGTAAGAACCGTGACGTCATCGAACAGCACAACGCGAAAGTATACGGCAAAGCGAAAGTCGGCGCACCGCCGATGTCTGTGCCGCACCTCGACACGCGCTTCATCGAAGGGCGCAAAGAGTTGTTGTTCGGACCGTTCGCCGGCTTTACGCCGAAGTTCTTGAAGACGGGCTCAAACCTCGATCTCATCCAATCGGTCAAACCGTACAACGTCGTGACGATGCTCGCGGCCGGGGCGAAAGAGATGCCGCTCACAAAATATTTGATTGAACAGGTGCTCTTGTCGCATGACAAACGGATGGACGAGCTCCGCGAATTCATCCCGACCGCGAAGAACGAGGAGTGGGAAATCGTCGTCGCCGGACAACGAGTCCAAGTCATTAAAGACACGCCGGATGGCAAAGGGACGCTCCAGTTCGGGACGGAAGTCGTCAGCGCCGAAGACGGATCGGTCGCAGCGCTGCTCGGTGCGTCACCGGGAGCCTCGACGGCCGTGCACGTCATGTTAAAAGTGCTCGAGCAGTGTTTCCCGAACCGGATGCCGGAATGGGAACCGAAAATCAAAGAGATGGTGCCGTCTTATGGCGTCTCACTCTCCGATCACCCGGAATTGTTCAAGACGATTCACGAATCGACAGCGATGGCGCTCGGCTTGAAAGAAAAAGGCGTCGTCCACAATTAAGCGAGTTCAGGCGAGGATATGAAAATATTCTCGCTTTTTCTTTTTGATTTTTGCATAAAAAAAAGACCTCTTCGCACGGAAGGGGCCAATCAAGTAGTGGCGACAGGTTCTTCGCTCAAATAAGCAGCAATTTGTTGATCGATAATTTCTTCCGACAATTCAAGCGCGAGCGAAAGTTCTTTCACGAGGATCGTTTTAGCGTTCTCTAGAATCTTACGGTCCTGTTCATATAACTTTTTGTTCAACAAGATAGCTTCGCTTTGGCGGCGAGCAAGCGTGTTGATGACTTGAGCGATGTCGTGACGGTTACCCGAGTGTACGACGTTCAAGAATTCGCGATTGCGGTTGTTCGGATGGGGATTCCATTCGACACCCGGCGAGCGGAACGATTCGAGGATCTCTTTTGCTTCTTTCGCTTCAAGGAGCGTCAACATCATCACTTTATCACTATCGACGGGGATACTGATTTGCAACTTCTGTGCGTTGTTGATGGGATGGAGCGTATAGTACGACTTCGTCTCACCCGCGACCGTCATGTCGGAAATGTCGTCAATGCGGCAAACTCCGTGGGTCGAATAGATGATTAAATCACCAGTTTTGAACAAATCGATCACCTCTTCCTTTCATCAAGTATAGTAGTTCATGACACGAAATGTCAACTCGGTTGACATTTGAGGTGAGATATGAGACAAAAAAATCCCTCCCAATCGTTAGGAGAGATTACAAATTCCAGTCGGCCTTCAACAACATTTTCAGTTGACGGAACGCGTCGTCACCGAGTGATTCGGCGATTTTTTGTTCGAGTTCAGCTTTCAGTGCCTCGTTCTGTTCGTAGCAACGGACCCCGAGTTCGGTCAATGCGATACATTTGTCTTTTCGGCTCGTCGGATGATCGGTCACCGTGACGAGTTCTTTCATCTTCAAGTTCTTGATGAGCTTATGAATCGCTTGGCGGGAGATGTGGACGTTGCGTGTCACTTCGGCAATGGTCGGCTTCGTCTTATAGATGCGGGCGAGCACGTACCATTCGGAGTTGGAGATGTAGATATCGTGTTGCTCGTTCCAAGCCCGTTCGCTGATGCGACGGATTTGGTCGTGACGCTCGCTTAGGAGATCGAGGAGTCGTGTCGTCGGTTCTGTTGGAGTCAAATTGGTCACTCCTATTCGTTTTTGTCGTTCCTAACTATACAAAAGCCGATGTGTCGCGTCAATGCGCAAACGAGATCGTCATCCTCCAATAAGATTTACTGATTTAGGGAACAGAAAAACAGAGGAGGGACTTTCATGCCGACACGTACTGACTTGTTTCAACGCTATAAACAACATATTCTCGAACTGCCCGACCTGGAGGAAGCGACACTGAAGAGTGAACCGTTCTTACTCGAGGAGGACCCGAACAAGCAACTTACAATCTATTACGCTCCGTTCGAATACATCAATCCGAACGCCAAAGTCGTCATCGCAGGGATTACGCCAGGACTGTATCAAATGCGGCAATCATTCGAGGCCATCCGCGATTTGGCGGACGCGCCCGACGAGGAAGCGCTCCGAGCCGTCAAGCAACGGGGCAGTTTCTCGGGACCGATCCGCAAGAACTTGGTGACGATGCTCGACGACTTGGAGTTGCATCGTCACCTCGGTCTCCCGACGACGCTCGACTTATTTGGCGAGGCGAACCATCTTGTGCAGAACACGGCGGTGTTGCCCTATCCCGTCTTCTATAAAGGGAAGAACTACAACGGGTCGAGTCCAGACATGTTGAAGACGGACTTGTTCCGGTCTTATGTCGAAGGCAGCTTCGCCGACGAGATGGCCGTCCTCGAGGATGCGCTCATCTTGCCGATGGGCATCAACGTCCGTCGGGCCGTCGAGACGCTCGTCGACAAGGGCATCATCGCGCCGGAGCGCGTCGTGAGCGGATTCCCCCATCCATCAGGGGGGAACGGCCATCGGCATCGCATCTTTGCCGAGAACCGTGAATCGATGCACCGTCATATCGCCGACCATTTCAAACAGCATCCGCTGAAGTGAGCCGTCACCGTGCGGTTCTTTTTTTTGTGAAGCACCTCACCTGACAAGTTTTCTTTAGTTCGCTAAAATGGGGTACGAGGTTGACCCAGTTTTCCCATGAGAGAAAGGAACCGTCTATGATCACGTTAACGAATGTCAGCAAACAGTTCGGCCGCGACTTAGCCGTCCGTGACGTCTCGCTTCAGATCGAGCGTGGCGAGGTATATGGCATCATCGGCGCGAGCGGGGCCGGTAAGTCGACGTTGCTCCGGTTGATGAACCTGCTCGAGACACCGGATACAGGGCAAGTCACGATCGATGGGGACGAATTGACGGGCCTGTCGAATCGACAGCTACGCGAGAAGCGCCACGTCATCGGCATGATTTTCCAACAGTTCAATCTCGTCGCGAACAAGAGCGTCTATGACAACGTGGCAGCCTCGCTGAAATTGGCCGGTCGACCGCGCTCGACGCATGAGGCCCGGGTACTCGAGTGCCTTCGTTTCGTCGGGCTCGAGTCGTTCAAAGACAAGTATCCGGCGCAACTAAGCGGTGGTCAAAAACAGCGCGTCGCCATCGCCCGGGCACTCGCGAACGAACCGCACGTCTTGTTATGTGATGAGCCGACGTCGTCGCTCGACCCGAACACGACGGCCGAAGTGCTCGGCGTGTTGAAGTCGATTAACGAGCGGCTCGGCGTCACCATCGTCATCGTGACGCATGAGATGGACGTCATCAAACAAGTGTGCGACCGCGTGACCGTCATGACGGACGGTTCGGTGTATGAGACGATTGACGTCATTCCGAGCGGGGTCGCAGACATCGACGACAATCCGTCCTGGTTCGTCGATCAACTGAAGAAGGCAGGTGAACCACATGCCTGAGGTGCTCCTGCAATATCAGACTGAGATTTGGCAATCGATCGGGGAGACGTTCATCATGGTCGGCGTCTCGATTCTCGCGGCCGTCCTCCTCGGTCTGCCGCTCGGGACGTGGCTCTATTTGTCACGAAAAGGACAACTGCTCGAGAATCGGGCCGTCTTCTCCGTGCTCAACTTGATCGTCAATATCGTCCGCTCGTTCCCGTTCCTGTTACTCGTCGTGTTTTTGATTCCATTTACGCGGCTCATCATCGGAACGGCCATCGGGACGGCGGCGGCAACCGTGCCGCTCGCCATCATCGCCATCGCCCATTACTCGCGACTCGTCGAGCAGTCACTCCTTGACGTCCCGCGCGGCGTCGTCGAGGCGGCCGTGTCGATGGGGGCGTCCATCAAAGACGTCATCTTCAAGTTCTTATACGTCGAGGCCCGTTCCGGTCTCGTCCTCGGGCTGACGACATCAATCATTAGCTTCATCTCGTACTCGACCATCATGGGGGTGGTCGGGGGCGGTGGCATCGGCGACTTTGCCATCCGCTACGGTTATCAACAGTTCAAGACGGAGCTGATGATGTACATGATTTTGATCATGCTCGTCTTCGTCCAGATGATTCAGTTCACCGGTACAACGGTGGCTCGGCTCATCGACAAACGCTAATTACCTACAGAAAGAAGGAAAACTTATGAAAAAATTAATGGCGCTTTTCGCCTCACTCACACTCGTCCTCGCGGCGTGTGGGAACGATTCAGAAACGAACACGACGGAAGCCCCGTCAAACGAGCCGCAGACGCTCAAAGTCGCATCGCTCATCCCACCGATGACGGATATGCTTGAAATCGCGAAAGAGCAACTCGCAGAAGACAACATCGAGCTCGAAATCGTCGTCCTCGGTGACAACGTCCAACCGAACACGGCGCTCGTAGCAAAAGAAGTCGACGCGAACTTCTTCCAACACGTCCCGTACATGGAAGAGTTCAACCGCAGCAATGACGCCAACCTCGTCCCAATCGAACCGATTTACTTCGCCAACTACGGTGTCTACTCGAAAGAGTATGACAACATGGGCGACATCCCGGAAGGCGCGACCATCGCCATCGCGAACGACGTGTCGAACATCGACCGCTCGCTCTCATTGCTCGCGCAACACGATGTGATTAAGCTCGGTGAGAAGAACGGTTCGTATTACACGCAAGCAGATATCACAGAAAACCCGAAGAGAACCTCAAGTTCGAGGAAGTCGATTTGCTCATGCTCGCGCGTGCGTACGATGATGTCGATGCGGTCCTCATGACGCCGGCCTATGCGGCTCCACTCGGCTTGACGCCGAAGAGCGATGCGCTCTTGACGGAAGGTGTCGAGAACGACTTCGCCATCACGCTTGTTGCTCGTGAAGACAACAAAGATGAAGAAGCCATCCAGAAACTCGGCGAAGCACTCACAAGTGACGAAGTTCGTGCGTTCTTGGATGAAAATTACGAAGAAACGGCGATTCCGGCGTTTTAACGAGAAAAGATTGAGCCCAGACGGCTCAATCTTTTTTAGTATTCCTCGTATTCTCTTGGGTCTTGATTATCGATGCGGCCGTCTGGCTTCGTCAGGGCGTTGAGCGTCTCCATCTCGTCCTCGGTCAATTCGAAGTTGAAGACGTCGAGGTTCTCTTTTTGGTGCAACTCGCTCGACGAACGCGGGAGCGGGATGACACCGAGTTGGACGTGCCAACGCAGAATGACTTGGGACACGGTCTTGCCTTTTTGTCTTGCTAGTTCCGCGATTGTCTCGTCATGCGTGACGGTCCGGGCTCGGCTCAACGGACTCCATGCTTCGGTAATGATTCCTCGCTCTTTGTCAGCCTGACGCTGTTCCACTTGGGAAAAGTATGGGTGGAGCTCGATTTGGTTGATGACCGGTGTCTCACCCGTCTCCTCAATCAAACGGTCGAGATGCTCGGGCATAAAGTTCGAGACTCCGATGGAGCGGATCCACCCGTTCTCTTTCGCTTGGATAAGGGCACGCCACGCCTCGACGTATTTGTCTTGTTTCGGGTTCGGCCAATGCAACAAGAACAAGTCCCAATAGTCGAGATTCGCCCGATAAAGCGACTCACGAATCATCTCGAGCGCATCGTCGTAGTCGAAGTATTGGGCGCGAAGCTTGGACGTCAAAAACAGTTGCTCGCGCGGGATGCCGGATTGGCGAATGGCCTCGCCGACCGTTCCTTCATTGTCATAGCGAATTGCCGAATCGATGAGACGATAGCCGTTGCGGATAGCGCTCGTGATCGCGTCGACGCCAGGTTCGCCTCGTAAATAAACGGTGCCGAGCCCGATGGCCGGAATCTCGTAGCCGTCATGTAGTTTGATGGTTGGGATGTTCATGAAATGCCTCCTCATTCAAAATCCGTTCTCTTGTCCGATATTCCACTTTCCCGGGGAATCAAACGTTTGAATCGGTCGGAGTTAATTAAAATGGAGTTGCCTATTTTCCTGTTTTTGGGATAATTGACATGAGGTGATGGGGATGAAGTGGTGGTGGATGTTCGGGATATTGGCCATTGGAGGAATGATGTTCGTCAATGAGGCTTGGTATGGAAACTCGGCGGCGTTTGGAACGGCGACCAGTATGATTATCGTGGCGTTGATTGGCCTAAAGAGTTTAGAAAACCGATATCGGATAAGAATGGGAGTCATCTTTTCATTATTGATTGCTGGAGCGATTTACTTTGGGTTGCCGAGTTATTCAGTCGCCGAGGCGGAACATACTTTGAAAAGAGAACACAAGAACGTGACATATGTGAATGATCTCGGTGTATCGGACAGGGGATGGAGCCCATTTCGACCGAATCGCGTCTACTTGTTTGAAATCGATTCTGGAGACAAAATCTTGTTTCTACCAGACTCGGGAGACATTATAAAAACGCGTCCTCAAATGTGAGGACGCGTTTCCTATTAGTTGCGAATCATATAATCGAAAGCACCGAGTGCGGCAGTCGCACCAGATCCCATCGAGATGATGATTTGTTTGTAGGCGCTGTTCGTGCAGTCGCCTGCTGCGAACACACCTGGGACGTTCGTGGCGCCATGACGGTCGACGACGATCTCACCGAAGTTGTTGCGTTCGACCGAGTCGAGCCAGTCCGTGTTCGGGACGAGTCCGATTTGGACGAAGACGCCTTCGAGTTCGACGTGATGCGTCTCGTTCGTCTCACGCGACAAGTACGAGATGCCGTTCACTTTGTCCGTACCCGTGATTTCTGTCGTCTGTGCGTTCGTGACGACGGTCACGTTCGGGAGGCTGTGGAGACGGTCTTGAAGCACTTGGTCGGCTTTGAGTTCAGAAGCGAACTCGAGCACCGTCACGTGTTTGACGATTCCAGCGAGGTCAATCGCTGCTTCAATTCCAGAGTTGCCGCCACCGATGACTGCGACGCGCTTGCCTTCGAAGAGCGGGCCGTCACAGTGCGGGCAGTAGGCGACACCTTTGTTTTTGAACTCAGCTTCACCTGGGACGTTGACGTTGCGCCAGCGTGCACCAGTCGACAGGATAACGCTCTTACTCTTCAAGACGGCACCGTTCTCAAGTTCGACTTCGACGAGGTCTTTCTTCTCGAGGCGCTTCGCGCGCTGGAGGTTCATGACGTCGATGCCGTACTCTTTCACGTGCTCTTCCAAGCTCGCGACGAGTTTCGGGCCTTCCGTGTAAGATGTGCCGATGAAGTTCTCAATCCCCATCGTGTCCATCACTTGACCACCGAAGCGTTCCGCGACGATACCGGTCCGGATACCTTTACGAGCCGCGTAAACCGCTGCGCTCGCACCAGCTGGGCCGCCACCGATGACAAGAACGTCATACGGGTCTTTGTTTTCAAATGCCGAAGCGTCAGGACCAGTTCCGAGTTTCGCCAAAATCTCTTCAAGTGACATGCGTCCGTTGCCAAACGCCTCACTGTTCAAGAAGACGGTCGGGACAGCCATGATCTCTTTCGCTTCCACTTCTGCCTTGAACGCGCCACCGTCGATCATCGTGTGTGAGATGTTCGGGTTGAGGACGCTCATGACGTTGAGTGCCTGGACGACGTCCGGGCAGTTGTGGCAGCTGAGGCTGATATACGATTCGAAGTGGTACGTGCCTTGAATGTTTTGAATCTGTTTGATCGCATCCGCGTCCACTTTCGGCGCCCGGCCGCTCACTTGGAGCAATGCGAGGACGAGTGACGTGAATTCGTGACCGAGCGGGATCCCTGCGAAGACGATCCCTGTCTCTTCAGACGGACGGTTCACGCTGAAGCTCGGTGTGCGTTCGAGCGTGACGTTCTCGACCGAGATGCGTGACGACATGCTCGCGAGTTCGTTCACGAGGTCGAGCATCTCTTTTGAGACCGCGTCGTCTCCAGCGCTGACACGGAGGACGACATCGCCCTCCATGAGCTGGAGATATTGGTCCAACTGTTGTTTAATATCTGCTTCTAACATGAAATCCGCTCCTTACAACTTGCCGACGAGGTCGAGGCTCGGGCGAAGTGTTGCAGATCCTTCTTCCCATTTAGCCGGGCAAACTTCGCCTGGGTTGTTGCGGACGTATTGTGCCGCTTTGACTTTGTTAACGAGTGTGCTCGCGTCACGGCCGATGCCGCCTGCGTTGATTTCAACTGTTTGGATGACGCCGTCTGGGTCGATGATGAACGTACCGCGGTCAGCAAGGCCATCTTCTTCGTTCAAGACGTCGAAGTTACGTGAGATTGTGTGTGATGGGTCACCAATCATGATGTACTCGATTTTACCGATTTTCTCTGATGTTTCGTGCCATGCTTTGTGCGTGAAGTGTGTGTCAGTCGATACTGAGTAGACTTCGACGCCGAGGTTTTTAAGTGTCGCGTATTCGTTTTGAAGATCTTCAAGTTCAGTCGGGCAGACGAATGTGAAGTCAGCTGGGTAGAAGCAAACGACGCTCCATTGACCTTTGAAGTCGTTGTCTGATACTTCGAGGAATTCACCTGTTTGGAATGCTTGTGCTTTGAAAGGTAAGATTTCTTTGCCGATTAATGACATGGGATATGTCCTCCTTGGTTTTTTACTCTAGTGGACTTTCGTCTCTACTAGAATAATTATAATGTAATACTAACTTCATATAACCCGCCAAAAATGTCAAGGCGTTTGCATGCTTGGTAAAAAGTTGATATATCAACGGTAAATGGATAATACGCATGGTAAAAGGGAAGAAAACGGTTACAATATAAATGTGAGTTTGTTTTCAATAACCTATGCAAAAAAAATAAAACCTTACTCATAGATATAGATTTGCTGAAGAAATGAACACATGATTCTCGTAATAAATCGTCACATTATCAATTACAAATAAAAAACCTCAATCTAAAGCAGATTAAGGTTGTTGAATCTTATTGATGATATGTTGATTAAATTCTACTCTGTCTATACCTTTATGCAGGCGAGCGTGACAGTTCGGACAAACTGCTACGACTTGATCCGGTTGCGATAAGCCATCATCGGATTCTTTATAGAGCGAGTGGAGCTCGAGATAAGGTCCGTTTTCCGTTTCAAACGGAGCAGGTTGCCCACAAGCTTCGCAACAGTTATTGGCACGAGCCAGCACATAATAAAGAAGCGCTGCTGTTTGTTCGCGAACTTGTAGCTTTCGTGCGGACATACTTAAGCCGGTGGCTCGTTTGGGATCGCGTGATGCAATTTCCTCTAACTCTTCAATCGGTTTATAACGCATCGTCGATGAGAATTGATGGGCCTCTTCCTGAATCACGTGTAACGGTTCAAAAGCAAAGACGATGACTTCTCGTTGATTATGATATTTATCAATTCCAAATTGAATATCGAATCCAATTAAAATGAGTTGATCGACAAAGCGATAAGTCCCTCGTCCGAGTGATTCAAATAAATAAACGTCTTCGCCGTTCTCTACATGGTTAAGGAGCGCTTTGTTGCCGAACGAGAACGATTGATTTCCTTCCTGTCCTTCTCCGCTGTAATAATAGAGGCCATCATCTTCGTTCCAACCATTTTTGTATCCAAACTCTTCGTCCATTCCACTATCGAATATAAAGATAAGTTTATGTTTGTTGGGTGTACTAATCCCTCGTTGTCGACTTCCGCCATACCGATCATGGAGTTCCGAACGTTTGTACAATTTATTTTTTTCGAACAGCATACGACACCTCATCCCCAAAAAATTCATCTATATAAATTGTATCACGTCTCTCACTGAATAAACGAAAAAGACAGAGGTCGCCCTCTGTCTTTCCATTATTCTGCCATCAACGCACACACCGCATTCGAATAGGCGACCGGGTCTTCAATCGGTAGCCCTTCGATAAGGAGCGCCTGCTGATAGAGCAAATCGGTATACTGTTTCGCTTTCGCTTCATCTTCCTTATAGATGCGCTGTAACGTCTGGAAGATGGCGTGATCGGCGTTCACTTCAAGCACTTTTTCAGCTTTCATACCGCCGCCGTTCGGCATCGTGTTCAAAATCTTCTCCATCTCGATTGAGACGTCACCGGCGACCGTCAAGCAGACCGGATGTGATTTGAGACGTGTCGATGCGCGCACTTCTTTGACGCGGTCGCCTAGTTCTTGTTTCATGAAGGCGAACAAGTCCTTGTTGTCCTCATTGAGCGACTTGGCCGCCTCGTCATCGAGACCGAGGTCACCGCTCGCGATCGACTTGAACTCTTTGTCGTCATACGACTGGAGCATCTTGATCGCGAATTCGTCGATTTCTTCGGTGAAGTAGAGAATCTCGAACCCTTCTTCTTTCAAGCGTTCCGCCTGAGGGAGAAGGTCGATGCGGTGAATCGATTCACCCGTCGCGTAATAGATGTACTTCTGGTCGTCTTTCATGCGCTCGACGTATTCTTTGAGCGTGGCGAGCTTGTTCTCGTTCGATGAGTGGAACAGGAGCAAGTCTTTCAACTCGTCCTTGGCGGCACCGAACTGATCGTAGACGCCGAACTTGAGCTGACGGCCGAACGACTCGAAGAACGTCTCGTAATCCTCGCGCTCGTTTTGGAGCATCTTCTCGAGCATGCCTTTGATTTTCGACTTTACGTTTTTCGCGATGACGCGAAGTTGGCGGTCCTGTTGCAGCATCTCCCGGGAAATGTTGAGCGATAGGTCTTCCGAGTCGACCATCCCTTTGACGAAACCGAAATAGTCCGGGAGCAGGTCAGGCGACTTCTCCATGATCAAGACGCCGTTTGAATATAGCTCGAGTCCTTTCTCGAACTCTTTCGTGTAATAGTCGAACGGGACCGTTGATGGGATGTAGAGGATCGACTGATACCGGATCGTGCCGTCGACGTTCAAGTGGAGATGCTTGAGCGGCTCGTCGAAGCCGTAGCGCTTCTCGTGATAGAACGCCTTGTAGTCCTCGTCCGAGAGTTCGCTCTTCCGTTTGCGCCAAATCGGAACCATGCTGTTGACCGTCTCTTCTTCGATATAGTCCTCGTACTCTTCTGAGTCGTCTTTTTGACGGTGCTTCGTCACGTCGAGCTTGATCGGATAGCGGATGAAGTCCGAATGCTTCTTGATGAGCGAACGGATCTCGTACTCTTCGAGGAATGATGAGTACGTCTCGTCGTCCGTGTCGGCTTTCACGTGCAACGTGATCTCAGTCCCGATGTCGGTTTTATCCGTCGGCTCAATCGTATAGCCGTCCGTGCCTTCCGACTCCCACAAGTAGCCTTGTTCGCTGTCGACCGAGCGGGTGCGGACCGTCACACGGTCGGCGACCATGAACGCCGAGTAGAAGCCGACACCGAACTGACCGATGAGGCTGTGGTCTTCTTCCATCTTCGTCGCCTGCTTCATCGCGAGCGAGCCGCTCTTGGCAATAATCCCAAGGTTCGACTCGAGCTCGTCGTCCGTCATCCCGATTCCGGTGTCGCGGATGGTTATCGTGCGGGCGTCTTTATCGAGTTCGATTTTAATGAAGTAGTGGTCCTTGTTGAAGTCGATCGCCTCATCTGATAAGGCCCGGTAATACATCTTGTCGATGGCGTCACTCGCATTCGAGATGAGCTCACGGAGGAAGATGTCCTTATGCGTATAGATTGAGTGGACCATCAACTCTAAAATTCGTTTCGATTCGGCTTGAAACTGTTTCTTTGTCATGATCGTTCTCCTTTTTATTTGTTCGATTTTGGCACTCTGTCAATAAGAGTGCTAACACTATTGATTATCCTAATTTTTAGGAAGATGTCAACCCGATTCAAACAAAAGATTGACGCGGGGGCCGGATTCGCATATAGTTGAGTACATGCGATGAGCTGGTCTATGTAAGACGGCGGACATTCCTTCGGGAGCACGTTGTGGAGCGTGGTTCGACGCGGTAGACTTTTCGAGAGCACCTCTAGTGAGAGGTGCTCATTTTTTTGTATATGGGGGATTTTTATGGAGTTACATACAATCCATCACGTGGCGATTATCGCCTCGAACTATGACGAGGCGAAGCGGTTCTACATCGATATCCTCGGTTTCGACGTCATCCGCGAGCATCATCGTCCGGACAAAGGCGATCACAAGATCGACCTGCGGCTCGGCGCGTACGAGCTCGAGTTGTTCATCAAACCGGATAGCCCGAAACGGCCGAGCTTCCCGGAGGCGTGTGGGCTCCGTCATCTCGCCTTTAAAGTCGACGACATCGAGTCGGTCGTCGCTGAACTGAATACGCACGGTGTCACGACGGAACCGATTCGGCATGACACGTTCACGGGCGAGAAGATGACGTTCTTCTTCGACCCAGACGGTCTGCCACTCGAGCTACATGAATAAAGCCCCTTCACGCGAAGGGGCTTTTGTTATGAGCGCACATACGACAAGAGCATCTCTCGCAACACCCGTTGTTGGATCAATGGCTCGATATCGTCCTCTAAATAACTGATGTGAGACTTCAAAATGATATTGTTGCCGAACGTCCCGAACGCGTTGATGATGGTGACGACGGTCGTTTTCACATCGATGTCGCCTCGAAGCGAGCCGTCCGTCTTCCCATGCTCAATGAGCGGTTCGAGCGTCTCCATGATCTCGCGCTGTAGTCCGATGTAGTTATCGATTCCGGGAAGGGGACTTACGACGAACGAGGCATAACTCTCGAACGCCTCACGGAAGCGAGAGTGGCTTGTCCGCTTCATTTGTTGGTCGAGCAAGTAGTCAATGATCGCCTCGAGTCGCGAGTACGCATCTCCCGTCCGGCTCGTCAATTCCTTGAACGCGTCGAGCGTCGGTGCCAAGTTACGGACAGCCGCTGCGACAATCAATTGATCTTTTTTCGGGAAATAGCGAAACAGTGTCGCGACCCCGATTTCGGCGGCATCAGCGATATCCTGCATTTGGACGCGCTCGAATCCGTCTTTAAGAAACAGGGTTTCAGCCTGACTGATGATGCGATTTAATCGTTCTTCTTTGTTTTGTTGACGTTTACTCATATCATCACCTCTTTGTTCTCTTGTCATTATAACGCTTTGAAGCAGTTTCGTTGAGAATCGAATGTGCATCGACTACTATTATGATAGTTAGACTATCATAATTTAAGATTGGAGCTGGAACAATGCGGTTAACGGGGAAAGTAGCGGTCATTACGGGGGCAGGCAGCGGTATGGGTGAAGAAACGGCCAAACTGTTCGCACGCGAAGGAGCGACGGTTGTCGCGACAGACATCAATGTAGACGCGGTGACACGTGTCGTCGAAACGATCCGGGCGAACGGAGGAGAGGCGCTCGCACTTCAGCACGACGTCACTTCGCGCAGTGATTGGGAAAGAATTTATGATGAAGTGCAATCGGTGTGCGGGAAGCTTGATATTCTCGTCAACAATGCGGGCATCGCGCTTGCAAAACCGTTCTTGGAACAGACCGAGGACGACTGGGCGCGGACGTATCGAATCAATATCGATGGCGTCATGCTCGGAACGCAATATGCGATTCCACTCATGGAGCAAAACGGCGGCGGGTCGATCATCAACATCTCGTCCATCTCAGCGCTCACAGGTATGGCCGGTGCCGGTGCCTATACGGCCTCGAAAGGAGCCGTCCGGTCGCTCACGAAAGCGGCAGCCGTCGATTACGGCAAGCACAACATTCGCGTCAACTCGGTCCATCCGGGCTATATCGTGACACCGATGAGTGCGCCGCACATGGAGCACCCGGACTATAAACAGCATTTCCTGAATCAAATCGCTTTGCCGAATCTCGGTCAGGCGGGGGAAGTGGCTGCGGCTGTCTTGTTCCTTGCATCGGACGAGGCGAACCACATCACCGGAATCGAACTACCCGTCGACGGTGGTGTCACGGCCAAATAAGAAAAATCATTTGTCCAGGTCAGAGGAAACTCCTCTGACCTTTTTCATATTATTTTTCGAAAAAACCATATTAGAGATAGACAAATTGAGCGTTTCCTAAAATAGCGCCTCTCGGTCCACATCGAGGACGCGAAAGGTCGCGCGAGTCAGATGAAACACGTCGTCGCCAAATAAGGACATATGAAACAAGGAGTTCGCCGCAGCGAACTCCTTGTTTTGCCTTCTACTCGAGGATACCGAGGAGCTCCATGACCAATAAAACGAACAGTCCGGAGCCGAGAACGGCCGCGAAGAAGACGAGCACGGCGTACTCTTTTTGTTTCAAGATGGCCCACCATCCGGTCACGAACGCTCCGAGCCCAAGGACGAAGAATGTGGTCATGTAGCTGAGCCGTAGCATGTTCGCGGCGTTGTCGCTCCAAAGCGTCGAGTGGAAGGTCGTATCGAAGTTATCGAGCAGGAGGAACGGCACGTACATGGCGAGGAACAAGCCGATGAGGATAATCGACCACTTGCCGACCGAGGTGCGTGGGAACAAGGCGCCATTCATGACGATTCACCTCTTTTCATTACGAAATCATCTGTATAGGACTATTCCCGTTTTGGCGAAATGTTGACGGATTTCGTTGAAACGACATGATATAGTCGAAATGAGAGAGTGAGGGATGGCTATGGTGGAACAGTTCAAACTGAGACGGATTTGGGAAGACGTGTTGGAAATGGAAGTCGTATTGACGCTGAAAGGGAAATGGTGCGAGGTCACGGTGGACGAATATGTCACAGACGCCGACATCGAATCACTCGTCTCCACGTTACGGGCGTTCAATGCCCGGAACGGGAAGTCGCCCCAGACGTGGAGACTCAATGTTCCGCTCGTCCACGTCTCCTTGACGTTCGAACTGGCGAATGCGAGAGGGACCGTGCAAGTCAACGCCGTGGTCGAACAAATGAAAGGCGATGGGGGAGACATGAACGCGTCCTTCTTGTTCGAGACGACGATGGGGCAGCTCGATGATCTGAGCGCCCAGCTCAAACGTTTCATCCGTCGTGAGACCGACCATGTCGCATCGCTCCGACCAGAATAAAGCAGCCCGAGATGTCTCAGGCTGCTTTTCAATACCATTCTTTCGGTTCGTAATTCAATTCGCGGAACAACTGTTCGCGCTCTTTCTTCGATAGGTCGCGCCATTGTCCTGGCGGGAGCTTACCGAGCGTGACGTTCATGACACGCACGCGTTGAAGACGGTATACCTCGTAGCCGAGCACTTCACACATGCGACGGATTTGGCGGTTGAGTCCTTGCGTAAGCGTGATGTTGAAATCGAACTTCGACAGTTGGTGGACTTTACACGGCAACGTCTTCTGGCCGAGAATTTTGACGCCGGCTTCCATCTGTTCGACGAACTCCGGGGTAATCGGCTTATCGACCGAGACGATGTATTCTTTCTCGTGCTCGCCCTCGGCGCGAAGAATCTCGTTGACGATATCACCGTCGTTCGTCATCAAGATGAGCCCTTCCGAGTCTTTATCGAGACGGCCGATATTGAAGATGCGGAGCGGGTGGTTGACGAGGTCGACCAAGTTGCCTTTGACCTTCTTCTCGGTCGTGCTCGTGATGCCGACCGGTTTATGGACGGCGATATAGACGTTGTTTCGCGCGACACGGGCGGCCGAACCGTTGACGAGCACTTCGTCTCCTGGGTTCACTTGGTCGCCGATTTTCGCTTTCTTCCCGTTGATGGTTACCCGTCCTTCTTCGATGAGGCGGTCGGCTTGGCGGCGGGACGCCTTGCCGGATTCACTGATAAATTTGTTGATACGCATAGATCCACGTCCTTTTTTGGCTTCGTCCTCTCACTATAACGCATTTTAGAGGTGCCTGAAAGCGGGAAACGACCGAGTAGAGAGGATGTGGCACGATGGAGCAGGCACGTTTGCTATTGCAAGACGCGATACGATTTCAACAAGCGCTCATGACGTCGTCGTTTCAGGCAGAGCTGATTGATGGGGCGTCCCCGGTTCTATGGTACGGGCGACCGACGGAGGAACAATGGCTCACCGTCGGGACAAACCCGTCGCGCGGCGAGTTTTTCGAACGGGACGGTAACGTCAGAAGCGGGGAGTCGCAAAAATTTTATTGGCGTGACCAATCGCTCGATGCCTATCTTCAAGACGAAAGGGCGTACGAAGCGACGCTTGAACACGCCGCGGCCTATTTTGAGGCCGGACGAGCGACGACGAGTTGGTTCGGCAAGCGGAATGGAGCGAAACTGGAAGCGTTGCTTGAGGGCATGGGGCGCTCATTTTATGACGAATCCGCGCTCCATGTCGACTTCTTCAAATATGCGACGTGGCGTCAGATGGGCCGGTTGCGGACGGGGCGACAATGGATGGAGCACCCGACGTCACTCGATTTGCTGGAACGGACAATCCGTTATGTGAACCCGTCTCGTCTGATTGTCCTTGGGCGGGACAACTGCGCGTCGTTTGAAGGATTCACTTACAGTGAGCGAATCGAGGCGTATCCGAGTGCCCGGTTCGAGCTCGGTTATCATACGACGCTCGGTGTCCCGATGGTCGGACTGCATTTCAAACCATCCGAAGTGTTCGTCGGTCTCGGGAACGGTCGAGACGTATTCGGACTCCATCACGGTTCGTACGCGAAGCGAGACCATCTGATTCGAATCGGGGCAGCCATCGAGACGAGCGCTCGTCGTTATTTTGCCTGAACGTCAAGCTTTGGCGGATGGACGCGCGTGATGCTGCCCCAAAAGTTGAACTCGTTGAAATCGATATAACGGACGTCACGTACCCGATTATCAAGCACCTCGAGCAAGATGACGTCGGGAAAGCCGGGTTTGCGGAAGATGATGTACCCGATCCCGGTCACGGAGTGATTTTTATAGAACCCGTTCGCCATATTCAAGATGAAGGGACGGTCGGCCGCGAGTTCGCGCTCGAACGTCGACCATTTCCATAGATACCGCGAGCTACCGCGCCCGTCATAGCCATAGTGGGCCCACAGTTTCGTGACGATTGTCGCGATGCGGGTCGGGGGTGTGCCTTTCTCGTCTTTGAACTGATGGGCGAGGGCGATCTCGCGGGCATCCTGTTGAATCTTGAACACGTCCTCAGGGATTTGGTCATAGCCTTGGTCACGGTAATAACGAAAGACGGTCGTCATCGAAGTGAGCGTACAATTGTTTTTGCCGCCGTTGAACGTTTTTTGCAGGAGCGCCGGAACTCCTTCAATCCGCTTTTCGGTTTTGATCGTCCAATGGCCGTGATAGCGGTCGTTCACATAAGCCACAGGGTCGACGATCCCGGCATAGCCTTTTTTCGCAACCTCGAGCTGACCTGCGTAATGATGCTCCATGACGCACCTCCTTTTTCTTTAGTATACAAACAACGCCTCTTCTCAGGAAACTACGAGAAGAGGCGTTGGGGCGTCAAAAGACCAAGTGGGCGATCCCGACGATGATAGGTAACGTGATAAACGTCCGGAGTAAGAAAATGAGGACGAGGTCAAAGAATGAAATCGGCAGTTTCGATCCGAGCAGCAGTCCCCCGACTTCCGACATGAAGATGAGCTGCGTGACCGATACAGTGGCGATGACGAACCGCGTCAGCTCACTTTCGATCCCGCTCCCGAGGACAGCCGGTAAGAACATATCGGCGAACCCGACGACCATCGTCTGAGCAGCCGCTTCGGCTTCAGGAACTTGGAGCAACATCAAAATCGGTTCGAACGGTTTACCGAGAATCGTGAAGAGCGGCGTATATTCTGCAATGACGAGCGCAATCGTCCCGACGGCCATGACGACCGGCAAGATGCCGAGCCACATGTCGAGCACGTTTTGGAAACCGTCCTTGAACGTGGCGACGGCACCTTTGCTAGATTTCGACTTCAACAGCGCTTGGCGCAACGCCCACGTCCGCATCTTCACGTTGGCCGGCACCGGTTCTTCCGGTTTTAGTTCAGTTTCTTCGTACGGTGTATCAGCCTTTTTCGACAATGGGTAAATCCGAGGCATAATCAGCGCTGCGACAATCCCTGATAAGACAATCGCTCCGTAGTATTGCAGGAAGTAAGCGTCGAGCTCCATATACGACAAGATGACGATGGTGAACGTGATCGAGACGACGGAGAACGTCGTGGCGATGACGGCAGCTTCTCGTTTCGTGTAGTAGCCGTTTTCATATTGTTTCGTCGTCAAAAGAATCCCAATCGTCGCGTCCCCGACCCAAGATGCGAGCGAGTCGAGCGAGGCCCGGCCCGGAAGTTTGAAGAGCGGGCGCATCACTTTGATGAGCATCGTCCCGACAAACTCGAGCAGACCGAAGTTCAAGAGGAGCGGGAGCAACATCCCAGCAAATAAAAACGTCGCGAATAAAATCGGAATCAAATCATACAGCAAGAGTCCGCCAGTGAATTCGGATGTGATCATCTCCGGTCCGATCACGAGAAGCGTCATCACCCCGGCAATAAAACCGACGACTCGCATCCCGAACCAGAACGGTGTGACGTTGAACAGGGAATTGAAGTGTGGCCGTTCTAGGATGAACGCCGGTTTAGCCAAATACGTCCATAATGATCCAAGCACTGAGATGCCCATCATGATGACGGCAAGCGTCGGAACGATCCCGCCGATGAGGTCGATCAGCTGATTCGACAAGAGTGCGACCGGAATCGTAAATCCGTCCTCGGTCGGAACGGGCACGATGAAGAACATGAGGCCGATCAAAGAAGGAATTAAGAATTTCAGAAAGTCGTTGGACGTGAATGACGTCCCGCCTTGGTCAGGCTTGTTTGGTGTCTGATTCATGTTTTTTACCCCTTTTCCCCGAAAAAGTAGTTGGCGCGCCTCACTCGCATGTCCCCATCATGCGTGAGTGAATCGCTATGAAAGAATAGTTTCTTCTCGTTCATTATAGAGAAGCGGATACGTAGCAGGCAACAACTCGTTGCAATTTTCTGAAAAAAAGAAAACGGTCACACGAGCGAACTGCTCGTATTCTCGGGCTCACTTTAGTATGATGACGGCGAGTCTTACAAATTCGAGATATTCACCATATATACTTTAGGAACGGAGCGATACAGATGAGATTAAGTGTACTCGATCAAGCGCCGGTGACATCCGGCCATACGTCAGAACACGCGTTGCAAAGCGCGGTCGAACTCGCCCAAGTGGCAGAAGAACTAGGATATTACCGGATGTGGATGGCCGAACACCACGGAGGCATGTCGTTCGCGAGCTCGGCCCCGGAAGTCGTCGCAGCGTATATCGCCGCGAAGACGGAACGGATTCGTCTTGGGTCGGGTGGCATCATGATGATGCACTATTCGCCGCTCAAGATGGCCGAAGTGTTCAAGACACTCAGCGCGCTCGCACCGGGCCGTATCGACTTCGGGGTCGGCCGGGCACCGGGGGGAGACCCTAACGCCATCTACGCGATGTCACAAGGTCAAAAACCGATGATGGACGGTTTGTATGAAAAACTTGGAACGACGTTGCAACTGATCAACGACGAGACCCCGGAAGAGCGATGGTATAAGAACACGCCGGCCGCTCCGACCGGGGTGACGCTTCCTGAGGCGTGGCTCCTCGGATCGAGCGGAAACAGCGCCGTTCAAGCAGGACGGATGGGGCTCGGCTATTCGTTCGCCCAGTTTTTCAACGGTGAACTGAGCGTCGATGCGCTCGATGCGTATCGCCATCACTTCACTCCATCGGCGTTCATGGAGAAGCCCGACATTAGCGTCACGTATCTCGTCACGACGGCCGAGACAGAAGAGGAAGCCGAGTATTTGGCTCGTCCGTCGGATTTGTCGCGCTTGTTCTTGATGAAAGGCCAGCTCCGTCAACTGCTTAGTCCGGAAGCGGCGCACGATTACCCCCTCACCGAAGTCGATAAGATTCAAATCGCCAACAACCGCAAGATTCATCTTGTCGGGACACCGAAGCAAATCGCGACGCAGCTACAAGAAGAGTCGGCCCATTATGGATTTGATGAGGCGATGATTTGCAGCATCCAACATACGCAAGAGAGTCGTCTGAACGTCTACCGCCTCCTCGCCAAAGAGCTTCTCTGACCAAAACGCACCTGTCCCAACGGATAGGTGCGTTTTCGATTAGAGAAACAGTTGCATGAGGACGAACAGGGCGACCAGTCCACCGAGTGAGACGGTAAAGAAGACGGCGACCGAGCGCTCATGGTTACGGAAAATCGTGTAAAGTCCAATGACAAACGCACCGAACGCGGCGACGACGGCCGATATCGACACCACGGCAGCCCACGTGTTGTCGAATAGGGTGTCGAAATTGAATGGTTGACCCGACTGGACAATGAGGGCAGAGATGATTAAGAGAAAGAACACAGCGAGCAACAAGAGGACCGACCATTTCCCTGGACGTGTCTGTGGGTAGACGTTTCGACTGAGCATGATGGTTCACCTCGCTTTTTCAACTTTTACCTATCTATACCCGATTTTCAGTACATCTCAAAAAATGCTTCCCCTTTTTTTGAACGGTTTCGTGAACAACATCGTCTAAAACAACTAAACTAGAGGAAACGGAGATTGCCTGGAGGTACAGTATGCAGCAGATGAAGATTGACCCGCATTATTTGTTTGATGTTTTCGTTCATTTATACCGGATGGTGTTTTTGATGGAAGTGACGCCTGACGGTTACCGTTATGTGCGCGTCAGTGAGCAGGGGAAACTGGCGTCCTCACTTCCGGAAGACGTAGGCGGACGTTATCTGCATGACATGTACGCGGCCGAGGTCGCCAACGAGCTGATTGTGCATTACGACGCAGTCGTCGCCTCGCATGAACCCGTCTATTTCATGTCGAAGATGAACATCGACGCCAACACGGCCCGATTCGCCTCATCCGTCCTCATGCCACTTGAGAACGAGGCGGGAGAGGTGCGTTACGTCCTCGGCTTGACGACGGACTTATCGGAAGAGGCGGAAATGAAATTGTTGAGTAGCATCGAGAATATCGACTACTTGACCGGGATGCCGAACTTGATGAAGGTGAAGCTCGAACTCGAGAAATTGTTCCTGAAACAAGAAACGGAAGCGACGAGCGTCATTCGCCTGCACATCAATCGATTCAAAATCATTCTGTCCCTCCAAGGCGTGGAGCGGTCACATCGCCTGATTAAAGAGATGACTCGGCACTTGTCGAACCTATTACCGAAAGGCTCAATCATCGGTCGCGTCGACGGGGAGGATTTTATCGCCGTCTTACCATACACGTCGGTCGAAACGGCGACGATGCACGGGGAGCGCCTGCTCGCGGCGATTGCCGACTACACGTACCAAGTTGCCGAGACGGAATTCGCCTTGTCCGGCTGCCTCGGAATCAGTGCGGGAACCGAGGATGCAGACCGGGTCATCATGAACGCGTCAACAGCACTCCTCGAGGCCAGACAGGCTGGGAAACAAATCATCAAAGTGTACGAGAAAGATGACTACGTGCAGCACTACATCGATGAGATGACGATTGAGATGGAACTCGTCAAAGGGTTGAAGGCGGATGAATTGAGCGTCGTCTACCAGCCGAAAGTCGGCTGTCAGGACGGAACGGTTCATTTCGAGGCGCTCGTGCGTTGGCAAAGCGCGGCACTCGGGAACGTCTCGCCGGAAACGTTTATTAAGATTGCCGAAAAGTCACTTTTGATCGAGGATATTACCGAGTTCGTCTTTGATCGGGTCTGCCGTGACATGATGGACCAGCCGGACTTATTTGAAGGCCGACGTGTCGCGATCAACGTCTCGCCGGTATTGTTCCGCCAAGACTATATTCAGCAGTTGTTACCGATTCTCTCGGCGTATGGCCTGCTGCCGGAACAGTTCGAGTTTGAAATCACAGAGCATACGCTCATGCAAGAACCGCTCCTCGGCATTCAAACAGTCGATTATTTGAAAGCGAAGGGGTTCCGGATTTTGATTGACGATTTTGGGGTCAGCTATTCGTCGCTCAACTATTTAAAAATGTTTGATATCGATGGCATCAAGATCGACCGTTCGTTCATCAATCAATTGGACAAAGACAACGGGCTGAAAGAGTACGAAATCGTCAAACTGATCGTCTCGCTCGCCAAGAAATTGAATTTAGAGGTCACGGCTGAAGGTGTTGAGACTGAAGTACAGTATCGTGCGATTGATCAGCTCGGATGTGACGAGGTTCAAGGATACTTCTTCAGTCGGCCCCTTCCACCCTCTGACCTCAAGCAGGCGCTTGAAGCGCTCGTCTCACAACATGCGGCGTTGCGTCAGGGCGAGTCAGATAAAGCCATGGCGGTGACGTCACTCGATGAGACGGAGGCCGAACGACTGAAGACAATCCTTCGTCTTGAAATTTTGAACACCCCGCGAGAAGAGAGGTATGATCGGATCTCACGGCTTGTCGCCCGGACGTTGGACATGCCGGTCGCACTGATTTCGATTTTGACGACGGATCAACAATGGATCAAATCGTGCCAAGGGGTCGCGCTTGAAAATTCGAGCGTGGAGCGGAAGTGGACGTTGTGCGACCGTGTCGTGACAGGAAAATCCGCGCTCGTCATCGAGGATGTACGGACGGCCGAGACGATGTCGGACAATCCGTTACTCGAAGGGATTGGTTTTTATGCCGGTGTGCCGCTCTTGACGCGAAGCGGCCACGTCATCGGTACGCTATGCGTGACCGACGAACGGTCGCGTCGCTTCGATACCGAGGCGTTGCAAACGCTCGAAGATTTCGCCCGATGGGTCATGGCGGAAATCGAATTGACCGAGCAAGCGCGAGCGCAAGCCCGACGGCAACAGACGCTCGAATCGCTCTATGAAGTGACGGCCATTCACGAACCGTTCAGTGATAAATTGAAACGGATTCAGACGGTGCTCCGTGACTGGATTGGATATTCCCACGCACTCGTTTTCTCGACGGAATCCACCTATCGCGTCTTATCAGAGGATGGGGAAAGCAAACTCGATTGGACGAGAGACGAGTTGCAGCAACTGCACGCGTTGACGACGATCGGTCATCAAAAGCTGGGTCGAAACGAATTCGTCATCGATGGAATCGAGTTTGCCTCGATGATCAGCCTGCCACTAGCGAACGAAGGGAAGACGTTCGGATGGGTCGTCTTTTTGGCTGAACAAGGCAGCTTGGACGATGTCGTCGACACGGTGACGATCAACGAGATGACCGATACGATCCTGCTCGTGACCCGCTGGATGGAGAACGAGATTCGACGTGAACGCAAGCATCAAGAAGTGATTGAGCTCATCACCCAAGATGGGTTGACGAAGCTGGCGAACCGGCATTCGCTCATGACCGATTTGAGACAGAAAATGAATCGGAAGCAAACGGTCGCTCTGTTGTTTATCGATTTAGATGACTTTAAACAAGTAAACGATTCCTACGGTCATTTGATCGGGGACGAGGTGCTCATCGAGACGGCGAAACGAATCCGCACGTTCAGCCAAACGGTTTCAGGGAAAGCGTACCGATTTGCGGGCGACGAGTTTTTAATCGTCATCGAAGCGGAGCCGGAAGCGCTCGATCCAACCGTGTTTGGCGAGTTGAATCATGTCATTTCCCAGGAAATGACGGTCGGGAACGGCTTGAGACTTAGATTATCAGCCAGTGTCGGTGTCGCCTACTCTAGGATGGACCAAGCATCCCTTGATGCGATCATCCATCACTCGGACGCGGCCATGTACGTCGCGAAAAACTGTGGCGGGGACGGATACTACGTGTACGACTCATATCAAGAACACTGAAAAGGAGACGGACGATGGGGAAGTTGTGGCTGATTGAAGGATTGCCTGGGAGCGGAAAGACGACATTCGCCGAAACGTTTGTGACGAGAGGGAGTTCCTACAAATTCTATTCGGAAATCGATGCATCCCACCCGGTCGATTTGCATGACGTCCATTGGGTCGAAGGGGACATACGGTTCGAGGGAGAGGTCATCGATCAAGATGGAGACGGTCGATTCGTCCGCTATCGGGCTGGAGAGACCATCTACGGCACGGACGTCTATGAGTTACCGTTCGAGAAACATGTCGACCTCATGATCGGCCGCTGGCATCGGTTCGTGGAACGTGCACAAAGGGATGAGGTAGACTATGTGTTCGAGTGTGCCATTCTTCAAAATCCGTTCACGATCGGCATGGTGTCACAACACGTTCCGAACGAACAGATTGAGCGTTATATTGAGACCGTGGCGGGCCTGATCACTACGCTTGATCCGACGGTTGTGTACTTGGAGACGAACGATGTCCCGGCTGTGTTTCGTAATGTGTATGCGGAACGTCCGCCCGAGTGGCAACAAGGTTTCGTCGACTACTATACGACTCGTGCGTATGCCCAGGCGAACGGATTGGATGGAATCGAAGGAACGATTCGACTTCTAGAAGAACGGCAACAACGTGAATTGAAGGTGTTGAGTCATTTGCCGCTCCGAACGATTCGGATCGTCAATGATGAACGGAGAGCGCTCGAAGCGTTCGACAAATTATGGAATAAGGAAGGAGCCGGTCATGCAGACGCTTAAACAATATTCCGACCGCTTTTGGTACATGACCCCTGTCGCCGAGACCGATCGTCCGATTTTAGGAGCCGTTGTCGGTGACACGCATACACTCATGATTGATGCAGGGAACTCCGAGGCGCATACGAACTTATTTTTAGACGCCTTGACCGTACAAGGAATCAAGCGCCCAACGCTCGTGGCGTTGACGCATTGGCACTGGGACCATGTTTTTGGATTGTCGGCATTGACCGATACTGTCTCGATCGCAAGCACGGCGACAAAAGCCGGAATCGAGCGACTGCTTCCCTACACGTGGGACGATGAGGCGTTGGCCGAACGGGTCGAGGACGGACGTGAAATCGCGTTTTGCGCGGAGGCGATCCAACTCGAATACGGTGAAGACAGGTCGATGCGTGTCGTCTTACCGACCGTGACGTTCGATGATACAATCACGCTCGACCTTGGCGGGGTCCACGTCCTCTTAAAGCATGTCGGTGGAGATCATGCTGCAGATGCGGTCGTGGCTTACGTACTAGAGGAAAAGGTACTGTTTTTAGGGGATGCCCTCTATGCGAACTTGTACGCGCCGTCTTGGCGGATGACGCCGGCCCAGACGCTTCGCCTTTTAGAGGTACTCGACCAGTTCGAGGCCGAGGCGTACGTCTGGTCGCACGGTCAAGTCGTGACCCGTCTCGAATATGAGAAAGACCGAGACATATTACGGAGTTTGGCCCAAATCACTATCGATTTCCCAGGAAATAAGGAAAAGATAACCGCACAGTACGAACGTTTGACGGGGCGCTCGGTCGACGAGGAAGAACAAGAGCTGATTTCGTTCTTCGTGAACGGCTCGAGTGGGGAAGCGTGATGGAAATCAAACGGATTCACGACGAAGACGAAACGTTTCAACAGTTTTTGACGAGTCAGTTGCGGACGTTCAATGACGCTCACTCGATGCACCATCGTGAGATTCGCAATGCTGACGTCCCGGTCGTTCAGCTGAAAGTGGAACACGACGGGGAAGTGATCGCAGGGTTGTTTGGGAGCGTCTATTGGGTTTGGTTCGATTTGGACCGGTTATGGGTCGCGTCAGAACATGCGGGAACAGGCCTGGGAAGCCGTCTGCTCGAGGAAGGGGAGCGGTTGGCCCGCGAACTCGGGGCGACGCGCGTCAAGTTGACGACGTTCTCGTTTCAGGCGAAGACGTTTTATGAGCGCTTCGGTTATGAGGTGGCGGGCGTCCTATACGACTATCCGCCGGGCTCTGATTACTATATGATGACGAAACGATTGATTGATGCATAAAAAAAGCGGCTCACGCGAGCCGCTTTTTTAGTACACTTTATCCCCGTTGAAGATTGAGTTTTTCACCATGACGTAATCGACGGTGCGCAATGCATCGAGATTGTCCCCACCCGAGTAAGAGATGGCCGATTGGAGGTCTTGCTCCATCTCGGTCAACGTGTCTTGGAGCGCCCCTTTATGCTCGACGAACACTTTCTTGCCTTCGACGTTTTTCCGTTCCCCTTTTTGGAATTCAGAAGCCGACCCGAAGTATTCTTTGAGCAACTTCCCGTCCTGTTCGAACGTCTCGCCCGGTGACTCGTCATGACCGGCGAACAACGAACCGATCATGACCATCGATGCCCCAAAGCGAATCGATTTGGCGATGTCCCCATGTGTCCGGATGCCCCCATCCGCGATAATCGGTTTCGTCGCCGCCTTGGCACACCAACGGAGCGCGGCTAGTTGCCAACCGCCCGTGCCGAAGCCTGTCTTGATTTTCGTGATACAGACTTTGCCCGGCCCGATGCCGACCTTCGTCGCATCCGCCCCGGCATGCTCGAGTTCCCGGACTGCTTCCGGGGTCCCGACGTTTCCGGCGATGACGAACGAGCCTGGAAGGTGGTGTTTGATGTGTTGAATCATGCGGATGACCGCGTTCGAATGGCCGTGCGCGATATCGATCGTGATGAACTCTGGCGTATGCCCGGATTCGGCCAGCATCTCGACGAAACGATACTCATCTTCTTTCACACCGACACTGATCGATGCATACAACCCGCGTCCATGCATGTCTTCGATGAACTTGAGCCGCGTCTCTGGATGGAAGCGATGCATGATGTAGAAGTAACCGTTCTCGGCCAGCGATAAGGCGACTTTCTCATCGATGATCGTCTGCATGTTGGCAGGCACGACCGGAAGTCGGAACGTAAAGCCCCCAAGCGTCACGCTCGCATCACATTCAGACCTGCTGTCGACGATACATTTTGCGGGAATCAATTGAATATCTTCATAATCAAATACTTTATCCATGTTGTCACACCCCTATTTACGAACAATTAGATTCATTGAATGATAAATACTTCGCCCATTCGGTAATGTAACGTAAATTAGAGCATATGTCAAAGGGATATAGCGATAAAAGATAAAAATTCTTGATGATCGCTGGTTAATCCTCTTTAATGTTCGTGTTTAGGTACTATCTTCTGTGTTTCACGTGAAAAAAGACCGCTCAGGAGCGGTCTTTAAAAACGACATATTGATTTCGTCCATTGGCCTTGGCTTCATATAGTGCCAAATCCGCGTGTTTGAGCAATTGTTTCGTCGACATTCCTGGTCGGTACGGGGCGACCCCGACGCTCGAGGTCGTAACGAACGTATGTCCTTCGATTAACCACGGAAGTTGGAGCGCGGTGACAAGCTTTTCGGCCACCCGTCTCGGCGCATCGGATTCCGTGTAACGGATGAGCACCGAAAATTCGTCGCCGCCAAAGCGAGCGATCACGTCTTGGTTTCGCAGGACATCGGTCAGGCGAGCAGAGAATTGGCGTAGCAGTTCGTCGCCGATGTCATGTCCGAGTGTGTCGTTAATCTGTTTGAAACAGTCGATATCGAGCGAGAGGACGGCGAGAGACTCGTCTCCTTCATCCAATCGCACCAATGTCTCTTCCAAGTAGGCGAGGAAGTAGCGCCGATTCGGCAAGTCGGTCAACGTGTCATGGTAAGCCAGGTGCTTGAGCTGTTTCTCCAACACTTTGCGTTTCATGATTTCCCGCGTGACCGTCAAATAATGGAGCAGCTGGCCGACGTCGTCGTAAATCGCTTGAATCTTCGTCTCGAGCCAAATCCAACGTCCATCCTGGTGCAGGTGACGAAATTCGAGGGTGAGCGGTTCGCTCGACGCTGTCATCGTGTCGAGTTGTCGTCTCGCGGACTCGACGTCATTCGGATGGATGAAGTCGAGCGTATTTTTACCCTCGTAAAGCTCGGGCGCATATCCAAGCACGGTCTTGTGGGACGGCGAAGCATAGCGCACTTGACCGTCACGCTCGAGGATACAGACGAGGTCGCTCATGTTCTCCGTAATGAGGCGATATTGCGTCTCACTTTGGTGCAGGGCGCGCTCCATCTCACGCTTCTCGGTGACGTCGCGCAACAAAGTCATGACGGCAGTCGTGCCTTCGTAATCGATGAGCAGGCTGCCGATGTCCATATGTAGTCTTCGTCCTCCCGGCGTGAGGAGCACGATTTCCGTGTCTTGAACGGGATCACCTTGCCGTAAGGCTTGGAGGCGCGCCTTTGTCGTCTCATGAAATTCCGAGGCGACAAATTTAAAGATTGATTCGCGCTCGATATTCGTCTCTCCGATCGTTTCTAGCGCTAGGGCGTTGGCGTATAGAATGACGCCGTCTTTATGAACGATAATCCCTTCCGGAATCGTCTCGATCAGTTGGCGATAGCGACGCTCGCTCTCTTGGGTCGCACGCTCGGCATTTTTCTCCGGAGTATGGTCAATAATGATGGCGAACAGACCCGTGATTCGGCCTCCGACTTCAATCGGAATATTCAAGATGGCCAAGTCGAGGAAATCCCCGGTCTTTTGAAGCGCCGTGATCCCGTATTTGTGCGGGGTGCCGGACAAGGCAAAGCGGAGACCGTCGTCGACGAGCATTCGTTCTGACTCTGGCAACCATGCTAAAAATGACTCGCCTAACAAATCATCTTCTCCGTAACCCGTGATTTGCGTGGCAGCGGGGTTGATCGATTGGACGCGAAACGCGTCATCGAGGACGAAGATGCCATGCGGCGAGTAGCGCCGGAGCGACTCGTGCTGGTCTTTCAGAATCGACAGTTCGAGTTCACGACGCTTCCGCTCCGTCACTTCCCGGACGACCGAGATGACGTGTGTGCAGACGCCTGCCTCGTCGAAGACCGGGGTCACCTCGGATTCGTAGTAATGGACCGGTAGTTGAATCTCATGTGAGACGGGTTGGACCGAGTAAGAAGGTTCGGCCAGGCGGTAGTCTTCGAAGACGATACTCTTTCGCTCCCGAACAGCCTCCTCGTAATGTCGTGTGACGAGAGCGGCTGTCTCGGGCGGGACCATGTCCTCTACACGTTTCCCGATATCGGCATCTGTCCAGCCGATCGCCTGCTTCCCCGGCTCGTTTACAAATATATAGCGATAAGTTGAACCGTCCACTTCCATGAAGAAGACAAAATCAGAGATTTTGTCGAACGTTCGGAGGAGGACGGAGGAATAGTGTTGGATTGTCTGGTCGGCGTGCATCATGTCCCTCATTTCAATCAAAAACTTTTCGGCGCGTCATTCTCATATTACCGTAAGTGACGATGAAATGTGTGAACATTCTAAAAAAGACAGGACTGTAAAAAGTCCTGTCAGGCAGCTTGTTTCATTTCGGATCGCTCGTGGCGACCGTTCATCAAGTAATAGAGGAACAACGTAAGGAAGACGACGCCGGCAAGCAACAGATAGAGCGTTGAAAAACCGGTCAACGGAATGAGCAAGCCAATAAAATAAGGTCCAAATCCTAGACCCGCGTCCAAGGCGATGAAGAACGTCGACGTGGCCATGCCCATCCGGTGAGGGGACGCCGCTTTGACGGCGATCGCTTGTGTGCCGGATTGGATATTCCCGAATCCTAATCCGATTAGCGCCCCGGCGAGTAACAGCATGACTGCGTTGTTGGCTTGGCTCAAGACGAGCATGCCGATCGCAAAGAAGGCGATGGCCGGGTACATGACGATGTTGGCCCCTCGCGCGTCCATCAGGCGCCCGGTGATCGGCCGCGAAATCAGGACCGCAATAGAATAGACAAGGAAGAAGATACTCGCCGCTTCCACGAGATCGAGTTCACTCGCATAGAAATTGATATAAGACAACACGCTCGAGTAACTGAGGGCCGCGACGCCAATGATGAGTGCAATTGGCAACGCCTTTGGTTCGACGAAGGCACTCAGTGACAAGCCCCGAACAACTTCCGGATTGTCTGCCTCAGGGACGTTCACGAACAAGGCACTTCCTAGACTGATGAGTCCAACGACGAGACAAGTTAGGAAGATGACCGAGAAGCTCGTGTACTGACTCATCATCAAGCCGACGAACGGGCCGATGGCGGTGGCGAGCGTCGAGCTCATGCTGTAATAGCCGATGCCTTCGCCTTTTCGAGAGCCGGGGATGACCTGGGCGACGATCGTTCCGGTCGCCGTACTCGACAGTCCCATTCCGAGACCGTGAACGAAGCGGGTGAACAGTAAAAAGCCAACGCCGAGGTCGATAAAATAGAGCAAAATCGTCGCCGTGAAGAAGGTGAGACCGATGAGAAGCGTCTTACGCCGTCCGATCGAATCGATCAAGCGTCCGATGAAGAGTCTCCCGACGAGCGTCCCGATAATAAAAATGCCGGTGACAAGCCCGGCCTCGCTCGTCGAAGCCCCATATGTGGAAACGGCATGAACGCCGATGGTTACCATTAGTAAGAAGAAGATGAGCGTCAAGAAGAAGTTGACGAGGGAGATGATGAGAAAATCTTTCGTCCATAGTTTTTGTGCGGTCAGTTGCATCGTCGGCCCGCCTCCTTATCCATTTGATTCTAAATAGTTAACAAACATAACTAAAGGAGTATAACAAAAGGATGGAGGTTTGTCCGAACAGACGCTTGTCACTAGAAAAACCGATGCGCGTTCACGCATCGGTCGGTCGTCAGGCTAGATGACGGCGATACCAGAGGACAAGCGGGACGAGCACGAGGGAGATGACGCCGCCGAGCAGTGACAAGGTCAGATAACTCGACTGGGCGGCGATGACGCCCGAGAGCATCCCTCCTGATGCGCCGGCTAAGGCAATCCAAACATCAACTGAGCCTTGTGTCTTCGCGCGCGTCTCCGTCGACGTCGCATCGACGAGGATGGCGGTCCCGCTGATGAGACCAAAGTTCCACCCGACACCGAGCAGGACGAGCCCGACAATCAACAAGAAGAGAGAGTCGGCTGGGGCAAAAGCGGCGACGACCCCGGCGAAGAACAAGGTCACCCCCGAGGCGATCGCCATGATTTCACGACCGATCCGGTCGACGAGCACGCCTGTCACGAGGGACGGCAAGTACATCGCCCCGATATGGAACCCGATGACGAGCCCGACGGCACCGAGCTCGTGTCCGTGGTGGCGCATATGAACGGGCGTCATCGTCATGATGGCGACCATCACGATTTGGCTGAGGATCATGACGAACGCACCGACATAGACACCACGGCGGTCATGCGTCGATTCAACCGGATGGACTGATGTGTCGATGGTTTCTTGCCGTTTCGCCTCGATGGCACGGGCGACGAGAAGCGGGTCAGGGTTCAAGAATACGAGCAAAATGAGGCCGGCGAAGAGATAGGCTACCCCCGCAAGCAAAAACGGTCCTGATAGTGTCGGCAACCCGAGCCCGTCGGCGACACGTCCCATCGGCTCGACCAAATTCGGGCCGGCGACAGCCCCGAACGTCGTCGAGACCATCGCGATACTGACCGCGGTCGCTCGCTCCGTCGCATTCGCCAAATCTGTCCCGGCGTAACGGGCTTGGAGGTTTGTCGCTGTCCCCGCCCCGTAGATAAGAAGTGAGATGAACAAGAGCGGTACGCTCTCGAGCGTCGCGGCAATGATGACCCCGACCGCTCCGAGCGCACCGGTCAAGAACCCGGTCGCGAGTCCGAAGCGGCGTCCGACCCGCTGTGACATCAACCCGATCAAAAAAGCGGCGGCGGCGGAACCGAGCGTGAACAGTGCCGTCGGAACGCCCGCATATGCGTCGGTCCCGAGTAAATCACGGGCCAGCAAGGCGCCGACCGTGATCCCGGCGGCGAGGCCGGCCCCTCCAAATATTTGTGAGAGCACGACAGTGACTAACGTTCGTTTGTATAATTGTCGTTGCAGTTCAAGGTTTTCCACATATGTAGCAAACTCTTTTCGCATCCAGTCTTTCCTCCTTTACGCTATATACCCCACCTAGTATATCGTTAGAGAGGAGGGGAAGGGAAGCACGTAAAAAGGATTCGACCCGTCGTTTTGGGTCGAATCCTTGAACTGTTCACATTAGGCGCGGTCCCAGAACCGTCCTTGCGCGATGCCGTCGATAAACGTATCGAAACCATCGAGACTATGTTGTTTGAACGTGTAGACGCCTGGTTGATCTGTCTTCACCCGGCAGCGGTCGAGCACTTCATCGTGGTGCAAATGTAGCGCGAGTGGCTTGAAGTGCTTATACGTGTTCTCGATGAATTCGAGCACGTCGTCCTCGACCGAGGTCGCGGTGCTGACGAGGAAAGCGGCATCGAACAGGCTCGAATCGACCGTATCATACGTCTCTTTCACTTTAAGGTCGCCGAGCGTATACGACTTCTTCCCGACGAGGCTGTAATTGACCTTGTTGTCAGCGAACACCTGGACCCACGCCTTCACTTGCGCGGCATCGACGTCTCCGGCGAGCAGGACGGCGACGCTCTTCGTGTCCGGTTTCGCGATTGTATTGGCCATGCTGAGCGCCGGTGAGGTCTTGTCCGAGACGACTTCATTGTTCTCGTCCGGAAGCTCGACGCCTAAGTTGTCAGCGACGACAGAGGCGAGGTGACGGTCGATGCGATTCAACAAATCGACGGCGTTCTCTTTGACCATGTCCGACTCACATTTGCCGAGCTCGAAGCTGTAAGCGTCTTGAATGTGCTGCTTTTCGACGTCGGTCATGCTGTTATAGAAGAGCTTCGCTTGCGAATAGAAGTCGAGGAAGCTGTCGCTTCGGCCACGAATCTTGTGCCCGTCGATTTTCTCTTGATAGTGCTCGAACCCACCTTGCTCGGCTGGGACGGGCTCGGGTTGATTGTTGTTGAGCGCATTTTTGTGGTAGCTCGTCTGTCCTTTATGAACGGCCATCTGATGCATGCCGTCGCGCTGGTTGTTATGGAACGGGCAGACCGGTTTGTTGATCGGGAGTTGATGGAAGTTCGGTCCTCCAAGACGTGATAACTGGGTATCGGTGTACGAGAACAGGCGTCCTTGCAGGAGCGGATCGTTCGAGAAGTCGATCCCAGGCACGAGATGGCCAGGGTGGAACGCGACTTGCTCGGTCTCGGCGAAGAAGTTATCGACGTTGCGGTTGAGCATCATCTTGCCGACAAGTTTGACGGGCACGTCTTCTTCCGGCCAAAGTTTCGTCGGATCGAGAATATCGAAGTCGAACTTGAACTCATCTTCTTCCGCGATGATTTGAAGCCCAAGTTCCCATTCCGGGTAATCGCCTTTATCGATTGCTTCATACAAGTCGACGCGGTGGAAGTCGGCGTTCTTCCCGAGCGCCTTCTGTGCTTCGTCCCACACTTGCGAATGGACGCCAAGTTTTGGTTTCCAATGGAATTTGACGAAATGTGCCTTGCCTTCCTTGTTGACGAGTCGGAACGTGTGCACGCCGAACCCTTCCATCATGCGCAGGCTGCGCGGGATGCCGCGGTCGCTCATCGCCCACATCACGTGGTGAGCCGCCTCATGGTTTTGACCGACGAAGTCCCAGAACGTGTCGTGGGCACTTCCGCCTTGCGGCACTTCCGTGTGCGGTTCCGGTTTCACGGCATGGACGAGGTCCGGGAATTTGATGGCGTCTTGGATGAAGAAGACGGGCATGTTGTTCCCGACAAGGTCATAGTTCCCTTCATCCGTGTAGAACTTCGTCGCGAAGCCTCGGACGTCGCGGACGGTGTCCCCAGAACCGCGCGAGCCTTGCACCGTCGAGAAGCGGACGAACACCGGCGTCACTTTCGACGGGTCGTTCAAGAAGTCGGCTTTCGTATAGTCAGCGAGCGACTCGTACACTTGGAACTCCCCGTGGGCCCCGACGCCGCGCGCATGCACGATGCGTTCAGGAATCCGTTCGTGGTCGAAGTGCGTCATCTTCTCACGGAAGTGGAAGTCCTCGATGAGCGTTGGTCCGCGTCGCCCGGCTTTGAGCGAAAACTCATCTTCCGCCATCTTTAGACCTTGGTTCGTCGTGAGCCCGGCTTGCTGCTCGTTATCGATCATATGTTGTTTTAATTGCTCTTCTTTCTTGTTCCCCATGTTATTGCCTCCCCTTTAAGTATGCACACGCGCTGTAAGCCACGTTTTGGCCTACTTAACGAGTTTTCCCTAACCGACCGAGAAAAAACCCCCATTTTTAAAATGGAGGTTAGCGTAACATGGATAAGGTTTTCGTCTTGCCGTCCGACAGTTTGTAGCGCACGACGTAGTGGCGCGCCGTCGTCTGGACCGTGGCGGATGTGATTTTCGTCGTCTTTTCACCGATATGAATCAGCGTCAAATACTCGACTTGCTTGCCGCGCTTTGTCGTCACGACTTGATTGCGGCGTTGCCAGTCATAATCTCGGTATGACACGTAACTCGCACCGACGGCGACTTTCGGGGTCGTGCCGACCTCGAGTTGCAACAAGTGGATGGAGCGGTTCTGGTTGTCTTTAAACATGGCATGACGGCTTCCGCTCGAGACCCGGTTCAAACCGGTCCCAAGATGGAACCGCTGGACGAACGAGGTCGTGGTCGGACTCGTGATGTCATCGTACACGAGCACCGTTCCGTCGCGGTCGTAGGCGAGGCGACGGGTGTGCGTCATCCCCTGGCCGAGCAGTCCGCTCGTCCCGGCTGCCGTCCACTGTGTCGATGAAGCGCCGACCGAAGTGATTTGACTGCGTCGCAAGTTGCTCGGCGTCAATTTGAAGTTCTGTCCGGCAACATGGACGGTATTATGGGCCGCTGCCTGCATGACGACCTTTCGTTCGGGTCGATTCGTATAGGCGTAACGACCGCTCTCGACGATAAAATCGCGTCCGTAACCGTAAAGGTCGATCGATAAATCGTCGGCATGTTTATGGATGTTGCTGTGATAGCCGGCCGTCATCATCACTTGGACCGCGTCGTGGAACGGACCGGCATTACCGCCCCAATGCTGACGGAAGAAGGCGTACTGGTTCGACAACTTGCCGACCCGTGTCGACGGTTGCGCCCCAGATCTCCCTTGTGTCATCGCATAATACAAGTGTGGATAACGCTCGACATAGGGAATCGCGTCCGGACGGTGAACGATGGACGGGGTGTCGCCGAACATCGGGAGTGTCCCGTTCGGCTTCAACATATACGTCAGCGCCCCAGGCATGTCTTTGACGTCTCCCATCCGGCTCGACAAGGCGAACCGGTTAGCGGCGGCCCAGTCGTTGAAACGGGCGAGCGTGTCATATAAATAAATCTGATAGAACGGTGAGTGCTCAAGGTGGACCCCGTCCGTGCTCAAGCTATGGTTCAACTGCTGTGTGAGCCGGTTCGTCGCCAGCGAACGCCATGACGACGAACGATAGAAGCTTCGGTGCGTCTCCGCGACAGCGGTCAACGCCATGTCTTGGAACATGCCATGGTTATTGTTCGGCTTATAAAAGCTCGGTGTCGCGAGGAGCGTCGCGTGCTCATAGAGCGTCTTGGCGAACAGTTGCGAGAACGCTGGGTCGGTGTTGATGGCGGACGAGCGGAACTCGTTCCAGAAGTTGAGCAGATGGAACGTCCGGATCGCCGTGCCGTGGTCGTGATACGGCCATGGATAGCGTTTGTAGTTCCCAGCCGGATATTGCTTGGTCCAACTCGTCACGATCCGCTTTCCGTAACGGAGATACTCAGTGTTTCCGGTCGCGGCGTATGCTTGCGTCAACTGGTTCAACGTCGTGAAGTAATGGATTTGGAACTTGAACGACTTCGAGTCGACCTCCGGGACGCTGACGTCGAAGCGGTATGTATCGATGTTCGGGACGCGCAGCTGATAGGGCGGGGAAGGGATATACCAGTTCCCTTTCATCGCTGCGTCAGCCCGGATGACGGCGGTCTTGGCTGTCAACTCATCATAGTAGTACGGCGTCTGGCCACGGGTGAGCGAGCGCATATATTCGTGGGTCAGACGTGCATACGTCGAACCAGAAAACGTCGTCAAAGACAGGTTTGTCGCCACTAGTTTGACGGCTTTTTTTTCACGTAATAGATGGTTCTTCCGTCCTGGACTTTATAGTAATAACCGGACGTGCTGAGCGCCTTGAACCGCTTTGCTGTTCGCAACGTCGCTTTCGGCTTGAGTGTCTTGCCGACAAATTGATAAAGCGTTGTGCCGGAAGGGACGCTCACCTCATAAGGGGGTGTCGTCGCAGCCACGGCGGACTGTGGCGTCATAGTAGAACCCATCACGAACAACAGCACCCACAAAATCATCAATCTTTTCATAACGTCTTCCTTTCTTTGGCCGTTCAACCAGTTACGTCTATACAATTATATATTTAGCCAAAGAAAGGAAAATTCGATGTATTTTTCTGGAGGATTCAGGTTATAAAGCGGCCCACACATTCTGCTTTAATACAATTTGTTGGACAGTTTCCGGATTCAAGTCGTATTTCGTGGAAATGGTGCGGGTCACCTTCGCTTTCAAGTCAGGATCGTCCGACTGTTCCGCTTCATAGACACGATTCCATGCTTGCCAGACACGTGCTTCCTTGTCCGAAAGTTGCGTGCCCCATTCTTTTTCTTTCAACTGCCACCCGAACGTCATGTCTTCATAAGAACCGGCTTTTACCGTATCAGCAAGGCTCCAATCTCCACCAGGCGCAAATACGGCCTCGCCGAGCGGGGATTCTGTACCGATATAGGCTTCATGGTCATAAAAACGGATGAGGGCGGCTTGGAACGTGTCTTGTACGGCCACCTCGTCGATCACATCCTGGCTGATCGATTGGAGTGTCTCGACGTCGGGTTGGCCGTGGACGATAACGTCATATGCATAGCGGACGGCCTCGTCTTCCTTCACGGCCTGCCTCGCCTCGATCGTATAGCGTCCTTCCTCATGTGTCGCTTCTGTTCGGGTGATCGCGCCATCGCGTTCCTCCTCGATAGACTCATGCGGCCAGACGTAGGCGGTCAAGATCATGGCGGGGATGAAGAGAAGACTGCGCCTTAGACGATACACCCATTTCGGTTTACGTTTCGTTGTCATTTAAATCACTCCAATTCTTATGTATAAAAAAATCCCCTGATGTCAGGGGATTAACGTGTGCGGTCGAGCCGTACGATTCGAGAATCGGGACTGTCGATCCCACGAACGAGCTCACTCAAAATTTTAGAACCTAACATGCTGTACACCGTTCCATTGCCCCCATATCCGAGTAAATAAAAGAGATTGGGGCGGTCCGGGTGTTCCCCGATAAAGGGCAGTTGGTCGATTGACTCACCGAACAAGGCTACCCAGGCGTATTCAACTGTCAAATCATACATCGGGAATAAAGCCTCGACTTCTTGGCGCAACCGCTCGGCCCGTTTTTGAATGAGCGCCTCGCTATGCGGCGTCTCTGGTTTCTCTTCATCGAGCCCGCCGGCGATGATGCGGCCGTCGACGGTTGTCCGTAAATAAAGGTACGGCCGTTTCGTTTCCCAAATGAGCGCCTGGCCATCCCATTCTTTAAAATCAGGGACGGGATTCGTCGCAATCGCATAAGAACGGTTGAGTTCGATTCGGTGCGTGTCGAGGAGCGGGGCCGGGCGATAGCCGGTCGCGAAGATGACGTGGCCCGCCTTGAACGTTCCTGCTGGAGTCAGCACGAGCCAGTCGTCTCCGTCGGCGACGACTTCCGTAACGTCCGTCTCTTCAAAGATGGGGACGTCCTGTGTCGACAAGTAACGGACGACTTGGCGGCTGAGTGTGAGCGGATTGACCTCGGCGTCCCCGTTCGTGATCAAGGCGGCCGGTTTGTCGAGCGGATAGCGTGCGCGTAACGCCTCCCGGTCGAGCCATTCGGCTTGAAGCCCATGTTTCGTCAGCATCTCATACTCCCGTTTCAATTTGGAGACATCTGCCTCACTGCTGGCAAAGCAAAGGCTGTCGCGCCGGATGTAGACGTCTTTGGCATCGACCGTCTCGGCGACCTCGTCGAGCGCATCAACCGCCTCGGCGCACAGTTTATAGAAACGGACGGCGTCCTCTTCGCCGATTTGCTCGGCGAGTTCATGCAACATGATGTCGTTCGAGTATTGGATGAGTCCCGTGTTCGCCGCCGTACTCCCGGCCCCGACTTTCCCTTGGTCGATGACGGCGAAATCGACACCGTCCTTGTGAAGCGTATAGGCCGTCAGTGTCCCGGACATGCCGGCGCCGATGACGAGTACGTCGTAGCGTTCTTTCTTGATTGGTTTCTGTAAGACGATCTGTTCCGATTCCGTAATCGGCCAATATAAATTCCCGTTATGCATCTCCATGACGTCATCCTCCGATAATCAGCATCTTCTACTTAATCCCCGAATTTTGCGAATGAAAACGCAAAAGACCGCAGACAATCTGTCTGCGGCATGCGGAATCTGTAGAAAAATCGATTCAACTGTTATTTCTTGATGACGACCGTTTTCGCGGATGCGCCTTTCGTGTAACTGATTCGTTTCACATTTTCGGCTCCACGAATCTCGGCCAAGTTCGTGCCGTCGACGATGACTTCTTTGACAGTTGCGCCGTCGAAGTCGATGATGGCACCGGCTTCTTTCGGTTTCACTTGAACGACGATGTTTTTAAGCGGGTCACCTGTCAATTCCGTGTAAGCGCCACGTACGAAGATACCGTTCTTGAAGTTCGTGCCCTTGCCGATCGTCACGCCGATGAAGTCGTCTTGAAGGACGAGGCGAGCAGCACGGTTATTTTCGACCGTGTAACGTGTCAATTCCACTTCCGGCTCCGGAGTGAGGTCGATTTGAGCGAGCACCGGATCGTGGTCACTTGCGCGACCAGACATTTCCGTGAAGTCCGCGTTGACGTGGATCATATCGATCTCGGTTGTCGCCGCTAAGTGGTTCGACACGAGGATATGGTCGAGCACTTGCGAGTTCCCTTGGTAGACGTACGAGTAACGGTCGACGGCAGGTACTTTTTCGACCATGTTCGTCATCAAGTCGCCTTTGAAGATTTGCATCGCGTCTGAGAACTCGAAGTCGTTAAAGTCACCGAGGGCGACGACGTTCGCGTCCGGGTTGTCCGTCTTCACATCGGCCACGAAATCATGGACGATTTGTGCGATTTGTTTCCGTTGGACTTCGCTGCCAAGAACGACCGGCTGTTTCGAGCCGAAGAAGCCAGTGTCGCCACCTTTCGAGTTCCAGTGGTTGGCGATGACGACGACGTTCTCGCCTTGGAAGTCGAATTGCGCCGCGAGCGGTTTACGTGAGCTGTTGAACGCCGGGTTGAGCGGGTCGATGCGGCCCGGGTTGTGCGTCAACTTGCCGTTCTCATAACCGACAGCTGTCGTTGCGTCACCGGCAGGGATGCCTTCTGTGAGCGAGACACGTTCCGGGTCATACAAGAAGCCGACACGGATGTTGGCGTTCGGTGCACCGCCATCTTTGTTGTTTTCTGGGTCGATGTTGACGTACTTGTACGATTTGCCGCCGATCGAGACGATATTGTCAATCAAGCGTTGATAGCTTTGGTCGGCCGCAGAATCGCCTGTGCCCTCACCGTTGTTGTCTTGAACCTCGGTCACGCCGATGATGTCCGGGCTGTTCAATTCCTCGACGAACGCTTTCGCGAGTTTAAGTGCCTTCTCATCCGATGTTTCCTTCACGTTATTCGAGAAGTTCTCGAGGTTGTAAGAGGCGATCGTCAATTTGTCCTCTTCGGCTTCGATGAACGTCGTCTCGCGCTTGGCATCGCCTTTGACGAAGGCTGCTTTCATTTCGTCGAGTGAGGCTTGAATCTTGTAGTTTCCGAACGAGTATCCGACGATTCCGACGATTGGGCCGTTGAATCGGTCACCGGTCGCGACATCGAATTCACGCGCTTCCGCGTTTGGTTCGAGACGGAATTGGATCCGTTCCGGGTTGGCGTCATCTTTTTTAAGAAGCACACCACCGTTGAACGTCTCCGTCGGTGTTCCTTCGAGCACGGTCACGAGGTCGCCGTATTGTTGTGGGGAGACAGATTTAAGGTTGCCCGTCTCGACGCGCATCCCTTCAAGGCTCTCCCAGAAGTCGATGGCGTCTTTGTCCGGGTTGAAGACGGCGAGGGCGTCGCTGTCGATGAACTCGGTCGGCAAGTTCGACTCGTCGATTTTCACTGGCGTCGGGAGGACGACACCGCTCTTGATGACGTCAACACCACCGTTACGTGTATCGATTTGCGTCATCTTCATGTCCGTCTGTTGACGGTCGCTATATCCTTCGATGGCGTACTCGCTGACGAGACCTTTCACGCTGACGAGGTCTCCGACTTGGATGCCGGCAATCGAACGGCCGCCATACAAGATGATTCCTTCTGACGTGCGTGCGTCTTGGTCCGCTTCCATGTCAGGTGTTTGAATGTAGTAATACGTCGTTCCGTTCGAGACGAACGAGTACGTGACGATTCCTTCGACACCTTCGACCGTCTGTCCGTTCATCGGCGACGTATGGCTCGCGCCTTGAATGTCGTGGATGCGGATCTTGTCCGTGATTTTATAGTCGAACGTCGTCACGGCGCTGAACGCATCACCTGATTTGACGGCCACTTTGAGCGTCTTCGTTTCTTCAATGCGGACTGGTGATGTATAAAGCGTACCGTTCACTTTCGGGTCCGACCCGTCGAGCGTGTAATAGATGTCAGCGCCCGCTGTCGTCGTCGTGAGTGTCACGTCTTGTGGTCCGACGAACGTGCCCGCACCTGGCTTCGCAGTTGCCGGACGGAGTACCGACGCGTCGATGACCGTGTCAGATGCGTCACGCGGGATGATTTGATACGTGTTATCGAACTGTTGAACGATTCCTGTGATCGACGAGTAGTTGACGTCCGTCTGTAAATCGAGAATGCCGCGCTCATCGCGCACGACGAATTCTTTCGTTCCGTCCGTGGCCGTCAAGTTTTGACCACTGCCCGAGAGCGTGACGTTATTGACGGTGACGAGTTCAGACTCGACGTCCTCATTGATCTGTTCGCCAGTGAGGACTTGCGCAGCCGGGACGCTCGCCGCTTGTTTTGAAACGACGACGGCGCTGTTCAATTGAAGCAGTTCACGATACGAACCGATGGCACCCGTGACGACGACTTCATCCCCGACGTTGACGGCGAGTGACGTCGGACGGACCGAGAGGCCGCCTGTCGCATCTTGAATCGAAATCGTGTTGGCCAGTTTCGCCGTGACGACGCCTTTAATCGTGACCGTTTCACCTTCGGCTTTCGTACGGGCGTCACTGATCGAGATCGGAGTGACCGGTGCCGGTGGTTCTACCGTACCGCCATCGCCGTAGTCGACGCCTTGGAACGTGTGGGCTCCGAGGTTCGTGAACGTATCGGTTGGTTGTGTGTTCCATTCAGTGGCCGGGTCGAACGCATCGGCGCCGTTCGCATCCCCTGTCGTGACCGTATCTTTTCGAACCAACGACTGGTCAGCCGTGGCGACGCTAGTTCCCCATTTCGTACCCGGATCGAATCCGACTTGACCGAAGACGTCGAGCACCGTGTCGCCTTTTTTCAAGACGAGCGTGTCATCGCCGTTAAAGTTCGTCACACCGCTTGTCGTGTTCGATTTCGCTTTCAAGGCATCACTCGCGCTGGCGTTGACGATGACATACGTGCCACCTGGCTCGAGCGTACCTGTCAAGTTGAGGGTCGTGCCTGGAGCCGTACCGCCGTTTGAATACAGTTCAAGTTTATAGGCCGAGAGGTCGATGGCCGCATTCGTTCCATTGAACAGTTCGATCGCTTTATTGTTACTCGAGCCTTCAACGTATTCCGAGATGAATAGGTCTGAAGCGTTCAGCGTCTCTGCGTGTACGTTTGCCGCAATCGGCGTCATGCTGCTGACGATGAGTCCAGCCGATAAAGCGAGGCCGGTCATTTGTTTGAATGAACGTGCTTGTGGTTTCCCCATGTGTTAGTCTCCCTTTGATTATGTAGATGGCCGATACGATGTCCCAGTTCGTGTGGTCATTTTGTTGAGCAGGTGCCCCCTTTAAGTCAACACAAAAATGATAGCGCTTACATTCTTTGACTTGATGCCAGGAAGATACGTTCATGCTTCCCCCATCGTTTGACGGATTCCACTATCATTTACCAACTTTTCAACTACATGTTAAACATAACCAAGCAGACGTCAGAACTCAATCCACTTAACGCGAAGTTCATATTACAGTTTGATTACATGCCAGAAGAAAACAAGGCAGAGGTCAATCGGGTTGACGGGACGTCGTCCAACTCTTACAATTCATTAATACAATTAAGTATATCGGTTAACTGTGGATTAAATAGGGAGGAAACGAATGACGACAATTACTTATCCGGTCATCCCGGGAGCGGGCGCGTTTTTTTATGAAGGAAATGAAATAGGAATCTTATTGTGTCACGGCTTTAACGGGACGCCTCAAAGTGTGCGTGATGTCGGGATCGCCTTGATGGAGAAAGGGTTCACCGTCCACGCGCCTCGGCTCAAAGGGCATGGGACCGACCCGGAAGAATTTCGGCACTCGACGCGCCGCTGCTGGTACGAGTCGATGGAGGCCGGCATCCGTCTCTTACGCGAGCGATGTCGACATGTCATCGTCGTTGGGCAGTCGATGGGCGGAACGTTGGCGATGAAGGCGGCCTTGTCCGGTCATGCCGATGCGATCGTCACCATCAATGCGGCGTTGTCGGTCCCGGGCTATGCCTGTCACGCCACGGATGACGTCTGTCGCTTCATCGATGAAGATGAACCGGACATCTGTGCACCGGGCGTGTATGAGATCGTCTATGACAAAGTCCCGACGTCAGCCATCCGTGAACTGCTCGCGCTCATCGAGGAAGTGCGCCCGATGGCGGCTGAGGTGGCCGTCCCAACGTGCGTCATCCATTCCGCCATCGATAACGTCGTCCCTCCAGAAGATTCGGTATGGCTCTACGAACAAGTACAAGCACCGAAACAGCGGGAAGTGCTCGAACGATCGTACCATGTGGCCACGATGGATTATGATCGCGAGCGGTTGGCCGACGTCATCGGTGCGTTTTGTGAACAAGTCGCGACCGTCTCTAAAATGTAGTCCTCGGACTGCATTTTTTTATGTCTGATTATTTGCAAACGCTTGCACAAGTGCTATTGTAGGATTAGATTGAGCTCAAAACAGGTATTGCTGTTCAAGTATATAACTAGAAATCATGACATATAGGAGGCAGGCGGCGTATGGAGTCGATGGTCAGTAGACAACAAGAGAAACAGAAAACGGTCACCCGCACGTGGTGGAAAGAAGCGATTGCGTATCAAATTTACCCACGCAGTTTCAAGGATTCAAATGGGGATGGGATTGGTGATCTCCGTGGCATCATCGAGAAGCTCGATTATTTAGAAGACCTTGGCATCGATGTGATTTGGCTATGCCCGATGTACAAGTCCCCGAACGATGACAACGGCTATGATATCTCAGACTATGAAGACATCATGGAAGAGTTTGGGACGATGGAAGACTTTGACGCCTTGCTCAAGGCCGTCCATGCACGCGGCATGAAGTTGCTCTTGGACCTCGTCGTCAACCACACGTCCGATGAGCACCCGTGGTTCGTCGAGTCGAAGCGCTCGAAAGACGACCCGAAACGCGACTGGTACATCTGGCGCGACGGGACGGATGGGGGACCCCCGAACAACTGGGCGAGTATCTTTGGTGGTTCGGCTTGGGAATATGATGAAACGACCGAACAATACTATTTGCACGTCTTTTCGAAAAAACAGCCAGACTTGAACTGGGAAAATGAAGAAGTGCGCGGCGCCGTCTATGACATGATCAATTGGTGGCTCGACAAAGGCATCGATGGATTCCGGGTCGACGCGATCAGCCACATCAAGAAGATGCCGACCGAGACGATGTTGCCATCTCCAGACGGCAAATCGTACGTCACGGCGTTCTCGATGTATTCGAACATCGATGGCATCCACGACTATCTCCAAGAGATGAAACAAGCGACGTTCGCCAATTACGATATTATGACGGTCGGTGAGACGAACGGGATTGAACCGCAAGCCGCCGACTTATGGATGGGACCGGACAACGGGGCGATGAACATGGCGTTCCACTTTGACCACGTTGACATCATGCGCAAGTCACGCCTGGCACCGCTCGATGTCGTCGAATTGAAACGAATCTTTGACAAGTGGCAACAAGGCCTGCTCGAGACGGGATGGAACGCTCTCTATATCGAGAACCACGACATGGTGCGCGCCGTCTCGCTCGTCGGGGATGAGAACCATTACTGGCGCGAAAGCGCGACCGCCCTCGGCATGATGTACTTCTTCATGCACGGGACGCCGTTCATCTATCAAGGTCAGGAAATCGGCATGAAAAACGTGCCGCTCCCTTCGATTCATGACTATGACGACGTGGCGACAAAGAATGAATATTTCGAACGGATTGCCAACGGGATGAGCGAAATCGATTCGATGCAGCACGTATGGGGCACGTCGCGCGACAACGTCCGCACCCCGATTCAATGGGACGCGTCACCGAACGCGGGCTTTTCGACGACGAAGCCGTGGATGCCAATCCACGAAGAATATGAGACGCTTAACGTCGACGCCCAATCGAAGGATGCCCACTCGATTCTATCGTTCTACAAGGCGATGATTCGTCTTCGTCGGGCCGAAGAGACGTTCACGTACGGCAGTTACCGTGATTTGCTGCCGGACCATCTGCAAGTGTTCGCCTATGAACGGAAGTTTGAAGAACAGACATTTTATGTCGTCGTGAACTTGACGGCAAACCCTGCCGAGGCGACGCTTCCTGGTCTCGACAAAGCGACGCTCGTCTTGACGAATGAGATGGACCCTGAGACGATTGAGACGGAAACGTTTATGATGCGGCCGTTCGAAGCAAGGTTGTATCGTTTATAATTGAGAAGGCACCTTCACGTCGAAGGTGTTTTTTTTAGGAGGTGGGATCATGCATCACTTCGAGATTAGAAACGAGGAGACGACATTCCGGTTCGTCATCGCGGAAGCGTCACGAACCACGTTGCGGCTCGTTCACGACCAGGAGCCAGAAACGGTTCGGACAAATGATTACGTCCAGTTCGCGAATGATTTGACTCGCGTCTATCACGAGTTGAACGGTGCAGCCAGGCTTCAAAATGCAGACGGGCGAGACATTTTGACAATCTCATTTGAACGCGGCCGGGTCGAGGTCGAGACGGCGTGGGGGCAAACGAAGCGTCGATTGAGGACCGATCAAAGTTACTTGACGAGAACGGTCAGTCAAATCGGCATCGTGGAATAGATTGTGACAAACGCGGGAAAAGAGCATATGATAGAGGTTGACTATACGGAAAGGGGTGTCGGGTATGGATGGCACGAAACGCGCGGACATTCGCCCAGGGCTCCACGTCCAGATTGTCCTAAAACAAGATCAGCGGAGTGGGAAGTTGACGTCAGGCGTCGTCAAAGACATTTTGACGAACTCGCCGCGTCACCCGCACGGCATTAAAGTACGCTTAAGCGATGGACAGGTCGGTCGGGTGAAAGTGATCGAAGCTGGAGGTGAATGACATGAGTGAAAAGAAATTAAGTTTTCAAGAGGCGATGAAGCAAAAGCTCGCCGAGAAGAAACAAAACGATACGAAAGTGCCGACAGGACTTCGTGGGACGAAGCAGAAACCGTTGACGAACCAGTTGACGAAGAAGCCGAACAACCAGAAGAAACGGACGGGCATCTAAAAAGCAGCCGCTCAGTGAGCGACTGCTTTTTTTGTTTGTCCATGTTTGTTCAGTCATGTGACGTACCGATGAAATAGCCATTGTTGAAGTGGTCGAGCAGTTGTTGATAATACTTCATCTGTTCGATGTCCTTGCTTGCGAGCGCCGCGTCCGCACCGGCAAGCAACTCACCGACGGTCACCCCGACTTCACTATTGTCTATGGCGTAGACGAGTTCGAGGTCGAGCACATCAGCACCGTTTAACAAGACGTTAATTTTTGCCGCCGTCAGTTGCATAATCAATCGTTTCTCTTCGGTCATTCCTTTTTTCGCAGGATCCATGAGCAGGGCTAGTGCTTCACGGTCGTCAATCACGCTATAGGTTTGGCCGTCGATCGTAATGAGCGTTCCATAGGAGAACGTCACTTTGTCGAAGTTGAATGTGTTTTTCCAGAAGCCGATCGTATACACGTCATAGTCGTCCATTGGTGGCGGTGGTGGCGTACATTCTTCCACCGTCAACGTGACGTAGCGGACCCAAGGGGTACCTGATCCCGGATCACCAGGATAAGCCGTCTCGCTAGAGCCGTTCACGACCGTATCCAAGTGAAGGAAGACGTTAAATTGGAATCCGTCCGATTTGAGTGTCGACTCTAACACGCCTAAATAGCCCGCGAGGTCCGCATACGGAATTAGCAAGTGGGTCGGATCGACGTTTGAGTACGCTTTAAAGTCGTATCCTCCTGGGTTTCCTCGTTCCAATGAGCCGCTCAATAGACGGAAATCAATCTTGATATTCTCCGGTACATCTTGCAAGACGACTCCGTCATTCAAATCGATGACAATCTTCAGCCCATCGGTCACGAACTCAAAATCAACGGTACCAATCGGGATGTTTTGTCCCGCATAGATTGTCGTGTCCGATGTCGTCGACACACACCATTGTTGACTACTTTCTTCCGCAACGACTCCTTTCATTGGCAAGAGCGACAGTACGAACATGAGCACGAACAAGAGTGACCACCATTTTTGATGCTTCTTCATCTCGTTCCCTTCTTTCCTCCTGATGACTGAACGTGGTGTTATAGAAGGTGCGCACCTATAGTTATTTATTACCCGGTAAGTTTTGGTTCACTCAAGAATCAGGGAAATAATTCAAAGGGAACGAAAATAGTTTCATAACCTTCATAATAAAACCTATTCATAAAGCGAATGGTTTGAAACAAGTTGAATGTAGACATCAAAAATTAGTAGGGAAATAAAGATTTATTATTTCTTAGGTTTAACTTTGTAAGCGCTTTAAATAAAGCTATCACTCACTTTTTGTTATATAACATATGAAGTTTGTGTGAACTGACCTATAAAAAAATTATTGCTAATTGTCAGAATCTTTGTATAATTCAGAACTAAGACATCATAAAACATTTCAACTTTAGATTCACACAACAGGGAGGAACTTATTCATGGAAGCTGTACAAAACTTGCTGCAAGGAAGCGTCGACTTTTTAAACAACATTTTATGGTCGTACGTGCTCATCGTCGGATTGATCGGGGCCGGGATTTACTTTACGGTCAAAACAAGGTTTATGCAGTTCCGTTACTTAAAAGAGATGTTCCGGGTCGTCACCGAAAAATCAGATGTCACAGACAGTAAGAGCATCAGCTCGGCGAAGTCGTTCTTCATTGGAGCGGCAACACGGATCGGTACAGGGAACTTGGCTGGGGTTACGGTCGCCATCACCCTCGGTGGACCAGGGGCGGTCTTCTGGATGTGGGTTGTCGCTCTCGTCGGTGGAGCGACCGCGATGATCGAGAGTACACTCGCGCAAGTGTATAAAGTAAAAGACGATGTCGCATACCGCGGCGGTCCTGCTTACTACATCGAAAAAGGTTTGAACAACCGTGTCCTCGGTATTGTGTTTGCGGTTTTGATTGCCTTCACATTCGGTCTCATTTTCAACTCAGTCCAATCGAACACAATCGCGGCAGCGTTCGATAACGCCTTCGGTCTTGAAGCCGCTGTTGGTGGAATTGCACTCGTCGTCTTGACTGGACTCGTCATCTTTGGGGGCGTCCAACGTGTCGCCAACTTCTCAGCAATCGTCGTACCAATCATGGCTGTTCTTTACTTGGTGATCGCGCTTTACGTGGTCGTTGTGAACATCGCAGAAATACCAGCTGTGCTCGGTATGATCTTCAAGAGCGCATTCGGTATCGAGCAAGCGTTCGGTGGATCGGTCGGTGCAGCCATCATGATGGGTGTTCGTCGTGGTCTCTTCTCGAACGAAGCAGGTATGGGTTCGGCACCAAACGCCGCAGCGACGGCAGAAGTGTCACACCCAGCCAAACAAGGTTTCATGCAAACACTCGGTGTCTTCTTAGACACATTGATCGTCTGTACAGCAACAGCAGCCATCGTCCTTCTCTCTGACAGCTATGCGGCAGGGAATGGCGAAGGGATCGCACTCCTTCAAAACGCATTGTCTGAACAAATCGGTTCATGGGCTCCGGCCTTCATCGCTGTCAGTGTCTTCTTGTTCGCTTTCAGCTCGATCGTCGGTAGTTACTACTACGGTGAGACGAACATCGAGTTCATCAAGAAGAGTAAAGGTGCCGTCTTCGGCTTCCGCCTTCTCACGATGGGCTTCGTCTTCCTTGGATCGGTCGCAAGCCTCGGGTTCGTTTGGAGCCTTGCCGACTTGTTCATGGCCGGGATGACGTTAATCAACTTGGTAGCCATCACGCTTCTCGGCGGCGTTGCCTTCAAAGTCCTTCGTGACTACGAAGAACAGCGTGCCCAAGGTCTCAACCCGCGCTTCTCGGCCCGCAAACTCGGCATCGAGAACACGGAATGCTGGGATGTCGAAGAAGAAGAAGTCGCACAAGGAGCGGTCCAAGCGGCTGCTGCCGACTCATCTAAAGCTTAATTTCATTCAATCAAGCAATAACAGGGGCCCTGCGCATCGGGGCCCCTGTCTTTTTATGCGTTTTGACGGATCGATTCAATATTTTTCTCGGCAGGTTTCGCGTTCAAATGGACGTACGTCCCGGCGACGAACAAAGCGCCTCCGACGATGTTGCCAAGCGTGGCAAACACGAGATTGTTCAACGCCAGCCCGAGGTTGATCGCCTCAGATGGGGCGTAATAGAGCGCGAGCCCGAAGATGCCCATATTGGCAATCGAGTGCTCGAAACCGGCGGCGAAAAAGACGACGACCGGGAGCATCGTGAGCATAATCTTCGCAACGTCATTTTTCGTCTTCAACGGCATAAAGATAGCGATACAGACGAGGATGTTGCACAAAATCCCTTTCAAGAAAATCGCGAGTACGTCTCCGCCCATTTTTTTCGCGGCGACGACCGATAACAGGTGGTCGGCACTGACGTCGCCCATGCTATGGGCACCGATGACGAGCCCGACGAGGATGAGCGCACCGACCAAGTTACCGAGCCAGCTGATGCCCCATACGGCCGTTAAATCGCGCCAGTCGACACGTCCGCGTTTCGCACCCGTATACAAATACATCGTATTGCTCGTGAACAGCTCTCCGCCCGTCCAAACAATGAAGACGAGGGCAACCGAGAAACTCATCCCCGCGAACAGCATCGTTCCTGGCACATCGATGAACATGTTTCCGACGGAGAAGGCAAAGACGACCCCAATTCCAATCAGAAAACCGGCGACGATGGAGCGGAGTGCGTAGTGACCGAACGAGTGACGCAACAACGTCGCTTTTTTATAGGCGGCTTCTTCCATATACTCGACAGCTTGTTTTTCCATTTGAACACGGCCTCCTTTAGACAACTTAAGTCTAGGAGGTCTACAAAAAGTTTGCAATTGTTTTCACAAACTTTTTTGAAAGCCGTTTCAACTGTTCACATCGTTGCCACGAGTTCGACTTTCATCCGGTCCGGATCTTCAAAGTAAAGCGCGGTGTAGGACGGTCCTCCGGCGTGCGGGAACCGATCGGCGTAGAGCTCGGTGAATCCGTGCTGTGTCAGTTCTTCACGGAAACGTACGAGTTGCTCAATCGACTCGGCGTGGAAGGCGAGATGGTTCAACCCGGTCTTCTTGCGATGGTACGGCGGCTCGAGATAATCGGCCTCGGTTTGGACGAAGACGAGATACGTATCGCCGAAACGATAACTCCTTCCTTCTTCCCATTGTTGGTAGACGGTATAGCCGAGCTCAGTGAGGAGCCAGTCCCACGCCATGAGGCTCTTGTTCAAATCAGAAACGTACAGTTCGACATGATGTAACATCGGTCTCATCCTTCCGTCGGACGTTTCAAATTTGTCCGTTTAGTATAATGGTTATTATATAACGAATGCAGGGGGAACCATATGGACAACACGGGGCTTGTCTCGAACATATTAATTGCGGGGAAGACCGGGGTCGGCAAGAGCGCTTTTTTAAATTATATTTACGGGCGTGATGTGGCCGAGTCACGTGCCGGCAGCCCAGTGACGGCGGAAGGGCTGCATGAATATGAATACTATGACCTTGAGCGAGGCATCTTGTTCCGTTTCTTCGATACATGGGGACTTGAGGCGGACCGATCCGACGAATGGCATGAGGCGGTATTGTCCATCGTCAATCAACGGGAAGGTGCACTCGATATCGCCGATTGGTTCCATACGATCTATTACTTACTGTCCATCAACTCGGGACGCGTCGAGGCGTACGAGTTAGAAGCCATTTTAAAACCGCTCTATGCGAAGCGAAGCAACGTCACGATCATCTTGACGAACTATAACCCGGACAGTGCGATGAACGTCGAGAAGGCGGAGGCGATGGAAGCAGTCCTCATGCGTGAGCTCGGAATTTCACGGGATGCGATGATTCGCGTCAACAGTGTCGAAAAGAAGTTGCTCGGTGGACAAGTCGTACCGCATATCGGATATGAGGCGGTGTGGCAACGTAATCGGACCAACTTATGGCGAGACGTCGAACGGAAATTACCGCTTAATTTGACGCGTCACTTATTGATCGAGTTGGAGGCGTGGCGCACTCGAAGTTACCGTTCGGCTGAAACGATTCGCATGATCACGCCACAAGTGATGATCAGTTGGAAAGCCCGTCAAATCGAAAAAGACTTGGAACAAACACTCGAAGCGGCCGCCGAGACCACAGAGTCCGCGATGGCCCAAGGTGTTCGTCACTACATTCAACTGATGGAGCGTTATCCGCTCGTCGGTGCCCCGTCTGACCTTGTGTTCAAAACACGTCGGGTCGAGCTCGGGTTTGACTATTCATTCAATCGGACCGTTCGGAAGATGGTGCTCGGGATGATCCCGGGCGTCCATTTCATCTATTGGGCGTTCAAACGGAGGACGGCGGAGCGAGGTATCAAAAAAGCCGTTGATCAGCAATACGAGTTGGTTAAACAGACGATTGAGCTGGATGTGCGCCGTGGTTTCGAGGAAGAGATGCGACGGCTTGGCCGAACGCTCAATCAATGAGGAGGAACTGACATGGAGAAAAAAGTCCCATTCAATTTGGATACGTATGACTTAAAAGAAGAACTCGACCGTTTGCGCGGAAAAGTAAAAAAACCGAACATCTTGATCGCGGGAGCGACCGGGTCGGGCAAGAGTTCCGTCGTCAACCACGTCTTCGGTCGTGACTTGACGAAAGTCGCCGCCGGCGAGCCGGTGACGCGCGGGATCCATCAGTTCATGAGCGACGACATCGCCATCGTGCTTTATGACAGTGAAGGGTATGAGATTGGGAGTGCCCGGCAACAAGCGTATGCTGATGAAGTCATCGGTTTCGTCGAACGGGCCCAGACGAAAGGAGCGGCCGAACAAATTCATCTTGTCTGGTATGCCATCAACGCCTCGATGAAACGGGTCACGCCGCTTGATCGGGCGCTCATCAAACAATTGAATGAAGCGACGTCGGTCGCGGTCTTGTTGACGCAAATCGATCAAGTCGACCTAGATGAACTGACAGCGCTCCGGAATGAACTGGCGGACGTCGTCCCGGAACAGGCCGTGTTCCAAGTGAGTGTCGCTGAAGAGCTGTTGAACGATCCAGAACTTCGGAACCATCTCGATTGGGAGCGTCTCGTCACCTGGTCTGTCGAACAACTCGACCAATCGCTCCAAGAAGGACTGCTCATGGAGATCCACGCAGAGAGCGAGGCGATGCTCAAGCTGAAACGGAAGAAAGCGAACCGGATCATCTCGGGTTATGTCGCCAGTGCCGGGACGGCGGCGGCGGTCCCGCTCCCATTCGCCGATGCGATCGCGCTCACGCCGATTCAAGTGACGATGAGCGTTCACTTGTTCCGTTATTGGGGTGTGAAAGCGAATGACGATATGTTGAAGACGCTGATTGGGAGCACCATCATCCCTCAAATCGGTCGGGCGCTCTCGAAGACAATTTTATTGAACGTCATGAAGTTCTTCCCAGGGGCAAACGCCGCCGCGAGTGTCATCAATGCGACTGTCGCGTCAGGCATCACCTGGGCGATCGGGCTCGCCATCAACGAAGTTGCGTACCGGAACGCGATGGACTCATCGAAAACAATCGAGCAACTGCTCAACAGTGACTTCGGCTCGCTATTCGAGCAGTTCATGGAGCAAAATCCAGTAACGAAAAAGAAACCTTGATTCGACACGTTTGATAAACTGGTCGAGACAAGACAAAGGGGGAGGCGGAATGAAGAAACGCATTTACATTACGAGACGGTTACCGGAAGAAGCAGTGGCGCCACTGCGAGACAAGTACGAGGTCCGCATGTGGGAAGAAGAAGCGAAGAGCGTCCCGCGCGACGTCTTGTTGAAAGAAGCGGCGTCAGCGCATGCGCTCTGGACGATGCTCAGTGATACAATCGACCGGGAAGTGATTGAACAGGCCTCGCAACTCGAAGTCATCTCGAACTTGGCGGTTGGCTATAACAATATCGATATTGGAGCGGCCAAGGAACGCGGCATCGTCGTGACGAACACGCCGGACGTGTTGACAGAGACGACGGCCGATCTCGCATTCGGATTGATGATGATGACGGCACGTCGGCTCGGGGAAGCAGAACGCGATTTACGAGACGGCGAATGGAAATCGTGGACGCCGATGGGTTACGTCGGGATGGACTTGTACCGGGCCAAACTCGGGATCATCGGCATGGGTCGAATCGGGGAAGCGGTCGCACGTCGGGCCCGCGGCTTCGACATGGATGTGTTGTACCATAATCGGACGCGTCGCCATGAATCGGAATCGATGTATGGCTTCGTCTATGCGGAACTCGACGAGTTGCTCGAACAGTCCGACTTCGTCGTCGTCCTCGCGCCGCTCACCGAAGAGACACGTGGGATGTTAGGCGCAGACCAGTTCGCGAAAATGAAAGAGACAGCGGTCTTCATCAACGTCGCTCGTGGCGAGATTATCGATGAGACGGCGCTCTATGAAGCACTGAAGGAACGGCGGATTTGGGCGGCGGGACTTGATGTGTTCGCTAAAGAACCGGTGGCGATGGACCATCCACTCTTGACGCTCCCGAACGTGACGACGTTGCCGCATATCGGCAGCGCCTCCATCAAGACAAGGCTTGCCATGATGGCGCTCAATCGGGAAGCCATCGTGAACGTGCTCGAAGGAGAAGAGCCGAAAAACCGATTAACGTAAAACAAGGACCTGACCGGGTTGTGGTCAGGTCCTTGTTGCATTTTGATTAGAAACGGCGGATATTGTCTGGATCTTCGTAATCGTTTCGGAGGGCCCGGTCATCGAGTCCACGCAACTTGTTCTCACGGTCAGTCAACTCGGATTTTTTATCCAATTTGTCCTGCTCGGGGTCGACGGCCCGGTTCGGATTGTCGGCCGTCGATTCGTTGAACGGTTTCGAATCGATTTCTACACCATCAGACGTATGGCGATCGTCCCGGTTCGCGTCACGATGTTTCGGGTCATTATATGGCTCCGAATCAATCTCCACACCATCGGACGTGTGATGATCTGAGCGGGTCGAACGGGTCGTGTCAGATTTCGGATCATTATACGGCGTCGAATCGATTTCAAGCCCATCGGCCGTATGGTGGCCTTGGTGACTCGTATCGTGTCTCGAGTCGGTATAAGGTGACGAATCGATCGTCAGCCCTTCATTATGACGACGCTCGAAATCTTCATCCACATAGATTAAAATCTTTCCAGCCTCGACATCGCTGTAGTGGCGCTTCACCTCGTCTTCGCTCAAGCCCATATTGCGAAGTCCGGCATGGACGTCCTCATGTCCGCTCAAGAAAGCCCGTACCTTATCAAACCAGCCGGCGTGGTGTGCTGCTTCGGTATGGACGTCCGTTTGACGACGCAAAATCGAGACGTTATCTTCATGTTTGGCGACGACATAGATGTCTGAGTCTTTATAGCCCTTCGCACGCAACTCCTCGACTTTTCCGAGTGCCGCGTCCTGTGTGTCATACATGCTGATAAACCGTTTCTCACTCATCTTCGTTTCCTCCTTATAATCGACGGTGGTCTTCTAGACCGGAATGTCCGCGGACGATCGGGTCCTCTTTCGTACCGCGAGGTTCTTCGTCGTGATCATTGAATGGCTTCGCGTCGAAGGCGATGCCATCCGCTTCTTCCCCTTTATCATGGTCGAGTTCACTATCTTTCTTATACATATTCGGATAGCGTTCGTATGAGTGTTTATCGATGTAAAGCAATAATTTGCCGGCATCGATCGACGTATAATACTCTTCAGCCTCCGCATCACTGAGTCCCATGTTCCGCAATTCATCACGAATGCGGTCACTGCCGTGAAGGAACGCTTTCACACGGTCCAGCCAGTTGACATCACGAATCCCCGATTCGGCGTTCACATCGGTATGGTAGCGCAAGGCGGAAATTTCCCCGTCCCGCTTGGCCACGACATGCATGTTTTTCTCTGCTTCCCCAGCTTGTTTGAGTTCGTTCACCTTATCCATTACTTCTTGCTCGTCATGGAACAACCCAATAATTTTGCGATCCGACATGTTGTGCCTCCTTCGATTTCGTTTCATTTTTTAATTGACGTCACGCTATTAGTAATTTCCGTTCTAGCAAAGGTTCAAACAAAAAACGCCATCTCCTAGAGAGAATGGCGTGATCAATAATAAATCATTAACGTCTCATTGCCGAGGTGGCACCGCGTGTTCTTCCAGACGAACTCGACCAATGTCCACATGGCCATGAATCCGCTGATCGCAAGCAGGATGAGCGCATACACAGGTGTCAATTGAATCAAGAACGACCATCCGAGTGCGAACAAGATGGGCTGGGTCAATAACACGAAACCGACGTACAAGGCTATGATGAGCAATGCGAAGACAATCCGTCGTCCTAGCGTTTGGAAGTGGTGACGGAAACGCGTCAATAGGCCAAAGATGGCACCAGTCAATAGAACAGGGAGGACGAAGCCGAAATAATCGAGCGGGTAAGGCGTAGCGGGTGCCGTGAACAAGCGCAGACTGAACACATCATCCATCACAAGCAATAAGTTGGCGTAGGCGAATGCCAAAATCATACCGAGTAGCCAACCGAATTGATTCCAGACGCGACGAGATGACTTGATTGCCTCAATTTTCGTATAGGCTAAAAAGGAGACATCACGCATCTCGACATCCTGGAGCTTGACTTGAACTTCGTTGAGCCGCTCAATCGCCCAATCGAATTCCCGATTCGCCTGCGCTTTCTCATGAGGTTTCAATTCATCCGTCGCCTCAATCATCATATGGTAGCGACGTTGGTACTCCTCGTTTGTCGCCGGTTGTTCAATTAAAAATCGAGCATAATCGTGCGGGTTTTGTTTCGTGAGTCCTTCGAGAGGCTGCCCGTTCTTTTCCGCCTGTTGAATATAGCCGGCTAAACTGTCGAGCAAGCGATCGGCTTGCTGCTTGTTATCTAATAGGTCGTTCAAATGCGTACGGACTTGATCGTAAAACTGTTGAACGACCGGGTCGTTCGATACGTGTGGTTTCAGAAAAATTCCTCTCTTCTTCTTGATAAGTTGTTCATACAGGTGGTTTGTCATTATGGGTCAAGGTCAGCGATTCAAAATCGCCTTGCTCGATACTGCGGATGAGAATCTCACTTCCACCCATATTAGTGGCCAAAGGGATGGAATAGACATCACAGAGACGCATCAAGGCACTCACATCAGGTTCGTGCGGTTGAGCCGTCAATGGGTCACGGAAGAAAATAATCATGTCCATCTCACCCCGGGCGACGGCGGCACCGATTTCTTGGTCTCCGCCGAGCGGGCCCGACTGAAAGCAATGGACGGGCAATCCGGTCGCCTCGGCAATGCGCTTACCGGTCGTGCCAGTGGCGAACAGATGGTGTTTTTCCAAGACATGAGCGTAGGCTTTCACAAGTACGATTAAATCATCTTTCTTCTTGTCATGGGCAATTAGGGCGATGTTCATCTTACTTCCTCCTCAAAAAGACTTCTTCTTTTAATTCGTATCACATTTGACCTAGAAAGACACGCCTTCTTTCTTTAAGAATGCTTTCTGAAAAAGCTGTTTTCCCATCAAGTCTTTATCGGGAAATAGGAAATGGCAAGGTTTAGGTAGATGAAAATGTTGGTATTTATACAAAGAGTCAAATAAATGAAATCATTTTTAAAAAGAGATGGGAGGAAGATGTTAGATGAACGATACTACTTATAATTTCAACACGTTCATGTCATGGCTGCCTGAGCTTTTGCTCGCATTGCTCATTCTTGTCGTCGGATTCATTTTGGCGAAAGTTCTAGAAAACGTGACGCGCAAAGCGCTTCGCAAAGCACGCCTCGACGATCGTGTCGGTGTCAAACCAGAAGGGGAACCTGGAAAACCGGGTAAAGAGGAGAAACGATGGACGCCTGAGCGGATCATCGGGAAAGTCGTCTTCTTCGGCGTATTGCTTCTCGCATTTTTAATCATCTTCGAATTCATGAACGTACCAGCTATCACACAACCGTTCAGTCAAATCTATGCTGGCTTCTCTGGGTTGATCACAGGGGTCATCAAAGCAGGTCTCATCTTGCTCGTCGCATGGATTATCGCGACGCTCTTGAAAAAAGGTATTCAAATGGCGGGTCATCGCCTCAACTTGAACAAGTTGATGGAGAAGACGGGCCAAGAGTCGACGAGCGTCAATCAGACGAAATGGGTCGACACGGTCGCCAATATCGTCTTCTACCTCGTCTTATTGTTAGCTCTTCCGGCGGTGCTTGATGCGCTTGGGTTGCAAGGCATCAGCGGACCGTTTGAAGACTTGTTGAACAGTTTCCTCGCCTTCATTCCGAAACTTGTCGCGGCTGCACTCATCTTCGCGATTGGTTATATCGTTGCGAAAATCGTCCGTGACATCTTGACGAAGTTCTTGGAAGCAGCAGGTCTTAACCGCTTCGCTGAAAAACTACACTTGTCAGACTACGTAAAAGGGTCAAGTCTCGCGAAAGTGGTCGGTACGATCGTCTTCATCTTGATTATGATCCCGGTCACGATTTCAGCGCTTGAAGCGCTCGATATTCGCGGAATCTCGGATCCAGCCATCTCGATGCTCAACGACGTCTTGGCAATGATTCCAAATATCATCGTGGCCATCGTCTTGATTCTCGCAGGTGTCTTCCTTGCTAAATGGTTGAAAGGCGTCGTCGTGTCTCTCCTTGAGAACTTAGGCGTCAACTCACTCGCTAGTAAGATGGGTCTCGGTGGTCGCTCGTCGTCATCGACATCGATCGCACAAGTGATCGGAACAATCGTTCAAATCATCATCATCTTGTTGTTCGTATCGGAAGCCCTTCAAGTCGCAAACCTCGACTTTATGGCTTCGCTCGCGACAGCCATCTTCGCATACTTGCCAATGGTCATCGCAGCCATCGTCATCTTGGCGGTCGGTTTCTGGCTCGCGAACATGGCAGAGCGTCTCGTCGGCAGTGTGCTCGTAGATGGAGCTGGCCAACCGAGCGTCCTGCGCCACGTCGCGAAGTACGCGATTCTTGGAATCGCCTTCTTCATGGCCATCAGCCAACTTGGCATTGCGCCAATGATCGTCAATACGGCATTCTTGCTCATCCTCGGTGCAGTTGCGCTCGCCTTCGGCCTTGCCTTCGGTCTCGGCGGACGTGAGACAGCAGCTCGCTACTTGAAGAAAGCTGAGAAGCGAATCGATGAGACAGAAGTGTCAAAAGAAGGTCTCGAGCAAGAAAAAACCCAAATGAACCAAGAAGCCGAGGCTGCGAAGCGACAGGCGAAACAAGGTATGGAGCAGTCGAAGCGTGAAGCGGATCAAACGAAACAAGAGTTGAAACGTGAAACGAATCGTCCGCAAGCCTCACAATCTGACGTGACGAACGTGGACGGTCCAGAACCGAACCCGTTCCATGACAACATCACACCAGATCAAGACAATCGTTCACTTGATGACAACGAAGGTCCACGTCGTCCGTAACGGTGAAGGACGGGTCCCTAAAAAGGGGCCCGTTTTTGTATTTCTGTAAAAAAGTGTCACTTTAGTCGATATAATAAGAAAGAGGTCGACGAAAAGGCAGGAGTGAGGCGAAGATGTTTCAACGATTTCAACACACATTAATCATGAATTACATATGGGGTTCAGGCATCGCCGTGTTCGGTGTCGGGGGGCTGTTCATCTTTCAGACGCTCGATTTATCCAAGACGGAGATGCTCATCCTCTTGGCTATCATGGGGCTGTCCGGGATGATGATGATTGGGCTTGAACTGCTTCTTTATCGGCGTCACATCCGGCCGATCCGTCGTGTGTTTCAAACAGAGACACCAACGTATGAGGAGCTTCAACAGGCGTTCGATCAAACGAGTCACTTTCCTACGTTGACGGTGAAACGGATTCTCGGTCCGCATTTGTTCGGCTTGTCCGTGCCGGCGATGAGTATGACGGCACTCGCCATCGAACAAGGGTGGATTGACTTGCCGTATCGGTTGATTGGCTTGGCGGCGTTCGGTGCTATTTTAATCGCCATCTTGCATGCGTTGATTGAATTCTTTTTGACCTATCGCTCGGTTGAACCGTTGTTGCTTCAGTTGCAGGAGATGAGCGGAAACTTGTATGGGCGGCCGCTCCAAGCGACGTATCGCTCCATTAGCGTCCGGACGAAACTATTGATCAGCATGCTCGTCATCGGTGTGTTCCCGGTCGCATTGTTCATCCTCGCGTCCGGGGTGCAACTGTCGACTGTCAATCAGGTCGATGCATACTGGCAGTGGGCGGCTGTGATTTTAGTCGTTATCATCGGGGTCGCGACGTTTAGCAGCTTTTTGCTGTATGACAACATCAAACGTCCAATCAGTGCATTAACCGAAGGGGTCGCCGCGTTAGATGCCGGACGATTGAATCAGATTGATAACCCTTACTCGGATGAGTTCGCCCAACTCGTCACGGGCTTTAATCAGATGGTCACGAACGTCACGTATCGAGATGCGGAAAACGAGCAACTGTTGAACAGTCTGTTCGTCTTGTTCGCTGCAACACTCGATGCCCGGGATTCGTATACGGCCGGGCATTCCGAGCGAGTCGCCGCCTATTCTGTCGAGTTGGCACAGGCGCTCCAGTTGCCGGCCGGACAAATCGAGCTGCTCCGCAAATCGGCGCTACTCCATGATATCGGGAAGATTGGTATCCGTGACGATGTGTTGTTGAAGGAAGGGAAGCTGACGGATCATGAGTTCGCGCAAATTCAAGAACACCCGACCATCGGAATTCATATTTTGAATCAAATTTCCCTACCGGCTGCGTTACAACCGATATTGGCAGGTGTCCGGTCCCATCATGAACGGATTGATGGGCGCGGATATCCGGATCGGTTGGTCGGAGAGGAGATTCCGCTCTTCGGTCGTATCATGGCAATCGCCGACGCATATGACGCTATGACCTCTGACCGTCCATATCGGGACGGGATGCCAGTCGAGAAGGCTCTATCGATTTTAGAGAGCGGTCGCGGTACACAGTGGGATCCGGCGTTCGTCGATGTATTCATTAGGTTACGACGTCAGGCCATCTCTGCTTAAACAAACAGGTCCGCCCTACAATTGGGCGGACCTGTTTGTTAAAGGAACGTTTCAATGAGATACACCCCGACGATGCCGCCGATGACGACGAGCATCAAGTTGACCCGAAGGAATGCGAGCGTTGCGGCGACCACCCCACCCGCTAAAGCTGACGTAAGACTGGTCGTTGCCTGCAGGATGCCCGGGAAAATGAGACTGGCGAGCACCGCATAAGGCGTGAAGAGTAAAAACCGCTTCAAGAGCGGAGGTAATTTCAAGTCCCGGAGCCAAAGCAGCGGCACGAGTCGCGGGATATATGTGACGAGTGCCATGGCAAGGACGAGCAACAAGAGGCTGATCATGTTTCGTCCTCCTTATACAGCAAGGCTCCGGCTCCAGCGGCGACAATCGTGGCCAAGATGATACTCAAGCCGGACGACAGCGGGATGAATGGAGAGACGCCGAAGTAGAGAATGGCTTGAGTCAAGACGGCGATTGCAGCCACGACGATGACCGGTTTGCGGGTAAGGGATGGGACGAGTAGGCCGATGAACATGGCGTACAAGGCGATGCCCATACTCGCTTGGACCGAGGCGGGCAAGCCGAAGGCGAGAAAGACGCCAATCCATGTTCCGACGTTCCAAGCCAAGAAGGCGATTAGGTTTAGCCCGAGCACAAAGTGACCGCGCGTCGACTCGTCACGCGTCGAGGCGACACTGAACGTCTCATCGGTCACGCCGAACGCGATGGCGGCCAGAAATCGATTCGAGGTCGTCTCGAGACGTTGGGACAACGACGCCGACATGAGGAAGTGCCGTAAGTTCAGGATGAACGTCGTCAAGATAATCTCCCAATACATCGAACCGGCCATGATCAGTTGGACGCCAATAAATTGACTGGCGCCGGCAAAAATGAATAATGACATGGCGAGCGTGATGACGTTTGGCATATCGAATGATTTCGCAAGCAGCCCGAAAGCGATGGCAATCGGGATATAGCCGACAGCGACCGGTATACCGGCCCGCATGCCGGAACGGAAGGCGTCCTTATTCGGGATCGGTGTCATTTGTGAGACCGGAGTTGCCATGAGACCCCCTCCATTTCAGAGATGATTAGTTGTGGATTCGAGATTGGGTCACGCTTTCCTGCTCGAACCCGAAAAAAATAGGGTATATATAGGCGATAAGGAGTGTGAATATATGAGTCGTGCAGAAGAATTTATCGCATCGTATCACCGGATCGAGGATCATTTGAGTCGCGAGATGGGAGACGGCCAGCACTTCAGTTTCAGCAACATGGTCAATCGTCTCGCCAAACATAATCCCATTATCGAACGCTACAAAGAAGATTTACATCAGATGAGTCAGTTGCGCAACGCCATCGTTCACGAGCGGCGTGAGCCGGATTTCATTATCGCCGAACCGCATGAATCGATTGTCAATTTGATTCTTGAAGTCGAACGGGAGTTGCTTCACCCGCGTCAAGTCATTCCGATGTTCCGTAAAATCGTGACGACGTTCGACGCCGACGACTCGTTGGTCGACGTGCTCGGTGAGATTCGGGATAAGAACTACTCGCAGTTCCCGGTCTATAACCATGACGGGTCGTGGCGCGGATTATTGACGAAAAAAGGAGTGACCAGTTGGCTCGCCGAAACGGTCGACGGGCCTCGTGTGTCACTCGAAGGCGTGCAAGTCAAGCACGTGCTCCATCACGACCCGCACCTGCGACGGTATCGGTTTATCGCGAAAGAGACGTCGGTCATCGAGGCGCATCATCATTTCATCAACATGAAAGACGGAGTTCGGCTCGATGCCTTATTGATTACCGAGACAGGACAAGAAGATGAACCTTTGCTCGGGATCATCCGGCCGCAAGATATTTTATACGTCATCGGTTGAGGCGCCGTGCTCGATGGCGACCTCATATTGGGTGACCGTGTTTCCAAGGACGATGGGCTTCACTTCAGAAGTACCGTCGTCCCGTTTTTTATGGGCATGTTTATACGCTCCGCTATCACGCCAATTTTCGAAGCTCGCCGCATCGCGCCACGTCGTCATGATGACGACTTGATCTTTCGTCTCGTCCGACGTATCGGTCAACACTTGCATCCGAACGAACCCATCCATCGACTCGATGCCTTTCGTCGTCTGGAAACGGGCCGTGACCGCAGCGACTTTCCCTTTTTCAACGTCTAGCTTGTTCATGACAATCCACATGCACATGTCCTCCTCTGCGATATCGTACGCGTCCATTATACCTTGAACGCATTCAATGAATCGCTCGAGATGCTCGCGTCAACGTTTCGCCCACCAGTCCTCGAGCGTCCAGTTTTGTTGTTTGATTGTGGTCGCTTCTTTTACACCGACATAACGAAGATGCCACGGTTCATAATTGTAGCCGGTGATCTTCTCTTTGCCTTTCGGATAGCGAACGATGAACCCGTAACGGTGTGCCTGTTGGAGCATCCATTTGCCTTCAGGGCTTTGGTCGAACGAGGCATAGAGCCCCATCCGCATCCGTGCACTCGTCATATCGACGGAGAGTCCGGTCTGATGTTCGCTATGGCCGGGACGGGCGACATATTTTGAGGCGTATGCCGTACCGCGGGTATTGACCCAATACGTGTAAAGCGATTTTTGCGTGGCATAGGAGCGAGAGGCGCTGAGCGCATACAGCGTATGTCCTTCTTTTCGACCGGCATAATAGAGACGAGCGAGGGCGTGAGCGGCTTCAGCGGCCATGAGGGTGCGCTCGCTTCCTTTTGTATAGACGGTCGGGATGGTCAACGTGACGAGTTGACGAGAGCGATACGTGCTCGATAGTCCGTGTTGTTTATTGACGAGTCGAAGCCGTTCTGTGGCTGTAAGTTTTGGGATCCCGGCTTTCAAATTACTAGACGGAGTGTAGTAGCGTGTGCCATTGATGTAGACGTTCGACCAGCTTCGGTTGTAGGTCGTGTAGCGGACAGGCGTATTGGTCAAAAGCGTCTTGGCGACCGGAGACGATTGCATCGCCCGCCAATACAATTTCGTCGTCTTGATGGTATAGCCTGGCTGAGGTGAAGGCGTCGCGGCAAAGGTGGACGTGGTGGGGAAGATGAGCAACAGGACGAGGAGTACACGGATGAGCTTCACAGGAAAGACCCCCTTTTTGCTGGATAGTCTTCTTTTCCCGGTTTTTAAGGGGATGAAAAGAAGAGAAATTGGGGAATAGTGAACAGGACTGTCTCCGCCTCTTGACCTGCTTCCTGTACTGCGCGAGCCCGATGTGATGGAGAGCGGGAAGTAGTACACTGAATGTAAGAGAATGGTTGAGACTAGAAAGGAGTGAGCGTATGGAACTCATTTTTGGTTTACCGTTATTGTTGCTCGTCTTGTTCTTCGCCTTTTTGTATTTCAACATCAAAGGGTTATCGAACATGTGGAAAGACTATGATCGGACGAAATCGATGATGCCGCTCGGGTTCTTTATCGTCGGGATTATCGGGATTTTCACCGGCGTTTGGACATGGCTCGTCATCTTGATTTACTATGCAGTCCGTCCGAAAGCCTGACCTGACACCGTGTGCGAAAGCGCATGGTGTTTTTTTGCTATACTGGGGGTGAGGTGTTGTCATGGAGAAATTGATCAAGGCGTGGTTCATCATCACGCTCATAACGTTTGTATTATTCAAACTCGGCGAGACGATGACTGCCGCCTATACAGAAACGGCGGGTGAAGGGAATCCCTACGTGCTCGTCTTGCTCATCGGTTGGCCGTTCGTCCTGTTGTTCATCTGGATTACGATTCGGCTTGCTCGGCGTGCGGTCGAATCGGTTCATCGCCTGGGACGAGTAGGTCTTTTAGCCGGGAGCCTCGTGATGGCGGGAATCGGTCTATATATCAACGCCGGTCAAGCGGCTTCGCTCCGGTCTGGAATCCGTGCTTCTGAGAATGCGGCGTACGCCTCAGGATGGAACCAGTTCACGAACATCATTTATGCGAACCAATTGACGTTTTTCGTCTTGACGGTCAGTTGCATGGCAATCGGGGTAGCGTTCTCCTTCGTCACGCGAAAACAAACGAACGAGGAACGGCTCAACTAGCCGTTCCTCGTTCTTGTTCACTGCAATTTGTTTTGATAGAGACGAGCGTACCGGTCGGCTGCGATGATGGCATCGGCCACTTGTTCAGCGGTCACATCGAACCCACTATGAATCGTCTCACCTTCCGCCGTTGCCGCTTGACCGACTTTTAGGATGTCTTCACGGGAAGCGTCTTTCAACTTCACGTCTTCGAGTGTGACCGGCAACTCGAGCGCCATATACAAGGCGACGTAGCGGTCGAACTCTTCCTGCGTTCGGCCTTCGAGCGCAAGTTGGACGAGTGTGCCGAACGCGACTTTTTCCCCGTGCGTCAAATGGTGGATGTCTCCGTGGAGGGCGGTGAAGCCGTTATGAATGGCGTGGGCCGCTGCGAGCCCGCCGCTTTCAAAACCGAGACCACTTAGAAGTGTATTCGCCTCGACGACGGACTCAAGTGCCGGAGTGACGACTTTGGCCTTCACCGATTCATAAGCAGGGATTCCGTAATCGAATAGCACCTCTTCGCAGCGTTTGGCGATGGCTTCCGCCGCAATCGTCGGGACACCACCCGCCATCGTTTTGCCACCGAAGGCGAGGACGCTCCGGACTTCGACCCATGTCGCGAGCGCATCGGCAATCCCCGAGGCGAGGAATCGGGCCGGGGCCTCGGCGATCAATTTCGTATCGACGAGGACCAAATCCGGATTCTTTTTATAGAAGCGATAGCTTTCAAAGTTTCCTTCATCCGTATAGATGACGGACAAGGCGCTCGTCGGGGCATCCGTTGAGGCGATGGTCGGGACGATGACGATGCGGGCATCGAGTTCGTCGGCGACAGCTTTCGCCGTGTCGAGCGTTTTTCCGCCGCCCATTCCGATGACGAAAGCAGTATGGCTCTCTGCTGCCGCTTTGGCGATCCGTTCAATCTCGTGACGGGACGCTTCCCCGACAAAATCGGCCTTTTCTGCGTTCACGCCGCTCGACTTGAGTGAATCGGTCACCCGTTCTCCAATCAAGCGCCAGACGATGTCATCGGCAATCAAGAGAGCCTGTGATCCAAAATGGCTAACGTGCTCCCCGATGCGATCGATTGTATTTTTTCCTTGCACGTACTTGGCCGGACTGATAAATACGCGTTCTGACATATTCAACATCCTTTCTAAAGTAACAGTGACGACAGGACAACAGTAGGTTTGTTCCCGATACAGCCCCTCCTTCAAACAGTCCTACATGTGACATCTCGGTGAAACTGTTTTGTACTTCCTTCACAACCCGCCAATAATCACGAGTAACACAATCAAAGCGACGACGGCAAGAAATCCCCAGTCGAGTACATGCTTCATCACGGTCGTTCCCTCCTGCCAGCTGATGAGACCAGTATAGATGGTGGATGGATTTCTGCCGTTCTAAAAATAGGACCTGGTCAAAAAAAGAGTAGCATTACGGGTGCCAAGGTTTGAATGAACTCACAGCGGGAACAACTCTTTCGTATGCTTAATTTAGAAGGAGGAATTTGCAATGTCTAAACATGTACTGATTGTCACGACTTCTGCGAATCAATTAGAGAACGGTCACGCGACAGGGCTTTGGCTCGAGGAGTTTGCTGCACCGTATCTTCAATTCGAGAAACAAGGTTATAAAGTCACAGTAGCGAGCATCGAAGGTGGAGACGTGCCAATCGATGCGAACAGCCTAGAAGGCGATTTGCCGCAAGAGGTGTTGGACACGAAGCACCTGTTGAAAGATACGGCGCGACTCGATCAAGTGGCCGATGACACGTATGACGCAGTCTTCCTTCCGGGAGGACACGGTACGGTCGTTGATTTCCCGAACAGTGAAACGTTACAGCGTGTCATCCGTGATGCGTATGAAGGCGGAAACGTCGTCGCGGCCGTCTGTCATGGACCGATTGGACTCGTCAACGTTAACTTGAGCAACGGAGATCCGCTCGTCAAAGACAAGCGCGTGACAGGATTCACGGATGCCGAGGAACGCGAGATGCAGCTTGACTCAGCGGTACCTTTCCTCCTTGAATCGGCGATGCGCGAGCGCGGTGGAAAATTTGATGGCGCAGACAACTGGGCTGTCAACGTAACGGTCGACGAACGTCTCGTTACCGGACAAAATCCGCAATCTTCAGAACAAGTCGGGGCAGAAATCGTCAAATTGCTCGGATAATCCCACAGACAGCTTAGGTTACTCCTAAGTTGTCTTTTTTTCGGACATATGTCCTTTTCAAGCCTTCTCATCTCACGTAAAGTCAGACGAGGAGATAGGAGGAAATCGGATGGGTCTGTTATTTGCCGTGCTTTCGGGCACGTTCATCGCATTGCAAGGGATTTTTAATGCCAAGCTCGGCTACGCGGTCGGTGCATGGATGTCGGTCACGGTCGTTCACCTCGTTGGTCTTGTACTTGCTCTTCTCATTTATGCGTTCAAGCGGGATGCAGACATGACGGCGTTTCGGCGCGTACCTTGGTACTATAGCTTGGGCGGTCTGTTCGGGGTGTTTGTCGTTTTCGGAGAACTGACCGCTATTCAACAGCTCGGTGTGACTTGGGCGATCTGCGTCTTGCTCGTCGCCCAATTGATCGGGGCGTTTTTGATTGATGTGAACGGATGGTTTGGTGTGAAACGGAAACCGCTCAACCAAGGTCAGCTCACAGGACTTGCCTTGATGGTCGCCGGGATTGGCATTTACACGTTCACGTAAGGGGGAGACGGATGAAAGTAGAGGCAGCACTAGAACGACTCGGGTGGGCCCACCTGTTCTCGGAACAAACATTAGAGGCATCGACGATTGTGACGTATCCGTCCGGAGCGATGCTCTGCACGAACGATAACCCGATCGAGTCTCTCTTCGTCGTGTTAGAAGGGCGTGTCAAAATCTATACGTTGAGCGAGGAAGGCAAGTTGCGCTTGCTCCGTTTAAAGATGGCCCCGACGTTGATTGGGGATATCGAATACGCCAGCGGACGCAACGTACTCCACACGGTCGAGGCGGTCGGGGCAGTAACCTGTCTGCGCGTGCCGTTTGATGTGCTCCGCACGCATAACCGAACGATCGAGTTCACGGAGCATCTTCTGCGCGGCGTATCTGAGAAACTGTTCATCGAGGCGAATGCCTCGTCGAACCATCTCATGTCGACACTTGAAGAACGATTGGCGGGATATCTCGTCTCGCTCAGCGAATCAGGGAACGACTTGTTCCAAGACGAGATGAGTCAGTTGAAACGGAAAGAAGTGGCGGAATGGCTCGGGACGAGTTATCGTCATTTGAATCGGACGTTACAATCGTTCGCGGATGAAGGGCTCGTCGAAAAGACGCGGACAAAAGTAACGATTTTAGATGCGGCTCGATTAAAAGAACGTGCCAATGGCATGTTGTACGAATAAGGAGGCAACTCATGATAGTAGGAATCATCTGTTCGGCGGTAGCCGGCGCATTCATTAGTGTACAAGCTGCAGTCAATGCCAAAATGAACGCCCATCTGGGGGCATGGGCGACAACGGTGCTCGTCTTCATCGTCGGCTTGCTTGGATCGCTCGTCCCACTCGCTTTGTTCGGTGGTAATGTTCACGGCGTATTCGAAATCTCGCCGATATACGCGCTCGGTGGGTTGCTCGGGGTCGGTGTCGTCTTCTGTGTGATGCGAAGCATTCAATTGCTCGGACCGACGCTATCGGTGTCCATCATTCTCGTATCTCAGTTGATATGGGCGCTCGCCGTCGACCTAACGGGAGCGTTCGGGATGCAACAGTTGTCACTGTCCCCAGGGCAGGTCATCGGGTTGATGGTGTTGCTCTTAGGCGTCATCGTCTTCAAACAATCTCAAGCGGCGGCCCTGCATCAGGAAGCCGCACCCGAAGCCACTTCACGTTGAAGGGGCTTTTTTCTCGAGTGAAACGGGTACAGGTGAATAACAAATCTCTGATATGATGAGATTGTAGTACGAAATATACGCAGAGGTGATGAAAACAGTGGATTCTTCCATAGTGATCGATTTACTGATCGTTTTATTCTTGATCGTGTTGAACGGGATTTTCGCGATGACGGAAATCGCACTGATCTCGTCCAAACCGGCCAAACTTGAAGTCGAGGCGAGCCGTGGTAAACGCAGTGCCGAAATCGCACTCAAGTATTCAAAAGATCCGACCGACCTGTTATCGACGGTCCAAGTCGGAATCACGTTGATCGGGATCATCAACGGGGCTTACGGGGGTGCGCGTTTCTCGGCGCCGCTCGCCGATGTGTTCGCCAATCTTGGCATGAGTCCCCAGTACGCACCGACCGTCGGTTACGTCGTCGTCGTCACGATTATTACGTATTTGTCGCTCATCATCGGTGAGCTCGTGCCGAAACGGATTGCGCTCGTGGCTCCGGAAAAAGTCACGATGGCGATCATTCCGGCACTCGACTTATTTAGTAAAGTGATGCGACCGTTCATTTGGATTTTGTCGAAGTCGACACTCTTCCTTTTCAAATTGCTTGGCTTGAAAGCGGAGCAGTCGAGTGGTGAGACCGAGCTCGAAATCAAGCAACTCTTGTTCGAAGGAGCCCAGCAAGGGGCATTCGCACACGAGGAAGTGCAGCAGGTCGAGCGTGTGTTTGCGTTCCATGACCAGCTGATTTATGAATTGATGCAACCGCGGACGACGCTGGAATGGGTCGACCTTGAAGACGATATGGACGATATCAAGAAATCGATTTATGAGAGTAAACACAATAAACTCCCGGTCGGGCGCGATACGCTCGACGAGTTCGTCGGTTATATCGATGTCCGTGACATTTTGACATTATCGACGCTTCGGGAGCCCTCACAAATTTTGAAGCGAATCAAACAACCACTCATCGTCCCAAAACAGCGAGAAGCGAGCCAAGTGTTGCAGATGATGCAAAAGAATGGCGTCGAAATCGCCTTCGTGCTCGATGAGTACGGCGGATTCCTCGGGATGGTCACATTGTTCGATATTCTAGAAGAAATCGTCGGCGAAGTGATGATTGAAGAAGAGACACCGGAAGTCGTGCGCCGTGAAGACGGTTCGTACTTGGCCGATGGTTTGCTCGGGATTGAGGATTTGAAGCGGACGTTCGGAATTCGAGACAATCGTTTTGATGAAGGGCGTAACTCGTATCATACTCTTGCCGGACTTGTTATTTATGCGCTCGGCGATTTCCCAAAACGGGGAGACGTTGTCGAAGCATATGGTCTTCGATTCGAGGTCGTCGATATGGACGGCAAACGTGTTGACCAAGTGCTCGTATCGATGTTGCCTGAACAAACAAAAGAAGACTGACGCCGCGGCGTCAGTCTTCTTTTTTAGGCGCGTTCCATGTCTCGAATGCCGCCTGCATGAGGACGCGGGCGGTATGAAGCATCGCCCGTTCGTCCACATCGAAGCGGGGATGATGATGAGGGAAGACGGCACCGACTTCCGGGTTACCGGCTCCGGTGAAGAAGAAGCTGCCCGGTACGTGTTGCATATAATAGGCAAAATCTTCTCCGACCATGAGCGGGGACATTTCGATGACGCCATCGGTGCCAACGACGCGAGCGGCGCTGCGACGGACGTGATCGGTCTCGATGGGATGGTTGATCACGGCGGGGTAGCCCCGGATATAGTCGAGCTCGTAGTGCGCTTCGCTCGCCGAACAGATATGGGCGATAGTCCGCTCCATCTCGGCGATGATGAGTGTTTGCGTCTCCGGTGTGAACGTCCGTACCGTGCCAGACAGCTTCGCTTCATCGGCGATGACGTTGAACGCCTGACCGGCAACGAACGTGCCGACAGTTAAGACGGCCGGTTCGAGCGGGTCGATGCGACGACTGATTACTTGTTGTAACTGGCTAACGATATTCGTTCCGACCATGACGGCATCGACCGTGTGTTGCGGGATGGCCCCGTGACCACCTTTGCCTTTGACGGTCAGTTCGAAGCGATCAGCCGCGGCCATGATCGGTCCCGTCTTCACACCAATCGTCCCGTATGGAAGTGGGGTCCAAATATGAGAGCCGTAAATATAATCGACACCGTCAAGACACCCATCTTCGATCATCGGTTTGGCCCCACCTGGCGCGAGTTCTTCCGCGAACTGGTGAATGAGGACGACATCTCCCGGAAGGTCGATTTCCGTGAGTGCTTTCGCAAGGACGAGCAACGTCGCCGTATGCGCATCATGACCGCAAGCGTGCATCGAGCCATTCACTTTCGAACGGTACGGGACGTCCTTTAAATCTTGAATCGGCAAGGCGTCAAAGTCGGCCCGAAACGCGATGGTCGGGCCTTCGCCGCCATGAATGCGTGCGACAACACCGTTGCCACCGACATGTTCGCGCACATCGAGGCCGAGGTCACGCAAATAAGCTGCAATCGTCCGGGGTGTCTCTCGTTCTTCGAATGAAAGTTCGGGATGTTGATGGAAGTGGCGGCGGAGCGTCACCATCTCGTCGTATAGCTCAGTCAAGCGTGAATCGAGGTCAGTCACAAGCATGATTTACACTCCTGTCCGTTGATCATTTTTGGTTGAAGCAAGGTCCATACGTCGTGTGAATTCAAATCGTCGAGAATCGGACGATGTAATAAGGTTTGCGCTTCGTCAGCCGTCACCCATCTGGCATCACTGTGCTCCTCGGAGAGGGTGACGGTCGTCGCGACCGGGTGAGCTAAGTACGTCATGATGACGACTTGACGATCCGGGGCGGTCAAAAACGTCGTGGCGTAAAACAATTGCTGGACCGCCACATGCAAACCGGCCTCTTCGAGCACTTCCCGTTCAAGAGCGCGTTCGAGCGACTCGCCAAAGTCGAGTTTACCTCCGACGAGTTCCCACGTGCCGGGATTGACCTCGTCATCATCAGCTCGTTTGATGATGAGAATGTGGTCGTCTTGCACAATCACCGCTTTCACGGCAACAACGATGGTAGGAACGGACATGATGACACTCCTTTGTATGAATTCGTGAGAGAACCCACAGCATATATGAATCATTTTCTACATATTCCCTAAGTTATGCTTATGGTATACGACAAAAGGGAATTAATACAGGAGAAAATCATGAAATGAGGTGTCGAAATGGGTTGGATTATCGCAATCGGTATCATCGTTGTCTTGGCGTTCATCTATTTTTCGATGTACAACGGACTCGTCAAATATCGGAACTGGGTCGACGAGGCGTGGGCACAGATTGATGTGCAGCTGAAACGGCGTTACGATTTGATTCCGAACTTGGTCGAAACGGTGAAGGGCTATGCCAAGCATGAGCAAGAGACGCTCGCAAAAGTTGTTGAGTTACGGAATCAACTCGGTTCGAAGACGAGCCGTCAAGAACAGATGGAAGTGAACGATCAATTGAGCGGCGCATTGAAGAATTTGTTCGCGCTTCGGGAGGCATACCCAGATTTGAAAGCGAACGAGAATTTTAAGATGCTCCAAGAAGAATTGACACAGACGGAGAATAAAGTCGCCTATTCACGGCAGTTATATAACAATACGGTCATGAAATATAACACGAAAGTCGAATCGGTCCCGACGAACATCATCGCCTCCGTCCATAATTTCGAAAAACGCGACATGCTCGAAGCACGTGAGGAAGAACGCGAAAACGTGCGTGTCTCATTCTAATGGATTGGGGTGGCGACGATGATCCTGTATGAACAAATTCGTAAAAATAAAATCAAAACCGTGTTCATCGTGGCCGGATTCGTCCTGCTCGTCTTGGCCGTTGGAGTGGTCATCTCATATTTGAACTATGGTGACCCGCTCCCAGGCCTCATCTTCACTCCGGTGTTCTCGTTGTTTTATATCGGGATTGTCATCATGTCGAGCACGAACATCGTCATGAAGATGAACCATGCCCGAGAAATCACCTCGGTCGACCAGCACCGATTTCTGTGGCATACGGTTGAGAACATGGCCATGGTCGCGCGTGTCCCGATGCCGCGCATCTTTATCATCAATGATGCGTCACCGAATGCGTTCGCGACCGGCCTGAAACCAGAGAAAGCGGCCGTCGCCGTGACGACCGGACTGCTCGATCAGTTGACGCGAGAAGAAGTCGAAGGCGTCATCGCCCATGAAGTCGCCCATATTAAAAATTACGATGTGCGATTGGCGACGGTGACGCTCGCCCTCGTCTCGGTCATCGCCATCATGAGCGATATCGGCTCACGGATGCTCTTCTTCCGAAGTGTCGGTGGACGCCGCGACAACAACCAAAACCCGATTTTTATGATCGTCGGGCTGGTGTTATTGATTCTTGCGCCGCTCATCGCCACGCTCGTCAACTTGGCCATCTCGCGAAATCGCGAGTTTTTGGCGGATGCGAGCGGGGCCGAGTTGACGCGTAATCCGGATGCGCTCGCGTCGGCGCTAGAGAAAATCGCGAATATCCAAACACCGGTGAAGGAAGCCTCTCGCGCCTCGGCGTCGCTCTACTTTTCAGACCCGCTTAAGAAAAAGCTGAGCGGTCTGTTCTCGACGCACCCGAACCCGGCTGAACGGATTGCCAGACTTCGCAGCATGTAGCCTATAACGAAGGTCCTCTTTTTAGAAGAGGGCTTTTTTGTACGTGAATAGGATCAACTTAATTCGCAAATTCAGTTTGTATCAATATTAAATGGGAATGATAGTAAAAAGAGGATGAAATGGAGGAGATTCCATGTTTGAGTCGGCACTCGAGTTAGGCATTGTCCTATTTTTATTGATTTATTCCATCACGGTTTCGCTCATGTTGATGTCAGCCAAGAAGAGCTGAGTGGAAGAAGGTACATGATTAAAAAGGTCAAACGCGTCTATGGATCGGTCATGAACATGACCGGTTTTTTTATATGATATCATGGAGAAAAATGGAAGGGGAGTGAGTGAGATTCAAACATTTATCAAGTACATAGGCATCGGAATAGCGCTGTTCATCGGGCTATCTGTCCTCGGTTTTTTCGGATTTAACCCGTGGCGATTACTCATCGAGGCATTCATGTGGATGACGACATATGTGTTGCCATGGATCTTTCTTTACTTTTTGATTCAATTTTACAAAACATATGAGCAAAGGCAGTAAAAAGCCACCTCGCGCATGAGGTGGCTTTCGTCAGTTACCCGGCGCGGTGGCTCCGGAGTTTTTCAATCTCTTCGAGGACGAATTGGACGTTCGTTCCGACGATGACTTGAATGTGGTTCGGGCTGACAACCTTGATACCAGGGATGCCTGCTTTCTTGATTTGGGCTTGGTCGACCGTATCCATGTCTTTCACATCGACACGGAGACGCGTGACACACGATTCGATGCCCGTGACGTTTTGATCGCCGCCGAGACCATCGTAAATCATCGCTGCCATGGCAGAGTACTGTCCGCCGGCTGCGACTGGAGCCGTGCGTGTTTCACCTTCAGGCGCTGTTTCCGTTGCAACCGCGTCAACCGTTTCGTCTGATTCACGACCTGGTGTCGCCAAGTTGAGCTTGACGATCATGAAGCGGAAGATGACGTAGTAGATGGCACCGAAGACGAGACCTTGAACGAGCAACATGTAAGGCTGGTTCGCAAGTGGTAGACGCGAGCTGAGGACGAAGTCGACGAGACCGGCACTGAAGCCGAACCCGGCCGTCCATTGGAACGTCGCCGCGATGAAGAGGGAAATCCCTGTCAAGACCGCGTGCACGAGGTAAAGAACTGGTGCGAGGAACATGAACGAGAATTCGAGTGGTTCCGTGACACCTGTGAAGAACGATGCGAACGCTGCGGCGAGAAGAAGCGAGGCCGCTTGTTTCTTACGTTTCGTTTTTGCTGTATGGTACATCGCAAGAGCTGCTGCCGGAAGACCGAACATCATAATCGGGAAGAACCCGGCTTGATAGCGTCCAGTAATCCCTTTCACACCTTCACCTGACCAGAAGTTACCGATATCGTTAATGCCGGCCACATCGAACCAAAATACCGAGTTCAAGGCGTGGTGAAGACCAGTTGGGATCAAGAGACGGTTGAAGAAGCCGTAAAGGCCTGCCCCGATTGCACCCATTTTAGAGATCGTTTCCCCAAATCCGACGAGTCCTGTGTACACGACCGGCCAGACGAAGTAAAGGGCGACCGAGACGAGGATCATCGAGAATGCCGTCATGATTGGCACGAGACGCTTCCCGCTAAAGAAGGCGAGCGCGTCTGGAAGTTTCACATGACTGAAGCGGTTGTACATTTGAGCGGCGACGATACCTGACAAGATACCGACGAACGCGTTGGCAATCTTACCGAACGCTGGGTTGACGGCTTCGACGTCGACACCTTGGAACAAGGCGACCGTTGCCGAAGACAAGAGTGTCGTGACCGTGAGGAAGGCGACAAGTCCGCTTAGAGCGGCTGAGCCGTCACGGTTTTTCGCCATACCGAGGGCGACCCCGACTGCGAAGAGAATTGGAATGTTATCGATGATTGCTGAACCGGCTTTGATCAAGAATGCGGCGGCGATGTTTTCAGAACCCCAGCCGACCGGGTCGATCCAGTAACCGATCCCCATGAGAATGGCCGCTGCAGGAAGTACCGCAACCGGCAACATGAGGGAACGTCCGAGACGTTGTAAAAAGTTCATCATTGTGAATGTCCTCCTTTTTGATGGTGTTGATCTTGCAGGCGTTGAATGTGGAGCGTGATGTAACCAAGCTCTGATTCGGGCAAGACGATGCCGTATAAGTCTTCCATTTCGTTGGCGACGTCAGACGCACATGCATAGGCCGACGAGAACTTCGTTTGAATCATGAGAAGCATATCTTCGTCGATCGTATGGTGATCGTAATGGTTGACCCGATCCATGACGAATCGTAAATGAGTTAATAAGCGTTGATAGGATAAGTCATCTTCTTCTATAGATAGATCGAGTCGTCTCGAAATCGATTGAATCATGTCACGTACGATTGTCGTCTGTTTGACCGTCTTGCGTAAATCACCTCCCTTCACTTTTAGTGTATGGATGTGCAGCGCGATGAAGGCCGCCTCATCTTTCGGCATCTTCACGCCGAGTTTGTCCTCGATGAGGTGAAGCGCCCATAGTCCGATCTCGTATTCGTTGCGATATAAAATCTTAATCTCGTTCAACAGCTTGTTGCGAAGCGAGATGCCTTCTTGCTCGCGCTCGATGGCAAACGAGATATGATCGGTGAGCACGATATGGATGTGTTCGTTGAACGTCGTCTCGAGCCGTTTTTCCGCATGCGAAATGATTTCTTCTGAAATCGTGAAGTGCTCAATCGGAATCCGTGTCAGTAGTTGTTGAAACTTATCATTCTCGGACATGACGAACAGCTTTTCCACCTTATGCGGATTAACGATATCGTTGCGAGCCTTCTTGAACGCGACGCCTGGTCCGATGGCGATTTTCTCTTCGCCCTCGTCCGAGACGATGACCGCGTTGTTGTTTAAAATCTTTTTAATTTTTAACATGTGTCCTCCTAACGAGGAGTCATTGTTCCGCTTGAGCGACGACGGTTTTCCCGGGAAACGATGGGCCTCCTGCATGGAACGAATACGGGTGCTCTAACGTGCTCCCGTTTGTGATGACCATCGGAGTGACCGTGTCTTTACCGGCTCGCTGGATTTGTTCCAATTCGGCCGTCAACAGTGGCTGTCCGGTCGTGACCGTGTCACCGACTTTGACGTGGACGTTGAACGGGCTACCCGCAAGTTCGACCGTATCGAGTCCGACATGAATCAAAATTTCAGCTCCGTCTCCCGAACGGATACCGATCGCGTGCTTCGTCGGTGCGACCTGAATGATGGTTCCATCTACCGGTGCGACGACCGTTCCGTCCGTCGGCATGATGGCAATCCCGTCGCCCATCATCTTCTCGCTAAAGACGGGGTCGGTCACTTCCTCAAGTGGAATGATGTCTCCTTCCATGGGTGCGTAAAGTGTCAGTGTATGTCTCTTCATCCACTTATTCAATAACATGTTCGATTCATCCTTTCGCTTGAAAAATGATTGTGAAAAAACAAAACAGGCATGGAGTATAGACGGGTGGCGTGAGCCTTTCGTCTTACCCCATGCCTGATCGAATCAGTCACATGTGATCATTATTCGTTTCGTCACCCTCAAGATAGCACGACGATGTATAGATATCAAGACCTAATTTGAAAGCGTTCTCTAGAAATTTTACTTCTTCGAAAATCTGTTGTATAGTTAGGGCGAAACTGAATGAGAAAGGTGTTGCATGTTAATGAGTGAGGTTGTATCTGCCTAACGAACTGAAAAATGTTGGATGACGTGTCTTTTTGTCATGCCTTCATGTTCTGTTACAGATACCGCCCTTCATAAACTGCCAGACACCGGTCTGTCTTTTTGCGTTGGTCGTCATCGGCCGACGCTTTTTGTTTGCGCGGTATCTCCATCACAAAATAAGGAGACTCCATCATGAATGAACAAACATTAGACAAACTACAATACAACGACTTGATTCATCACGTCGAACGATACTGCATCAGCGGATTCGGACGCAACTTGTTACGAAACCAGCGTCCGACGAGCCATCTGCAAACGGTGAAAAAACGGCTTCAAGAGACATCGGAAGCACGCGCGATTCTCGACGCGACGTCACACGTCCCCTTTATCGGGGTGTCTGCTATGGAACCGCTCATCGGTAAAATCAGCCGTGGCATCCAGCTCGAGGCGAGCGAACTCGAAGCCGTCGCCGAATTTTTCCGCGGGGCCCGGAAACTGAAGCGGTTCATGGCCGAGCAGGCGTTCTTTGCCCCGCTCTTGTCCCTTTACGCGGGAGAGATGAGCGAGTGGCGCAGCATCGAGGAAGACATCGTCCAATCGATTCGTGGGGGACGGGTCGTCGACGAGGCGTCCAAAGAATTGAAACGCGTCCGCAAACAAATCGACATTCTCGAAGGACGGATCGAGGAGCGGTTGAGCAAGTTCTTGAAGAGCGCCACAAACCGGGAAGCGATTCAAGACGGCTTTGTGACGAAGAAACAAGACCGATTCACGATTCCAATCAAAGCGTCATATAAACATAAAGTCGCTGGGGCAATCATCGACACGTCGAGCCGAGGGACGACGGTCTTCATCGAACCAGAGGCGGTCGCGAAGTTGAACGCGGAACTCGTCGTCAAACGAACGGAGGAAGCGGTCGAAATCTATCAAGTTCTCGCCACGCTCACCGGCATGGTGGCGGAGGCGTTACCGACCATCGAGGCGACGCTTGATGTCATCGCCCAATACGACATGGTGTTCGCGAAAGGGAAGTATAGCCAAGCCATCGATGGCATCGCCCCTCGCGTGAACGCTGTCGGGAAAATCCGTTTGAAACAAGTCCGCCATCCGCTCCTCGAACGGGCGGTCCCTCTCGACTTCTCGCTCGGGGACACGTACCGCGGTCTGATTATCACCGGACCGAACGCCGGCGGGAAGACGGTCGTCTTGAAGACGATCGGTCTGCTCAGTTTGATGACGATGAGCGGACTTCATATCCCGGCGCATCCGGACACGGACATCTCGACGTTTGACGACGTATTCGTCGACATCGGGGACAACCAGGACATGGGGTCGGCGCTCAGCACGTTCTCGGCCCATATGCATAACGTGGCGAACATCATGCAGAAGGCGGGGAAACGGTCGTTACTGTTATTCGATGAGATTGGAAGCGGGACCGAACCGAACGAGGGAGCGGCCCTCGCCATCGCAATTTTAGAGGAAGCATATAAACGAGGCTGTCTCGTCGTCGCCTCGACCCATTACGGCGAAATCAAAGCGTACTCCGAGACGCATCCTGACTTTATGAACGCGGCCATGCAGTTCGACCCAGACACGCTCGAACCAAAATATCGGTTGTTGATCGGGCAGTCCGGCGACAGCAACGCCTTGTTCATTGCCCGGAAAATGAAATTGCCCGAATCGATTTTGAAGCAGGCGGTCCGCTATATGCACGACAAGACGTACGACCAGTCGCTCGTCGATCCGGCACGTCTGACGCAAGCAGTCGTCTCATCCGTCATCGAACCAGATCAAGTCCTGTCAAAAGGGGACCGGGTCCGTCTGCTCGAGACGAATCAAGTTGGACTCGTCTATGCGATGGACGCATCGTTGCGCCAAGTCACCGTATATGTCGACGGTGTCTTCGGCAAGCATCCGCTTCGTCGGGTCCGGCGCGAGGCGAAAGCGCTCGACTTGTATCCAGCAGGTTATGACCTGGAAACGTTATTCGTCGATTACCGGGACCGGAAAGAAGCGCATGACTTTGCCCGTGGCTCGAAAAAAGCGCTCCGTCGCGTCGAGAAAGAGATTCGGGCGCGGCAACGTGCCGAACGAGACGAATGAGTGTATCCGGCAGGGTACTCGGGTAAGGAACAAGGACCGGGAGTCATCAGGTACAGTACGGCTTTCGGGTAACGTGTCGGAGGTGACTGGATGTTTTGGTTAAGCTTGTTGTTCGCCATCGGATTTGCCTTGATTCATTACTTCTCTGGACAATTGATTCACGTGCGCGAGACACCGCGGAGCCGTTTTTTGTCGCTCGCCGGCGGTGTCGCCGTCGCCTATGTGTTTCTGCACCTTTTACCTGAGCTGAACGAATATCAACGCGAGCTCGAAGGACATCTCGAGAGTGGGCTGTTCGCCTCGATCGAGAATCACATCCTCGTCGTCAGCATGCTCGGATTGGCCGTGTTTTATGGGCTGGAACGATTGGCCACGCAAATGAAGAACCGTGGGAAAGGCAATGTATTTTGGATTCATATGGCGTTGTTCGTCGTTTACAACTTCAGTATCGGCTATGTGCTCGCGGAGAGCGAATTTGATACGGTGTGGGCGATGACGCTCTACTTTCTTGCGCTAGGGATTCACTTCGTCACGGTCGACCAAGGTTTGAGGCATCACCATCGCCAGCAATATGACAGGCGAGGCCGATTGTGGTTGTCGTTGGCCGTGCTTGCCGGGTGGGGCGTCGGCGTATTTTCCGCGCTCCATGAAGTGACGCTGTCGATGATTGTCGCGTTCTTGGCCGGTGGGATTATTTTGAACGTCATGAAGGAAGAGTTGCCGGAAGAGCGGGACAGCAGTTTCCGCGCCTTTGCCGTTGGGCTTATCGGATACGCTCTGCTGTTATTGGCCATATGAAAAGGCAACCTCGCGGTTGCCTTTTTGCTTACAATGAGTTGGTGCTCTGTTTGTCTACATTGTCGTCCGTTGAAGGGACAGCTTCGTCGTTTTGGTTCGATCCACCGAATTGGCCACCGTGACGAGGACCGTGCCCGTGACGGCCTTTGCCGCCAAAGCCACGCATATCACCTAAGTCGTCGTAACTCGTGACGTCAGCAAAACGCTCTTCGTGGTCGGCAAGAATCGCGTCGGCCTCATCTTGCGTCAAGTCACCGGATTCGACCGCGGCGTCAAGTTTCACTTCATGAGAAGAGATCATCGCCTCGATGAACTGTTCGATCGTGATGCCTGTTTCTTCCGCGAGTTCGGGAAGCGATTGTCCTTCTTCTCGCGCTGCTTCCACCTCGGATTCGGTCAAGCCGAGCGCCTCGAGCAAAGCGGCCTGCCCGGCTGCTCGGTCACCGAACATGCCTCGCTCGCCACGTTCCCCACGTTCGCATTGGGTCGTCGTTTCCGTTCCGTCGGTCGTTGTCGCATCGTTTGTGGCGGCATAGACGCCGGTACCTGAGACGGCAAGTAGGCCGGCCAGGGCGATAGCTAATTTAGATGTCTTCATATCAATCTCCTCCTTTACTACTTCAAGTGTAGAGCGAGGGCGTACAAAAGTTGTGAGGGAGTTGCAAGGTTTCTGCAAATTGTCTTTGGGAAACGATGGGTTCGTTACCCGATGCGATATAATGGGAGTGGAGGCGATAGAGATGAACGTACTCGTAGTCGAAGATGAACCGAAATTAGCGGACGGGCTTGCCCGCTTTTTAACGTACGCGGGGTTTCACGTCAGTGTGGTCGGTACGCTCGCCGAAGCAAAGCGGCAGCTCGAGCAACCGTTCGATGCGGTCTTGCTCGACGTTCGTCTGCCGGACGGGGAAGGTTGGACGCTCATTCCAAAATTGAAGACGCTCAAGCCGCGGCCGGCCATCATCTTGGCGACGGCACGAGGAGAGGCGGATGACCGTGTGTTCGGCCTCGAGCTCGGGGCCGACGATTATTTGGTCAAACCGATCGTGTTAAAAGAACTCGAAATTCGCCTGAAACGTCTCGTCAAACAGACGGACGAGATCTCGTTCGGCGACATGATGGTGGATGCACGATCCCGTACGGTGACCGACGCCGGGCAAGCGATTCGAATGACCAATAAAGAATACGAGTTGCTCCTCTTCTTCTTGAAACATAGTGGAGAAGCGCTCGATCGCAACCGGCTACTCGACGAAGTGTGGGATTATACGTTCGCCGGGGACACGCGCACGGTCGACACGCACGTCAAACAGTTGCGTGACAAATTGCCGACGATGAAGCGGTACTTGAAGACGGTGCATCGCGTCGGTTATCGATTGGAGGAAGTCCGATGAGCCGGTTGATGAAGAAGTTGCTCTGGACCGCGATTCTCCCTCTCGTCGTCATGGCGGTGCTCACATTTGGTCTGACATCACTCCTGATTGGGCGTTTCGCGGAGACGGAGAGCTATGACCAACTCGAGCGTGAAGCGGACATCGTGTATGAGGCGCTTGTGGATGGACGCGGCATACCGGGTCAACTCGATGTTCTCGTGTTTCAAGACGGGGAGGCGGTCAATCTTGATCGTGGGGGCAGGATGCGTCGACATATGTCGCCAGTCCTCGATCCAGACTTACTTTCCGAACGAGATGAGGTCAGTGTGAACGGGGCGCGGTTATTGACGTTCCTTCAGGAAGAAGGGGATGTACAAATCGTGACGTACGCACCCGTCCCGCTGTCGAATCCGCAGTTTCGTCAAATCTACGTCATTCTCGGGAGCGGGTTCTTGCTCGCGCTCATCGTCGCCGTCGGTGTGACGTATTGGATGGGGCGGCGTTTGACGTCCCCGCTCGTCGAGTTGAAGCAGGCGACCACAGCCATCATGTCGGGCCGGCATGACATCACACTACCGCCTGTCACCGACGACGAGATTGGAGATTTGACGGAAGCGGTCCGTCAGATGAACACATCACTCGAAGAGAAAGAACGGATGCAAAATACATTCATCTCAGGGGTTACGCACGATGTCCGGACCCCGCTTGCCATTGTCCGGAACGAGGCCGAAATGCTTGAACTCGGTGTCGTCAAACAAGAAGATGTGGCGGCGACGGGTCGCAGTTTAACCGAGGAAGTCGATCGGATCGATCGGCTCGTCAGTCAGATGCTCGAATACTCCAAACTATCCGCGGGCAACGTGACACTTTCGCTCGAGTCCGTTCGTTTGGATGCATTGATCAAAGAGACTGTCTCGCGGATGGATGAATGGTTCCGTCATAAGGAAGTGACGGTCACACTTGAACTCGCCGAGGACGCAGTCGTCCAGGCGGACCGATTGGCGATGGAGCGTGTGCTGTCGAACTTTCTTCAGAACGCGTATCACGCCAGTCCACTAGGAGGTGTGATCACGATCAGGCTCTCCGAGCGACGGCTTGAAATCGAAGACGAAGGGCCGGGCATTGCCGAGACGATGCGCGCCAACATCTGGGATATGTATGTGAAAGGGGACCGTTCGAACGGTCACGGACTTGGTCTGGCCATCAACAAGCTGTTGCTCGAGGCTCAAGGGCTCGTTTACGGAGTCGAATCGAGAGAGGGAGAGGGGGCGTTGTTTTGGATCGAATGGGACTAAACTTATTTTTGCGGGGTGTCCGCTTAGAGCGAGATCGGATTGAAAAGCCAGGGTACCCGTTCTCGCTACCGATTTTTGATGGATTTGATGAATTGACGCTGACGAAGCCGGTCACGTTCTTGGTTGGTGAGAATGGGAGCGGGAAATCGACGTTGGTCGAAGGGATGGCTATCGCCGCTGGATTCAATCCGGAAGGCGGCGCGACGACGTTCCGTTTTGAGACCGAGTCGACACATAGCCCGCTGTTCGAAGCGCTTCGTCCGATTCGGGGCGCGTACCGGCCGAAAGACGGATTCTTCCTCCGGGCCGAGACGGCATATCAACTGTCGAGCTATGTGGATGAGATCGCGCGAACGTCGCCCGACCCGGAACGGTTCTATGCGTCCTACGGCGGTCGATCGCTCCATGAGCAGTCGCACGGGGAGGCGTTTTTGTCGCTCATGCTCCATCGTTTCCGAGACGGCGGGCTCTATATATTGGACGAGCCCGAGGCCGCCTTGTCGCCGATGCGGCAGTTGACGATGCTCGCACGCATGCATGAACTCGTGCAATCGGGCAGTCAATTCATCATCGCGACCCATTCACCAATCCTCATGTCGTATCCGGACGCCGACATCCTCCAAGTCGAGACGGGACTCCGGCCGACGACGTTCGATGAACTTGAACACGTTCGTGTCATGCGCGACTTCCTAGCGGCTCCGGAACGGATGCAACGCATCCTATTCGAATGAAAAACGGTCACGGTGTAAGCGTTTTATTTTTATGTTGACGTCAAGATTTCAAGGGGGTATGCTAGTAGCGAGAAGAAGAAAATCCACTTTGGGATTGTTACTGGTCAAGCAGGCAAAACCTAAATTGATGCCGATCATCCAGATGTGGGGACCGGTGTGAATTTAGGTTTTTTTCTTTTCAATCGAACTTGAGCGGAGGTGAATTGATTCCATGCAAATTTCAAAAGTGTTCAACAATAACGTCGTGGCCATTCAAGCGAACGGTCAAGAACAAGTCGTCATGGGACGGGGAATCGCGTTCCAAAAGCGTCCAGGCGATGCGATCGATCAAACGCGGATTGAAAAAGTCTTTACGCTCGAGAGTAAAGAAAGCCATGAACGGTTCGTCCATTTTTTGAATGAGATGCCAGCTACCGAGATGGATACGGTCAAAGAAATCGTCAAGCTCGCGGAGACGCGACTCGAGAAGCCGGTCCATGACTCGCTTTACGTGACCCTCGCCGACCACATCCATTTCGCTCTCAGCCGATATCGAGATGGAATCATCATCCGTAACCCGCTCGTTTGGGAAGTGAAGCGGTTTTATGGACCCGAGTTCGCGATCGGGAAAGAAGCGGTCGCCCTGATTAACGAACGGCATGACGTCAAGTTAGACGAGGACGAGGCGGTCGCGATCGCCCTCCATCTCGTCAACGCGACGATGTCGGGTGCCAAAGGTGAGAACTTACATCTCGTCACCGAGATGACACGCGCCACGCAAGCGATTCTCACCATCATCACGTACCACTTTCAAATTGATTTGGACGAAGAGTCGTACGCCTACTCACGGTTTTTGACCCACTTGAAATACTTCGTCCAACGGCTCGCCTCCGGGGAGAAGATTAAACCCGGCGGTGATGAGACGCTGTTTGAGATGGTGAAGCTTCGCTATCCGGATGCTTACGAATGTGTCGAGAAAATCGCAGGGTTGATTGCCACGAAGTACAATTACGAGGTCTCGACCGATGAGCGGTTGTATATGATGATTCATATCGAAAACTTAATGAAAGAACGACGATCCTAAGGATGGTTACTGATGATGCAGGCCAAACCTAAATGACGACACTTCTCGTGTGCGTTCATTTAGGTTTTTCTTTTTATCCAAATTAAAGGAGTGAATAGTATGAGCCAAACAAAAACGCTCGCGGCGGACATCATTCGTCACGTCGGCGGGAAAGATAACGTCAAAAGCGTGTTCCATTGTGCGACACGGCTACGTTTTAAATTAAAAGATGAACAGAAAGCCAATCCCGAGGCGTTAAAAAACCATGACGGTGTCATCACGGTCGTCCAAAGCGGCGGTCAGTTCCAAGTCGTCATCGGCAACAACGTCCCTTACGTCTACCAAGACGTGGTCGAGGCGGGCGGATTCCAGACGTCATCGAACGACGATACGGAAAAATCGGGCGTCTTTAACCGGTTGATTGATGTGATTGCGGGGATTTTTACCCCGATTCTCGGTCCGATGGCCGGTAGCGGTCTATTGAAAGGGTTGCTCGCCATTCTCGTCGCCCTCGGTCTGCTCACGCAAGACATGGGCACGTATATTGTTTTGAACGCAGCGGCTGACGCACTCTTCTACTTTCTACCGGTCATTCTCGGCCATTCGGCAGCAAAGAAGTTTGGCGGCAATCCGTATATCGGGATGATTATCGGGGGTGCGCTCGTCTACCCGGCCATCGTCGCGATGCAAGGAGCGGGCGAGTCGCTCACGTTCCTCACGGTACCGGTCGTCTTGATGAGCTACGCGTCATCGGTCATTCCAATCATCTTAGCAGCGTATGTGTCATCGAAAATTGAGACATTCTTCAACAAACACACGCATGAAGCGGTCCGTAACTTCACGACACCGATGATGGCACTCTTGATTGTCGTCCCGCTCACATTCCTCGCGATCGGTCCGGTCGCGACATACGCGAGCCAAGGACTCGCCGGCGGCTACTCGTTCTTATATGAACTTAGCCCGGTCGTCGCTATTGCCTTCATCGGCGCGTTCTGGCAAGTGCTTGTCATGTTCGGTCTCCACTGGGGGCTCGTGCCGATCATCATCAACAACTTGGCGGTCGTCGGCATGGACACGATCGTCGTCGGAGTCCTCATGGCGACGTTCGGTCAGGTCGGGGCAACGCTCGCCATCACATTGAAGGCGCGTGACCCGAAGACGAAAGGGCTCGGGACGTCATCGACGATTGCCGGCGTGTTCGGCATCACAGAGCCAGCGATTTATGGATTGACGCTTCCTCGCAAGAAACCGTTCGTCTTCGGGATGGTTGGCGGTGCGGCCGGCGGGGTCGTCGGCGGTATGCTTGGCACGGCGGCTTACGCGATGGGTGGTCTCGGCGTGTTCAGTATCCCGGTCATGATTCCGGCGACGGGTCTCGATATGACGTTCTACGGCGCCTTGATCGGTCTTGTGGTCGCGACACTCGTCTCGTTCGGACTCACGTTCGCATTCCATAAAGAAGTCGAGACAGGCGAACAGACAACGGCAGAAGTAGCGCCGGCCGTATCGGAGCACGTCGGTTTCCCGGTATCGGCTCCAGTCAAAGGAGAAGCGGTTTCCCTCGAGACCGTTCGCGATGAAGTGTTCTCGAGCGGCGCGATGGGGAAAGGACTTGCCATCATGCCGACAGAAGGGGTCGTCTACGCCCCATTCGATGGCGAAGTCGTCACGGTCTTCCAATCGAAGCATGCCATCGGACTCCGCTCACATAGCGGCGTCGAAGTATTGATTCACGTCGGGCTCGACACGGTCCAGCTCGGTGGGAAACATTTTGAAACGTTCGTCCAAGCCGGACAGCGTGTGACCGAGGGCGATGTGTTGGTGAAATTTGATTTAGAGGCCATTGCCCAAGCCGGTTATGACACGATTACCCCGGTAATTGTCACGAATACAGGGAATTACTTAGATGTCTTGCCGACACATGTCGGCATCGTCGAACCAAACCACGGCGTCTTGCGCGTCTTAGCCTAAGAGGAGGAACAAACATGAAACAAGTAGCGAAGAACTTTTTATGGGGTGGCGCCACGGCGGCGAACCAATTTGAAGGTGGATACCAAGAAGGTGGAAAAGGGCTCTCGATCGCGGATGTGATGCCGGGCGGCAAAGACCGAATGAAAATCATTCATGACCCGACGTTCGATTTCGAGTTGCATGACGAGTACACGTACCCGAACCATGAAGGCATCGACTTCTATCATCACTACAAGGAAGACATCGCCCTCTTCAAAGAGATGGGATTCAAGACGTTCCGCATGTCGATCGCTTGGTCGCGGATCTTCCCGAATGGAGATGAGCTCGAACCGAACGAGGAAGGGCTCAAATTCTATGACCGTGTCATCGATGAACTCGTCGCGCAAGGAATCGAGCCACTCGTCACGATTTCACATTACGAGTTGCCGCTCCATTTGGCGACAGCATACGGTGGTTGGCGCGACCGTCGCCTCGTGACATTCTTCGAGCGATACAGCCGTGTCTTGTTCGAACGTTACCAAGGCAAGGTCAAATATTGGCTCACGTTCAATGAAATCAACGGGGCCCAGTTCATGCCGATGCTCAGTCTCGGCATGGCGATTCGTGAAGGGGACGACCAGTTGCAGTTGACGTACCAAGGGTTGCACCATCAACTCGTGGCAAGTGCGCTCGCGACAAAAGCGGCAAAAGAGATCGATCCGTCGATGCAAATCGGCTGCATGCTCATCGCGGCGCCGGTCTATCCGTACAGCTCGAATCCGGAAGACATCTGGTATGCACACGACGCCGAGCGCATGATGAACTTCTTCTGTGGTGACGTCCATGTCCGTGGTGAGTATCCATCATTCGCGAAACGTTTCTTCCGTGAGAACGGAATCGAACTCGTGATGGAAGACGGGGACCTCGAGACACTGAAAGCGAACACGGTCGACTTCTTCTCGCTCAGCTACTATATGTCGCGTACCGAGAAAGCGGAGAAGACGGAAGACGAGGCAGCGGGGAACATTATGAGCGGGGTGAAAAACCCTTACCTCAAGGCGAGCGACTGGGGTTGGGAAATCGATCCGATGGGACTTCGCGTCATCTTGAACAAACTGTATGAGCGCTATGAATTGCCGCTCTTCATCGTCGAGAATGGTCTCGGTGCTTATGACAAGGTTGAAGCGGACGGATCGGTTCATGACGATTATCGGATTGAGTACTTGCGTGACCATTTGAAAGCGATGGTGGAGGCGATTGAAGACGGTGTCGACGTCATCGGCTATACGAGCTGGGGCTGTATCGACCTCGTCAGTGCATCGACCGGGGAGTACAGCAAGCGTTACGGCTTCATCTACGTCGATAAGCATGACGACGGGTCGGGGACGCTCGAGCGTTCGCGGAAAGACTCGTTCTTCTGGTATCAAGACGTCATCCAGACGAACGGGGCGAGCTTGTTCGAAGATGAGACGGTAAAATAAGAAAAGAGCGGCCGCGGCCGCTCTTTTCTTATGCTTTCGTGACTTTGCGCAAGACGATGATCGCGAGACTGACACCACCGGCAATCAACATATACGTGAGAATCTCCGTCCAGGCTGCCATCAGACGTCTTCCTCTGCAAAGACGGCCAAGTCCCCTTGAGGCATGGCGACGAGTAAGAAGTGTTCGCCTCCGAGCGGACGGGCGTCTCCGGCCTGCCAACTTTCATACTGTTCGTGATAGCCGTTCACGAACAGGACGGCTCCAGATTCAAATGTCAGTTCAAGATGGGGATTGTCTTCAGATAACAGGATGGAACGGACGCGTTCACGCCGGAGTCCGACGAGGTGATGGAGTTGTTCATCTTCGTTGAACGAAGGTCCCGATGAATTGACGTACCAAGGTCCTTCAATCGAGAGCCACGACTCGTTGCCGTCTCGGTTGAAGTAGAGTAGATGATGATTGGGGCCGGAACCGAAGTCGATTCCGACGAAGGAAGACGCGTTAAACAAATGCTGTAAAATCCGTGTTGCTTCAAGATGTTCGGTACGGGTCACGCTTCCACCTCGCTTAAATAGGTTAGTTAATTCCATCATTCCACGTTACTTCGCTAAAGTAAATGAAAGGATTATGTGAAATCACTCATATGAGAAAGAACAAGCGAGTTCGACAACTTATGGAAAATACTTCAAGTAAGTTAAAAGTTTGGTCAGTGATTGGACAAATCCGGTCCCGCGTTCGATGATTCGACTTATAATCAAATGTATAGATGACTCGATGAAACGAGGGGTAACCATGGTTTATGGCCTATTGATTGGCGGCATCATCCTAATCACCATCGTCCTCAACGTCCTTCGGTTGATGACGACCCCCGCCTTGAATCGCTGGCTGCTCGCAGGGACGAGCAGCCTTGTCGTGATTTGGCACGGGGTGTTGTTCGATTTTTATGATTTACATTGGTCAGTGCTGTTATTGATTATGACAGGGCTCGTCTGTTTTCACTGGAAAGGCATGACTGTTGCAATCATGGTCAGTTGGCTTTTAGTATACAGTCAATCCGGGACATTATCCTTTCCGCTGTTGCTCAGTTATGTCTTTTTTGGCCTAGGAGCCGCGCTGCTCTTTGGTTACATCAACCAGTTGAAGCGAGAGCGATCAGGCCGGTTGCGGATGCTGACGGCGAGTTCCCGTCAATTGAACGTCTTCCGGGAAGTCAGTTTTACGATGCAAGACACGCTCGACCCGGACCGATTGCTGCAAACGATTTTGACATCGGTGACGGCGGGGCACGGACTCGGCTTTAACCGATCGATCATCTTTTTCGCTGATTTGGAAAAAGATAGCATTTACGGAGTCATGGGAACGGGTCCGATGAATCCGGAAGACGGGTTTCACATTTGGGAAGAAATCACCCGGCAACATTATGATCTCCAAGGACTGATTGATGAGAAAGAGACGGACTCGTCACACGATGAACAGTTGAACGAACGGATTCGGAAAATGACGATCCCGTTTCATGGAGACCATCTGTTCAGACAGACGCTCGACTCGGGACGGCCGCTCCACGTGTATGCGAGCATCACCGACGACCCGGTGCTGCGCATGTTACATACCGACTTACAGATGGACGAGTGCACGATTTTTCCGCTCCATCATCAAGGAATTCCATACGGACTTCTCGTCATCGACAACGTCGTCAATAAAAAACCGATCACCCCTCAAAAGATTGACAGTGTCCGACCGATCGCGGAACAAGCCTCGCTCGCGCTCCATCAGACGATGCTGTACCAGCGCATCGAGACGTTGGCGCTTCGTGACGGGTTGACGCGTCTCAAAAACCATCGCTCGTTCGAACAAGATTTGGACGTTTTGTTCCGGGAGTGCGAAACGGACGAGCTGTCACTGATTGTGATGGATATTGACCATTTCAAGCATTTCAACGACACAAACGGTCACTTGGCTGGAAACGAGTTACTCACGCGGCTCGCGAGTGTCATTCGACGAAGCGTGCCGGATGAACAGATGGCGTATCGGTTCGGTGGCGAAGAGTTTGTCGTTCTCTTGCCGCAGTTCGATGAAGTCGAGGCGTCCCACGTCGCGGAGACGATTCGTGCGGCCGTGCTCGGCACCAACTTCATGTACGGGGAGCGACAACCAGGTGGTCAGTTAACACTGAGCTTCGGTGTCGCTTCGAAGCACACGCTTCACGAACAGTCACGCGAACAGTTGATTGAGTGCGCCGATCAAGCGTTGTATGCGGCCAAATCACGAGGGAAAAACCAAGTCTGCCGCTGGGAAGGGGTGCCGCTATGACCGAATTCAGTGTCATGATCATGACCGTCGCCTTTATCGCGACCATCTTGTTTACGAGCCGTCCGAGTTATCGGTTTGTGACGAGGAGTGTGGCCAACCGACATGCGGAGGCACTGGGCGTCTCGCTGAAAGACGTCTCATTCTCGTTCGACCAAATGGTGTATTTCATCGCCTTGCCGACAACGATTCCCGAAGTGCGGGATGCGATGAAAGAAGAGCTGGCCGTCGAACCGTATTATGAGTCGTATTTCTTTCCAGAAGTGAACGGCGTGCAAGTCTCGGTGAAATCAGGGTCCGCCGTGATTCCTATCGCCTATTTGCCGATTGACGACTTCAGCCTTCCCGTGTTGGATCGACACTTGGAGGCCGGCAAGGTTAATGAACGCGTCAACCGAACGATTCGGGCACACATGATCGTTCATGAGCGTACGCTCGAAGCGATTCGAGACGAGGTGTATCATCACCTCCATGAAGACTGCCTGGCACAATAAAAGGGTTTCCATCACAACCTCGTGATGGAAACCCTTTTTTACTGCGCTAACATGTGAAACCGTGCGGCACCGATCAAGTTGGCCTCGTTGAAGTGGGCACACGTCTCGACGTCGATGCGGAATGTTCCGAACGCGTCGCAAAGCGCATCCAAGTGTCGCTTGATGCCGTCCCGAACTTCCGGGCGACGACTGATGCCGCCACCGATTAAAATACGCTCCGGGTCGAGCCCGAATTGGAGGTTGTAGATGCCAATCGCGTTCCAGCGATAGAATCGTTCCAACTCGGCTTGAATGATTGGGTCAGCTTGAAGTGCGAACACATCTTTTCCGGTAAGGGGACGTCCGAGTTGCTCACTGCATCGATGGACAAGAGCGGCCGTGGCACCGATTTTACTCCATGTCCCATCTGGGTGGGGAAGAGACGGGTCGAGAATCCAATATCCGAACTCACCGCCATGGAAGTGGGATCCGATCATCACCTGATCATGGTCGACGAATGCTCCGCCGACGCCCGTCCCGATGACGACCGTCGCGTAGCTCGTCACCGACGCCGCGGCACCGGTCCATCCTTCTGCGAGCGCTGCTGCGTTGGCATCGTTCAAGACAGTGACAGGCAAGTCATACCGCTCTTTGAACGCCTGTAAGAAAGGACGATCATGAATGTAGGGAAGTGCACTGATTCCATGAATCACGCCGGTCGTCGAATCGACAGCGCCGGGCGCACTGAAGCCGATACCGTCGAAGCGGGTTTCGGCGGTCGTTTCGTTAAAGATCACATCGACTTGTTCGAGCAAGCCGTCCCACGTCGCAGGGGTTGGGACGTGTTTGTTTGACAGTAGGGTGCCATCGGATCGGACGACTCCGTATTTGATACTAGTTCCACCGATATCGATGGCTAAATAATGTTGCATTTCTTTCCACTCCTTATATCAAGAACGCGGCCCCGATGACGCCAGCGTCGCCGTGCAACTCATGCAGGACGAGGGGGGTCGCTCCTCTCAAATGGGGGTATACTCGCATCGCGACCGCGTCTTGTAACTGATTCCAGTATAACGGAGCCGATGCTGTCACGCCTCCCCCGAGGATGATGATATCGGGATCGACCGTATGGATGATGTTGGCGAGACCGGTCGCTAAATCCTCGACGAACGTATTGCGTTCGATGTTGTCTGTCAAAAGCGTCATCGAATCAGTCACTCCTTTAGTGAGGGCGCGTTCGTGAAGTGCCGTTCCACTCGCATGCGTCTCAAGCGCTCCGACGTTCAGTGTCGGATGTGCTGGTCCGTCCGTACGAATGATCATATTGCCGACTTCTCCGGCGCTACCGTGAGCCCCGCTAATCAAATTTTGCTTATAGACGAAACCGCCGCCAATCCCTGTGCTGACCGTGACGTAAAAGACGGAGTCGACATGACGGCCAGCCCCGAATTTCGCTTCGGCGAGCGCTGCTGCGTTGGCATCATTCTCTAACGTGACAGGTAGACCGAGCAGAGTGCATAGCGGCTCCACAATCGTCTGATGATGCCAGTTCGGGAGGTTTGGCGGGGTCAAGAACGCACCTCGTTTTAGGTCGAGCGGACCAGGTGCAGCGATACCGACGTGCGTGATGTCATATTCGAGTTGGAATCGTTCGACAGCAAGTGTGATTTGATTTAACAAGGCGTCGAGCTCAAGGTGAGGCTGTGTCTTCAATTTATATTGTTTCTCGACACGTCCGTCCGTCGACACGACGGCGACGCGTGTATTCGTGCCGCCCAAGTCGATGCCGATGCGGGCTTTTTGTTTGATTGGGGATGAGACACCGGCGATGAGGCAGGTGGCCGTTCCGTCCAGCTGAAATGACTGACCTGCTGGCAATAGCAACGTCGCACCAATCTCGAAGGACGAACCGTCAATCTCAAGTGTCCCTTCCACGACCGAAAGCAGACGGAACGTATCCGTCGAGACGGATTCCTCACGTTCGATGTTCCATTTTTCGACGAAGAAATACGGGTTACGTGTCAACTGTGTCCGGAAATGATCCAGGCGCAGGACAGGTTCCGCATAGTCGAGATGGGGTGCGAACGAGGCGAGGGCACCTTGCTCGACATGGAGGTCACGAGTGTGTCCAGTTGATGTTTCAATTCGTTCGTAGTCGTAGAGACGGTACGTCGTGTCCGAACTCTGTTGAATCTCAAGGACGCACACGTCTTTCGTTAAGGCGTGTACGGTCCCGGCCGGAACGTACAGAAAATCGCCACGGGTGACAGATTTTCGAGTTAATCCGGTCATCACGTCTCCGGTCGCGAGCGCCTGCTGCAACGTCTCTTTCGATTCAAACGTATGGCCATAGATGATTTCTCCTCCCTCTGGTGCGTCGAGGATGTACCAGCATTCATTCTTTCCGTAAGGTTGACCCTCGAGCGACTGTGCCAACGCATCGTCGGGATGGACTTGAATCGAAAGGTCATCGTTCGGGTCAATCCACTTGATCAATAACGGAAACACAGGTGAATCAATGCCGAACAGTTCTGGATGCGTGGCATAAAGGTCGTCTAGCGTTGTCCCGATATGCAATCCGGCAGACACGACGGAACTGCCTTGCGGCAACGCCGAGGCGGTCCATGCTTCGCCAATCGAGGCCTCGTTAAAATGAAAACCGTAACGCTTTAAGCGGTCGCCTCCCCATAAGCGATATTGGTAATGCGGTTGTAACGGGATGATCTTCATCGTCAATTCCCTCACTCTCGTTTATTATCATATACACTTTTAAATTTAAAAACTAAACAAAGTTTAAATCAAGTATAGACATGAAATAAATCATGTGTATAATAAAACTTGTAAACGATTTCAAAAAAGGAGTGGTTGAACATGAAAAAAGTATTACTCGCTTGTAGCTCAGGGATGTCGACGAGCCTGCTCGTCACGAAAATGCAACAGCACGCGGAGTCAATCGGGGACGAAGCGAAAATTTGGGCAGTCGGTCAAGACCAGGTCGGTAAGGAGATGGAAGAAGCGGACGTCATCCTCATCGGACCGCAAATGCGCTTTTTGCTCGATAAATTGAAAGCGCAAACATCGAAACCGGTCGAAGTCATCGACATGATGGCCTACGGAACGGCGAATGGGAAAGCGGCGTATGAGCAAGCAATCAAATTGATGGGGTGAGGTCATGGAAGGAACGGAAGAGTTAACGTTAGAACAGATGGCGTTCATGATGATTTTGCATAGCGGCAACGCTCGGAGCACGATTCAAGAAGCGATCCAAACGTATAAGAACGGTTCATACGAAGCGTTTGAAGCGCAGCTAGCGATAGCACGTGAACAGTTAAAAGAAGCGCATCAGACGCACTTCGGCCAAATTCAAAAAGAGGCGAACGGGGAGAAGACGGACATGTCACTGTTGCTCCTTCACGCCGAAGACCATCTCATGTCGACCCAGACGATGCTCGATTTGACGGCAAGCCTGATCGAGATGATGGAGCAAAAGATTGTAAATCCTAATCAAGAAGGGTGAATCCTATGTCACAGGACAACAAAATGTTCTTACTGATCAGCAAGTTGCTCATGCCGATGGCGACTTACTTGAACAACAGTCGGTATTTGCAAGTATTACGGGATGCGTTCATGCTCGCGTTCCCGATTACCATGTTCGGTTCGATCGTCGTCGTTATCGCCAACTTGCCGTTCTTAGACAAGTTCATGTCGGAAGGGACGCTGAACGCGTTCAAATCGTCACTCGGTAACGCCCCATCGGCCACGATGGGAATCATGTCAATCTTCGTCGTTTTCGGTATTGGCTATTATCTTTCGAAAAGTTACAACGTCGAAGCCGTCTTCGGTGGGGCGATTTCGCTCGTATCGTTCCTCTTGTTGACACCGTTCCTCATCGAAGTCGAAGGAATGACAGAAGCGGTCGGTAACGTCCTCCCGCTCGATCGTCTTGGCGCCAAAGGAATGTTCCTCGCCATGATCACCGGTTTCCTCTCAGGTGAGATTTATCGATTCGTCGTTCAAAAGAACTGGACGATCAAAATGCCGGACGGCGTACCGCCGGCGGTGGCGAAGTCGTTCTCAGCGCTCGTACCGGCCTTGTTGACGCTCACGGTCTTCTTGCTCCTCAACATCGGTGTGACGAGCTTGTTCAATACGAACTTACATGACGTCATCTTCAACGTCGTGCAACAGCCGCTCGTTAAATTGGGTAACGGTCTCGTCCCAACGTTGATCGCCATCTTCTTCGTCCAATTGTTCTGGTTCTTCGGGTTGCACGGACAAGTCATCGTCAACTCGGTCATGGATCCAATTTGGAATACGTTGTCGCTTGAAAACTTGAACGCGTACACGGCGACCGGAGATGTGCCGAACATCATCAGTAAACAATTTGTCGAAATCTATACGGTCGGCCTTGGCGGCTCGGGCTCGACGCTTGCCGTCATCGTAGCGATTTTGTTGTTCTTGAAATCGAAGCAGTTGAAACAAATCGGGAAACTGTCACTCGGACCAGGGATCTTTAACGTCAACGAACCGGTCATTTTCGGTTTACCGATCGTTATGAACCCGCTCATCATGATTCCGTGGATCGTTGCTCCGCTCATCACGGTCACGGTCACTTACTTTGCGATGTCGACAGGGCTCGTCCCGCCGCCGACTGGGGTCGCGGTACCTTGGACCGTCCCGATGTTCATCAGCGGGATGATGGCGACGAACTCACTTGCCGGCGGATTGCTACAACTCGTCAACTTCTTGATCATCTTGGCGGTCTGGTTCCCATTCCTTAAATTTATTGACCGTTTGAACGTGAAGAAAGAACAGGAAGAAGCCGCTAACCATAAAGACGAAGCGGTATGAATGAGAAATAGAGAATAAGGGAGAGAGAGTTTATGACGAACCCGACAGAAACGAAAACATCAGCAGCAGTGACGTATCAATTCCCGACCGATTTTTGGTGGGGGACGGCCTCTTCGGCGACGCAAATGGAAGGTGCGGCGTTTGAAGGCGGCAAAGGCTTAAATATTTGGGATTACTGGTATATGCAACAACCGAACCGATTTTTCAATGGCGTCAGCGCGACCGAAGCGTCTAACTTCTATCATTTGTACGAGCAAGATATCGCGCTCATGAAAGAGCTCGGGCATAACACGTTCCGCTTCTCGATTTCGTGGTCACGTCTATTCCCAGACGGCGTCGGTGAGGTGAATGAAGAGGCGATCGCGTTCTATAACAATGTGATCAATTGCCTCATCGATCATGGCATCGAGCCGTTCATCAACTTATATCACTTCGACATGCCGATGGCGCTTCAAAACCGAGGCGGCTGGGAGTCACGTGACGTCGTCGACGCTTACGTACAGTTCGCGAAGACGTGTTTCGAACTTTTCGGAGACCGTGTGACGACATGGTTCACCCATAACGAACCAATCGTGCCGGTCGAAGGTGGATACTTGTACGATTTCCACTATCCGAACGTCGTCGATTTCAAGCGTGCCGTCCAAGTCGCTTACCATTCGATCTTATCGAGCGCGCTCGCCATTCAGGCGTACCGGGAGCAGGGACAGGCCGGTCAAATCGGGATCATCCTGAATTTGACACCGTCGTATCCGCGCAGCCAACATCCGGCCGATGTGAAGGCGTCACGCTTGGCCGACGCCATCTTCAACCGCTCGTTCTTGGACCCGTCCGTGCTCGGGACGTTCCCTGAAGAGCTCATCGACGTGTTACAGGAACAAGACGCGATGCCGGAGATGCAACCTGGAGACTTGGATCTCATTCGGGCCAATACGATTGACCTTCTTGGCATCAACTACTATCAACCGCGTCGGGTCAAGGCAAAGGCGTCGCTTCCGAATCCTGATGCGCCGTTCCTGCCTGAGAATTTGTTCGACTTCTATGAGATGCCGGGTCGCAAGATGAACCCGTATCGTGGTTGGGAAATTTATGAGCAGGGCGTCTATGACATCTTGATCAACTTGAAAGACAACTACGGTAACATCCCGTGTTTCATTTCTGAGAACGGGATGGGCGTTGAAGGAGAAGAACGTTACCGTGACACCGACGGCAGCGTCCAAGACGACTACCGGATCGATTTCATTCGCGAGCATTTGAAATGGACGCATCGGGCGCTCGAAGAAGGTGCGAACGTGAAAGGGTACCATTTATGGACGTTCATGGACAACTGGTCATGGAGCAACGCCTATAAGAACCGCTATGGGTTCGTCGGTGTCGATTTGGCGACCCAAGAGCGGAGCGTTAAAAAGTCTGGTCACTGGTTCAAACAAGTGATTGCCAATCATGGATTTACAGATTAATAGGAAAAGCTGACAAGGACCTACTCTTTGTCAGCTTTTTTTGATATATTATTTGTATATGTCTATACATGAGGTGGAATATGTCTACAAAGAAAAAACCAAAATATGAATCGATTGCTGACGAGATTCGGCATCGCATCAATGAACAGGCTTATGAACTCGAAACACCGCTCCCAGATGAGATTCAATTAGCGGAAGAGTTTGGTGTCAGCCGCATGACGATGAAGCGCGCTCTTGAGATTCTCGTGATGGAAGGCTTGATTTATCGGAAGCGTGGCAAAGGGACGTTCATCTTGCCGGCCAGTTTCCAAAAAGAGCGCATCAACATCATCAGTAAAGAGACGAGAGGATTGACGCAAGTCATCGGCGACCGCAGTTTGCGCAGTGAAGTGCTCGATTTTGAAGTGAAGTTCCCGACCCAGGAAGTCGCCGACCATTTGATGATTGAGCTGACGGAACCGGTCTATGAGATTCGTCGTGTCCGCTATGTAGACGAAGAGCCGTACGTCATCGAATTGACGTACATGGTCGCCAATCTAATTACAGGACTGTCGCGTAAAATTTTAGAGAAGTCGGTCTATAGCTACATCCAACAGGAGCTCGGTTACACAATCACGAGCTCACACAAGATGATTCGGGCCGATAAGCCTGACGAGTACGACCAACGCTACTTGAAGAATGACATTACCGACCCAATCATCGAAGTCGAACAAGTCGTTTACTTGAGTAACGGGAAGCCGTTCGAATATTCATTCGCTCGGCACCGCTATGACAAGTTCGTCTTCTCTTCGGTCAATATCGTTCGATGACGTCGCCTGAAAAGGCGACTTTTTGCGAAGGAGGTTCTCATGAACGTTCACATTGAACAAGCCGGGTATGAACACGGTGAGTCGGTCATCGAGGCCATCCGGTTCGAGGTCCGGCCGGGCGAAATCGTCGGGATGATTGGGTCGAACGGGGCCGGGAAGAGCACGACGCTCGCCTGTCTCACCGGAACGATCCCGTGGATGCGGGGCGAAATACACATCGACCGCTACGCCTATATCCCCGAGCAACCGGTTTACTATGATTATTTGACGCTCGAGGAACATATCGCTCTCGTGTTGGAATTGACGGACGTTGATAATCGTGAGCGGACGGAAGAACTGATCCGGTTGTTTCGGCTCGAGACGGTCCGCCACGACTATATCGCCTCGTTCTCAAAAGGGATGAAGCAAAAAGCGATGATCCTCTTGGCGCTCATCCAAGAAGCGAAGTTTCTCCTTATCGATGAGCCGTTCGTCGGACTCGACGCGACGACGACGATCCAGCTGCTTCGTTTACTTGAAGCGGAACGCCGTCAAGGCACCGGGGTGCTTCTCGTCACCCACGTCCTCGATACGGCAGAGCGATTATGCGACCGCTTCGTCTGGATTGATGACGGACGCATGCTCGCGGGCGGGACAAAAGAAGAGTTGCGTCTCAGCCTGCACACCGAAGGCGAGTCGCTGTTCGATATGATGGAAGATGTGGTCATGCGATGAATGAACATCAGCTGTTTGCTAGACGTGTCCGAACCCATGTGACCAAACAGTGGAAAACGTGGCGGCTCATCTTGGATTGGACAGTCGTTCTGTATGGCGTCATTCCGTTCGCCATCTTTCTCGGGTATCAATACCGATTGCTTTGGCAAGGCGAAATCGAGTGGGTGAGTCAAGTGCCGATGTTCGTTTGGGCGCTTGGAATTGGAATTGTCCTCCTCAGAAATCAGTTTTTCGTCTGGGTCGAACGGGCGGACGTGACGCTGGTGGCCAAACGTTCTTTGGTTCGCAGGTTGAAACACGATTCGTTGCTTTATCACGCCATCAAACTCGGTGCAATGTTCCTCTTTGTTTTGTCGGCGTTCATGCCCGTGCTTTGGCTTGACGGTTGGCCCGTTGCCTCTATATTCGCATTCGGGATCAGCCTCCTGTTTTTGACCGGGATTCATACGTGGATCCGTTATCAGTTGACGGTCCGGCGCAGCCATTGGATGTTACGAGTTACGGTCACGTGTGTGACGTTCGTTTGTATGTATGCGCTCCTCATCGACTCACCTTTATGGTCGGCCGTACTCGGCAGTGGTCTTGTTGCATTTGCGATGTATGTCGGAGAAGGGTGGCTGTCACGCCACCCATATCTTAGCCAAGAACTCGAACGGAGTGAGGCGTTGCGTACCGCCTTTGACCGGGCATTATTATCGACGTCGGGCGCCATCGAGAAGCCGAGCCGGCGCAAGCGTCCGCTCTATCGACCGAGACCGAATCGGTTTGGGACCGCCCGGCGCACGACGGCCATCTTACTTTATATACGGACGCCGCGTCATCGGAACTTATGGCTGCGTCTCATCCCGCTTGCCGTCACGGGGATGCTCCTCGTACCGAGTTGGTTTAAGTTGCTCATCCCGCTCTACGTCGGCTATGTGATGTGGCAAGAACGACAGGCGTTTAAACAAGAGATGGAGCGGCATCCGTTTTTCCGCGCCATCCAAGAAAGGACACATTCATGACTGAACAAGACTATGAACGATTGCTCCAAATCGAGACGGCGAAACCGCAACAAGGGTTCCCGGCCTCGGCTGAATATCATCGCTATGAACCGACCCCGTATGAGGCGCTCGACTTGTTGCGTGACGCCTATCCGCTCGCGGCCACGGACACGGTCGTCGACTTCGGATCGGGGAAAGGGCGCCTCCCGTTTTATCTCGCCTATACGTTCCGAGTTCGGGCCATTGGCATCGAGATGGATGGCGGCTTCCACGAAGCGGCACTTGAGAATTGGATGAACTACGCCAAGAAACACCGGACGCGTGGCAGTGTCCAGCTCGTCCGCGGTTACGCCGAACAGTTTGAGGTGCCGGCTGAGGCGAACCGCTTTTATTTCTTCAACCCGTTCTCGGTGAACGTGTTCCGGCAGGTCGTTGCGAACATCATCGAGTCGGTCGAGCGCGCACAGCGTCCGGTCGACCTCATCCTCTATTATCCGGCCGATGAGTACTTACATTTTTTGAATGACGAGACGCCTTTCCGCTACGTACAGGACGTTCGCTTGCCGTTAAAGAATCTCCATGAGCGCTTTCTTATTTATCGTTTTGATATGATGGAGTCATCTTGGTAAATGGGGAGTGGATCATCGTGAAAAAAGAAGATATTTTAGATGCGTATCGTTGGCGTCAAGCGACGAAAGAGTTCGACGCGGACCGCAAAATCGATGAGGAAGATTTCGAATTCATTCTGGAGACGGGTCGCTTATCACCGAGTTCGTTCGGTTTCGAGCCTTGGCAGTTCGTCGTCATTCGTCGCGAAGACTTGCTCCGGAAGATCAAAGACCACGCGTGGGGTGCCCAAGGACAGGCGTTAACGGCGAGCCATTTCGTGTTGATCTTGGCGCGGACGCCTGAAGCGATGCGCTACGACTCGGACTACATCCGTCACATCGTCACGGACGTCCAAGGACGGACCGAGGACGAGTACGCCCTTCGGGTGAAACGGGTCCGTGAGTTCCAAGAACAAGATTATCGACTGTTAGATGATGAGCGTGTGTTCCAAGAATGGATTAAACGCCAGACGTATATCCCGCTCGGCAACATGATGACAGCCGCCGCACAGATCGGCGTCGACTCATGTCCGATTGAAGGGTTCAATCAGGCAGACATCGATGAATTATTGATCTCGGAAGGGGTCATGGAACGAGGTGCCTGGTCGCTCTCGGTCATGGTCGCGTTCGGACATCGGGCCCGCGACTTCGCGCCGAAGACACGTCGCGATTTCAATGAAGTCGTCAAATACATCGGATGAAAAAAAGCTCAAGCGCCCGAGGCGCTTGAGCTTTTGCTTATTTCCAGTCCGTGATGCGGTCGATTGGGAAGCGGACCGATTGGTAACCGTCTTCCGCGGCTTTTCCGATTGAGAGGAGCATGACCGGAAGGTAGCGCTCTTTCTCGAGGCCGAACGCTTCCGCGATGTTCGCTTTGTCATAGCCACCGATCGGGTTTGTGTCGTAGCCGTGGGCACGGGCGACAAGCATAAGTTGCATTGCGACGAGACCTGAGTCGAGCAAGATGCTGTCTTTAACAGACTCTTTCGGTGCGTCTTTGAAGATGCCTTTGATCATGTCAACTTGACGGTCGCGGACTTCTGGTGGCATGAGGCCACGCTCGACGGCCGTATCAAAGATCTCTTGTGTGTAATCGGCCATCTGGTAGTCGGCAAAGATGGCGATAACGGCTGATGACGTCTCGACTTGGCGTTTGTTGAAGCTTGCGAGCGGAAGGAGAGTATCTTTGCCTTTTGCGCTATCGATGACGACGAAGCGCCACGGTTGAAGGTTGAGTGATGACGGTGCCGTCGTCGCTTCCTCCAGGATTTGTGTCATCTCTTCTTTTGAGATTTTGACGTTCTCATCATAGACGCGAATCGAGCGGCGTCCTTTGAGGATTTCCATAAAGTCTTTCTGTGTTGTCGTGTTCATATAAGGGTCTTCCTTTCATGTTGAATGTTGGTTTGTAACGTATTTAAAAGTTCGAGTAACTGTCGTTGCTCCTCTACCTTCATGTTTACAAAAAGACGGTCCGATAAGCACTTCTTTTGCTCGGTCCAATGTGCAATCCGCTCCCGACCGACATCGGTCAAATCGACAAAGATGACCCGATTGTCTTGGAGGCAGCGTTCGCGCGTAATCAAGCCCTGTGTCTCGAGCTGTTTCAAATGTCGCGTGATGGCGGCATGATCGACGCCGACCCGTTGTTGCAGTTCACGCTGACGCAAAGGGCCGACGTGATGCAAGTTGCTCAAAATATCGAAGCGGGTCGAGCTGAGCCCGTCCATTTCCGTATCGAACAGTTGGGCCAGTTCTTTTTGTACGGTGATGACATGGTAGAGAATCTCATCGCTGAGCGAACAAGCGTCGCGCATCGGGTATCCTCCTTCAAAAACTAATTGATGAATCAATCATTGATAGGTCACACAAAGTATACTAATCGGTTTTGAAATAGATCGCAAATAAAAAGTTTCAAAAAAACTGTTGTCAAACTGTTATATAATAGTCTATATTTAAGTCAACTGATATATAACAATTGAATGGGAGGATGTGACGGCTTGGAACATTACAAACAAGTAGGTACTTATCACGTACATGAAACGTTGCTCGACTTCATCTCGGCTCGTATATTGCCTGAAGAAGAGGCACACCAACAATTTTGGCCTGGGGTCGGGCGCCTACTCGATGAGTTCATTCCTCGGAATGAGTCACTGCTTCACGAACGTGAGTCGTATGAGCGGCTATTACAGGGGTGGTACAGCGAGCATAAGCAAGCATTTGACATGGAAGACTACGAGCGTTTCCTTCGGTCCATCGATTACATCGAAGCAGCCGTCCCCGATTTCAACATCGACGTTACGGGTGTCGATTCAGAGATTACAAGGCAAGCCGGACCGCAGCTCGTCGTTCCGCTCGACAATGCACGCTATGCATTGAACGCGGCGAACGCCCGCTGGGGAAGCCTGTATGACGCCTTGTACGGAACGGACGTCATCGACGAAGAGGACGGGAAAACGAAGTCGAGCGGCTATAATCCAGTTCGCGGTGAAGCGGTCATCGCCTATGCCAAACAATTTCTCGACGATACATTTCCGCTCCGGGAGGGCTCGCACGAAGAAGCGAACGGCTATCTCGTGTCAGAGGGCAGGCCATACGCCATCATCGAAGGGAACCGCATCGCGTTTCAAGACGATTGTCTCGTCGGCTATGTCGGGGAAACGAGTGATCCGAATAAGCTCTTGCTCGTCCATAACGGGATTCACGCCGAGTTGCAGTTTGACCGGGACCACCCAATCGGACGGGTCGATCGAGCAGGGCTCATTGACATCGAACTCGAGTCCGCCTTGTCTGCCATCGTCGACTGTGAAGACTCGGTTGCCGCTGTTCGGGCGGAAGACAAGGTCCACCTTTACGCGAACTGGCTAGGCCTGATGGACGGGACGCTCGAAGCAACATTCACGAAAGGAGGTCGGCCGCTCACTCGGAAGTTGAACCCTGACCGGAAGTATGTCGGGAAAGACGGGCGTGAAGTCACGCTTCCGGGCCGATCGCTCCTCTTTATTCGAAACGTCGGGCACTTGATGACGACAGACTTGATGCTCGACGCGGAAGGACGTGAAGTACCGGAAGGGATCTTGGACGGGATTTTCACTGCGCTCATCGCGAGCCGCCACCTTGATGCCAGACGAAATTCCCGCGAACGCTCCATCTATATCGTCAAACCGAAGATGCATGGATCTAAGGAAGTCGCGTTCACGAACGACTTGTTCGATGCGATTGAAGATGTACTCGAGTTACCGCGTCACACGCTCAAAGTCGGCGTGATGGACGAGGAGCGACGTACGTCGCTTAATTTGAAGAACTGTATCGAGCAAGTGAAGGAACGCATCGTCTTCATCAATACCGGATTCCTCGACCGGACGGGCGATGAGATTCACTCCTCGCTCACGCTCGGACCGATGCGCAAGAAAGGCGAGATGAAGACATCGGAGTGGCTCGATGCTTATGAACGTCTGAATGTCCAGATCGGGCTTGACGCAGGATTCCATCAACGCGGGCAAATCGGGAAAGGGATGTGGGCGATGCCCGATCGGATGCGCGACATGATGCGTGAAAAAAGCAATCATGTCCGGTCCGGGGCGACGACGGCTTGGGTGCCGTCCCCGACGGCGGCCACGCTTCATGCGCTGCATTACCATCAAGTCGATGCGTTTGACGTTCAGCGTGAGTTGGCGAATCGTTCGTTTGATCCAGCAACTGAGCGAGGGCGTCTGCTCGAGGTACCACTCGCCACGCGTCTCTATACAGATGAGGAAGTGAACGAGGAACTCGAGAACAACCTGCAAGGGTTGCTCGGTTACGTCGTCCGTTGGGTCGAGCAAGGTGTCGGTTGCTCCAAAGTGCCAGATATTCATCATGTCGGGTTGATGGAAGACCGAGCAACGCTTCGTATTTCGAGTCAACATGTCGCCAACTGGCTATACCATGGAATCTGTAGCCGTGAACAAGTCGAAGCGACGCTTTACCGGATGGCCGAGGTCGTCGACGCGCAAAACGCGGAAGATCCGCACTATCGTCCGATGACGCCAGATGTAGACTGCTCCATCGCCTATCAAGCGGCGAAAGAGTTAGTGTTCGAAGGCGATGCATCACCAAATGGATATACGGAACCGATCCTGCACCGGCGCCGCCGACAGTTTTTACAACAAGTGACATTAGAACCGAATTTAAAAGGAGGAGCATCATCATGACAACGAAAAAAATCGAAAGCGAACAGTTGATTGAACGTTGGGTCGTCCGTCGGATCGTCTCGGGGGAATCGACAGCGGCGCTCGCTAACACGGCGTTCGTCTATGGGAACGATTTGATGCGCCTCGTGCTCGACCGGGCCGACGGGTCGCTCCAAATCATGAGAGAGCCGGTCGAAGAGGTCGTCATATTCCGTAAACCAGAAGATCGTGACGAAGAAAACGTCTGTCGTTGCTGCGGGATGGAGCACTCGTCATTCAAAGCGGCGCTCGAATGCTGTGCATACTTGGATTAAGCTTGCATTATCTGTTATATAACAAACGATAAATATATAAATTAATATAATACAGGAGGAATGGATATGAATGAACAACAAATGCAACTAGAGGATATGTTACAGTCGGAACGGTTTAACGGGGTCGAACGTCCATATGGGGTCGAAGACGTGATGAGGCTTCGGGGGTCTGTCCTAATCGAGCATACGCTCGCGACAAAAGGAGCGGAACGGTTATGGGAGTTACTCCACGAACGAGACTACGTCCACGCGCTCGGCGCGTTGACGGGGAACCAGGCCATCCAGCAAGTGAAGGCGGGTCTCGAAGCCATCTATTTGAGCGGATGGCAAGTCGCCGCCGATGCGAACTTGTCGGGGCACATGTACCCGGACCAAAGCCTATACCCGGCTAACTCGGTGCCGAGCGTCGTCAAACGGATTAACCAGGCGCTTCAACGGGCCGATCAAATTCAAACGGCGGAAGGGAAAGGCGATACGCATTGGTTCGCCCCGATCGTCGCTGACATGGAAGCCGGTTTCGGCGGTGTGCTTAACGTGTTCGAGTTGACGAAGGCGATGATTGAGGCGGGTGCAGCCGGCGTCCACTTGGAGGATCAACTCTCTTCAGAGAAGAAGTGCGGTCACCTCGGCGGCAAAGTGTTGCTGCCGACACAGACGGCCGTGAAGAACTTGATTGCCGCACGGCTTGCGGCAGACGTCATGGGGGTGTCGACGATTATCGTCGCCCGGACGGATGCTCACGCAGCGAATTTGATTACGAGCGACATCGACCCAATCGACCATCCGTTCATCGTCGGTGACCGGACGCCGGAAGGCTTTTACCGGACCGAGGCGGGAATTGAACAGGCGATCGCGCGCGGTCTCGCCTATGCACCGTACGCCGACCTCGTCTGGTGCGAGACGTCCGAGCCTGATTTGGACGAAGCGCGTCAATTCGCCAATGCGATTCATGCGAAGTATCCGGGGAAACTCCTCGCTTACAACTGTTCGCCTTCATTCAATTGGAAGAAAAAGCTGTCGGATGAGGAGATTGCATCGTTCCAACAAGAGATTGGTGCGATGGGATATAAGTTCCAATTCGTCACGCTCGCTGGCTTCCACTCGCTCAACTTCGGAATGTTCGAACTCGCACGCGGGTATAAAGACCGCGGGATGGCCGCCTACTCGGAACTGCAACAGGCCGAATTCAGTGCAGAACAGCACGGTTATACGGCGACACGTCACCAACGTGAGGTCGGGACCGGGTATTTCGATGAGGTGTCTCTCGTCATCTCGGGAGGCCAGTCGTCAACGACGGCGCTGGCCGGTTCGACCGAGGCAGAACAATTTGAAGCGCCGTCCCATTAAGCGTCGCCCCTCCACAAGAGGGGCTTTTTTTGTGTCCAAATTCAGAACGCGTGCATCCTGTTCACTTAAATGTGACGTATTTCACATTTTTGTCGTCAAACTCTTGCTACGCTGAACATGTCAAAATGAATATGGAGGTTATGACAGATGACACAGACATTCACGGGCGATACGCACGTATCTGAAATCGTCAAACAATGCCCGCAAGCGGCAGACATTTTCAAACGGAACCGAATCGATTTTTGTTGTGGCGGCAACCGACCACTCGCTGAAGCGACTGATAAATCGAAACGGTCGACGGAAGACATTTTAGAAGAAGTTAATGCGCTCTATCAACGCAAGCAAGAGATGAACGAGAAGAGTATCGATTGGGATGCCGCTTCTTCTTCGGAATTGATTGAGCACATCATTTATAAGCATCACCAGTTTTTGACGGACGAATTGCCACAGCTCACACCATATGTGACAAAAGTGTTCCGGGTTCACGGACAAAACCATCCGCACCTCGGACGCATTCATCAACTGTTCAATCAATTGAAAGTGGAACTTGAACAACATATCGTCAAAGAAGAAACAGAAGACTTCCCGACGTTGCTTCGTCACGAGACGGCACCGACAGCTGAAACGAGACGGGAGCTTGATGACATCTTGGCCTCGCTCGAGTCAGAACACGCGGCAGCCGGTGACATTTTAAAAGAATTGCGTCAAATCACGAACGACTATACGCCGCCTGAAGGAGCGTGTGGGACGTATCGTCTTGTCTATCAACGGTTAGAAGCGCTCGAATCGGATACATTTGAACACATTCATCTCGAAAACAACATTTTATTCCCGCGGGCGCGCACGTTCGCTTAAGCAGTGGCACACCTCTACTTACGTGGGGGTGTCTTTTTGTGACGTTTGATACAGATGGGAGGCAAATCAAGCGCTACGATAAAGGGGAAGCAAAGGAGTGATTAATCATGAAACGGGTGAGTGGAGTCATCGTAGGGGTGACGGTCGCCTTATTACTAAGTCAAGTCTGGTCGAGTTCAGATTCGGAGGACACCGTGACCATTTTGGCGGCGGCAAGCTTAGGACCGGCTTTAGAAGCGGTCGAGCGACAACTTGAAGCGGAATTCGATGGGATCGACATTCGGGTCGTGACGAACGGGAGCGGCGCCTTGCGAGCACAAATCGATCACGGGTCTCCGGCAGATATCTTTTTAGCCGCGAGCGTTGATGATGTCGACCGATTACAAATCCCGATTCTAGAGCGGGATGCGTTTTTGCATAACGAGCTGTGGCTCGTGACACCGAAAGGGAAACCGTGCGCGGAGACGTGGGACGACTTAAACGCATGTGCTCGGATCGTCATCGGTGACCCGGTCAATGTCCCGGCCGGTCGCTACGCGAAAGCGGCGCTAGAAGTGGAAGGCGTGTGGGAAGAAGTGGAACCGCGAATCATGTTCGCCCAGAATGTGAGACAAGTGTTGACGCTCATCGAACAAGGCGACGCCAATGCGGGATTCGTCTATAAGACGGAACTGACGACGGACGTCGAGTCGCTTCAGTCGGTCCCGTTTGAAGCGACGGGTACGATCGCGTATCCAGCGGCCCGGTTGACGCACAATCCATACGTGCGCGATGTTTACGCGCGTTTGTTTGACGATGATATCCAAGCTCACTTTTTAGCGAAAGGATTTTCTAAATGACGCAATCTCCACTTCAACTCACATTCGAAGTCGGGATGCTGGCGACGGTGAGCGCCTTCGTCCTCTCCTTCGGAGCAGCCTATTTCATGCATCACCGTCAATTCAAAGGAAAGCGGCTGTTGGAGACGGTGTTTTTACTGCCGCTCATCTTGCCGCCGACAGTCATCGGACTATACGCCTTGATTGTCCTCGGGAACAACGGGATCGGCGGATTGTTGCCGATTACTATCTTGTTCACGAAACAGGCGAACGTCATCGCGTCCGCCTTGGCCGCGTTCCCGCTCATCTACCAAACGATTCGTCTCGGTCTCAAACAACTCGATGCGGAATGGTATGAGGCCGGACGCGTGCTCGGCGGGTCAGAGCGTCAACTGTTCACCTACGTGACGATTCCGCTGCTGTTACCTGCGTTGACGAGCGGCTTCGTCCTCGGCTTCGCCCGATCAATCGGCGAGTTTGGGATTACGATGATGATTGCCGGAAATATCCCGGGCGAGACGATGACGCTCGCCACAGCGATTTATATGGCGACAATCAACGGTGATATGACCCAGGCACTCGTCTGGAGCGGATGGTTGGTTGGTTTGGCGTTTTTAGTCCTCTGGCTGAGTGAACGTTATGGCAAGCGTTCATATTAGTCGATCACGTCGACTTTTTTCACATAAGACCGGTTCGGAGTATTTAAGATACTCGGACCGGTCTTTTTCCAAATGTGGACGTGGTCCCCGACAGCGATTTGCTTGAACGTGGCTTTCACTTGAAACTTGAACCAGCTTACGTCTTCCGGTTCGCTTTGCGCGAACAAGGTGTCAGGAGAGAGTGTGGCCTCTTCTGCGGTAATTCCGCTGATGACGAGTGCGGTGCGGTCAGATTCATTTATTTCAATCACATACCCCTCGACATCTGGTTCGGTCGTCGCTCGATTGGCGAAGACGAAACCGATGGAAAAGACGACGAGCATGGCCGCGATGGTGAGGAATAACATGATTTTAAGCGATGATTTCATAAGGGAACGCCTCCTTCGTTCATTATTCTGTCACGTCTCGAATCGCTTATCTGTGAAAAAAGTAACAGTTAAGTCGAGATGTCATCTTTATGATGAAACTATGAAGTCGCTCGGAAAGAGAAGGGGGAACACATATGTCCGATCGTTATTTTTATTCGACCGCCGCAAAGTGGTCGTTCGTAGGATTCACCGTCTTGGTGCTCTCGACATGGATCGCCTCGGCAGGATTTGAGCACGTAGACATGGCGCTGTTCGGCTACTATATCGCCGCCGTCATTTGCATGATTGGGATGGTCGTCCGCTTGACGTTATTTTTTGCACGGCCGGCCACCTCACAAGTATTGAAGCGGAGCCTCAAACAAATGAAGGCAGAAAAGAAACGGGCCAGCAAGGCCGTCGCCGCCACGACCGTCAACAATATTGTCTTACAGAAGTTCATCTGGGAACGTGGCTGGTACCGCTGGACCCAACATATGTTGATTGCCTGGGGATGTCTCGGGTCGTTCGCCATCACATTCGGGCTGACGTTCCAATGGATGCGGTTTGATTTGATTGATATCGAGACGTATCAGATTGTCGTCTTTAACATCCCGACCATCAAGATGGCTGCGCACGGGTTGTTCGCGGAGCTCGTCTATAACGGGTTGAACATCACCGCGCTCATGTTGCTCGTCGGCGTGCTCATGGCACTCTATCGCCGGATCAACGACCAGGACGTGAAAGTGACCCAGCGGTTCGAATTTGATATTTTACCGCTCCTCATGTTGCTCATCGTCACTGTCTCGGGGTTGTTGCTGACCGTTTCGTACGTGTTCTTCGGAGGCTTCATCCATCACGAGCTCGCCTTGTTCCATCAATTGACCGTCATCATCTTTTTATGTTATTTCCCGTTCGGTAAACTGTTCCACTTGCCGGTCCGACCGATGGCGGCCAGTGTCCCGATGAACTACCGGGAAGTTGAGGCAGATGAGACACGTGTCTGCGCCGGGTGTGGGACACGTTATGCGACGGACAATCAAGTCGAGGACGTCCAAGCGATTTTGCAAGCACAGACGATCCAGCTCGGGCTCAGTGACGGGACCCAGCTCTCCGATTACTGCCAACCGTGTCGACGTTCGATGCGTGTGAAGATGCAATTGAACTTGATGAACGGACAGTTACCGACACACCCGGTCGATACGAACACGGGCATGTCGATGCCAGGATTCGGCCGACCGAAGGAGACGAAAGGTGAGGCAAAAGATGAGACACCTGTGCGTTAAGTGCGGCGAACCGACCGGCACGCTTGAAGAGATTGAACAAGTGAAACAATTGCTCGAGGGGTCGGACCAACTCGTGAAAGTCGATGCGGCGCACACGGTCCAAGACCTCTGTCACGCCTGTCGTCGTCGCGCCCGGCTCGATTCGGCGCTCGGACGGCCCGGAAGTGACGGGATGCATTATCCGCTTCAAACGATTAACGGCTATCACGTCAGTGGATTTTCAAAACGAAGAGCGGAAACGTTCTATGGAGGGGAAGACGATGAGTGACTTTTTAACGTCGCCAGAAGTACAGAATTTAATCAAACCGGGTGAAAAGTTGATCACGACCCACTGTTGTTACTGTGGCATGCAGTGCGGCATGCATATCCGGGTCGATGAGAAAACCGGGGCCGTCAAAGGCGTTGAACCACGCTACGATTTCCCGGTCAACAAAGGAAAACTTTGTCCGAAAGGCGTCACGGCCTATCAAACGATCGAACATCCGGACCGCATCATGACTCCGCTCATCAAACGGAACGGCAAGTTTGAAAAAGCGACATGGGAAGAAGCGCTCGACGTGATCGAAGCGAACTTTAAACGCATTCAACGAGAGCATGGGAAAGATGCGGTGTCCGTCTTCGGCGGCGTCTCGATGACGAATGAAAAATGTTACCTCGTCGGGAAGTATGCCCGGGTCGCACTCGGCACACGGTTCATCGATTACAACGGTCGCTTCTGCATGTCGTCAGCTGCCGGCGGTTTCTTAAAGACACTTGGGATTGACCGCGGAGCGACGCTTCCGTGGACGGAGTTCGAGCACGTCGACACATTCTTTGTCGCCGGTTCGAATATCGCCGAATGTCATCCGACGACGACGCAACATATTTGGAAGGCGAAAGACAAAGGCGCGAAAATCATCGTCGCCGACCCGCGTGAAATTCCGATGGCGCGCGTCGCCGATGTCCATCTCGATTTGAAGCCAGGGACGGATGCGGCGCTTGCGATGGGACTGCTCAACTTTTTAGTCGAACACGATTATGTTGATCAAGCGTACGTGGATGAGCGTTGCGATAACTATGAAGAGTTGAAAGCGTCGGTCCGAGACTGGACGCTCGAACGGACGAGTGAGGTGACCGGTGTCGCCATCGAAAAACTCGAGAAGGCCGGTCATATTTACGGGAAGAGCCCACGTTCGGTCATGTTGTTCGCCCGCGGCGTCGAACAACAGTCAAAAGGCGTCGACAATGTCTCGCTCTATACGTCGATGGCGCTCTTACGAGGCATGATTGGGAAGTTTGCTTCGGGCGTGGCCACGATGACGGGGCAAGGGAACGGGCAGGGTGGACGAGAACATGGACAAAAAGCAGACCTGTTACCAGGCTACCGGAAATTAACTGACCCGAAAGCCGTCGAATATGTGAGCGGGGTTTGGGGCATCGATCCTTCCGAGATGCCAAAACCAGGTGTGTCCGCGTTCGAAATGTTCGATGAGATTCAAGCGGGAACGATTCGGGCAATGCACCTCATGTGTTCGAACCCAGCCGTTTCGGCACCGAACCTTCCGTACGTATGGGACAGTTTCAACAAACTCGATTTCTTCGTCGTCAGTGACTTCTTCATGTCGGAATCTTGTGAGTTCGCTGATGTCGTCTTGCCGGCTTGTTCGTGGGCCGAAGATGAAGGGACGACGACGAACCTAGAAGGACGTGTCATTCGGATCCGGAAAGTGCGCGAACCGCTCGGAGACTCGCTCCCAGACTGGGAAATCATGAAGCGGATCGCTGAACGGATGGGACGCGGACAGTACTTCCCGTACGAGACGGCGCGTGACATTTGGGAGGAGTTCCGCATCGCGACGAAAGGTGGAGCGGCTGACTACTCTGGGATCACATGGGAACGAATCGACGACGAGTATGGTGTCTTTTGGCCATGTCCGTCCGAAGATCATCCCGGCACACCGACGATGTTCAAAGAACGGTTTGGAACGGCGAACGGAAAAGCGAATTTGCCTGTCGTCACGTATCGGCCGGCCGGTGAATATGCGAATGAAGAATATCCGGTCACGCTCACGACAGGTCGGGTCGTCTTCCATTACTTGTCGGGCAATCAGACGCGCCGTGTCGACTTCTTGAGCACGATGTCAAAACTGCCGTTCGTGGAGATCCATCCGGAGTTGGCATCAAGTTATAGCCTTCAAACGGGCGACAAAGTCGAACTCCGCACACGTCGCGGATCGATGGTCGTCGAAGCACGTTTGACGAAGGCGATTCGAAAAGATACGGTCTTCGTCCCTTATCATTGGGGCAAGGAGCTCGCCATCAATCAATTGACGAACCCGTGTCTCGATCCGATGTCACGCATGCCGGAGTTCAAGGTATGTGCGGTACAAATGAAAAAGTTACCGGCCAACACCCCGTTACACATTAATCCGTTGACGGTCCCGCTCGGATCAAGCGTGCCGTTCATGGCGGACCATGCGATTGCGACGAGCTGTCACGTCATGGATGAGGAGGTTCATACGAAATGAATAAGGTCATGTATTTAGAGTTTGAACGTTGTATCGGCTGTCGGGCCTGTCAGGCAGCTTGCCGCGAATGCGGGGACCACGAGGGGCTCGAGCGCAACTATGTGGATTATATCGATTTCTCGGAGAACCGTCAGACGTTCCCAATGATCTGTATGCAGTGTAAAAATCCGGCTTGTGCTCAAGTGTGTCCGGCCAATGCGATTCAAATCACGCCAGAGGGCGTCGTGTTATCGGCTTCGGAAGAAAAATGTATCGGCTGCCGGAACTGTACGTTCGCTTGTCCGTTCGGGATTCCGAAGTTCGACTTTGAGAAGAATAAGATGTATAAGTGCGACATGTGTTACGACCGCTCCAAACATGATATCGCGCCGATGTGTGCGTCGGTTTGTCCGTCGGATGCGATTCGCTTCATCGACCATGACGAGATGATGCAACTCCGTCGTCAACGCGTCCAAATGAACATGATCGAAGGGAAAAAGCCTTCGCAAGACGATAAATGGAATTACGTCCCTGAATTCTTTGGCGTCTATTCCGATTGAGATGGAAAGGAAGATGACTTATGTCAAATGAATCAAAAGACCGGAAACGGTTATCCGCACTCGTCGATAACTTGAGTCGGGCCGATGACGTGAAACTGAATCGACGGGCGTTCATCAAATCAACGTTCGGCGCAGGCATCGCACTCGGTCTCGCGACCGTCCCGTTCAATATCGCGGCCTTCGTTCGAAGCGAGCCGAGAACCGACCGTCAATTCATCACGACGGTCGAGGCGCTAGAGCGCGGGAAATCACTCGAATTTGAATATCCGGGTACGGAACCATCGTTGCTCGTTCATTTAAAGAATGGTGAATTCGTTGCCTATAACAACAAATGCACCCATCTACAGTGCCCGGTGTTTTACGTAGAGGAGGAGGACGTACTCCTCTGTCCGTGCCACCGTGGTTACTTCGGTGTCGACGGCCAACCACAGGCCGGTCCGCCGCAGCGGGAACTCCCTAAAATCTTGCTTGAAATCGAGAACGGGAAGATCTTTGCGGTCGGAAGAGAGATTCATCATGGGGCGTAACGGTTGGAGTTTAATCGGATTGGTCATATTGCTCGCGACGAACATGATACTCTTGCAATATACAATTGAGAGCTATATGGTGTATGATCATGCCTCGATGCGACTGTATATGACCATCGCCGTCATCAATGTCGGATTGATCGGCTTATTATATCGATATTGGAAAAAAATTGAATATCGTACGAAAGAATAGTCCTCCCCTTGAAACGCTTCCAAATGTTGATTGCGTTTCGAGGGGGTTTGTGTTTAGAATGAAGGCAAGCTTTCATATGGTGCAACGTGTTTTAAGGAAGGTCGGTGGAAATGGCTCATTCAAGTAAAGCGATGGTGCTCGAGGAAACAAAAAAATTGGCACATCGAATCATTCATGTCCCAAAAGGCGGTTTTCTGTTCCGAGAACAAGAAGACGCAGCTGAATTTTATATTGTAAAGAGTGGACTGATCCAAATTTCGAAATTGACGGAAAATGGAAAAGAATTGACGTTACGTTGTTTAAGCGCTGAGGCTTGTTGCGGAGAGTTGACGTTATTCGCAATCGAACCAAAATATTTATTTAACGCCAAGGCGTTAGAAGATAGTGAAATTTATGCGGTCAAAATCGAGCGCATTGAAACGATGATTTTGTCGTCGAACCCGGAATTCGTCCGCGAGTTCATGGTCATGATCAACGAACATATGCGGAAACAGCATACGAAATTTAGAGACTTGGTATTGAACGGGAAAAAAGGAGCGCTCTACTCGACGCTCATTCGTATGGCGAACAGCTATGGGGTGGAAGTCGAAGACGGCATTCTCATCGACTTGAAACTGAAAAACCAAGAGCTCGCCAACTATTGCGGGACATCGCGTGAACGCGTGAACCGCATGTTGAACGAGCTCGCTCAAGAAGGGATTATTTCGCTCCCTTCCCGTCAAATCATTATCCATGACCTCGACCGGTTGAAACTGCTCAACCATTGTGAGGACTGTCCGGTCTCGGTCTGTGTCATCGATTGATCACATTACGGCGGCAAGTGATAGCTCGCCCTCGAAATGTTCTAACCCATCGGCCTCGATTGTACAGGCCGATACATAAAAATCGCCATCTTCCATCAACTCATAAGACCGGAGCACGCCTTCGGCTAGCTTGATCCCGTTGGCACGGACCTCGACGACGACACCTTCCATCGAGCGGACACGCGCTGCAGATAAAAAGTCGAGCCATCGTTTGAAATGGCGATAAACGGTGACCGTTGTCCCGTCCCCTAAGTAACCGATAACTGCCTGGGTATCATCGATCGTCACGTCATGGTGAGTGTCGATCCGAACGAGCAAGGTGTGCAGCGCTTCTAGTTCTTCTAACGGACTTTCAAGTGGGAATGTGATATCGAGCCCCGTCTCGGTGAACGCAGCCTCGGCGATCGCGACGCCGAAGACACGGAACACGTGGGCCCCGTCTTGACTGAAGAAATATGGTTGTAGCGCCAAGCGAACTTCGGGCGCACAGTGGATTTGAATGAGATGTGACAAATTAATCCCTCCTCTATTCCTTACGATAAGGAATCGGGGAGGGTTTTTCTGTGTTCAATGTCACAGAAACAAAAGATAGGCGATTTTGTCACAGATTGATGACAGGGTGAGAAAAAAACTCAAGATGCGAAATAAGTGTGAAAGAAGGCACACTTTTTTAAGGGGACGGCCGATAGGATGGGATTAGGGTACGAATTGAACCGTTAAGAGGAGGAATAGACCATGCAACAATTAGACAAAGGGTCACACGCACTCGCCGAGTGGAAGCCAGAGGATGTGGGATTTTGGGAAGGGACGGGAAAACAAGTCGCCAATCGGAACTTGCTCGTCTCGGTCCCGGCACTGACGCTTGCATTCATCGTCTGGCAAATGTGGTCGGTCGCGGCCGTCCAATTGAATTCAATCGGGTTTAGCTTTACGCAAGGCCAGTTGTTCACGTTGGCCGCCCTACCTGGACTCGTCGGGGCGACGTTGCGCTTTTTCTATACGTTCGCAAACAGTATATTCGGTGGTCGGAACTGGACGATCTTCTCGACATCGATTTTGTTGTTGCCGCTCCTAGGCATCGCCTATGCCGTTCAAAACGTTAATACGCCGTATTGGGTATTCATGATTTTGGCCGCACTTTGCGGACTAGGCGGCGGAAACTTCTCGTCATCAAACGCCAACATCGGCGCGTTTTATCCGAAAGCGAAAAAAGGGACGGCACTCGGTATTAACGGAGGCATCGGGAACTTGGGCGTGTCGCTCGTCCAATTGATCACACCGCTCGTCATCACGACAAGTATTTTCGGGTTCATCGGCGGGAACGCCCTCGTGACCGAGACCGGCGAAGAGATTTGGCTTCAAAACGCCGCGCTCCTTTGGGTCGTGCCGACCATCATTTTGACGGTCTGCGCATACTTGTTCATGGATAACTTACCGACCGCGCGTCAATCGCTTCGTGAACAGGCGAGCGTGTTTAAAGACAAACATTTTTGGATTCAAACGTTGCTCTACACGGCGGCGTTCGGTTCCTTCATTGGATATGCCGCAGCGTTCCCGATGATTTTAAAGTTAAAGTTCCCTGAGTCGGACTTGATGGCGCTCGCCTTCCTTGGTGCATTCCTTGGCGCCTCTTCGCGTCCGTTCGGGGGCTGGATCAGTGATAAGATCGGAGCGGCCAAAGTGACATTGATCGTGTTCGGAATCATGGCGCTCGGTACGATCAGTGTCATCATGGCCATCACGAACAGCAACTTGACGATGTTTTTCATCTCCTTCGTCGTCTTGTTCATCGCAACAGGACTCAACTCTGGAGCGACGTTCGCGATGATTCCCCACGTGTTCGTGGCGACGAAGACACCGGCCGTCGTCGGATTCTCCGCAGCGTTTGCTGCTTACGGCGCATTCTTCATTCCGAAGATGTTCGGTTGGTCGCTCGAGCTCGTCGGTTCGTTCAACGGTGCGTTGTTCGTCATGCTAGGGCTCTATGCGATCTCGATTGCCACCACAATTTATTATTACTTGCGCAGCGGGGCTGAAAAGCCGATTCGCTGACAAACCGACGCAGGGACTGTGAGGGTCCCTGCTGTCGTTGATGGATAGAAAGGATGAACCAAGATGACACCATGGACCGATCGACGGAGACGACCGTTGGAAGACTTACGCATCTCAGTCATTGATAAATGCAACTTTCGTTGCCGGTACTGCATGCCGGAAGAAGCGTTTCGCCACCATCAGTTTTTAAAACGAGATGAGTTGTTATCGTTTGACGAGATCGAGCGCTTCGTTCGCATCATCGCCCCACACGGCGTGAAAAAAGTGCGTCTGACCGGGGGCGAACCGCTACTCAGGCCGAATCTCGATGAACTGATTCGCCGCCTTCGCGCGGTCACGACCATCGAGACGATTGGGTTGACGACGAACGGCGTCTATTTAGAACGGATGGCGAAAGTGTTGAAGCAAGCTGGGCTCGACCGGGTCAACGTCAGTCTAGACGCCTTATCGGCCGAGACGTTCGGGATGATGAACGGACGCGGCACGTCGCCCGAGACGGTATTACGAGGAATCGATGAGGCGAAACGGCAAGGGCTCGAAGTGAAAGTGAACATGGTCGTCCGGAAAGGCTGGAACGATCATGAAGTCGCCCCGATGGCCGCATATTTCAAAGAACGGAACATCACGCTCCGTTACATCGAGTTCATGGATGTCGGCACGGCGAATGAATGGAACGTCGAACATGTCGTGTCGTCTGAATCAATTCTCGAGGTGTTGAAACAACGAAATGGATTACTTGAACCGCTTGCACCTGAAACGCTAGGAGAAGTCGCGCAACGTTACCGTTACACGGATGGGGCGCAAGTCGGCTTCATCTCTTCGGTCAGTCAACCGTTCTGCGGAACGTGTACGCGAGGCCGCCTATCGAGTGACGGCAAATGGTACACGTGCCTGTTCGCTGAAGACGGGACCGATATCCGCGAATTGCTCCGCAGTGGGGCGAGCGATGAATTGATCGCCATGACACTGAAAATGGTATGGGAAGTACGGGACGACCGCTATTCGGAAGAACGGTCGCGAACTGGGAGTCGGGCACGTAACCGGATTGAAATGAGTTATATCGGAGGATGAAGACGATGCAAGCACACAACCATGTACATCAAAACACACAGCGTGTCCGGGCAGCGATTTTAACGATCTCGGATACGCGAACACTCGATACGGACGTGTCAGGCGAACATATTTGCACGCTATTAAAAGAAGAAGCACATACGGTCACATACCGCGAGATCACGAAAGATGACCCATTTGAAATCGAAGCGGCCGTCAGACGAATGGTCGACGAAAAAATGGACGTCATCTTGACGACCGGGGGAACGGGCATCACGAAACGGGACGTCACCATTGAGACGATTCGACCGCTGCTTGACCGGGAAATGGTCGGGTTCGGCGAGTTGTTCCGTTATGTCAGCTTCACGGAAGATATCGGACCGGCGGCGATGTTGTCGCGAGCTTTAGCAGGACGCATCGGGGATACGATCATCTTTTCGATGCCAGGGTCGCGAGGCGCCGTCGACTTGGCGATGACTCGCTTGATCCTCCCTGAGCTTTCCCATATCGTCTGGGAAGCGACACGATGATTGGGATCGTCTTGGCAGGCGGGAAGTCACGTCGGTTCGGATCTCCCAAATGGAAAGCCCGTTATGAGGACGTCTCGTTTGAAGACCGGGCACGACAGACGCTTAGTACCACGACGACGTCCCAATGGAGCGTCGTGCCGGCCGGACAGTCGATGACACCCTATCAACTCGAAGACGACAGAGAATGGTGCGGCATGGGGCCGCTCGCTGGCATCGTCACCGTCATGCGGCACGTCCCGGCTGAATGGTATGCCATCTGTGCGTGTGATACACCTTTGTTGCCGCCGACCGTTTATGAACGGCTTGAGAGGGAGCGAGGGGATCAGCCGGTTGTCGCCTACGCCGATAATCGAATCCATCCGCTCATCGCCTTGTATCCCCGCTCGATACTGTCCCAGTTCGAAGCCGCGTTACGTCGAGGCGAACGGGCGGTCATGCCTCACTTGACAGAGGCGACAATCGTCTCGTTTGCTGAACGGGACTGGTTTAAAAATGTGAACACACCGAGAGATTATGAAGAAGTGCTAGGAAAGGAAGTGGAGTAATGGAAAAGGGATCGACGCTATTTCGTAAGCCGCTCGCCGTTGACGAGGCGGTCGCACGCGTCGAAGAAGCGACGGGGAGAGGTCGGACGGAAACGGTACCGTTGCATCGGACGAACGGACGGATTTTAGCGATGGATCTCGTCGCGACGCATGACGTTCCGGCGTTTGACAAGTCGCCGTATGACGGTTTTGCTGTCTGCTCCGCGGACTTGTTGACTGCGAACCGCGATGAACCGGTGACATTACCCATTCAATACGTTCAGGGAGCTGGACATGTCGGAGAACCGCTCCGCGCCGGCGAGGCGATTCGCATCATGACCGGGGCAAAAATTCCAGACGGAGCCGATGCGGTCGTCATGCTCGAGCTCGTACAAGCAGATGAACGAGTCGTGACGTTCAAACGACCGGCCCGTGATGCCAACATCTCCTATCGCGGGGAAGATGTGGCGGCAGGAACGAATATCGTCGGCCGAGGTACCCGCATCAATCCAGGCGTCATCGCCTTGCTCGCAACGTTCGGCTATGAACAAGTCGACGTGTACGTGAAACCGCACATCACTGTGTTCGCGACTGGAGACGAGCTCGTCGAACCGGGACGGAAGAAAGCCGACGGGCAAATTTATAATTCGAATGCGTATATGATTCTTGCCCAAATCGAGGAGCTTGGCGGCACGGCAACGTATGGCGGCATCTTGCCGGATACGTTCACTTCGACGAAGCGGGCGGTCGAAGAAGCGCTTCAGACGAGTGATGCTATCGTCACGACAGGCGGAGTATCGGTCGGAGATTTCGATTATTTACCGGATGTGTATGAGGCGCTCGGAGCGACAGTACTGTTCAATAAAGTCGGGATGCGGCCAGGTTCCGTCACGACGGTCGCGCACGTCGAAGGTCGGCTGTTGTTCGGTTTATCCGGCAATCCGTCTGCCTGTTTTGTCGGCACGGAACTGTTTGTCGGTACGTACATGAAGACGTTGTTCGAGCAAACGGAACGTCCTGTCATTTTGGCGGAACTCGGTGTCGATTTCCCGAAACCGAATCCGTTCGACCGCTTCGTCCGTGGACATGTGACGATTGATACGACCGGGCAGACGGTCGTTCATCCGAGCGGTAAAGATAAGTCGGGCATTGTCTCCTCGCTCGCGACGTGTAACGCGTTGATCCATCTGCCAGGCGGGACGAGAGGGTTTCAGAAAGGGGACACGGTGCGATGTCGAATCATCGATCGGCTTTGATTTTACAAGTGGTCGGCTATCAAAATAGCGGCAAGACATCGTTCGTCTCTGAGCTGACAACACGCTTGTCGGCGACGGGGCTCCGTGTCGGCGTCATCAAGCACCACGGTCACGGAGGGTCGTTCGACTTGCCGATGACTGACTCGCACCGTCACGCGTTGGCCGGTGCCGTGCTATCGAGTGTGATCGGTGAAGACGGGACGTTGATCGAGTGGCAAGCGGTCGATACGTTTGAATTGCTCCTCAACTGGTACGAGGCGCACGTCGACATCGTGCTAATCGAAGGATACAAACGGAAAGATTATCCGAAAGTGGTGCTCGTGCGAGACGGGCATGAACAACCGGTCGATGTGACGAACGTGATCGCACGCGGAGACTCCGTGGCAGACAAGGACCGGTTGATGCGTTCAGTGGAAAGGTGGATGGAGGATGAAATGGTATCAAGTGAATGAACATCCGCTCGAACCGATGGCACTTTACGAAACGGTCCGACATCGAAACGTCGGGGCGGTCGTGCTGTTTATCGGGACGGTGCGGGAAATGACTGGTTCCAAACAGACCGAACTCTTGGAGTATGAATCATACGTACCGATGGCCGAGAAGATGCTCGAACAAATCGCGAAAGAAGTAGCGGAACGTTGGCCTGGTGCGTTGACGGCGATCCATCACCGGATTGGACGACTCGATATCATGGAAGAAGCGGTCGTCATCGCGACGAGTTCTTCCCATCGCGCCGACGCCTACGAGGCGAATCGTTACGCCATCGAACGGATTAAAGAAATTGTCCCGATTTGGAAACGGGAGCATTGGACCGACGGCACGAAATGGATGGGTGATCAAAAAGAACAACACCCAGGACGCCCGGAAGGAGTGACGTACACATGATTGAGGTATTATGTTTTGCCCACGTGGCAGAAGAGTTGGCGGTCCGGTCCTATACCGTTTCAGCGCCACAAACAATCGCCGCCTTGCGAGCGGATTTGGCCGAGCGGGGCGTGTCAGGAGCGGAACGTCTCATGTTCGCGGTCAATGAGCGTTATGAGACGGACGAATACACGGTTGCAGACGGGGACACGGTCGCCGTCATTCCAATGGTGAGCGGAGGGTAAACGATGGAATTGACACATATGAACAACCAAGGGCGGGCGCGGATGGTCGATGTCTCGGATAAACCGGAAACGACACGTACTGCTCGGGCCCGTACATCAGTTGAACTGAGCGGTGAACTCAAACAGCTCATCACGGATGGGGGTCTTGCAAAAGGGGATGTACTCGCTGTCGCTCAAGTGGCTGGCATCATGGCCGCCAAAGAGACGAGCCGCATCATTCCGATGTGTCATCCGCTCGCCTTGAAAAAAGTCGATTTGGCGTTCGAATGGGACGGGACACAGCTCATCATCGAGTCGTTTGTGAAGACGAAAGGCGATACCGGTGTCGAGATGGAGGCGTTGACAGCAGCAATGATTGCCGCATTGACCGTGTACGATATGACGAAAGCAGTCGATAAAGGCATCGTCATCGGACCGACATACTTGCTCGAGAAACAAGGCGGGAAGTCAGGGGACTACATCCGATGACACATATCCCGGAACGTTACGCGCGGCAGGCCCGGTTCCACGGCATCGGGGTGGAGGGCCAAGAACATCTGATGGAGAAACGAGTGCTCGTCGTCGGTCTCGGCGCGCTCGGGGCAGCCGTTAGCGATCAACTTGTTCGGGCCGGCGTCTCGCTCATCCTCGTCGACCGCGACTATGTCGAGGTGACGAACTTACAACGACAGACGCTCTATACGGAACAGGACGCACGTGCTGAGACGCCGAAAGCGGTCGCGGCACTCGAACGCCTGCGGGCCATCAACTCAGACGTTGAGTTGGACGCGCAAATCGCCGATGTCTCGTGGGATTGGCTTCGGCCTTTGCCGCCCATTGATCTCGTCTTGGACGCAACCGATAACGTCGAGACGCGCCTTCTATTGAACGATTTCGCACTCGAGCGTGGCATTCCGTTCTTGTTTGCCTCTTGCGTCGGGGCATACGGCATGAACTATACGGTGATGCCGGGAGACGCGCCGTGTCTTCGTTGTCTCATGCGTCATTTGCCGCTAGCCGGGCAAACGTGCGCGACAGCGGGGGTGGTGGCGCCAATCGTGCAACATGTGGCGAGTCGTCAAGCCGTTGAGGCATTGAAATATTTGACGGGGCGTCATGAAAAGATGGAACGTCGACTCTTGATTGAAGATATGTGGGAAAACCAGTCACAGCGACTCGATGTCGCACGTCTCGTCGATGTGTCTTGTCCTTCTTGTCAAATTCACGCCTATCCGAGCCTCGTTCCGAATCGGCAACAGACAGCACTCCTCTGTGGGCGTGACGTCGTCCAAGTCCGGCGGTCCATCGAAGGGCTTGAACCAATCGCACATCAACTCGAGCGTGCGGACATCGCTGTGAAGCAAACACCGTTCACGTTAGAATGGCGATGGCGGAATCATCGGATGCTTTTATTTAAAGACGGTCGTGTGCTCGTTCATGGAATCGATGACGCGAACGTCGCAATCGCGATGGTCGATGAGTGTCTTGGCGCATAGAAAAGTGTCCCCCGAAAAAGCGGAGGACACTTTTTTGGTTAGCGTGGGATTGTAAGCACTTGACCGACACTAATCAAATTGATGTTCGTGATGTTATTAGCGGCAGCGATTTTAGCGACAGTCGTGTTATACATCGTCGCAATCTTGTAGAGCGTATCACCTGATTTAACCGTGTATTTCACCGTAGTCGTCGGTGGTGTGACGGTTGTACCTGGGATGATCAGCACTTGTCCGACACTGATCAGGTTGATGTTCGTGATGTTGTTCGCCGCTGCTATTTTAGCGACGGTCGTTTTGTACAAAGTGGCGATTTTGTAGAGCGTGTCACCCGATTTAACCGTATACTTGACGGTCGTCGTAGGTGGAGGAGTTACAGTGGTACCCGGGATGACGAGCACTTGTCCGACATAGATGAGACTGTAGTTTGTAATTTTGTTGGCCGCAGCGAGCGCAGCGACTGTGACGTTGTAAGCTCGGGCGATGCTATAAAGGGTGTCGCCTGATTTGACGGTATACGTTTTGCTGGTAGATGTGTTTTGGTAAGCGAGCAATTGCGAGACGGTGACGAACTTGTAGCCTTTCGCTTTCAACTGGGCAATCATCGTCGGCAAGGCGAGCGGCGTACCCGGCGCGCCGGCACCGGTGTGCATCAAGACGATTGAGCCTGGTTTGATGTTCGCCTGTACTTTCGTATTGATTTGGCTAGCAGTGACTCCTTTCCAGTCCACGGTATCGATGTTCCATTGAATCGTATAACCGTAGCCGGCAGCGCCGACTCCGCTCAACACGGCGCTATTGACGGCGCCGAACGGTGCCCGGAAAATTGGTTTTGTCGTTTTGCCAGTAAGCGATTTAATGAGCGCTTCCGTCCGATCAAGTTCTGATTTCATTTGCGTGGCGGTCAACTTTGTGAAGTCTGGATGGGTATACGAATGGTTACCGAGTTGGTGACCTTTAGCTGCGATGTTTTTAATGTATTGAGGATGGTTATTGGCGCCTGATCCAGTCAAAAAGAAAGTGGCTTTGACATTGTTCTTGGCAAGTATGTCCAAAATTTTGTTCGTATTCGCACCATCCGCCCCGTCATCGAACGTCAACGCGACAACTTTACTCGTCGTATTCACGCTCGTGATGAATTTCGAAGCGGCGGCGTCAGCCGATTTTGGATAAGCGACTAACGGTGCCAACATGATCAACAAGGCCATCAACACACGTACAAACCTGCTCTTCATTTTGGTTTCGCCTCCATTCTTGGGTGTATGTATCTTGATGTTAAGGCTTTCCATATATTGAGCTGTGTATATATTTTATATACCCCCTTTCGATGGCAAACATCGTGAAACCCTAAAAATAGGTAAAGGAATTTTTGGATAATGACTCTCAATATTTGTGTTCAATTTATGAGTGACAAACGTGTCAAATATCACACAATCCTCACACATTTCCTAAAAAAGGGTGCTATCATGAACAATGTGTGAAGAATGTAAGCGATTGAATAGGGGGATTCAACATGAGCAAATCAATGAAACGGTTCGGGGTGGCATTTGGTCTCGTCGGTCTGTTCGTCCTCGGGGCGTGCGGAGCCGATGAAACGACCAGTGGTACGGAGACGGTGCAGTCGATGGAACCGGTAGAAGCAGAATTAAACGTTCCGGCCACGGCGGACAAAGACGAGACGGTCACGTTAGCGGTTCGCGTCACACAAGACGGTGAAGCGGTCGATGATGCCGACGAGATTAAGTTCGAGGTCTGGAAAAATGGCGCCAAGGAAGAGAGTGAGATGACGAAAGCGTCGCTCACAGAAGATGGAGTCTACGAGGCGGAGACGACGTTTGTCGAAGAAGCAGTTTACACGGTGCAAGTCCATGTGACGGCCCGTTCGATGCATACGATGCCGACGACAAACGTTACGGTCGGCCATCCGGAGACGGCGGCCGAGGCTGAAGCTGAGCAAGACCATCACAACCACGCGGGAGCGGACATCGTCCTTGATCCGACTCAAGCTGTCGCCAATGAAGTCCAACCGTTCACAGTCAACGTCGAAATTGAGCATGAGGCGTTGACGGGTGCGGACGTCCAACTCGAAGTGTTCAAAGACGGAGCGGACAAGCACGACTGGGTTAAGCTTGATGAAACGGAAGGCGGAAGCTATGCAGGTGAGCATACATTCAAAGAGTCAGGCATGTACAACGTTCAAGTCCACGTGACGAAAGGACACGACATCCATGAACACATCATGGAGACGGTCGAGGTCAAATAAAAAAACGATCGGCCGCGGCCGATCGTTTTTTCTTATGCGTTCTGATAGAGTGACTCGACTTGCTGTTGAAGCGATTCGTTCTCGAGGAACTCGTCGTACGTCGCTTCTTTGTCGACAATCCCGTTCGGCGTCACCTCGATGATGCGCGTGGCAATCGTCGAGATGAGCTGATGGTCATGCGAGCTGAAGAGGAGTACGCCTTTGAACGTTTCGAGACCGTTGTTGAGCGCTGTGATCGACTCGAGGTCCAAGTGGTTCGTCGGATCGTCGAGGACGAGGACGTTCGAGTTCGAGAGCATCATTTTCGAGAGCATGCAACGCACTTTCTCGCCCCCTGAGAGGACAGATGCTTTCTTCATGACTTCTTCGCCTGAGAAGAGCATACGACCGAGGAAGCCGCGAAGGAACGTATCCGACTCGTCGGCTGGTGAGAACTGGCGTAACCAATCCAAGATGCTCTTATCTGAGCCTTCGAAGTATTCCGAGTTGTCTTTCGGGAAGTACGACTGTGTCGTCGTCACGCCCCATTTGACCGTACCCGTGTCCGGTTCCATCTCGCCCATGATGATTTTGAAGAGAGTCGTAATGGCAACGTCCGAACGGCCGACGAATGCGACTTTGTCCGTCTTGTTCAGTGAGAACGTGACGTTGTCGAGTACTTTGACGCCATCAATCGTCTTCGAGACGTTGTCGACGTAGAGTACGTCATTCCCGATTTCGCGCTCCATCGAGAAGCCGACGAACGGATAGCGACGTGATGATGGACGGATATCGTCGAGCGTGATTTTATCGAGCAACTTCTTACGCGACGTCGCTTGACGTGCCTTCGAGGCGTTCGAGCTGAAACGGGCGATGAAGTTTTGAAGTTCTTTGATCTTCTCTTCTTTTTTCTTGTTCTGGTCGTTGGCCATACGTGAAGCAAGTTGACTCGACTCGTACCAGAAGTCGTAGTTCCCGACGTACAATTGAATCTTACCGAAGTCGAGATCGGCCATGTGCGTACAGACTTTGTTCAAGAAGTGACGGTCATGGGATACGACGATGACGGTATTCTCGAAGTTGATTAAGAACTCTTCGAGCCACTGGATCGCTTTGAGGTCAAGACCGTTCGTCGGCTCATCGAGGAGAAGAATGTCAGGTTTGCCAAACAATGCTTGAGCAAGGAGGACTTTGACTTTCTCGCCACCTGTGAGCTCGCTCATGAGCTTGTGGTGTGATGCATCCGTGATCCCTAGTCCTTGAAGGACCATGGCAGCTTCTGATTCGGCTTCCCAACCGTTCATCTCAGCGAATTCGCCTTCGAGTTCAGCAGCGCGCATACCATCTTCGTCAGAGAAATCTTCCTTCATATAGATGGCGTCTTTCTCTTTCATGACTTGATACAAACGCTCGTGGCCCATGATGACCGTCTCGAGTACCGCTTGATCTTCGTACGCATAATGGTCCTGCTTGAGGACGGCGAGGCGTTCGCCAGGTGAGAAGCTGACGTCACCTGTTGTCGTTTCTTGCTCGCCGGCAAGAATTTTTAAGAATGTCGACTTCCCGGCACCGTTCGCGCCGATCAAGCCGTAGCAGTTGCCTGGTGTGAACTTGATGTTCACGTCTTCGAACAACTTGCGTCCACCGAATTGGAGACTTACGTTATTTACTGTAATCATGTATAGGATCCCTCGTTTTTCTGATTAGTTTACGACGTGTATTGTATCACGTTTTTTGAAAACGCGCAGTCGGGGGTAAAAATGAAACAAACAGCAGCCTGATTCGTATAGAGAAGAAAGGGGGAATCAGCCATGAAAACAATGCTCTCGCTGAAAGAAGCATGGTCAAACTACTACCGTCGAGATTTCTTCCGGCTCTGGGTCATCTTCCTCGTGACGGGCATCGGATCGTACTTTTTATTCCGGGCCGTTATCGCTCCTGAACAAGTGGATGAAATTTTAGCTCAGCTCGGCGAATCGTTTGAATCACAAGGATTGACGTTCGATTCGAGCGCACGCGAGACGATGATCGCCCTATTCGTGAACAATACGCGCGTCACGTTGCTCGCTTTCTTACTCGGAATGATCCCGCTCTTCATCCCGTATGTGTTCGTCGTCATCAACGCCGCGGTCATCGGCCTGGTCGCCATGCTCGTCGGGTTTGCCGGCGAATCCGTGATCCGGGTCATCGTGCTCGGAATAATTCCCCACGGCATCACCGAAATCTCGGCTATCTTGCTCGGGGCGGCGATGGGGTTATCGCTCAACCGTTACATCTGGAAAAAACTGCGCGGGAAAGAGACCGACGTCACGTTCAAGGCGCTGTTCGTGGCAGGCGTGAAGACATTTCTCGTCATCGCAGTTCCGCTCCTCGCCATCTCTGCGATCATCGAGGCGTACGTGACCCCACTGTTATTACAGTAAAAAAGCCATCGCTGATGGCTTTTTTACTTGAAATGAGGCGTCGTCTCGACACAGTGGGTCAAACGAATCCCTTCCGTAGACACCTCGCCATTCACTTGCCAGATTTCAAGTCCGTCCGCAATTGCGTCGCGAATCAGCTGCCGAATTCGGAAGTCGTGTTTCCGGTTCGGGTTGCCGGTGAAGACGGGCGCATCATATAAGAAGACATACAGCAAGACGGCCCGACCCGTTTTCGGCAACGTCGCAATGAGTGTCTCGAGATGTCGAATCAACCGTTCGGTCTCGATCGGTCTCGTCACCGCACGCCGTTCAAAGCGGGGGAGAGGCGTTACGAACAACTCGGCTAGAGGTGCTTTCACTTCGATATAAGTGCCATCGACTTTAAAGTCGATTCGTGACGCATCGACGACTTTCTCTCGTTCCACATGTCTCGGAGAAGGAAAAGCTGAAATCACGTTCGTCCGCAACCAATGTTCGACGAAATCGTTGACGCGGCCTTGATGAATTCCAATCCATTGTCGGTCCGCGTCAATCGAGATGGCCTCCACCGTGAAGGCGGTGTTCCGTCGCGGGTCGTCCGTCGCTGAGACGAGGCAAGGAACCCCGTCAAAGACGAGGTCACCGATGCGGCCTGTGACCGGACAGTGGCAGGCGACGACAGTGTCGCCGAGCAATACGTCCATCACGAACCGATTGCGGCGTTTCAGGATGACCCCTTCCTGCAAGGGAGATACGAAGCGATACATCGTCAGACGACGCGCGTGACCGTCGTGTCGAGTTCGAACGCGACGTTGCCGGCCAAGGCGCGTGAAATCATACAGCCATCCTTCGCTTTTTTGGCGATTCGTTCGACGAGCGTGATATCGCGATCTGTGGCCGTTTTTGGAACGTTAATACGTGTCGTGTAGCGAATCGTCTCATACGTGAAGACACCGTTCGTCACGTCGACGATGCCTTCGGCGTCAATCGTGATGCCTTGATGCGGCAGTTCGCTTCGCCCGAGCATAGCCGCAAGTGTGATGATATAGCAGGTCGCCGCAGCACCGAGCAACATCTCATCCGGGTTCGTGCCGATGCCGGGCCCGTCCATTTCCGGGGGAATCGAGATCTGTGTCTTTAACCGTTCGGCCTCGATCGTTCCGACGTCGTTGCGTCCGCCGGTCCAGTCGAGGTTCATTTGAAACGTATGCTTCATAAAAAATCGCCTCCAATGTCTCTATTCTAGAAGAGAACGATTGGAGGCGCATGTGTTATGCTCGCGCGCGTTCAGCGAACGTACGGAGCGTCTGGATGATGACGTGGGTCGCTTTTTCCATGTTATTGACGGAGACGTACTCGAACTTGCCGTGATAGTTCTCGCCACCCGTGAAGATGTTCGGGGTCGGGAGTCCCATATACGACAGTTGCGAACCGTCCGTCCCGCCGCGAATAGGTTCGATTTTTGGTTCGATGCCAAGTTCGCGCATGACGTCGGCGACGGTGTCGACGATGTGTTTCACCGGCTCGATTTTCTCGGCCATGTTGTAATATTGGTCGTCCATTTTCAAGTCGATACGTGCTTCGCCGTACTTCTGTTTCCATTCGACGACGAGCTTTTCAAGCAACGCTTTGCGCGCCTCAAACTTTGTGCGGTCGTGGTCGCGGATAATGTATTGCAGCGTCGTCGTTTCGACATCTCCAGAGAAGCCGTTCAGATGGAAGAAGCCTTCATAGTCGCTCGTATGCTCTGGGGCTTCATCAGCTGGGAGGCGGTTGTGGAACGCCATCGCCAACTTCATCGAGTTGACCATCTTGTTTTTGGCACTGCCCGGGTGTACGTTCGTCCCATGGAACGTGACCGTGGCACCGGCCGCGTTGAAGCTCTCGTATTGCAGTTCACCGAGCGGGCCGCCGTCCATCGTATAGGCGAAATCGGCGTTGAAGCGGGCGACGTCGAACTTGTGCGGGCCGCGTCCAATCTCTTCGTCCGGTGTGAAGGCGATTCGCACCGGGCCATGCGGGATTTCCGGATGCGCCAATAAGTATTCGACCGCAGTGACGATCTCGGCCATGCCGGCTTTGTCGTCGGCACCGAGCAGCGTCGTGCCGTCTGTCGTGATGAGTGTATGTCCGACGTAGCCATCGAGCTCCGGGAAGTCACTCGGCGACAAGATGACACCGAGCGCCTCGTTCAAGACGATATCGCCGCCCTCGTAATGTGCGACGAGTTGCGGGTTGACGTTCGTCCCGGTGAAGTCGGTCGCCGTATCGACGTGGGCGAGCAGGCCGATCGTCGGTACGTCATGGTCGACGTTACTCGGAAGGGTGGCGAACAAGTAGCCATAGTCATCCGTCTCGACGTCCTCGAGTCCAATCGCTTTTAACTCAGCCTCGAGATGGCGAATCAAATCCCATTGTTTCGCTGTTGAGGGTGTCGTTTCACTCGTGAAGTCGGACTGTGTATCAATTTTTGCATACGTGATTAAACGTTCAATTAATTTCGATTGCATGGTCTGCCTCCTCTAATCAATCTGTTCTCGTTTAGTGTAGCATGAGAGCCGTTTTGAGAAGTATCGAAATTGTTTGAAAATAAAAAGAGAGGCGCAAGGCCTCTACTTTTACTCAATTTGTATGAAACAAGGGTGCTGGCCTTTTTTAGAGAAGGAACGGCAGGAGAAACGGCAACAAAAACGACGTGAAGATGGCGGACAGGCCCATCGCCGCGCCCCCGGTGGCCCCTGAGAGCGGATGTTCTGTCGCGGCTTGAGCTGTGCCGATGCCGTGGCTGATCGTTCCGAGTGCGAGTCCTCGCGTGAACGGATCAGTCACTTTGAAAAGCGACAACATTATCGGACCGAACATGGCACCGAGTATGCCACAGGCGACAGTGATGGAGGCAGCAAGCGCCGCGTCTCCTTGGAGCTGTTTTGCCAGTTCGAGTGCAATCGGGGCAGTGACGGATTTGACCGCTAGCCCGATGAGCACTTGGTCCGTCAGTTTGAGCGCCGTGCCGATCATGACTGCGACGATAATCGTCGAGACGGTACCGGCAACGATTGCACTGAGGGCACGTCTCGCGCGTGCGAGTAGCGTCGGCAAGTTGCGGTACAACGGCAGACCGAGGGCGACGGTCGCCGGGCCGAGTAAAATCGTGATCAAATCTTTGGCCGGTTCATACACGTCGTACGGTTGTTCAAAGAGAAGGAGGATCACAATCAAAATAGTTGTGCTCAAGAAGACGACGTTCGTGAACGGAGACGCCCATTTAAATGATAGTTTTCGGCTGATGAGATAGACACCAACTGTGACGAGTACCCAAAATAATGTCATGACGCTTCACCTCGTCTTCCGGAGATGATGGCGGTCACGATGAGCCCCACACTTAGACTGATCATCAAGGCGAGAAAGAGCGGGATCCCTTCTGCTTTTAATAGATTACTATAAGACATGAGACCGACCGCAATCGGGATGAAGAAGAAAGCGAGATGTTTCGTGAGGAAGCCGGCACTGTCCTCGATCCATTCGACTCGGATGATTTTTGTCATAAGTAATATCAACAACAGCATCATCCCGACGACGTTCCCAGGCACTTTCCATTCTAAAGTGGCGACGATCCAATTGCCGAGCGCGCTTAACCCGAATAAGAGCGAAAGGCCGATCATCCATTTGATAAAGAGTTGCATGTATACCATCCTTTCGCGAATACGTTCAAAACGTAAGAATTTTCTCAGATTTATTTGTACAGGTCAAGGTTAGGCAATCATCAAAAAGTGAAGTTCTTCTCTCCAAAGAGGTTTTATAAAAGCACGGAAAGCCGTGTGGAACACGTCAGGAATGACCGAATCGAAAAGAGAGTCGACCCTGTGCGGGCGACTCTCTTTTGAATTACGCTTCTTTTTTCTTACGGAACCGTGCGAAGAACTCATACACGATTGGAACGATGAGGAGCGTCAATAGCGTTGAACTTGTCAATCCACCGATGACGGTCACACCGAGACCTTTCGAAATCAAAGCGCCACCTTCAAGACCGAGCGCGAGCGGTGCGAGGGCACCAATCGTTGCGAGTGCCGTCATGAGGATTGGACGGAGGCGCGTACCGGCTGCCTCGAGCAAGGCATCACGCGTCGAGAGACCAGCTTCTTCTTTATGAATAACACGGTCAATCAAGACGATGGCGTTCGTCACAACGATCCCAATCAACATGAGCGCTCCAATCAAGGCAGATACCGAGATCGTCTCGCCAGTGATGAGAAGGGCGACAAGTCCCCCGATAATCGCGTAAGGGAGCGAGAACAGGACGACGAACGGTGTAACGGCACCGCCGAACGTGATGACGAGCACCAAGTAGACGATGGCAACGGCTGCGAGCATGGCGAGACCGAGCTGAGTGAACGATTCTTGAATCTGTTCCGTGACACCGCCGACATCATACGAGACGCCAGTCGGGAGCTCGATGTCAGACACACGTTCTTCGATGGCCGCCGAAGCTTCCGTCGCTTTGTCCGTGCTGAGCTCGACGTTGACGCGAGCGAGGAGCTTGCCGTCACGCTGAACGAGCGTATCCGGTGTCGTGCCTTCCTCGACTCCGATGAAGTCTGAGATTGGACGTGGTCCAAACGGCGTCGTCACTTCTTGTTCCTGCAAATCGTCAATGCTGTCGTACGTGACTTGTTCTGTCGGAATGATGACGTCGAGTTGCTTGTCATCAATCGTCACGGTCGAGAGCGGACTTTCTTGCGCTTGGAACTGACCAATCGTCTGGGCGAGCTGGGCGGCCGAGACGCCTGCCTCAGCAGCAGCTTGCTGGTCGACGTTGAACGTGTATTGGACGTACGATTCACGAAGGTCAGACGTTGCTTGACGGACGTAATCTGTCTCTTCTTCAATCGTCTCAATGAACGTCGGAACGATGGCTTCGAGGTCTTCGAGTGAGTTGGCGTAGACGTTGTACGTCACGCCGCTCGTTCCGGCACCGCCGGCGAAGTCTTGTTCTTTCCATTCACCGCCTGAGGCGAGTTCATTCAAGCGTTCGACGTCGGCGATTTTGACATCGGCGAAATCTTCCGTGTCCGGATCGTACTGGACGATGAAAATTCCTTGTTTGTTGTTTCCTGGGTTAAGCGGGTTCTCGCCACCGACTGTAAATTGAACGTCGGTCGCGTTCGCTTGCTCTTCCATGAAATACGTCTCGGCGATTTCGGCCGCCGCAATCGAATCATCGAGCGTTTGTCCCGGCTCTGGGTCGAACGTGACGTAAAGCGTCTTCTCAGATTCTTGGTTCAAGAAGTTGACCCCGATGGCTGGTACGAGGGCGAAACTTCCGATTAAGAGAACGGTAGCCAGGCCGAAGACGACGAGTTTATGGTTGAGCGACCAGTTGAGGACGCCGCGATACCATTCGGCGAGTTTCCCTGGTCCTTCTTCCGGCTTCAACTTGTCACGGTTCTTAAAGAACGAGTCGGCCATCATCGGCACGACCGTGATCGCGACGAGAAGTGATGCGAGCAAAGCGAAGACGACGGTCAAGGCGAACGGTAAGAACAGCTCGCCGACGAATCCGGTGACGAACCCGAGCGGCAAGAAGACGGCAATCGTAACGATTGTCGACGACGCGATCGGAATGAACACTTCTTTCGTCGCGGCGATAATCAGTTCTTTGCCGCGCAACGTCTCGTTCGGACGGGTGAGGCGACGGTAAATGTTCTCAATGACGACGATGGAGTCATCGACGACCCGTCCGATGGCGACGGTCATCGCGCCGAGCGTCATGATGTTGAGCGTGATGTCGAGCTGTTTCAAGACGATCAACGCCATCAAGAGCGAGAGCGGGATGGAGATGACCGCAATAATCGTCGAGCGGAAGTTACGAAGGAACACGAGAATAATCAAAATGGCGAATAGACCACCGAGTAACGCTTTCGAGACCATCGTCTCGACCGATTCTTCAATCGGTTGACCTTGGTCGAGCGTGACGGAGACGTTGGCCGTGTCATAGTCGGCTTCGAAGTCGGCGAGCACCTCTTTGACGGCGTTGACGACGTCGACGGTGTTCGCGTCTTGTGTTTTCGTCACTTGAATCCCGATTGAACGTTCTCCGTTTGAGCGCGAAATCGATTCCTCGATGCCACGGTCTTCAATCGTCGCGAGTTCGCTCAAAGCGACGGTCGGGACGGTTGTCGGGATATTGGCAGGTGGGACGGCACCTGGTACTTCAGTCGGGACTTGTGGGGTCTCGCCAGTCGGAAGTTCCGTTGGCGCACCTGGCACAGGCTGTTCCGTTTGTGCGGGTGAGTACGGAATTTGGAGGTCGCGGAACGCCTCGAGCGTCTCCGACTTCCCGTCGATGACGACGGCTTGCTCCGTATCACCAAGTTCATACAGGCCGAGCGCGATGCGGGCGTCGTTCGCTTGAATCAACTGTTTGACCGTGTCTTCCGTCAAGTTGTATTCGGCGAGTGCCTCCGCATCGAACTGAAGCTCGACGCGACGAATCTCTTGTCCGGCGATTTGGACGGTCTGAGCGCCTTCGACGCCTTCAAGGGCCGGTTGCAACTCATCTTCGACCAATTTCGTCAATTCGGCCAAATCGAGACTCTCATCTGAGACGGCTGCACCAACGACAGGGAACGCGTCAAAGCTGAGTCGTGATACTTGTGGGTCTTGAACGGCTTCTGGCAATTCGACGTTGCTGAGCGCGTCTTTGACGAGCTGTTCAGCTTCTTCCATATCAGTGCTGAAGTCATAATCGATTTGAATGTTTGAAGCGTTCTGGAACGAAGACGAACGAACTTGTTCGACCCCGTTCAAGCTCTTCAAGCGCTCTTCGAGCACGGTGCTGACTTCGTCGAGCACTTGTTCAGGTGAGGCTCCTGGGTAAATCGTCGTCACCGAGACGGTCGGTGTCGTGATATCAGGCAATGTTTCTAGTTTCATCGTCAAGCCGGCGAAAATTCCGGCGGCCGTCAAGATGATGGTCATCAACCAGACGGCGAACTTGTTATTGACGGAGAAGGACGTGATTTTTTGCATGGGGTTCATTTCTCCTCTAATAGATTAGTCTGTTTTACCCGAATCGATGTTCTGGGCTCGCTCGATCAAGCGAGCGATAATGTCTTGTTTTAAAGCAGGTGGGGCGACGCCGACATTGAAGTGCTCGGACATCATCATTCCTTCGAGCGCATAGCGGATGATCATCGTCTCCACTGGATCGCTCGTCTGTTGAAACTGTGCGAAGAACGTGTCGAGGTCGTGCTTCCACCGCTCTGCGTACTCTTGGTCGACGGCGAACAATGTGAGGAACGCAATCATCTTTTCGGCGTCGATGTGGATGGCTGAGCGCTCCGGATGAAGTTTCGTCTCGTCAAAGAGACGCACGAACGCCTCAACAGGGCCATTGCCATCGGCTTGGAGCGATTCGTACAAATCGTTTTGCTCGGTTTGGAGCCGTTCCACGATGGCGGTCAACAACGCTTCTTTGGATGGATAGTGGTACAAGAGACCACCTTTCGAGACACCCGCCGTTTTGGCGACTTCATCCAATGTCAGGTGATGCACACCGTGCTCCATGATGATATCGGTCGCGGCATCCAACAGTTTTTGCTTGGTGATTATTGATCGGTTTGTCATGTCATCCCTCTTTTCTGTACCGACCAGACGGTTTGTTCTCTTCCACTATAGGTGCGTAGTCATTTTGAAGTCAAGAAATGATGACGTCAAAACTGTTAAGTTATGTATTTATAACTACTGTAAACGATTTCAAAAAAAGGTTGACGTGAGAATGATTATCAGTGATGATAGTAACTGAGAGTAATTATCATTACCAACAATAGAGATGAATAAGTGGGGGATAATCAAATGAACAAAAAGTACATGGTGCTCGGCCTATCAGCTGCGCTCACAACATCACTCCTGGCCGCTTGCGCGAGCACGGAAGAGACGACGTCAAATGATAACGAGACAGCAGAAGAGTCGAAAGTCGTCAACGTCTACTCGAGCCGTCACTATGACGTCGATAAAGAACTTTACAAGCAGTTCGAAGAAGAGACGGGCGTAAAAGTCAACGTCGTCGAAGGGAAGAGCGATGAGCTTCTCGAGCGTTTGAACACAGAGGGTGAGAGCACAGAGGCCGACCTCTTTATCACGGCAGACGCCGGGAACTTGTATCAAGCGAAAGACGCGGGACATCTTCAAGCGGTCGATAGCGACGTGCTTGAGTCGAACGTCCCTGAAAAATATCGTGATACGGACAACGAGTGGTTCGGTCTCACGAAACGGGCACGTGTCATCGTCTATGCAAAAGACCGTGTGAAACCAGAAGACTTGTCAACATACGAAGCGCTCACAGAAGAACAGTGGAACGGAAAAGTGCTCGTTCGTCCGTCTGAGAACATGTACAACATCTCACTCCTCGCTTCATTCATTGAAGTGAACGGTGTCGATCAAGCGAAAGAGTGGGCGAAAGGCATGGTCAACAATATGGCACGTGATCCACAAGGGAACGACCGTGACCAAGCGAAAGCGGTCGTGGCCGGTGAAGGGGACGTCGCCATCATGAACACATACTACATGGGTCTCATGTTGAACTCAGAAGATGCGGAAGAGAAGAAAGTGGCCGAGCAACTCGGTGTCTTCTTCCCGAACCAAGACACGACGGGGACACACGTGAACATCTCGGGGATTGCGATGACAAAAGCAGCGAAGAACTCAGAAAACGCGAAGAAACTCATGGAGTTCATGTCTGATCCGTCAGCACAAGAGCAGTTTGCGAGCGTGAACTACGAGTATCCGGTCAACGAATCGGTTGAACCGAACGAGCTCCTTCAATCATGGGGTGAGTTCAAAGAGCAGGACATCAACTTGTCTGTCCTCGGTGAAAACCAGCAAGAAGCCATCCGTATTTTCAACGAAGCGGGCTGGAAATAAGACGACTTCGGCTTGAACAGATGTTCAGGCCGAAGGTTTTTGTGTTTCATGGCACGCTGACGGTACACCGGTGGCGCGGAAACTGATATGATGGGACAGGAAGTGACTGAACGAAAGAACGGGAGTTGTACGACATGAACTGGTACGCGCTGAAACGACAACTGAATGGATGGGCCATCCTCAGCTTTATCGCGCTGGTGTTCATCGTCCTGCCAGGCGTCGTCGTCTTGGTCGAGCTGTTCGCACCGGTCAACGAGAACTGGCAACACATTCGCGAGTACTTGTTGCCGACTTATGTGCGCAATACACTGTTCATCATGCTCGCGACCGGATTGTTGACGACCGTCATCGGAACGAGCCTGGCTTGGTTCGTCACGGTGTACGACTTTCCGTTCCGTCGGTTCTTCAAATGGGCGCTCATCTTACCGCTCGCCATCCCGCCTTACATTGGGGCTTATACGTATCACGGGATTTTAAACTATACGGGCGTCATCCAGACGACGCTTCGCAACGAGTTCGGTATCACGGTCGACCAGACGTATTTCAACATCATGACGATTCAAGGGACGGTGTTCATCTTCACGCTGTTCTTGTATCCATACATCTACACGATCACGCGTGCCTTCCTGCACAATCAATCGTCCTCGATGATTGAAAACGCCCGTATCCTCGGTCGCGGCTCGTGGGATATCTTCTTCACCGTCGTCATCCCGATTTCGCGCGTCGCCATCATCGGCGGGGTCAGCCTCGTCTTGATGGAAGTGTTGAACGACTATGGCGTCGTCAAATACTTCGGGATTCAGACGTTCAGTACGGCCATCTTCAGTACGTGGTTCGGGATGAAAGATACGTCCTCAGCGCTCAAACTCGCTGGGACGCTCATGATTCTCGTCATCGCCATCTTGACGATGGAACGGCTGATCCGAGGTCGAAAACAGTTCAGCTATGCGACGACGAAAGTGAAGCCGCTCAAACCGAGACAACTGAATGGATGGCATCGATACGCCGTGTTCGGTTATGTAGCGACCATCTTCGCGGTCGCATTCTTCATTCCGTTCGTTCAACTCGTTGCTTGGACGGTATTGACGTTTGAACAAGTGTTCACGGCCGAGTTTTTCCGTCTCGTCTGGAACACGGTGAGCGTCGCCTTCATCGCGACGGTGATCATTCTCGTGTTCGCACTCGTCATTGCCAACTATACGCGCTTGTTCCCGTCAAACATGACACGCGTCATCTCGAAAGTGACGACGCTCGGTTATTCAATCCCGGGAGCGGCCATCGCCATCGCCGTCATCACGTTGTTCTTACTGCTTGATGAGTGGGTGTTGAACATGGCGCTCGCTTTGGACTTAGGCCAGACGTTCGTGTTCAGGACGACACTCATTATGCTCATCTTCGCCTACGTCATCCGCTTCCTCGCCATCGGCTATAACTCGATCGAGAGTGGGTTTGAGAAAGTCGGGAAATCGTTCACGGAAGCGTCACGCATGCTCGGGTGGGGGACGGTGCAGACGTTCTTCCGGGTCGATATCCCGATGATTAAAGGGGCGATCATGAGCGCGTTCATCCTCGTCTTTATCGATATTATGAAAGAATTGCCGCTGACGCTGTTTTTACAGCCATTCAATTTTTCGACGCTCGCCACACAAGCGTTCAAATATGTCAGTGACGAGAAGATACATGAGGCCGCGCTCGCCTCGATCGTCATCGTGCTCATGAGCGGACTGTTGATCTTTGTGTTCCATAAGGTGCTTGATAAGGAGGCCGACTAATGTTTGTTCAAATCAACGATTTACACTTCAGCTATAAAGGTGCGCAAGCCGAGACGATTAAAGGATTCTCGATCTCGATCACGAAAGGTGAAATCGTCTCGCTTCTCGGTGACAGCGGTTCTGGGAAGAGTACGATTTTACGCCTCATTGCGGGACTCGAGATGCCGAATCAAGGCGTCGTCGTCGTCAACGACTGTGTCTGTTGCGACGATTGCCAGTTCATGCCGCCTGAACAGCGTGGTGTCGGGATGGTGTTCCAAGACTATGCGCTCTTCCCGCATATGACCGTTGAGAAGAACATCCGCTTCGGTCTGCATAAATTGAGCCGGAAAGAGCGGAACGAGCGCGTCGAAGAGATGTTGACGCTCGTGAACTTGTCCGAGTTCCGCCATCGCTATCCGTACGAGCTCAGCGGCGGTCAGCAACAGCGTGTCGCGCTCGCGCGTGCGCTTGCTCCGAAACCATCGCTTCTCATCTTGGATGAGCCGTTCAGCAACTTGGACACGTCGCTCCAACATCGCATTCGGGACGATTTGCGCCGCCTCCTCAAACAGACGGGTACGACGACGATCTTCGTTACCCACGATGAAGAGGACGCGGAGGCGCTCGCCGACCGTATCGTCTATCTCGGCGAAGGCAAAATCAAGAAACAAATCATGACGGAGAACAACAAGACGTTCAACCCGCAGATTCCGTGTTTCGTGTAAAACGTAAGAACCCGCAGACATAAATCGTCTGCGGGTTCTTTTGTGATTATTTCGTCTCTTGAGAAGGACTCGACTCGTTCCCGAGTTGATCGATCGCTGTCACATAATAAGCTGCCTGCTCGTTCGTGACTTCGATGCTCTTCCGGGCGTGCGACGGGATACTTTCGATATGTGTCGCTTCACCGTCGACGACCTCATAGACGCGATAGCCGATGACTGCGTCGTCACGGACGGCGTGCCACGTCAATAAGTTCCCGCGGAGTTCGACGCTCGTCGGTGCGTCAAGTTCGACTTCGGTATTGATTTCGGTATCGACAAGCTCGGTATAGACGACGAAACGCTCGTCATAACCGCCGTCACCGAACGTACCGGAACACGTGATCAAGTTCAAATGTCGACTCGACGTGGCCCCGAAGATATCCTCGATTGGTGCGTTTTTCGTATCGTAACTCTCTGTTTTTGTGACACGAAACGTCAACGTGTTGCCATTCTCGTCGATGATCGTCACGTCATCGCCGGTCTTCAGTTGATCGAGCTCATAAAAGACGGCAGGGCCGGTCTTGCTGTCGACGTGTCCCGCGATGACGGCATTTCCTTTACTACCAGGTTTGACGCCCGGTTCGAACCAACCGACTTGGTTCTCGTCTTTTGGGACGCCCATCTGTCCGTTGTCGAGTACGCCGACCTGTTCGATCGCGGTGTCGACCTTGATTTTGGGAATTTGAAGTTGGACGGGTGTCGCGGCCTTGGCACTTTCCTCTTCCTCGGCTAATCGAAGCTTCTTCACCTCTTCCTGTAGAAGTGAGAATTCAGCCGATAAATCTGGGCTCTCCTCTATTTGTTTTTCTTCTACAGGTGGTGACGACGATTCTTGGGCGCTCGTCCACGTCCAGAAGCCAAAACAAAAGAGAGAGAGCGCCAGAAACAAATGGCGCTTGTTCATGGGGCTCCCTCCTTATTGAATTATTGTTCAGACACTTTACGGTTGCGAAGCGTTACAAAGGCGAGCAAGATTCCGCCAAGTACAGCAAGGCCAGCGTAGAGCGTGTTCATTGATTGTTCTTGTGCACCACCGAGACCTGTTTCAGGCATCTCTTCAGGCATTGTTGTTTCAGCGAACTTGTCAGGCATTTGTGTCACGATCGCGTTACCGAGTGTCTCACCAACACCGAACATGAACGCGTATCCTTCACGGAATGACATCCAAGCGGCATCCGCGTCACCAGCTACATACTGATCGAACGTTTGAAGCACGAGGGCCTCATGTTGTTTAATGGCTTCTTGGCCAGCTTCTTGTGGCAAGTTACCTTCCGTCGCTGCATCGAGGAATGTGCTGAAATCGACAGCGAACTGGTCGAGCTTCATGCGTGCTTCTTCAATTTTAGCTTCATCGCCTTCGAGTGTAGCGGCAACGATGTCACCTTGTGCTGTGATGTGGTTCCCGTTCCATACTTTTTCGAATTGGGCCGCACCTTCATCACCGTAGACTGAACCGATGGCTGCTTTGAAATCGAGTGTGTTCTGATCTTCAGCCCAGCTCACGTAGTCGAAGTCTTCTGCTTGATCGTAGCCTTTTTGCATGCCGATTGCTGCGAGTGCGAAGTGTTCACCAGCAAGGCTGTTCAATGTCGAACGAAGCTCGACGGCCGGTGTGTCAGCAGCAGTTTCAAACTTGTCAGGCATCTGTGTGACGATTGCGCCTGAGAGGGCTTTACTGATGTCGAACATGAGCTTGTACCCTTCGCGGTACGTCATGTATGCCGACTCGTAATCACCTGCGACATAGTTGTCGAATACTGAGAGAACTTGGTCTTCGTGAAGCTCAAGTACGTCAGCAGCAGCGTCTTTCGGTAAGTTACCTTCTGTTGCTGCATCAAGGAATGTTGAGAACTCTTCGACGAATTCGTCGACTTCAGCTTCTGCGTCAGCGCGAAGCTCTTTGTCTTCTGATTTAGCCGCTTCAACGAAGTCAGCTGAGTAGTCGTTGTGACCAGCGAAGATGTCTTCGAACTGGGCTGCGCCCTCATCTCCATAAATTGAAGCGATGGCCGGTGTCATGTCGAGTGCGTTTTGATCGAGTGCCTTCATCGCGACTTCAGCGTCTGGTGCTCCATCATAAGCTTTCATCATCGATGTGACGGCTAAGACGTAATGCTCAGACAGTAATTGGTCGAGCGTGGCTCGTAAGTCACCTGCTGGTGTGCTTGCTGTCGGCGCGTGATCCGCTGCCTGTGCATTCAATGGTACGAGTAAGCCGAGTGCGAGTGCCGGTGCTACAATCTTGTTCATTGTTTTCTTCTTCATGGGTAATCGCTCCTTTTTTTGAGTGGTTGTCGTTGTTTACACCCATCTAACGGAGCGGTTCAAAAAATGGATCACTCTTTTTTTATTTTTTTTCGTTTTTTTGTTGAAGTGTGCGATAAACCCCTGGTGCGACGCCATATTTTCGTTTAAAGATACGATGAAAATATGGATAGGAGCGGAATCCGGACAGCTCGGCAATCCGTTCGAGAGAGTGTTGGGTATACTGCATCTGTTCTTCGGCGAGCTGGAGTCGAATCGATTGAGCATAGGCGACAATCGTCATACCGGTCACTTCTTTAAATAAGTGGACGGTCCGCGATACACTGAGCCCGACCGCGTCGGCGACGTCCGCCACTTTGAAGTCGCTTGTAACGTTTCCTTCTATATAACGCATCATGCGTGACACGACAGGTGGTCGCACGTTTGCGTGCACTTCTTGGACTGAACGGTCGAGCATGAGGAGCAAGGCTTCAATCAGTGTTTCAATCAAGTCCGGACTTTGTTCAGTCGTCGGGCGTCGCGCCTCTTCGGTGATATGCTGCCAGAGTGACAACAAGCGAGGGTCGATCGAGATGGACGTGATGCGGGAACGATCGACCGCCACCCACCATGCATCGAGGGTCAGACCGTCACAGAAAAGATGATAATCCCCGCTTGCCGGGGTATCGACATGCAGTTCGTACTCGTCACCAGGTTTAACGAGCAACAGGTCGCCAGGCCGTGCCGTATACGTCTTCCCATTGACGACGATGCGCGCCGTGCCTTCTGTTTGCAAGCGAATCAAATACGTCTCCAACCGATTGGGAAAAGGAAAAGTATAGGTCGTTGTATGATACGAATAGCCACAAAAGCCAATTTCCATCGAATCATCCTTTCTTAATAGCAAAATCGTGCATATTTTCATCATATCATGGATAGAAATCAAGGCGACGAGCGGGTACGATGAAATCGACAGAACGTATAAGGAGGATGAAACATGAAACAATGGTGGAAAGAAGCGGTCGTCTATCAAATTTACCCGCGTAGCTTTAATGACTCGAACGGTGACGGGATTGGGGACATCCCTGGAATCACTGAGAAGATGTCGTATTTGGCGGAACTCGGCATCGATGTCATCTGGCTATCGCCGGTGTACGATTCACCGAACGACGACAACGGATACGACATCCGCGATTACCGGGCCATCATGGATGAGTTCGGAACGATGGACGATTTCGATGCGATGCTCGAAGAAGCGCATCGTCACGGCATCAAAATCATGATGGACCTCGTCGTCAACCATTCGTCGGACGAACACCAATGGTTCATGGAATCGCGCTCCTCAAAAGACAGCCCGTACCGGGACTACTACATTTGGAAAAAAGGCGAGAACGGTCAGCCGCCAACGAACTGGGGCGCTTTCTTCGGAGGGAGTGCGTGGCAATACGATGAGGCAAGCGACGAATACTACTTGCACCTGTTCAGCAAAAAGCAACCAGACTTGAACTGGGAGTCAGAGACGTTGCGCCGTGAAGTATACGATTTGATGACGTACTGGCTCGATAAAGGGGTCGATGGTTTCCGGATGGACGTCATCAACATGATCTCGAAAGATCCGAGCTATCCAGACGGGGAGACGCGTGGGACAGGTTATGGGGACGGCACACCGTTCTTCTTCAACGGACCGCGCATCCATGAGTTCATGCAGGAGATGAATCGTGAGGTCTTGTCGAAATACGATACGATCACGGTCGGTGAGATGCCTGGCGTCAGCGTCGATGAGGCGAAGCTATATACGGGAACAGACCGTGATGAGTTGAACATGGTGTTCCATTTCGAACACGTCGACGTCGGCAACGGCAGTTTCGGCAAATGGAACCCGACGGACTGGAAGTTGACGGATTTGAAGACAATCTTCTCGCGTTGGCAGGAAGGTCTTGAGGAAGATGGCTGGAACAGTCTCTATTGGAGCAACCATGATCAACCGCGAGCCATCTCACGGTTCGGGAACGACTCGGACGAATACCGTGTCGTCTCCGGTAAGATGCTGGCGACGCTCCTGCACATGTTGAAAGGGACGCCTTACATCTATCAAGGTGAAGAGTTCGGGATGACGAACGTGGCGTTCGACTCGATCGATGAGTACCGCGATATCGAGACGCTCAACGCGTATCGGGATTACACGACGAATGGCTTGTTGACGCATGATGAGATTTTCCGCGGTATTCACGCACGTGGGCGCGACAACTCGCGGACACCGGTCCAGTGGTCGGCCGAGGCGCAAGGTGGATTCACGTCCGGAACGCCGTGGATTGGGGTCAACCCGAACTATACGACCGTGAACGCGGAAGCGGCGCGGCGTGATCCAGACTCGCTGTTCCATTACTATCGCCAGTTGATTCAGCTCCGGAAACAAAATCCGATCGTTGTCTACGGGAAGTATGAACTGTTACTCCCAGACGATGAAGCGGTATACGCCTTCACTCGAACGTTCGAAGGGGAGACGTGGCTCGTGCTCTGCAACTTCTCGGATGAGACGGTGACACGCGAACTCCCGTATGACGTGACAGAACGTGTCATCGGGAACATGGAACCGATCGAACCGTTCACGCTTCGTCCGTATGAAGCGCAAGTGTATAAAGTGTGACGAAAAAAACTCGCCTCCGTGGCGAGTTTTTGTTGTGTCGTTAGTAAAGATGACCCGTTTCGGGAATAAGGATAGTAGAGTCTGACCGAAAGGGGGAAACGCGATGAATACGTTAATTGCTTACTCGACCCGCTACGGGACGAGTGAGAAAGTTGCTCATTTGTTGGCCGAACGGCTTCCGGGAGACGTTCACATCCAAAATGTAGTCGAGCAGCCAGAGGTCGAGTGGGGGACGGTCGACCATGTGATTGTCGGCAGCTCAATCCGGATGGGCAAAATTCAAGACGAGATGACGGCTTGGCTGCACATGAACGAAACCCAACTGCTCAAACGACCGCTCGGCCTCTATTTATGTGCCGGTACGCCGACTGCGGCCGAACGGCAACGAGAACTCGAGGATGCTTATCGAGAAGTGTTGCGGGCACATGCTTATTTCGTCGAAGTCGTCGGCAACGGCTATGATTTCGAACGAATGGGCTTTCTCGACAAAGCCATCGTCCGCATGATGGCGAAACAGACGGTGAGTTCACTTAATTTAGATGAGGCGATGCTTGATGAACTCGTCGAGTCGGCTCAAGCGTCATTGCGTACGCGATCGGAAAACCCATAAGCGAATAAATCATGGGCCTCGATCGGGCTACTCGTGGAGATGAGTACATCTCCACTTTTTTGTTCGCCTTCAATCCGACGGAGCATGACGTTCGTCAGTTGCCCGCCGACTTTCAACGCGACTGGGGCCGAGTTACGGCAAATGACGTCCTCGATCGTGACGTGATCGGTCCGGTTATCTCCGCCGAACAGTTCGATGTCGGCCCGTCCCGATGCAAATCCGCTCGCCGCAATCCGTTTCAAGCGGACGTTCCGAGACTTGTATTGAACGGCGAGCGCCGGGTTTCCACGATAGTCATATTCAGGATTCCCAATCGCCGTGAACCCGTGAATGAACACGTCTTGATACGCTGATATGACGAGGCTACGCGCAGAAGACTTCTTATAAAGACTCGAACGGACCGGCTCCATCGAGACGAGGTTCGTCCCTGAAAGGAAGCGTGCCGTCTTCGACTGCGGGTCATCAGCCAAGTGGTGGCTGATGTGCCGGAAGTTGAACGAGCGATTGTCGTGATACGAGAAGTGTCCGAATATGTGAACGTCGTGAGCGGCTGAAGACGTCCCGTGCGCCTTCACTTCGACGCCCCCGAAGCAACCCTCGCTCATATTGTTGACGAGCGTGACATGGCGTGACCCGTCATCAATCTCGATTCCGTTCGAGTTCGAGAATCCATGGGCATGGGTGCGTCCATGTGGATGATGACAATAGCAGTTCGTGATATAAATGGCGTCACTATGGTGGGTCGTGATGCCATCATCGCCGTAATTCGTCGCCTCGCAATGATCGAGCCACACGTAGCGGCTACCTTTTTTGGCGCGTAATCCGTCTCCCAAGTAATGATAGTGGGGTGCAGTGATATCGAATGCGTGTAACCCCGCGTTTTTCGCCGTGACGTGATGGATCCAACCGAATTTGACGTGCGCGAACGTTAACGCGCTCGAGGCGGTGTCGACACTCGACGTCCGATCGACGTCGCCGAGGCGCTCCACGTTCCAATCGAGCGTCAAATGTGAGACTTCGATATGGTGGTTGCCGGCGAAGGGAGTGGCATTTCGAAGTAATCGTCGATGTTTCGGGGCCCGGTCCGAGAGCTTGATGATCGTTTCCTGCTGGCTTACCCCTTCAAGCACACAGTTCGACGGGATACGGATCCCGCGGACGATATATACGCCGGTCGGCACGTGGACGTGGCGGTTCGACCTAAGGGCGAGCCGGAAAGCGAGGGTGCAATCCGTCAAACCATCCCCGATGGCGCCATAATCGGTGACGTCGACGTGCTGACGCGTCATTTGTCTCAAGTTCAAGTACTCGGCGTCGAGCCGGCGCATCCAGACCGGACGGACGATTCCATCGACCGTCTCGAGCGGCAAGGAACTTGTCACTGGGACGATGCGTTCGGTCATCGGCAAATGGGAGAGATAGGTTTTCGCTTGGTCGGGATAGTGGGCCTGTCGTGTCGCCTCATGCCAATCAAGTGTTTCTTTCAATAGATCACCGAGCGCCCAGTTTGAATGGTGGGCGATGGTGGCAGCGATATTCGAGCGATCAATGTATGCAGTCATATGGTTCATCCTCCTAGCGTTCACTACAATTGGATGTACCCGTTTTAGAAGTATTTTTAGCAAACCGAAGTATTTAGTAGACAGAAGCATTTATCCATGGTATATTCTATATGTGCTTAATTAAGAATAGCTGGAAACATAATTCACAAAACGCTTTGGATTATTTTTCGTTTAAGATAATCCTAGAGGTTTGTGATTTTTTATTGGTCAGTTTTTTCTAGTAAGGCACTACTAGAACGCACAGCGTTTATTTCAGGAGGGTTCATTATGAACACAGGTAAAGTAAAATGGTTTAACTCAGAAAAAGGTTACGGCTTCATCGAAATGGAAGGCGGAGACGACGTATTCGTACACTTCTCAGCAATCCAAGGCGACGGCTTCAAGACACTTGAAGAAGGCCAAGCAGTAACTTTCGAAATCACTGACGGAGCTCGTGGACCACAAGCTTCTAACGTTGAAAAAATCTAATCTTCCTTTCTAAGGAATTTTATAACCTGCTCGCTTCGGCGAGCAGGTTTTTTGTTGTCCGCGTGTTTAATCACTTGCCCCGGGGGAATCAATATACGAGTGACTACCACAAGGAGGTTTTTCAGAATGGATGCAATGCAAACGGCAAAACAGATTTTAGATCATAGTAACGTAGGGACAATGGCAACGGTTTATAAAGGGAAGCCGCACAGCCGTTATATGACATTTTTCCATGATGACTTGACGCTCTACACCGCAACTTCGAAAGAAACGGATAAAGTGGATGAACTGAAAAATAATCCGTATACACATATTTTGATTGGCTATGACGGGGACGGCGTCGGGGATACGTACCTCGAGATTTTAGGCGAGACGAGTGTATCTGACGATGAATCGATGAAAGAAAAGGTATGGAACGAGAAACTCGAAGGTTGGTTCGACGGTCCGGATGATCCAAAACTCGTCATCTTAAAAATCGCGCCACAATCGATGCGCGTGATGAATAAAAAAGGACAGCCACCTCAAGAGGTGAAGTTGTAACTCAAACAAGGACGTCCCTCGCGGACGTCCTTTTCGAATTGACCAATTTCCAAAAAGTGACTGACCTGTGACGCACATATGAACGAAACGTGAACTCTTGTCCTAACCTATGTGAAAAGATGAACATGGATGGTATATTGTGAATGTAATCACATATAAGTCATCATTCACTCATTCTAAGGAGGAATTATCATGTTCACAAAATTTTGGCAGAACCACAACGTCGCCACCGGTATTTTGACAGTCCTTCGTCTCTGGCTCGGCTATCACTGGCTCACAGCAGGTTGGGGCAAAATCACAGGCGGATTCGGTTCAGAAGGTTTCCTCAATAACGCACTGACACTGGCGACAGGCGATCACCCAGCTGTAGCCGGTTGGTGGGCAGCATTCCTTGAAAACTTCGCCATCCCGAACGCAGCCTTGTTCGATGTGTTGATTCCATACGGTGAATTCCTAGTCGGTCTTGGACTCTTGGTTGGTGCCCTCACACGTAGCGCAGCCTTCTTCGGTCTTGTTATGAACATGGCGTTCTTGCTCTCAGGTACGGTCAGCACGAACCCGACGATGTTAATCGTCTCAGTCCTCATTCTCGTCGCAGGCTACAATGCTGGTAAACTTGGCGTCGATGGATTGTTCCTTCGCAAGTTCGTGGAAACAAAAGTCATGCATCGTTCACCAAATCGTCAAATAGCGTAACGACTTTATGACGTTCTCCTGTGACAAAACTCACCACTTTCGGCTACGATGAACGTAGCATCGATTGAAAAGGAGAACGAATATGAACGCGACACATTTTAAATGGCTCGGATACACAGAAGGAGTGTCTTTCTTACTCTTGTTGCTCATCGCGATGCCGCTCAAGTATTTGGCGGGCATGCCGCTCGCTGTCAGTATCGTCGGCGCGGCCCATGGTTTCCTGTTCGTCGCTTACGTGGCGGCAGCCGTCTATATGGCATGGCGTTTCAACTGGGGCTTCAAAGTGTTGGTCCTCGCCGTCATGGCGTCGGTCATCCCACTCGGACCGTTCTTGTTAGAGAAACGCGTCCTTCCATCAACAGAAAAGACATCGAACTGAAAAACGTTCGATGTCTTTTTGTGTTCACGCACTTTCTGCTTTCGCTGACACATTTGCTTTTTCGGCAGCGATGTCGTGACGGATCCGATACATCGCGAACAACGTGATGGTGAGCAGGCAGAGCATACAAATCGTATAGAGTGAAGCGACTGGCATCCATTCGCTCAATAGGCCAAACACGATGAATCCGAACGGTGTGATGCCCATGGCGAGGGATTCGAGAACACCGATCACACGACCGAGATAACTTGGTTCCGTGTTCGTCTGTAAATAGAGCTGGATGGGGATATTGACGCGGATGATGAAGAATCCGCTTAATAAGGCGAAACCAGCGAAGAAGACGATAGCTGGTGTGACTGAGAAGTCAAAATAGAGCGGGACGGCCGGTCCGATAAAGAGGCAACTGATAATGATTAGCGCGGTTCGGGTCGTGGCTAGCCGATGCTTGATTTGAAAGACCGGTAACGCATGGGCGAGCGAGGCGACTAAAAAGCCGACGGCGAACATGCTTTCTAAAAAGCCGAACTGGAGCGGACTGACGCCGACTTCTTGTAGGGCGGCAATCGGGAATAGTACTTCTGCGGCAACGAAGAAGAAATTGAGCAATGCTGCTAAAAGGGTCAACGTCCAAAGTACGCGCTGGCGTTTCAAGTAGTGGAAGCCAGATTGGACCTCGTTCCAAGTCGATTGCTCGGTGGGGACATGGTCATACGTTTTAAAGTGGAGACGAGAGGCGAAAAAGGCGGCGATGACAAACAAGAGCGACGAACTGAACAAAAATGCCGAGACGGGCAGCAAAGTGAACAGTGCCCCGGCGAGCAATGGCGTGCCGATGCTAGAGATGGAAATGGTGCTTTGAATGAGCGAGTTTGCGCGTTGGAGCCCGTCTTCGTCAAACAAGAGCGGAATCGAGCTCGACAACGTGACCGATAAGAAAGTCGAGACGACAGAGAGCAGACATGTGATAATCAAGAAAGCAGGGACGCCGAACGTCCAGACGAGACTCGCGATGCCAGCAGCCAAAAATAATAAGGCGTTCACTGACTCCATCGTGATAATCACGCGTTTGCGATCCAGTTTGTCGGCGAACGCCCCGGCAAACGGAGATAATAAAACGCGGGGCACTGTGCCGGCGAGTAAGACGAGCGCGAACTGGAGCCCTGAGCCAGATGTTGTCAGCACGGTCAATCCCGCGACGAACGTGAAGAGACTGGATGCGAACAACGACATGAATTTTCCGAGCAACAATACATACAAGTTTGATGAGGTAGTCGTCATATCGATTCTCCTTTACAATTAAGTTCAACCTGATTTAACTTTATAGTAAACGATGACAACCGATTTGTATACAATAAGTTCAATTAAATTTAACTTTTAAGAGGTGGCCTATGATTGGACAACGGATTAAAGCGTTACGAAAAGAAAAAAAATTGACGCAAAGTCAACTGGCCGAAGGCATCATCACAAAATCGATGCTCAGTATGATTGAAAATGGAAAGGCAGAGGCGTCGATGCGCAGTCTTCGTGAAATCGCCAAGCGGCTGGGCGTGTCGGTGCAGTCACTTCTCGTCGATCCGCGCGAGGCGGAACTCCAGAAAATCGTCGAGGAGATTGAATATGCGCAATTGACGCTCGATCCGTGGACTGAAAAAGCCACGCATGAAGCACTCACTCCGTACCTAGAGCCCGAGATGAACTCAGTATGGCAAGGTCGTGCCTATATCATTATGGGAGACCAATTGAGATATAGCGACAAACGGGCTGAACTGTTAACGTTTTATGAGCGTGCCATCACCTTATTTGAGCGACTCGGGGAAAGAGATGAGCTAGCGATGGCGCTTGTTGGAAAAGCGTTTTATCACATTTTATGGAATGAGTTCGAGGAAGCTAGCGCGCAAATCGATCGGATGGAATGGTTAGATGTGCGAAACATGTCTTCGAGAACCCGAATCGAATATGCGATGATACTCGTTATGAAAGAGCTGACGTATGAAGGCGATTTGTCAGGAGCTATTCGTCATTTAGATGATGCGCTTCAATATATGCATCAGACACGAACGTACTATCGAGCGGATGATGTATATCGGACCATCGCGTTATGTTCGCTGTATTTGAAGGACGAACAACGAATCGATGAAGCATTTGTGAAAGCGAGACAATACATTCAGTTCACGGATGATCACGTCGCAAAAGTAAGACTCGCGTTGTCAGAAGCGCTCTATGCTATCCATTATCGTCGTGTCGAACACCTAGGACGACACATCGAAGAAATGGAACGACTGCTAGCTGAAGATTACCCATTCATCGCCGCGATTGAAATGTCAAAAGGCGTCTACTATGCGATGAAAGGGGAAAAAGAAACAGGGGACAAGGCGTTCGACCGTCTATGGGAAGGAATGGATGATTGGAAGGCACATAGTTTGATTGACCAGGCCGTGTATTTCGAGGGTGTGCTGATTGGGGCGAGCTACGGATGTGGAGAGAAGTTAATCCCGTTTATTCGTGAAGCCGTCGAAAAGCTCCCAGAAGGATTTTACCGGACACATTTGACTGAGCTGTTACAAAAAATCAAGGGCTGACGCGTCAGCCCTTGAACGTTTGGATGAGTGTCCCTTTGCCGTCCTCGACTTGAATCGAGGCATGGGCACCGTTGATCAGTGTCATTTGCGGCGGGACGTGCCCGCAGTCGATGTCGTAGATGACAGGTACGTCGAGCAATGCCTGCAGTTCCGCATACACGTCCTCTGCCGTGTAGCCTTGGACGGGCTGTTGGGCCGCACTGCGCCCGAACAGAATGCCAGACGTATGATCGAACCAACCGGCCCACTTCATTTGAAGCAGGGTCCGTTTGAGTGCCGGTACATCGAGCTCGGCATTCTCGAAATACCAAAGAATCGGTTCCCCGTTCAAATGGGTCTGTTGGAACGTAGCGACGTCGCCATACGGTGTGCCGATCGTATGCAACAAGACGTCGATACAGCCGCCGAGCAGTCGTCCGGTCGCTTCCGTCCCACCGAGTGATTTCCATTCGGTCGGCTCGGTCAAGTGATACACATGAGGGCTCGGGTTGTCATGTTGCCACTCTTTTTGGAACTGTTCCGAGGCGAGTTGGATGACCGTCTCGCCTTCTTTCGCCGATACGACGTCGAGCCAACGCGAGCTCGTCGCGTCCCATTCTTCGCCGCGTAGGTCGACGAGGTTCGTCCCGTGGGCCGAAGCGATACCGGTCTTGAGCGTGTACACGAATAGGAATAAGCTGACGTCCGAATATCCGAGCATCCATTTCGGAGGGAGCGCGTCCCAGTCAATCGCGTCTAGCAACTCAATCAATAAGACGCCGCCCCATGGCGGAATAATCAGGTCAATGGCCTCGTCATGGAACAAGCGCGTCAACTCATCGGCCCGGACTTCTGCCGGTGCCGATTTCGCTTTGTCCTGCGTCCAGACCGATGGTTCAAATTGAAGCGTGAAGCCATGGCTAGTGAATGTGGCTTCGGCCTCGTGGAGCAACTTGTGCAGTTCAGCAGGAACACCCGATGAAGGGGCCGTCACACCGAAGTGATGACCGGTTAACTGTGGATAACGAATCATGTGAGCCTCCTGTGGATAAGTGATAGATGATGTTACGGAAATGGGTTATCCACATGTGGACAATTTATTTGTTGCGCATGCGTTCGGCGTGTTGAATGCCCCAAGCGTTCATCGTCTCGAGCACCGGGATGAGCGTTTTCCCATACTCGCTCAAGCGATAGTCGACACGAGGCGGCACCTCCGGATAGACGGTCCGGATGATGAGGTCCTGCTCCTCTAAATCGCGGAGCTGGGCCGTCAAAATCTTTTGACTGATGTTCGGAAGGGAACGTTTCAATTCGCTGAACCGCAACGTGTCTTCGTTGATGAGTGCGAGTAAAATCGATGGTTTCCATTTTCCCGTGATCATCTCGAGTGCGGTATCGACCTCACAGCTTGAAATCAGTGGCATCTGCCTCACTCCTCTCTAAGTATCCTTTAGGTAACTATACCACCTTTTTGTGCCGTCTTCTGTCGATCCTACTTAGCGAGTATACTGAGGACAGAGGTGATCAACTATGAAATTAACAAACATACAACTCGGCGCTGTCACGCTGCGCGTCAATGATTTAGAAACGATGAAAACGTATTATGAGCGCGTCATCGGAATGGATGTGCTCGAGACGTCAGAACATCGCGTCACGCTCGGAACCCATGAAATGGCACTTGTCGTCTTACATGAAGTGAGCGGCGTGCGTCCAAATCCACGAGCAGCCGGTTTGTTCCATATGGCCATCTTATTGCCGGACCGTGTCGAACTCGGACGGATTCTTCGTCATTTGATTGAGCAACGGATTGAAGTCGGCCAAGGTGATCATTTGGTCAGCGAGGCGTTTTATTTGAGCGACCCGGAAGGCAACGGCATCGAGCTCTACGCGGATCGTCCCCGGGAGCAGTGGGAATATGAAGCGAACGGTCATGTGAAGATGTCGACGGACCCGGTTGAATATGAATCGATGCTCGAGGCGGCGGCCGACCGTCCGTTCACGGGCCTTCCGAACGGGACGACGATGGGGCATGTCCACTTCAAAGTACGTTCCCTAGAAGCGGCAAAATTATTCTATCAAGATCGTCTCGGTTTCACGGTGACGACCGATTCGTATCCAGGCGCCTTATTTTTAGCGGCCGACGGGTATCATCACCATATCGGGACGAACGTCTGGGCCCGGCCGAGCCAGGCGATGGGACAAGAGGCCGGTCTGGAGGCGTGGACGCTTTTGGTCGACGCAGAGACGAACCGCGCGCTTGGCGGGACGACACCGGAATGGTCGCTCACCGACGATGATGGCATCAAGGTAAATATAAAAAGCGTGGACTAATTGTCCGCGCTTTTTTAGCGTGCTGAAATTTTCTTTTGACTCGAATCAAACGAGAGGCGAATGCCGCGTTTTTGATACGCTTGTTCGACACGTTTTGAATTGATACTGAGCTCAAGATGAGCGAGTTTCAAGTGTTCGAGTTCTGGCACCGTGACATCGAGACGGACGAGCTCCATGTTGCGCTCGGCCTTTTTACGTGTGCGTCTCAAGTTACGGGGCACTTCTTCTGACGTCAGTGCCGCGATCGTTTCATTGATTAATTGTCGTTTGTCGCCTTTGACGCTTAGCGCCGTATAGAGCTTATCAAGCGAACCAAAGCGTTTGATCAACTGGACCGATTGGCTTTCGTCCAATCCGGCCACAGGCGGGATCCCGTCTGAACGGTCTCCTGTCAATGCTTTGACTGCTGAGAGCTGTTTTGGCTTCAATCCTTCGTACAACGCCGCAATCTCCTCAGGACGAATCTCGAGATGTCGCTTGAGCGGGAGCGGGCGATTGTCTTTGATGTCGCAACGAGCCTGCATTTGTTGCAACTCTTGCGTTTGAAGCCAAACGGTGATGCGTGGGCTCACGAGCTGAAGCAAGTCCTTGTCTTTCGTCATGATGACGACAGGAGCGCTACAGCTAAACTTCCGAGCGATATGAGCGATCAAATCTTCTCCTTCATAGCCTTCGACTTGATATTGCGGAATCCCGCTATCTTCAAGCAATTGGCGCATGAGTTCCATTTGAGCTTTCAACTCGGGTGGTGTCTGGCGGCGACGGCGTTTATAGCCTGGATAAAGCTCGCGGCGCCATAATGTTTCACGTGAGACGTCCCACACGACGACAAAATGAGTCGGACGATGTCTGCGTAGAATCGTCCGGATGAGGCCGGTCATACCGATGACGGCACTCCGATCGTTTTTAGATACCTCGCGTCCTTTTTTCGTTCGGCTCGCGGCGGCACCGTAATAGGCACTGGCCAGCATGGAGTTTCCGTCAATTAAAAATAGTTTACGTTCCATGCGTAACCTTCTTTCTGTAGTTGTTGGACCGAACATTCATGAACTGTTCGGTGATGTTGTGTCAATGAGTGACACGCACTCAAATAAGCAACATATGTGCAGTATATCACGACAAGGTCTGAAAATATAGCGACAGTTCGGACCGCCTACGAAAAGCCCTCCCCGATTTTTCGGGGAGGGCGGTCTAATTGGTCAGTCGAGTTCAGGTTGAATCTCGTCTTTATGGGCCAAAATCAAATCGACGAAAACGATGCGGTGATTGTCGATTTCACGAACAATCAGCTCATGTTCGCCCGGTAAGACGAAGCGTTCTCCAGTACGTGCATTCGCTTTTTGTGATAAGACGAAGCCGCCGATCGTATCGACATCATCCTCGATTTCGATGCCGAACCGTTCTTCGATCTCTTGCGTCAAGACGAGACCGGACAGGCGATAATGCCCGGGTGTGACTTCGGTGATTTCAGCTTGCTCGTCACGGTCGAATTCATCACGAATCTCCCCAACGATTTCCTCGAGGATATCTTCAATCGTGAGAAGTCCCGCCGTACCCCCATACTCGTCGATGACGAGACACATCATCGTCCGCGCGTTCTGCATTTTCACCATCGCCTCTTGAAGCGGCGTGAACTCCGTCACGAGCGGGAGTTGATGGATGAACGATTCGAACGGGGCGTCGCTCTTGACGAGTTGAGCGGTGAATAGCTGCTTGGCGTTAATAAAGCCAAGCACATCATCGCGGTCACCGTCACGGGTGACCGGGTAGCGCGTATATTGGTGCTCTTGGACGGTAGCGATAATCGTCTCAATCGAGTCTTCTTCGTCGATGGTCACCATGTTCATCCGTGGGACCATCGCGTCTTTGGCGACACGTTCGTCGAAAGAGAAGATATTTTGAACGTAGGCGAGCTCATTCTCGTTGATTTCTCCACTGCGGAAACTCTCGGTCATGATGATTTTGAGTTCTTCTTCCGAGTGCGCCGTCTCCTGTGCTGTCGTCTGTACGCCGAACAAGCGAAGTGTCAGCCGGGCTGTGCCGTTTAGCACGTGGATGAACGGATACAATAATTTCGTGAAGAAATAAAGCGGTCGGGCGACGAGTAACGTCAAGCGCTCGGCTTCGTGCACGGCCAGTGTTTTCGGGACCAGTTCCCCGATGACGACGTGCAAGAAGGCAATCAGTAAGAAGGCAATCAAAAAGGATAGGACGGTCGCGAGCGACGTCGATACGTTCAAACGGTCGACAAGCGGTTGAATCATCCCTTCGATTTGATCCGCACCGATCCAACCGAGACCGAGTGCGGCGAGCGTGATACCGAATTGTGAAGCCGATAGCGAGTCATCAAGGTTTTCAATCACCTTTTTGGCGACAGAGGCCCGTTTGTTTCCCTCGAGCACGAGTTGGTCAAGACGGGCGCCGCGCACTTTAACAATCGAGAATTCAGCCGCCACAAAAAAGGCGGTCATGAAAATGAGCAGGGCGACGATCAATAAGCTGAATAACATGGGACTGTCCAAAAATTCCCCCCAAAATCGGGGAGTCACCTCCATTAGAGTAAGTTGTATGTCGTTCAGGAGAATCCCTGAAAACGAATAGTTTGTTTCAGTATAGTAGATTTGCCACAAATATTCAAAAAACAGCCTAAAAGGTTTCACGAAGAGGGGAATGAGGGAACTACAAATCGAGAAGAGATGAAGGAGGAATTGATATGGCTAACTATCCAGAACTGAAAGGCAAAGTCGCAGTCATCACCGGCAGTTCGAAAGGACTCGGTCGAGCGATTGCAGAGCGTTACGCAAAAGAAGGGGTCCATGTCGTCCTGAACTATCGCAGCAGTGAAGACGAGATGAAGAAAGTGATTCAAGGAATTGAAGAGGCCGGCGGAAAGGCAGTCGCGGTGAAAGGTGACGTCGCGGAAGAAGGACTCGCCGAGAAGATGATTGAAACGGCCGTGTCAGAGTTCGGGAAGATGGACATCTTCGTCAATAATGCAGGGGTGCAGGTCGAAGCAAAAACGCATGAGATGGAACTCGACAACTGGAAGAAAATCATCGACACGAACTTGACTGGAACGTTCCTTGGTGTGCGGGCCGCTCTCAAATATTTTGTGGAGCACAAAATCCAAGGGAACATCATCAACATGTCGTCGGTGCATGAAGTGATTCCGCGTCCTGGTTATACCCATTACGCAGCGAGTAAGGGTGGCGTCAAGATGTTCACGAAATCGGTCGCGCTCGAGTACGCACCGAACAAGATTCGTGTCAACGGCATCGCGCCGGGGGCGATCGACACACCGATCAACGAAGAGACAATGCAAGACCCAGAAGAGAAAAAAGGGCTTGAGGCACTCATCCCGACGCATGAGATCGGGCGTCCTGAACAGATTGCGGCCGTGGCGGCCTGGCTTGCTTCTGACGAGTCGTCGTACGTCACAGGCGCGACGATTTTCGCGGATGGCGGTCTATCGCTGTACCCGGCTTTCGGACCTGAAAATAAAGTACAATGACGAAAGGGAGGACTCGCTTTACGCGAGTCCTCCCTTGTTCGTTAGCTGCTCATCTGGTCTTCCATACTATACTTCGGCAAGATAATCGTGAACGTCGAGCCATGGCCGACGCTCGAATCGACTCGAATCGAGCCGCCGTGCCCTTCAGCAATCTCTTTACAGATGGCGAGGCCGAGGCCCGTGCCGCCGATTTTACGGCTGGCCGAATTGTCGACGCGATAAAACTTGTCGAACAGTTTCGGCAATGCCGCCATCGGAATCCCGATGCCTGTGTCTTGAATGGAAATCTCAATGACGTCTGATTTATCATTTGTAACGCAGACGGCCACTTTCCCGCCATCCGGCGAGTACTTGATCGCATTGTGGAGCAAGTTCGTGAACAGCTGACTGAGCCGATCCCGGTCACCATATACATAGAGATTTGTGTCACATTCGAGGGCGAGCTGATGATGTTCGCTCGCGCCTTGGTGGACGGCAATCGTCTCTTTCAAGATGTCATGCAGGCTCTCCGGTTGGCTATGGTACGTCTGTTTGCCGGACTCCATCCGTTGCACGTCCAATAAGTTTGAAATCAAGTCCTCGAGACGCAATGTCTCTTGGTGGATCATTCCTAAGTATTGGTCGGTGCGTTCGGCAGGCATCGTTCGATAACGCAACAGCTCGGTGAAGCCGATGATGCTCGTGAGCGGTGTACGCAATTCGTGCGACACGGTCGAGACGAGCTCTGTCTTCAACCGATCGACCTCGGTCTCTTGTGTCACGTCCCGGAAGACGAGCATCGTACCGTGCCGGGTACCACGCAAGTGAATCTTTTCCGCGTACATCTGGATGAAACGGGCTTCTTGATTCATCGAGAACGTCACGCTCTCTTCCATGCTCTCGCCATCAAACGCGCGACGCATAAATGAGAAGAACGAATCTTTTTGATCGACTTGAAGACCGAGTTCTTCTAGATCGGCGTCCAAGCGATACAAGTCCATCTCGTTTCGTTTCGTGGCGGCTTGATTGAACATGATGAAGAGGGCCTGGTTAGCGAATTTTTCATGCGTCGTATGCTCCACATAAATGACCGCATCACGAATCGAGTGAAGGAGCCGCGCCGTCTTCTCGCGTTCTTCCTCGACTTGATTGCGTTGCGTTGCGAGCGAAGAGGCCATTTGACGGAAGGAGTTCGTTAATTGTCCAACCTCATTTCGTGACGACACAGCCGCCGGGATCGGGATGATCCGTTCGTCCGCCAAACGTTCACTGTTGATGATCAACTCATGAAGTTGACCGGTCAGTCGTTGGACGTAAGGACGGGCGGCGATGAAGAGGACGAGCAAGACCGCTAAGAGAGAGAGGAGCCATAACACTTGGGCCCACTTCGTATGTGTGGCCAGTTGTTCCCGTAGCAGATTCTCTTCTTCATTCAATGAGTTGCGATACTCCGTGAATACGGTCTCCATATCGACGATGCTCGCGCTCATGTCAGCGGCACTTTTCGAATTGATCTTGAATTTGCGATCGGCAGGTGGTTCCGCTTGTGGATTCACTTTACCGAGCGTCGGCATTTTCAAGAACGGTTCAGTGACCGTCCCTTCGCGTTTGGCGATGACATATCGCTCTAGGCTCGGCATGACGCGTTGTTGATAGGCCGAGAAGAGCGTCCGCGCGTCGCTGGCATACGTCTTCTCTTTTTCCGTGACCGCGTTCGTCTCGAACCATGCGGTCTGAATCTCAATCAAGTCTTGTTTTTCTTTCACGCGAGCGAGCATCGCCTCGTCGCCGAGGATGACATAGCCACGCATTTCATATTGCATCGACTGCCACGTTTCGAATAGTTCGGTCGCGTTCGTGCGACGTTCACTAATGTTCTCGAGCGATGATGTCGTCTGTTCGATTCGGTTTTCCGTATACATGTACACGGCGAGTGAGGTCAGGAGGATCAGTCCGATGAATAAATAGAAGACGAATAAAAACTGTCTTCCGATCCGCTGGTCAATCCATGCTTTCATAAAGACCGGTCCTTCCCGGAACTGCGTACATTCCTGATGTGACAAATATCCTGCGAGTGTCGTTCTTTCATTGTACAGATTTAAACCAGTTGTTTCCACCAATCAAGAAATAAGCGGAAATCTAACTATTGTCTATTGAATAATAGTGAACGATAAGCTATTGTTTAATATATAGTAGAGGAGGCGAGGGAATGAATCCTCAATTTAAGAAAGGCGTGCTCAACTTGTGCGTGCTCGCACTTGTCGAGACGCATGATCGTTACGGTTATGAGCTCGTGCAAGCCATTTCGGCAAAAGTCGCCATCTCAGAAGGTGCCGTCTACCCGCTCCTAAGGCGGCTCACGTCAGACGGGTACTTCACGACGTATTTAAAAGAATCGGCAGAAGGACCACCGCGAAAGTACTACGCCATCACGGAGCAGGGGAAAGCTCATTTGGCGGAACTACGCGCGGAATGGGAGACGTTCACGACCGGCGTCAACGAATTGATCGAAGGGGGAACGGACAAATGACAGAAGAACAGTATTTATTGGAACTCGAACGTTTGTTGATGGGGATGAGCGTCATCGATCGGGTTGATATTTTACGGGATGTGTCGGAGTACTTTGCGAGCGGACGACTCGACGGGAAAAGTGATGCGGCAATGGTCGAGGAGCTCGGGACGCCAAGCGCACTCGCGAGCGAGTTGCTCGGCACGGTCGAGCCACTCACTGCAGAGCGAAAGGAACCGGCTATTGTGAAAAGTCCGAACGTTGCGTTCCGCAACGTCTCGATCAATGTCCTGCAAGCACACGTCAAAGTCGTCCCATCTGATGACGGCTTTGCCTACGCGACGCTCGAGACGGAACGGGACCACGGGGTGACGATGGATATCGTTGGAGACACGCTCGAAATCCGAATTGAGTCAGAACGTCGTTTCGGTCTGTCGAACCTATTCTCCTGGATCGTCACAAAAGCACCGGTGTTACACGTCGAGCTGCCGCGCCATGCGTATGAGAAGGTCATGATCAAAAACCGTCTCGGCTCGTGCGATATGAGCAATGTTGACGCCACGTCGGTCGACGTCGAGAGTGAGAATGGGAGCATCACGGCCCACACAGTTCGCGCCGAGCGTGCCTCATTCCGCTCCTCGAACGGAAAAGTCAGTTTGACGTCGATAACAGGACAGATCCTTGACGCGCAATCATCGAACGGGAGTGTGGAAGTGGGCGCCTCGAACGTGGACCGCCTCGAAATCCAATCGTCGAACGGTCGCCTCGATATTAACGACGTGACAGGAGCGATTGAGGGGAAAACCTCGAACGGCCGCATCGACTGTGTGATTGATGTGATCGAGCATCCAATCCGTCTGAAGACGAACAATGGCCGCATCGATATGCGTCTGAAGCAAGATCCGCGTGATGCCGTCATTCGGGCCAAGACGAGAAACGGCAAAGTCGAGCTGTTCGGGGATCGGGCGAACGAGCGGACGTTCGGGGACGGAGCGGTTGAAGTCAAACTGACGAGCTCAAACGGGAGTATCACGGTCGAATAAACTGAACACAAAAAGACTCGCTACGTGAATGGCTTCATCACGCGGCGAGTCTTTTTCCTTATAAGTCATGGACGAGCAAATAGGCGACACGGACAGGTCCGTGGACGCCGACAATCAAATTCATCTCGATATCGGCCGAGTTCGATGGGCCGGAGATGAAGTTGACACCGTTCGGCGAGGCGAGGTCACCGGTGCGGTCAAGTTCGGCTAATTTTTTGGCTGCCTGTGTCATCCGCGGCACGAGCACCGATTTCGGGATGATGGCAATATGGTCGCGCGGCAATAAGCTGATTGTGCGTGACTTCCCTGGAGCCGCGTACTGGACGATCGTCGCACTCTCGGCGAGGGCCTGGTCGGCAATCGTGATACCGATATCGGCCTTCACGGCGAGGGCACGGCTGTCTTCTGGCCGCTCCGCATCCCACCAGTCGAACGATTCGCTCGTCTGGGGCGCCCATGCCTGGATTCGGTCGTCACGTTCGGCGATGATGCTCTGCCCATCATACCGTTCAATCAAGAGACGGAGTGTATCATCGAGGTTAGCCGACTCGCATTCGACGACGTCAGTATGGATGCGTGTCGCGACCATCCGGAACGTCTCGAGCAGTTCCTCGTCAGAGGCGTCTTTCAGCACCTCGTCTTGCGGGCGGTGCTTATACACGCGTTTCGGCGGCGTCAAGTCGACGTCACGTCCGAGCTGTCCGGCGATTCGTTTTAGAAAGTCTTCGCGATTGGTGATCGTGCCTGGATTCATTCTGCATTCCCCCGTTTCTTGAACCAATCCCGTACCGTCTGCTTGGCGGGTTGCGGCAAGTCTTTCGAATCCGTCCAGGCCGGCAAGCCTTTCTCGATTTGTCCCGCTTTCGTGAATGGGGACGATGCGAACGGCGCGATGTGTTCGGCCGCTTCGAACAAGAACGGGCTCGAAGACGTGACCGCGAAGCCTTTCATGGCGATGCGCTCGACGAACGGTGACTGTTTTCTCTCTTCGACGATGACACGGCGATGTTCGATCAATAGCTCGTGGAGCGGAATCTTGACCGGGCAGGCTTCCGTACAGGCACCGCATAGACTCGAGGCATACGGCAACTCTTTATAATTCTCGTAGCCGTCGAGGAGTGGAGCGAGCACGGCGCCGATCGGACCCGGATAAATCGAGCCGTAGGCATGACCACCGATGTGGCGGTACACGGGACAGACGTTGATACAGGCCGCACAACGGATGCATTGGAGCACAGATTGGAACTGTGTGCCGAGGATGCCGGAACGTTTGTTGTCGACGATGACGAGATGGAACTCCTCGGGTCCATCGACTTCGCCGTGATCGCGCGTGCCAGCGAACGTCGTGATGTACGAGGTGAGTCGTTGACCGACGGCGCTCCGACACAACATGTTGACGAGTACTTCGAACTCCTCGTACGACGGGACGATTCGTTCCATCCCCATGACGGAAATGACAGTGTTCGGAAGCGACGTCACCATGCGGCCGTTCCCTTCGTTCGTGACGAGCCCGACGGCACCGCTCTCGGCGATGGCGAAGTTACAACCGGTGATGCCGACCTCCGCTTTCAAAAAGTCTTTTCGTAACTCACGGCGTGCATAGCGCCCGAGCTCGGTCGGGTCGTTCGTCCCTTCGTAGCCGTGGGCCGTGAACGTCTCATGGACGGCGTTCCGGTCTTTATGAAGGGCCGGGGCAACGATATGCGACGGCGGATCATTATCGAGTTGAAGGATCCATTCCCCGAGGTCGGACTCGACGACCGTGCATCCTTCCTCATGGAGCGCCTCGTTCAGCCCGATTTCTTCTGTCACCATCGACTTCGATTTGACGACATGTTTGGCGTTTTTGGCGCGTACAACTTCCCGGATATAACGGTTCGCTTCTTCCGGCGTCTCGGCGAAGAAGACGTTGCCGCCTCGTTTCGAGATGTTCTCGCTCAATTGATATAAGTAATAGTCGAGATGTTCGAGCACGTGTTGGCGAATCTCTTCCGAATGGTCCCGGAACGCTTCCCAATCCCCGAGTTCACCTGCCGCGTTTAAACGACCGTCACGCAGACGGTTTTGCGCCGAACTGACAGCCTGACGCATGAACGGATTGTCGATTCCGTCTTTGCGTCGATCCTGAAACTTCTCATCTAACCGAATCCCCATACTCATGCTTGTTTCACCCCTTCGTTCAACACTTCCGCGATATGCATCACTTTGATCGGATGACCTTGTTTATGCAAACGTCCCCCGATGTTCATCAGACATGAAGCGTCAGCCCCAATCAACACTTCGGCTCCCGAGTTCAAGATCGACTCGACTTTCTCATCGACCATCTGCACCGAGACGTCTGGCATTTTGACGGAGAACGTCCCCCCGAAGCCACAACAGTTGTGGACATTGTCGAGCGGGATCATCGTCAATCCGTCGACATTTTTAAGTAGCTGGCCCGGTGCCGCCTCGATTCCGAGGAGGCGCGTCATATGACAAGACGCATGATACGTTGCCTTGGCTGGGAATTTGGCCCCTACGTCCGTCACTTCAAGCACGTCAACGATGAACTGCGTCAACTCGAACGTCTTCGCCGCATGAGCCTCAGCCCGCGCCTTCCAAGCGGGGTCGTCTTTAAATAAATGTGGATAGTCGCGCATCATCATGACACAAGACCCAGACGGACCGACGATATACTCAGCATCCGCCTTCTCGAACGTCTCAATCATATGTTTCGCAATCTTTTTCGTCTCTTCATGGTAGCCACTGTTGTAAGCGGGCTGCCCGCAACACGTTTGTTCAAATGGGAAACTGACGTCACAACCTAGATGTTCTAATAGTTCGACCGTCGCTTGTCCTACCGATGGGAACAACGTATCGGAGAGACAAGTGACGAACAGCGCCACGTTAGGCATGTCCATTCCTTCTTTCCTGTTCTTAGTCAAAATCGAAAACGGTTTCACAGTTATTATTCCATAACAAACGAGGCCAAAACAGAAAAATGGAACGATTCTCACAAAAAATTGTCAAATCCTGTCTAATTGAGAACTAAATGATAATGAATCAATATTCAGAAGATGACTGCTATAAAACAGCATTACCCTGCCCGATAACAGAAAAACCCTCGTCGGTCGACGAGGGCTCGAATCTAACTTATAAGAAAAACATTTCCAGGATGAATAGCGCGCCGAACAAGTAGATGAGCGGGTGGACCGTTTCTTTGTTCATCGCTTTAAAGATCGGATAGAGGATGAAACCGAAGGCGATCCCGCGTTCGATACTGCCTGAGAGCGGCATGATGAGAATCGTCATGAACGCCGGGAAGTATTCGCTGAAGTCTGTCCAGTCGATGTAACGGACGTTCGTCAACATGAGCGCACCGACGATGATGAGGGCCGGTGCCGTGATGGCGGCAACGCCAGAGATGGCACCGATGAGCGGGCTGAAGAACAATGTCAGTCCGAACAAACCGGCCACGACCGCGGTCGTCAGACCGGTCCGTCCGCCTTGGGCGACACCAGCGGCCGACTCGATATAAGCCGTCGACGGGCTCGTCCCGACGAGCGAGCCGCCCATCGTCGCGAGTGAATCGGCGAACAAGGCGCGGTGCCCGTTTTCGATCGTCCCATCTTCTTTCAACAGGTTGGCCTGTTTTCCGACTCCGACGAGTGTTCCGGTCGTATCGAACAACGTGACGAGGAAGAACGACAAGACGGCACCGAACAAACCGTATTGGATGACGTCCGAGAACGCCGTGAGCGGATTGACCATAAGTCCTTCCGGCAATGTCGGCATCGCCGTCACGCCTTCAATCTTCAAGAGACCCATGAAGGTGGCCGCGATGCCTGTGAGCACCATCCCGATGAGGAGTGAGCCCGGCACGTTCCGTGAGAACAAGAGGGCCGAGACGATCAAACCGCCGAGGACGAGCAAGACACTCGGTGATGACAAGTCCCCGAGACGGATGAGGTTCGCCTCATCCGCAACGATGAGACCTGACAACTTCAATCCGAGCGAGGCGATGAACAACCCGATACCGGTCGTGATGGCATGCTTGAGTGACGCCGGGATGGCTTGAATCAGTTTCGTCCGAATCGGTGACAGCGACAAAATCAAGAAGAAGACCGATGAGACGAAGACGACGCCGAGCGCAGCGGACGGCGTGATCTGTTGCTGGGCGACGAGCGTATACGCGAAGAATGCGTTCAGTCCCATCCCTGGTGCGACGGCAATCGGGAGGTTGGCGTAGAACGCCATGAGCCCGGTACCGATCAAAATGGCGATGATGGTTGCCGTGAACGCTTGGGCGAACGGGATGCCGGCATCTGACAGAATCGCTGGGTTGACGACAGAGATGTAAGCCATCGTCACGAACGTTGTGATGCCTGCCATCACTTCTTGTTTAACGTTCGTTCCATGTTGTTTTAATTGAAATAAGTTCATGAGTAGGACTCCCTATAATTAGTAATTTCCGAACAATAATGTCCGACAATCGTCGAATTAACGTTATCAACTTGATGACTATACAAAATGAGCTGGCTGTCGTCAATGATTTCGAGTGAAAAAACTTTAAATATCCTCATGTAAGCGTTGAACGTTCGGAAATAGATGAAATAAAAATAGTACTTGCTCTGAAACGCGTTTCAGACTGTACGGTTAAGTCAAAGGAGGGAAAGCTCATGAATCCGACAACGTGGAAGACATGGTGCAGTGGGATCGTCTACGAACTCGTCATCAATCAGTTGTATACGCCGCTCGGAAGAATGTTGTGCGCCCGTTTTCAAGACGAGTTTCTTCATCTACCCGTCGAAGAACGGTTCCGCCTCGTCCAAGCCATCCGAAAGCAAGTGATTGCGAAAGGTGACAGTCAGGAGGCAGACTGGGTACACTATATGCAAAGACTGACAGATTGAGGTGAAGCGGAATGGCGAACATCCGAGATATCGCGAAATATGCGGACGTCTCCGTGACGACGGTGTCGCGCGTGCTCAATGAGCACCCGTATGTGTCGAAAGAGAAGCGGGAGCGGGTGCGACGGGCGATGGCCGAGCTTGGCTATTTACGGAATCAGCAGGCGCTGACGTTATCGACCGGTCGCACGCAGCGTTTCGTCGTCGTGTTGCCGTATTTGGATCATCCGTATTATGGACTGTTCGTCAACGGGCTCGCGAAAGCTGCCCTCCAAAGAGATTATCGACTCGTCATGTGGCAGACAGAGTATCAACTCGACCAAGAACGGCAAGCGCTTGATCTATTGAAGCACCGTGAAGTCGATGGGGCGATCCTGTTATCCCATACGATGTCATTCGATGAGATGGAAACGTATCGACAATTTGGTCCAATCTCGGTCGCGACCGTCGGGGCGCCGCAGACGATTTCTTCGGTCCACGTCGATCATTACACCGCGTTTGTCGCCGGTTTGCGCGTGTTGGCGCAAGCGGGATATGCCGAAATCGGCATCGTGTTGTCAAGACAAGACAGTCCAAGCTCGATCGCGCGTCAGCAGGCGTACTTCGATGAAGTCGAACTTGCGCGTGAGCGATGGGTTTGGACCGGTTACTTGACGAGCGAGGACGGGATCGGACTGGCCGATGCGTTTCTGCGTCAACAAGAGCGTCCTCGAGCGCTCTTTTTCTCGTCGGATTATGTGGCGCTCGGTTTTTTAGGAGAATTACGCCGTCGTGGTGTCAGCATCCCGGATGAAGTCGCCATCCTTGGCTTCGATGGTCATCCGATTGGTCAGGCGTTCGGCCTGTCGACGATGCACTCGCCAAATGAAGACATCGGACGGACGTTGTTCGATGTGACGTTCGAGGAGATGAATGGCGGAGCTTCGGTCGCAAACAGTTTAACGGTCACATATTTGCCGGGGACGACGCTCTAAGCAACTTCCTCGCTCGGTTTTTCTGAAACGATTAGAATGGAGACAGAAGTCGAGAGGAGGATGACGAATGAAGATTAACGTGACAGAAGAAGCACTCCAATTTTTTAAAGATGAGATGGAAGTCGAGGCAGGCCAGACGGTGCGCCTTTTCGCCAAATATGGGGGTTCGACCGATTTGACGCACGGCTTCTCAGTGGGAGTCATCACAGAAGACATCGACAACGCTGTAGTCGAAACGGAAGCGGATGGGATTCGCTTCGTCGTGGCTGAACAGGATGAGTGGTTGTTCCAAGGACAAGACGTCAACGTCGAGATTCGAGGCGACGAGGTCGTGTTCGTTCAAGCGTGACATCACAGTTTGTTAACAGAAATGCGACATCCGTTTGAAGCCATCCAGCTCGGGGAACAGTCTACGACATGACAAAACCGAAAGGATGAGACAGATGTCAGAACAAGATAAAAAGCGTGAACAAGAAGAACAAGAGAAGTTGAAACGAGACCAACCGGATATTTCGCACGAAGAAGATTCAAAAGGGGATCATTCGGACCTTGAAGAGACGGACGAAGACGAACAAGCGTAAAGAGCCCCTGGTGGCTCTTTTTGTTTGGGAATTGAAAGAATGAGGATAGACGGTATAATGGATAAGGGAAAACTATCATAGTGAGGAGAATGCATCATGAGTACAGTACTAGTTTTCGGACATAAAAATCCAGACACGGATACGATTTGCTCGGCGCTCGCTTACGCGGAGCTGAAGAAAAAGTTAGGCATGGACGCTGAGGCGGTCCGTCTCGGTGAAGTGAACGGGGAGACGCAATATGCGCTCGACCACTTCCGCGTCAAGGCACCACGCCTCGTAGAACGCGTGTCAGACGAAGCGAACTCGGTCATCCTGGTCGACCATAATGAGTTCCAGCAAAGCGCGGAAGACATCGCAGACGTGCGCATTCTTGAAGTCGTCGACCATCACCGCATCGCCAACTTCCAAACAGCGGATGCCCTCTACTATCGTGCGGAGCCGGTCGGTTGTACGGCGACGATTTTGCTCAAACTCTATAAAGAGCACGGTGTCGAAATCGCGCCTGACATGGCAGGATTGATGCTATCGGCGATCATCTCGGACTCGCTCTTGTTCAAGTCACCGACTTGCACGGACGAGGACATCAAAGCGGCAAAAGAACTCGCAGCCATTTCAGGTACAGACATCGAGACATACGGTCTTGAGATGTTGAAAGCTGGGGCTGACCTTAGTCAAAAAACGATCCCAGAACTCATCTCGCTCGACGCGAAAGAGTTTGCGATGGGCGACTACCGCATTGAGATCGCTCAAGTGAACACGGTCGACGCGAACGACGTGTTGAGCCGTAAAGCTGAAGTCGAAGCGGCAATGGCCGTGAAGATGTTAGACAAAGAACTCGATTTGTTTGTCTTCGCCATCACGAACATTTTGACGAACGATTCGGAAGCACTCGTTGTCGGTAAGAAGACGGATCTATTCGAGCAGGCGTTCAACGTCAAGTTGGTCGATGGTCTTGCGACACTCCCTGGTGTTGTCTCACGTAAAAAGCAAATCGTACCGGTGCTCACAGCAGCGGCGACGAACTAAGAAACGAGAAAGGCTCGAAGCAGATCAATCTGCTCCGAGCCTTTTTTTGCGGTCAAGATGCTTGCTTTTGTCGTCCATACGTTCCAATGCGCCATAATTTCTCGAATGGGCCGTATCGATGCGATTTGAGCCACCACATCGAGAAGAACGCTTGGGCAATCAAAATCGCGATACTTAAGAACAATCCTTCCGTCAACGACAGGCGACCGTAGTAGCCGAGGGCGATAACGGGCAGAACGACGACGAGGGTATGCGTCAAATAGTTCGTCAGCGCCATACGGCCGAGCGCCTGCAACGGACGGAATGCGCGCCCGTTGCGGACGGCAATCGTGAACAGACAGACGTACGCCGTCGCGAGCAGTTTGCCGGAGACGAGGACGGCGGCAGAATTTGTCGCCGAATATTCGGCACCGTCACCGTAATGGTGCCAAAGGATGACTGCAAAGAATGGAAGGGCCGCTACTACACAGATGATGGCCGTCCGCGTCAATCCTCGGATGCTCCACGTGAGGAGTTTCCGTTCCCGTCCGATATAAAGTCCGAACAAGAACAGGCTTAGAATTTCAACCCCGACAAAAAAGGAGTTTTGGAACATGTCAAAAATCTCTTCGTCTAAGCGATAGTCGAACCATGGGCCGAATCCAGAATTAAAGATTGCCGGGAAAGGATCACCACTAAACCTAAATCCGAGCGACAATTCTAAGTACATGGATGAGACATAGAAGAGTAAAAAGCTCCCAATCAACAAACTCCATGCCCATGTCAAAATCGCCCGGTTGCTTAATCCATAAAACAGTGGGAGCAACAAGCCCCACATCGCGTACGTATGTAAGATGTCACCCGACCAAATGGCCAGGTGAACGAGTCCGAATAGAAACAAAATCGCGATACGGCGGATATAACGGGCGACCGAATCCCCGCGCGCATACGAGCGCTCGAGAAAAATCGAGAAGCCGATTCCGAACAGGAGCGAGAAAATCGTGTAAAACTTCGTCTGGACGAACAAATCGAACAGCGTCCGAACGAGTAAATCGCTCCCCGCATAGTCGGCGCGACCGGAAATCCAGTCGCTTCCGAGCATTGTGGGGATGTTGACGAGAAAGATGCCGCATAGGGCAAACCCTCGAATGATGTCATATAGAACGATACGTTCGTTTACTTGAATCGGGCCAGTCATACGCCACTTCCTCTACACGGATTAGAATACTTTTGTCGTCCACGATTCGCAGTTCCAGACGTCGGTGACGATGTCTTGATAAAACTCTGGTTCGTGACTGATGAGTAGGATACTGCCTTTATATTCTTTCAACGCACGTTTCAACTCTTCCTTCGCGTCGACATCCAAGTGGTTCGTCGGCTCATCGAGGAGGAGCAAGTTCGATTCGTTGTTTTGGAGCTTACAGAGACGGACCTTCGCTTTCTCTCCACCACTGAGGACCGCGATTTTACTCTCGATATGCTTCGTCATGAGACCGCATTTCGCGAGCATGGCGCGGACTTGTTGCTGGTTGAGGGACGGGAATTCGCTCCAAATCTCTTCGATACACGTGTTGTTGCTGACAGCCGCTTCTTGTTCGAAGTACCCGATCTCCAAGAACTCACCGCGTTCGACGGTTCCTTCAAGCGGGTTGATCATGCCAAGAAGACTCTTCAACAGCGTCGTCTTCCCGATCCCGTTCGCACCGACGAGGGCGATTTTCTGACCGCGCTCCATTTGGAGGTCGAGCGGGCGTGAGAGCGGCTCGTCATAACCGATGACGAGATTTTTGGCGTCAAAGATGAGACGGCCTGACGTGCGTGCCTGCAAGAACCGGAACTCTGGTTTCGGACGTTCCGCACTCAGTTCGATGACATCCATCTTATCGAGCTTCTTCTGACGCGACATCGCCATGTTCCGTGTCGAGACGCGTGCCTTGTTGCGGGCGACGAAGTCTTTCAAGTCGGCAATTTCAGCCTGCTGGCGTTTATAAGCCGATTCAAGCTGCGAGCGTTTCATCTCATACACTTCCATGAACTTGTCATAGTCGCCGACATAGCGTGACAAGTCTTGATTCTCCATATGGTAGACCAAGTTGATGACGCTGTTTAAGAACGGGATATCGTGCGAAATCAAGATGAAGGCGTTGTCGTAGTTTTGGAGATAACGCTTCAACCACTCGATGTGGGCCTCGTCCAAATAGTTGGTCGGCTCATCGAGGAGAAGGATGTCCGGCTTCTCGAGAAGCAGTTTCGCGAGCAATACCTTCGTCCGCTGACCACCTGAGAGGTCCGTGACGTCACGGTCGAGTCCGACATCTAAAATACCGAGACCGCGTGCGACTTCTTCGACTTTCGCATCGATGATATAGAAGTCGTTCGAATCGAGCATTTCCTGCAGTTCGCCGACTTCAGCAAGCATGTCGTCCATCTGTTCAGGTGTCGCATCGCCCATTTCCATATAGAGCTCACCGATTCGTGTTTCGGTGTCGATCAAGTATTGGAACGCGCTCTTCAACACGTCCCGAATCGTCATCCCACGCTCGAGGACAGCGTGCTGGTCGAGGTAACCGACACGGACGTTTTTCGCCCATTCGATTTTGCCTTCGTCCGGTTGGAGTTTGCGCGTGATGATGTTCATGAACGTTGATTTTCCTTCACCGTTCGCTCCGATGAGGCCGATGTGTTCGCCTTTCAATAGACGGAAAGACACGTCGTTCAAAATGGCGCGGTCACCGAAACCGTGGCTCAAGTTTTGTACTGTTAATATACTCATATTTCTTATTCGTTCCCTTCAAAGTTGACTATCCGATATTGTAGCATGGATTCAAAAAAATTAGTACGCCAGCCCGACTGATTGGCGGACGAAGTGTTGTTCTTCAACGGCGTTCAGCATGAACTGGGCGACATCGGCCCGTGAAATCTGTTTTCCGTTGTCTGGAATGGTGTCGATAGACGTTCGATACACCGAGGTCCGGGGACCGTCCGTCAGTTGCATCGGCCGCACGATTGTGTAATCGAACGACGAGTTGCGCCACAAATCGACCGCGGCCCGGTGATCACGGAGCGGCTTCCGAAGCATGAACGTCACCACCGTACCAGCGAGGCCCGGAATCTCTTTGTCGATTCCAGCCGAGGCGAGGTAGACGACCCGAGTGACGTCATTTGCTTTCAGCGCCGGGACGAGTGCGTCGGTGACGCGGGCCAGGAAGTCTGGATCGCTCAAGTCGGTTCCGAGACAGCTGATGACGGCGTCATGACCAGCGAGGGCGTCTGTCAAAGCGGCGCTGTCTGTGACGTCGCCTTCGATGATTTCAAGTTGCGGAGTCGGAATCAATTTTTTTTGTTCCCGCACGAAGGCGGTCACATGGTGGCCATGCTCGATGGCTTGGTCGACAAACTGATGACCGGTCCGGCCGGTGGCACCTAAAACGAATAGCTTCATAATGGATGTGGCTCCTCTCGTTTTTCCAGTATCTTTAGTATACAGGAGTTTCAGAAAAATCGAACTTTTAGCCGTCTTTTCAGAAACGGGTTGCAATTTCTACAATATCGTCTAGAATAAGTCCTATCTTATATAAATAAAAGATTCGCACTCGTATATCAGCGGGAATATGGCCCGCAAGTCTCTACCGAACCACCGTAAATGGTTCGACTACGGGTGACGCTTGTCGTGTGCATTCGTTTTGTTTCCATGCGGTTCGTCGTCCCCGGGTTGGGGTGACGAATCGCATTTTTTTATTGGAGGGAAAACAATGAAGCAGTTAGAAGACAAAATCAGAGATGAAGGACAAGCGTTGTCCGAACACGTATTGAAAGTCGATGCCTTCTTGAACCATCAAGTCGATCCTGTCTTGATGCAGGCGATCGGACGCGAGTTCGCGGATCGGTTCCGTGACGCGGGAATCGATCGTATCGTCACATTAGAATCGAGCGGAATCGCTCCGGCCATGATGACGGCGCTCGAGATGAACATTCCGTTCGTCTTCGCCCGTAAACGCAAATCACTCACACTTCAAGACGATCTCGTCGAAGCGGACGTTTACTCGTTCACGAAACAAGAGACGAACCGCATCAGTTTGAGCCGTCGCTTCGTCCAACCCGGGGAGCGCGTGCTCGTCATCGACGATTTCCTCGCTAACGGGGAAGCGGCACTCGGTTTGACGCAACTCGTCGAATCGGTCGGTGCGGTCGTCGCCGGTGTCGGCATCGTCATCGAGAAATCGTTCCAGCCGGGACGGGACAAGTTGCTCGAGCGAGGCTATCAGGTCGAATCACTCGCTCGGATCGCCAAGCTTGAAGCAGGTGAGATTTCCTTCATGGAGGTAGTCCGATGAACACGTTCAAGACAGCCAGTCTCGGATTCCAACACTTACTTGCCATGTACACGGGCGCGGCGATCGTCCCGCTCATCGTCGGCGGAGCCATCGGGCTCGGACCGACGGAACTCGCTTACCTCGTCGCAATCGATTTGTTCATGTGCGGCGTCGCGACGCTGTTGCAAGTCTGGACGACTCGTTTCACCGGTGTTGGTCTGCCAGTCGTACTTGGTTGTACGTTCACCGCGGTCGGACCGATGATTGCCATCGGTAGCTCGAGCGGCATCACCGCTATTTACGGGGCACTCATCGCGAGCGGGATTATCGTCATTCTAATATCAGGCTTTGTCGGGAAACTGGCTCGCTTCTTCCCGCCGGTCGTGCTCGGCTCGGTCGTGACGATTATCGGTCTCTCGCTCATCCCAGTCGCTGTCAATGACATCGGCGGCGGGATGCCGGGTGAGCCCGGCTTCGCTTCGATGCAAAACTTGGCGCTCGGTGGCTTGACCATCGGTTTGATTCTCGTCTTGAACCGAATCGGTACCGTGTTCACACGGGCGGCCGCGGTCTTGTTCGCGGTCTTGATCGGCACAGGGGTCGCCGCGTTCCTCGGTCTCGTCGACTTCAGCCCGGTCCGTGAGGCCGGCTGGTTCCAAATGGTACAACCGTTCTACTTCGGGATGCCGACGTTTGACGTCTCGGCCATCCTCGTCATGACGCTTGTGGCCATCATCTCGATGATCGAATCGACGGGTGTCTTCTTGGCATTGAGCGATATCACGAAAAAGCCGATTGGCTCGAACGAGTTGACGAAAGGGTATCGGGCCGAAGGTGTGGCGACGATTCTCGGCGGGATTTTCAACAGCTTCCCATACACGACGTTCAGTCAAAACGTCGGTCTCGTCCAATTGTCAGGCGTCAAATCGCGCCGCGTCATCTTCTGGACGAGTGGACTATTGATTTTGCTCGGCTTCTTGCCGAAAGTCGCGACGTTCACGACATTGATCCCGAAACCGGTGCTCGGTGGGGCGATGCTCGTCATGTTCGGTACGGTCGCCGCGTCAGGGATTCGAATCTTGAGCCAAGTCGATTTTGCGAAAAATGAGAACTTGATTACAATCGCCTTGTCGATCGGGGTCGGTCTCGGTATCACGGCCAATCCGGCCATCGTCGCGAACATGCCGGAGGCGGTTCAGTTGTTCACGGACAGCGCCATCGTCGCAGGATCGTTCACCGCCTTGTTGTTGAACGGGTTCTTCCGACTCGTCGACCGGTTCCGTCCGGTCGAGGTCGTTGCCGAGAACCGGCAAGTCAGCTAGACTGAAAGGAACTACGTAACTAGGGGGAACAAGCATGGGGAAAACTGCACTTGTCGTTGGCGCCACCGGTTTGATTGGACGCGAACTCGTCGAACAGTTGCTCGAACAAGAACGATATGATCAAGTCTGGATTGTCGTCCGTCGCTCGAAGCGCTGGAGTCACCCGAAACTGCACGAGGTCGTCGGATTTGAAGGAATGGACGAGGTGTTGCCGCATATTGATGACGTCTACTGCGCACTCGGAACGACGATCGCTGTCGCCGGTTCGCGTCCGGCATTCAAACACGTCGATCTCGACTTGCCGCTCGAAGTGGCCCGGGTCGCGAAACAACACGGAGCGACACGTTATGCCGTCGTATCGGCGCAAGGCGCGTCACTTCGGTCACCGTTCTTCTACAACCGGGTGAAAGGGGAGCTCGAGAACGGGCTCAAAGTGTTCGGCTTCGAGCACTTGATTATCGCCCGGCCATCGCTCCTCCTTGGGGAGCGGGATGAGTTCCGACTAGGCGAGAAAGCGGCCGAAGTCGTCAGCCGTCCGCTCCAACCGTTGTTGCTCGATAAACTACCGGATGCAGCGCCGATTCAAGCGCTCCACGTGGCCCGCGCCTTGATTATGGCCGCAGAAGAAGGACAGGGCATCGAAGTGTTGACGTCAGGTATGATGCAGAGGATGAGCCAATGAACCCATTAACCAAGAAACGTACCCAAGCCGTCTTGATTGATGGCGTCATTGCCGGATTGCTCAGTTTTGGTGTCGAACAGCTCGTTCGGAAGAAAGTGAAGAGCGAGTTCGTCCATGCTGTCATCACCCCGACGCTCGTCTCCTACGCGCTTGAGGCATGTCAGATGCGCCGCAGTGGACAGACGCTCGGCTATAAGCTGATGGGTCTCGAGTTGAAAAATGACGACGGGACACCGGTCACGGCCGAGCAAGCGTTCAAACGGGCGCTTCACCGCGACACAATCTCGATTGTCGCCTACGTCAAAGACCGCGCGCACTTCGAGGCCGAAGACGGTGCCGTCTTGCCGCACGACGCAGCGTTCCATATGCACGTAACCGAAAAAAACTGACCTCACGCGAGGTCAGTTTTTTTAGTCTTTGATACGGCTGAGAATGGCCGTCGTCAAGGCGACGATCGTTCCGAGGACGAGTCCGTTCGAGAACACGGTCGCCAAGAGCGGCGGCAAATCGTTCATTGCCCCAGGTGGGAGCAACATCGCCCCGGCCCCAATTACGAGCGGGAGACCGACAGTGAGCGAGGCCGTCTTTTGGTTCAATTCGAATGCCGCCTCGTTGATTCCGATGATGATCATTGTCGCGATGAGCGGGGTAACGATGGCGTATCCGACAGCGGCTGGGATACTTGCGATCAGCGAGACGAATGGACCGACGAGGGCGAGCACCATCATCAAAGCATGAGCGATGAGGTGTGGCGTGCGATGCACACTTTCAGTCGAAGACAGGAAGCCGGCTGTCCCAGAGATGGCGACCGGTCCCGGTGTCCCGAACAAGCCCGCGACCATTTGGCTGATGCCGCTGACAACGCCTGACGCCGGGACGTTCCCTTCGATTTGACGCTTCTCGCGCGAGCTGACGATGCGCTCAATCAATTTGATATTGGCAAGGACGTTCGTCATGAGCAGGAGCGTGATGACGAATGCAGTCGGAAGTAAGTTCCAATCCCATACCCACATACCAAACGGGAATAGTTCAGGGACGAGGAAGAACGAATCAGAACGGACAATCGGGTTCCCGAGACCGAGCATGTTGAACAGCCAAAACCCTACGATGAGCGTCATGACGAGGCCATACTGCTTGAACCGGCTCCGCTCGAGCGTGAGCGCGAATAAGACGAGGCCGGCTGTCGCCACGGCTTGGATTGTGTTGATGCCGTCCTCGGTCACACCGAAGCCGCCTTTTATGACGGCGCCGGACAATTGCAACACGAGCAAAATCATGTAGACGCCGAGGACTTGCGGGGTAAACAACGACAGCATCCGTCGCAACAGGCCGGTGACAGTCATGACCACTCCGAGCACACCACTTAAGAACAACATGAAACCGAGCGCTTGGAGCGTCTCTTGTCCGCTACCATAAAGCGCTGGACCGATGGAGGCATAGAGTGTGAACACGCCCCACCAAATCCCGGCCGGTCCTTCTAAGATGGGCAGGCGGTGGCCGAGCAGCGTCTGGATGATGCTGAAGAGTGCGAAGACGAACAGTGAGCGTGAGATGAACGTCATCGTCTCGCCCGGCGACAGTTCAAATAAGGCGGCAATCGAGAGCGGTGGTACAATGTTTGTAGCTAAAATAAAAATAAACCACTGAATCGTCGTGGTTACAGAACTTTTGGTCATGGTGTCCCCCTGATATTTCCCTTTTTTAATACTAGTGTACCGTGACGGGGAAGTGGATGCAAATGGAGGTATATAATGAAGAAAAAACTGAAGTGGATTGGCCTCGGCCTATTGGGAGTCATGTTGGTCGCCATCATCGGCTTCCTTGTTTGGACGCAACTGACGTACGGACCGACGGAAGAGGCGCGCGGTTACGTGGCTGAGGCGAGGGAGGTGGACAATCGTCTCGAGTTCGGGCAGACGGACAGCGAGGTTGGGTTCATCCTGTATCCTGGGGCGAAAGTCGAGAAAGAGGCGTACGCTTACTATGGCACCAGACTGGCGGAAGAAGGTGTCTTCGTCGCCATCCCATCGTTGCGCTTGAATCTCGGGATAGCAGATATCGATGCAGCAGAAGATATCATCGCCGCCCACCCGGATATCGAACGTTGGGTCGTCGGCGGGCATTCACTCGGCGGTTCGGCGGCGTCCGGTTACGCGCTCGAACACGAGGCGCAAGTCGAGGGGGTCATCTTCCTCGCCTCGTATCCGATCAGTTCGATGGCGGACAGCGATTTACGTGTCTTGTCCGTCTCCGGGGAAATCGACGGTCTGGCCACACCGGCTGATATCGAGGCGAGCCGTGACAACGTCCCGGATGACGCCGTCTTCCATCAAATCAAAGACGGCAATCACGCCAACTTTGGGATGTACGGCCCGCAGGACGGAGATAACGATAGCCCGCTCAGCGCCAAACAACAACTCGACGAGACGATCGGCCAAATCTTGGATTGGTTATGAAAACAGCGTGCCCACATCATGGGGCACGCTGTTTTAACGTTGGTCGAGCTGATGACTGACCGCTGTCAGCAAGGCTGTCACGAGCGCGACGGCGCCGGCGACGAGGGCGAGCGTCATGACGGGTGCGTTCGCGTAGACAAGACCACCGAGCGCCGAGCCCATCCCGATGCCGACGTTGCTTGCGACCGGCATGAGCGATGAAGCCAGGCCTTTGGCGTCCGGATTGAACTTCTCGGCCAAGTCGATCAAGTAGATTTGCGTCGATGTCGTCAGTAGAATCGCCATGAACGACATGAGCGCGATATTGATCAGACCGAGCGTCACGCTCGACGTCGTCACATACAAGGCCGCCAAGACGAGCGCTTGGATGAGAAAGACGAACCGGAGCCGTCCGATCGGATTATGGCTGGCGATTTTCCCGGCTGCCATATTGCTGAAGATGGAGATGAACCCGTAGGCAAACAGGATTGGGCTAATCCAGGCGACCGGGACGCCGAGCACGCCTTTTAAGATCGGGACGAGGTACGTATAGACGACGTACGTCGCGCCGAAGCCGAACGCCGGGATGAAGAACGCGATTAGGATGCGAGGGTTCGTCAATAGGCGCAATTGATCGGCAATCGACGTTTTGACGCTCGTTAAATGGCTCGGCACGACACGGTAGACGGCGAGAAATGCGACGACGCCTAAAGCGGTCGTCAACAGGAATGTTGTTTCCCATCCGGCGCGTTGGCCGATGAACGTACCGAGCGGGACGCCGAATACGTTGGCCATCGTGAAACCGCCGAAAATGAATGAGACAGCGATGCCGCGCTTCCCGGTTGGCACCGATTCACTGGCGACGAGCATGGCGAGCGAGATGAGCACGCCGGTCACGACGGCGGTCATCATCCGGAGCACGAGCAATATCCCGTACGTCGGAGCGAGGCTGCTGAACAAGTTAAAGACGATGAACGCAGCGGTGAGTGTAAGCATCAGTTTTCGTTTCGGCAAATGGCTCGTCAGTGACATCGTCAGCGGGGTCCCGATGGCGAAGGTGATCGCGAACGCCGAGACGAGCGTTCCGGCCGTGGCAATCGAAATCGATAGGCCATCGGCGATATCGGGTAAAATCCCGACGATGACAAATTCACTCGTCCCGAGCACGAACGTGAGCAAGGCGAGCGATAAGATAAGCGTCCAGTCGGTCCGACTGAGCGATGGGGTAGTCGTCAAAATAAATCACTACTTTCGAATAAAATGTTGTTAGACATCAGTCGTTTCCAACCATACCGAATTTTCGTCAAAAGCAAAACCCTTTTCTCTCACATTGTGAAAGAAAAGGGTTAAACCAGAGTCGACGCATCGATTACTCGTCATGTGGTGGTCGATTCTCCATCACTTCAGCATCACGTGCGAATTGTTTTCGGAAAGCGAGCGCCAAGATGATGATGAGAAGCGCCGCTACACTTGTTGTCACATAGATTGGTTGATACGCCAAATGGGAGGCTTGTTGGAATGCATCCGTTAAAGCAAGGCGTACGTTTTCTACAGGAATTTGGTCAATTTGAGATTGAAGATCGCCATACGAGCCACTGAGTTGGTTGAGCTGATCAGGCGGGATGCTGGCCGGGTCAATTCCATACGCTCGTAACTTCTGGGGAATCAATGTGTCTAATTGACTGAATCCATTTTGAATGAAGGCACCGAAAATGGTCGGTGCAATCGTCAATCCGATTTGACGAGAGACGGACAACGTCCCGAGCGCCGTTCCTTTTTGACGACCCGCCGCGTTTGCTGTCAGGACGGTCAATGGTGCGCCGAGTACAAAACCAAAACCGATTCCAGCGATGACGGAGAAGAGGACGAACGAAAGTTTCGTGTCGACGAAAAACGCGAGCCCGCCGTAACCAATGATTGAAATGACACCGGATAAGATTAGCGTTCTGACAGGTCCTTGTTTATCGACAAAGTATCCGCCGCCCCCAGCACCGATTCCAGACGCGATGGCGAGTGGTGTCATCCAGTAGCCCGACTTCGCGGCAGGAATTCCGAGCACTTGCTCTACGAATGAGGGAATAAAGATGACGGCTCCAATCATCGTTCCCGATAAGAGGGCCATGAGCATCGTCACGGCGTATGTGGGTTTTCGAAGCAAGCTATACGGGAGGAACGGGTCGTAACGCGTTCCATGCTCCCGTTTCTTCTCGACATACATAAGTAGGGCGAATAAGACGACTGCAAGCAGTAATAATCCGAACACGGTTTGTGAGACCAAACTACGCAATAAATCACCGGTTCCGAGATTATTGATGGCGAACATGACGCTTAAAATCGACAACGATAGCAAGGAAATACCGAGGAAGTCGATTTTCGACAAGGCGGTCGCTTTCGTTTCTTCTAAATAGAAGAACCCGCCTACTAGCAACAATAGCCCGATTGGTACGTTAATCAAGAATAGCCAGTGCCACGTCCCGGTGAGGTCGATGAGGAAACTCCCGATATTCGGGCCGATGACCGAAGCAATCCCGTTCATCCCGCCGAGCAAACCGAGCATGCTGCCTTGCTTCTCTTTTGTGTACGTACTGATGACATAGGAGCTTGCGATAATAAAAATCCCACCGCCGCCAAATGATTGAAGTAATCGTGACGCTAAGAAAAACGAGAAGTTCGGACTCAGTGCCACGCCGAGAGATCCAACCGTGAAAATCGCGATTTCAATGAGAAATAGCTTCTTCCGTCCATACCGATCCGATAATTTCCCGACAATCGGAGTGGCGATGGCAAGTCCTAACGTATACAGTGTGATGCCCCACGTTCCTTGGGTTGCGGTCACATCAAACGAAGCGTTGATGGTCGTGAGAGCGGCGCTAATAATCCCGTTATCGAGAGCAGCCATGAACACCCCAATCAATAAAATGATAAACGCAGTATTCACTTTGGTTGGCTGTTGATCCATGCGATTCACCTCATCATTATCGTGTGATTCAAGAAACTTATTTTTCATAAGTAAATTGTACTCCCTTTATACGAAAAAGCCAGCAAAAAAGACACCGTCATAGTGTCTTTTTTGCTGGCTTTTAAAAGGGGAAATCGAACGTTAACGCCAGAACGCGGTCGCTTCAACACCGGCATGATCCGAGACGATTGGACCGTTCTCGCCATCGAAGACGACGGCATGGCGAGAGACGTGGATCGGAGCGTTCGTCAGCATCAAGTCGATGCGAAGCGCCTGCTTGTTCTCGTCCCAGCCGGCAATCTTGCCTTGGACGGTCGCATCGCCTTCACGCTCGGTCGCCAAATGGAACAAATCTTGGAGACCGTGCTCGATCAAGTAATCGTACCCTTCGCCACGGATGAAGGCGTCGTTATTAAAGTCACCGAGCAGCAAGGCGCGGTCGTCGTCCTCGACGCGACGAAGTAGTTCATCGAGCTGATGGCGCACCGGCTCATCGGCGTCATGCCACCAACCGAGGTGACAGGAGTAAATCGCCGTCGGCGCGTCCATGCCGTCCACGACCGCCTTGACGATTTTCCGAGATTTGTAATCGTTCGGGTCGGTCGTCTGGGAGACGAAGAACGACTCGGTCGACACGAACGGAGTGCGCGATAAAATCGCGACGCCCTCCTCGTAGATGTCGTATCCATAATGGGCGAAGTCCCACGTCATGTAGTAATCGACGCCTTGCTCTTTCAAACGCTCGACGAGCACATAGGCGAAGTTGTTCTCTCGAATCAAGCCGTCGATGAGTGGGGCCTCTTTATGTTGATTCACTTCTTGGAGTGCGATGATGTCATATTCCTCGCTCGCGATCCGTTCAACGATCGAGTCGATTTTCTCTTGTTGACGGTCCTCTAACCAGGCGTGACAGTTCAGCGTTAAAATATTCACGATAGTCCTCCTTTAGAAAAAACAGGCCAACTCGTACGAGCTGGCCTGTTGATTATGCACCGATGACGTCTTGAATATCAGACTTCAATACGTCGGCTTTCGGGCCGTAGATTGCTTGGACACCGCGGTCTTTCAAGATGAGACCCATGGCGCCGTTCTTTTTCCATTCGCTCTCTTCTGAGACGAGCGACATGTCTTTGACTGTGACACGGAGACGCGTCATGCAGGCATCGACGTCTTCGATGTTCTCTTCCCCACCGAGTAGAGCGATAATCCCCATGACCTGCTCGTTGCCTGTCACAGTCGATTTCTCTGTCACTTCTTCCATATAGTTCCCGTTACGACCTGGCGTCGGAAGGTTCATCTTCTTGATGAAGAAGTTGAACACACCGAAGTTCAAGAAGAAGAAGGCAGCCGAGACGAGGAAGAAGTTAATCAAGTCTTGTAACAGTCCCGCTTTGACAATCATCGGGATGCGTGTGAGCAATTCAATCGCACCGAACGCGTGGACACGAAGGTCGATGACATCCGCTAAAGCGAAGGCGGCACCGGCCAAAAGCGCGTAGACGACGTAAAGGACTGGAGCGACGAACATGAACATGAATTCGATCGGTTCTGTGACACCCGTCAAGAAGACGGCGAGACCAGCCGACAAGAACATTGGCTTGTATTGTGCTTTCTTGTCTTCGTCGACGTTGCGGTACATCGCGTAAGCGGCACCAATCAAGGCAGCGAATGACAAGATGACTTGACCGACTTTGAAGCGGGCCGGTACGACGTCAGCGAGCAAAGCGTTGTATGCAGCAGTGTCACCAGCAGCGCGCAGGTTAACGAGGTCTGTGACCCAAGCCAACCAGAGCGGATCTTGACCCGCAACGACCGAACCGGCTGTCGCACCTGTCAAAATCGTGTACGTGCCACCGAGCTCCGTGTAGTTCATCGGCACGGTGAGCATGTGGTGAAGGCCGAACGGCAAGAGGAGACGTTCGAGCGCACCGTAGATGAACGGCGCGAGAACTGGTGCCGTGTTGCGTGACGTCGCAATCCATTCACCAAAGCTGTTGAGCGCACCTTGAATCGTCGGCCAAATGATGGACAACGCGATGGCGGCAACGACCGAACCGAGAATGACGACGAATGGCACGAAGCGCTTCCCGTTGAAGAACGAGAGGGCGTTCGGCAATTTGTTGAAGTTATAGAACTTGTTATAAAGGGCTCCACCAAGGAAACCGGCGATGATCCCGACGAAGACACCCATGTTGAGTGCTGGTGAACCGAGTACAGATGTGAAGTAGTCGGCGACGACAAGGTCAGCCCCGAAGAGAGACTGGACTGTCGCTTCCGGGTCTTGGAGCATCGCTCCGTTGACGCCGAAGATGGCGCCTGTGACACGGTTGATCAAGATAAAGGCGATGAGTGCAGCGAACGCGCCGCCGGCTTTGTCTTTCGCCCATGAACCACCGATGGCGACCGCGAATAAGATATGTAAGTTGACGATGATTCCCCAACCGAGGTCTTCGATGATGCGTGCCGTCGTGAGCAAGATGCTGACGTCTCCGGCTGACATGCCAATCAATTTACCAATCGAGATCATGAGACCTGCGGCCGGCATGACGGCGATGACGACCATTAAGGCCTTACCGAGTTTCTGCCAAAAGTCGAACGAGATGAGTTGTTTCATGCTATACGCTTCCTTCCTGTACGGAACTTTTTATCTGTCTATGGCGACTGTCAATGCAATCGCTTGCATAGATGATTGTAATCGATTGCATAACTTTGTGCAACCGTTTTCCTAATTTTCATGGATTTTCATAACGAGAGGATATTCGACTCGTTTCTCACCTAGCTTGTCAGTCGGAACGAATCTCGCTACAATACTAAAGGTTGAAAGGGGCGAGAACGATGGGATGGAGACAGACAACATCGGCATTATCAAAAGAAGAGCAAGCGGCATTACTCGATGAATTGTTGCAGTCGGGCCTGTTATTAGAAGAGGATCGACTGCTGTACAGCATGTTGATGCCCGACCGCGTCAAGCGTATGCAGGAAGTGCTGGAGTTACGGACGAACCATATCACGATTTTGACGGAAGGGGTCGATGACCCGCACAATCAGTCGGCCGTGCTCCGTTCGGCGGACGCGTTCGGTGTCCAGACGTTGCACGTCGTCGAGGGACGGGCCAAGTTCAAGCCGAACTCGATTATCGCCAAAAGCGCCGATCGCTGGGTCGACGTGGTCGAACATCCTTCGATCGAGGACGCAATCGATCGGTTGAAGGCGGACGGTTACCAAGTGCTCGCGACGGCACTCAGTGAAGAGGCGGTCCCACTTGAGGACATCGATGTGTCAAAACCGACCGTGCTCTTGTTCGGGAACGAACATCACGGCGTATCGGAACGAGCGCTCGCCAAGGCAGACGGCAATTACTTGATTCCGATGCAAGGATACGTCCAAAGTTTGAACATTTCTGTCGCTGCCGCCATCTCGTTGTACGATGTGACGACGCGGGCGCGCCATGTCGTGACGGACGGATATGGACTGAAGGTGGAAGACAAGCAGCGCATCTTAAAAAATTGGATGGTAAAGAGCCTTCCGAAGCGGTCGCTCGGTGTGTATAAGCAAAAAGGTTTGACCGCTTTTGCGCGTGAGACAGGAAAAACGGAGTAAACGGCGAAAGTTACAGGCGTACGAACAACTTGTCCATATACTGAAAGGGGATGGAAAGATGAGTACGACCAGTTCATTTATCGTGAAAGATGTGACGACGAATTTCAAAGACTACGAAGAGGAATTCTTTAACCTGTACCGCACGCTTTACGGGGACATCGATCAACTGCGTTTTAAAGAACGGCTGTATCGTCATGCGAATCCGCTCGTGTTGCTCGCATTTTCAGATGAGCGCCTCGTCGGCTTCAAAATCGGTTACGAGGCCGAGCCGTATCGCTTCTATAGCTGGGCCGGAGGTGTGCACCCCGAGTTTCAAAAGCATGGCATCGGCCGCAAGCTGATGGACACGCAACTCGAGTGGGTGAAAGCGCAAGGGTTCCATTCGATTCGAACGAAAGCCCGTAACACGAACAAAGGGGTCATCATCTTGAACCTGTTGTGTGGCTACGACATCATGGGGGCGTATACAGAGGATAACGAGCCTCGCATCATGATGGAGAAACAATTGAACTGACCGCTGAGCCGTGGCGCATGCCACGGTTTTTTTTGTTGGCATGAAACCAAATGGGGCTGCATCCGTATTATAGAAAAAAGGAGGAGACATCATGGTCCATACGTTTGCATTCGGGGAAGAAGTATACATCGATTCAACAGGGATGGGGGACTCGTTTTTTAGTGGAGTACCAATCATTTTCCCGATAATCTTTTTCCTGATTATCGGTATTATCGTGTTCGCTGTTATTGGAGGGATCGGTAAGCAAGTGAAGACGAACAGTCTATTGAAAGACATGCAACAGTTCGCGTCAGACTTGGCCGACCATCCGAGTGACGAATCGGCAAACCGTCTCGCTGACTACTTGCGAGACGTGACGTCGTTCCCAGTCGAGCGGACACAGATGGAGCCGTTCCGGGTTGCGCTCGGCAGCTATCACTTGATTATGGAGTCGTCGCACGTGCACGACGAGACGAAAGAGCGGGTCGACCGCCAATACAAACGGCTCGGCATCTTGGACGGGGAGAAGTTCGCCGATGAGCCGGTCCCGCGACGCCGTTCGAGCTCACACCATCATGACCACCATAATCATCACATGTAAAAACGCGTCGGGACGTTCCCGACGCGTTTTTGTTACATATAACGACTTGCGTCAAACTCGATTTCGGTCCGATGATTGGCTGACTCGATAGCGCTGGCGATGCGGTTGGCCCGTTTTTCGACGTCACGGGCTTTCAGCCGGTAAAGTTCCGGGTCATAGAGCGCATGCTTGATGACGCTCGTCCCTTCCCCGTAACCCGTTTGGAACTCGCGTTTCGGACGCTCGGCCAAATCTTGATACATTCGAGCCTGAGCTCGTAATTGAACGGCGAACTCCATCGCTTCGACGAGTGGGAGCGGTCCGTCATTCGTCTCGATGACGGTATGCAGGTTCGCCTCACAGACGAGACGATCAAGACGGCGTAAATCGGTCCGGATCGCCTCGAGCTCAACTTCGATATCCTCGAGTGAACGGGACTGGATCGTCGGGAGCGGCTCATCTTTCTCGAGTTCGATGAATGCGACACGTTCGACTTCTTCGAGCAACTTATCAATCTGCTTCAGAAGCAGGTGTTTCAACTTGATGGCATCTGCCAAGTACATAGGGATTCCTCCTTCTGCTTTTTTTAACCGTACCATACTGCGATTCCTAAAAAAAGGAAGGCGTTACTTTTTCGAGGTGAGGCGATATGATGGAAGAAAGAGAGGAGGTCGACCGATGAACAAGTGGAAAACGCAATGGATCATTGCCATCGTCTTGCTCGTCTTCGGTACCGCGACGTTCCTTTATCAGTGGATCGACTTGCGACCGGGTGAGATTCGCGATTATATCGTTCAATTCGGGTGGCTCGCCCCGCTCGTCTATATTTTACTGTTCACCGTTCGCCCGTTGATTTTATTTCCGACGTCGGTCTTGTCCGTCGCCGGTGGATTGGCGTTCGGGACGCTGCCTGGTGTCGTCTATACGGTCATCGGGGCCACGCTCAGCGCGCTCGTCGCTTACTATATCGCGATTCGCTTCGGTGACCGCTTTCTCCACCATTTCGAGACGAGCAACTATGAGAAGGTGCAGCATAAAATCGAGGAGGATGGATTTTTCTATGTCTTGATTTTACGCTTGATCCCGCTCGTCAACTTTGACTTGGTCAGTTACGCCTCAGGGCTCGCGAAAGTGAGACTCCCGGGTTATGTCTTCGCGACCACGGTCGGGATGATCCCGGGTGCGTTCGCCAACAATTTCCTCGGCAGTAGCCTCGCGAGCGGAGACTTTAAGTTAATCATCCTCGCCCTCGTCGTCTTGGTCGTCCTGACGCTCGTCGCGACGGTATTCCGGGAACCGATTAAACGACAAGTTAATCGCTATAAAAAGAAGTAGGCGCTCCCGTTGAGCGCCTACTTTTTGGTTAACGGTTGTCGACCGTCTCAGGATACAGGTCGTGATTGAACAAGCGATGTTCAGCCATTCTTTCGTATTTCGTGCCCGGTTTGCCGTAGTTGTAGTACGGATCGATCGAGATGCCGCCGCGTGGCGTGAACTTGCCCCACACTTCGAGATAGCGTGGCTCCATCAACTTGACGAGGTCTTTTCCGATGACGTTGATGCAGTTCTCATGGAAGTCCCCATGGTTGCGGAAGCTGAACAAATATAGCTTGAGCGATTTTGACTCGACGAGCTTCTCGTCCGGGATATATGAGATATAAATCGTCGCGAAGTCCGGTTGGTTCGTGATCGGGCAGAGCGACGTGAACTCCGGTGCGTTGAACTTCACGAAGTAGTCGTTCTCCGGGTGACGGTTCGGGAACGCCTCGAGGACGTCCGGTGCGTATTCAAAAATGTATGGGACGCTCTTCTGTCCGAGGAGCGACAAGTCTTGTAAGTCTTCTGGTCTCATAGTTATTCTCCTTAGACGCCACGTTCGTTGGCGTACAGTAATGTGTGCAGCTGCGGCAGGACACGGACGCTTTGCCATGACGGGTCGCGGGCGACGTCCTCCCATAGTTCTTTCAAACGACGGAGCTGGGCGTCGGTGATGTCACCGTCCGCACCGGGCTCGGGATTGCCGGCCGATAAGTACATGACGTCCGGGGTGTAGCGCGTCTGTACCGATTTCGCATAGGCGAGGTCGATTTCGTCGAAGACGGCGACTTTGAACGTCATCTGTTCGGGGCGCAGTCGTTCGACGATGGCGTCGAGTTTCTCCCAGTCGGTCGTCATGCCGGAAGAAGGTGGTTTCGGGCTGAGCGTCACGTCGTCGATGTCAGACAGCCAGTCTTGATAGCGACTGCCTTGCGTCTCGACGGCAAGCTTGACGTCACGCGCCTTCAGTTTCGTCACCAAGTCTTTCATCGCGGCGATGAGGAGCGGGTTACCGCCCGAGATGGTGACATAATCGTACACGCCGAGCGCGTCGAGCCGTTCGATCACCTCGTCGGCTGTCAGCATGTCGGGTTTTTCCGAGCCGTCCCACGTGAAGGCGGAGTCGCACCACGAACAGCGATAATCGCAACCGGCGGTCCGGACGAACATCGTCTTTTGTCCGATGGCGCGGCCTTCCCCTTGAAACGTCGGGCCGAACACTTCGAGGACAGGGATTTTCATCAGTCCACCAACCATTCGCGGCGGAACTCGGCGTACGACGTCGGCGTCTCGTACAGTTTGACGAATTCGACGCGGACGTCGCGCTCGTCAGGCAAGTGTTTGGCGAGCTGCTCGAAAATCCAGTAGCACATGTTTTCGGCAGTCGTGTTCATATAAGGTAACGACTCATTCAAATAACGATGGTCGAGGTATGGTTCGAGTTCTTCTTTAAAGATGGCTTTTAAATCGCCAAAGTCGAGCGTCATGCCACGGTTATCGAGAAAACCGCTGATACCCATTTGCAATTTATACGTATGTCCGTGTAGCGCTCGACATTTACCGTCGTAATCGAACAAATGATGGGCGGCGTCAAACGTCACTTCTTTGACGATTTGGACGCGGTGCGGACAATAGATGAGCGAGCCGTCTTGTTTGGCTTCGACACTCGTTGGGGCGAGGAATGGGGCGTTCTTCATACGCGCACCTCCTCATACGCGGCGAGGCCGTTTTGACGGAGCACGCAAGCCGGGCATTCGCCGCAACCTGCTCCGAGGATGCCGTTATAGCACGTGAGCGTCCGTTCTTTGACGTAATCGAACGCACCGAGTCGGTCCGCGAGTTCCCACGTCTGCTTTTTGTCGAGCCACATGAGCGGTGTGTCGATGACGAACGGATAGTCCATCGCCAAGTTGAGCGTCACGTTCAAGGATTTGACGAACTGGTCCCGGCAATCCGGATAACCTGAGAAGTCGGTCTCACATACGCCGGTGACGATGTGATGCATACCGAGCTGTTTGGCCATGACGGCCGCAAAGGATAAGAATAAGTGATTGCGTCCATCGACGAACGTGTTTGGGACGTCCGCATTGTCGATGTCGAGATCGTGTCTCGTCAACGCGTTAGAGGTGAGTTGTCCGAGTAAGGACAAGTCGAGGATGTGGTGCGGGACATCGAGTTCGGCCGCAATCTCTTTCGCGACCTCGATTTCCGCGTCATGGCGTTGCCCGTAGGCGAACGTCACCGCTTCCACATGAGAGAATTGTTGTTTTGCCCAAAATAGGCAGGTGGTTGAATCTTGACCGCCGCTAAAGACGACCAATGCTTTTTCGTGTTGCAACGTGCACACTTCCTTTTTCGCTAGTTTTGATGTCGGAGGAGGTTACGAACTCCGGAGGTCACCCTCGAGCGTTTACTTTACCATAAAAAGACGTTTGACAGGGAAAAGAGAAGCAGGTATAGTAAAGAACATCACTGAAACACTTTCGCGCATAAAAGCGTTTAAGCGGTTAGGTAGAAAATAATGGAACTGAAAGGAGGGGACGTCGATGCAGATGAAAGGAAAAGAGGCTGTATTCGTCGTGCTGATGAGCGGTATTTCCCTGCTCGCACTGATGTTTTTGGCCAAAGCGACGCCACACATGGCGATCTTTGGCACAATGGTATTAATAGGGGGTTACGCGTATTATCGCACGCGTGATTTTAAACGAATCGAAGCCGCGATGATCAGCGGGATCCGTGAAGCCATCATGCCGGTCTTGATTTTACTGTTGATCGGGATGTTGATTGGTGTATGGCAGATGTCTGGTACGGTGGCGACGATCCTCTCCATCGGTTTAGATACAATCTCAGCGCAATGGTTCTTGCCGAGCGTCTTGCTTATCACAATGATTGTCTCGTCGTTCACGGGCAGTGCCTTTACGACGGTCGGTACGGTCGGGGTCGCCTTGTTCGGTATCGGGATGGCGCTCGGGATTTCTCCGGCGCTTGCCGCAGGGGCAATCGTCTCAGGTGCATTATTCGGCGACAAAATGAGCCCATTGTCAGATACGACGAACTTCGCGCCGGCCGTGGCCGGTGTCAAACTGTTCGACCATATCCGTTTCATGATGGGGACGACCGTCCCGGCTTTCCTAATCACCCTTGTTTTGTTCACAATCCTCGGTCGGAGCGGGCAAGCGGCGGATACGACACAAATCGCTGAGGCACAGGCGGCGCTCGCCGGGCGGTTCAACTTATCATGGCTGACTTTGCTCGCGCCAATCCTAGTTGCCGTTCTCGCCTTCCGCCGGATGCCGGTCTTGCCGACGATGCTCGTCGGCATGTTCGCCGGTGTGTTGACGGCAGGGTTTGTCCAAGGCAACTGGAACGTCACGAACTGGTTTGGCGTCATGCAGGCCGGATTCAAATCGGGCGTCGAGAATGAGACGATTGCGGCCGTACTCGACCGTGGCGGACTCGAGTCGATGCTCTGGTCGGTCAGCCTCGTCTTGATCGCGCTCGCGTTCGGTGGATTGCTCCGCGAACTTGGTGTGTTCCAAGCGATCGTCGACGCATTGCTCGAACGGTTGAAGTCACCAGGCAGCTCGGTCTTGTCGGTCGTCCTCAGCTCGATTGGTGTCAACTTGCTCGCGGGTGAGCAATACTTGTCGATCTTGCTTCCAGGTCAGGCGTTCAAACAAGGGTTCATCGATCGCGGCATCGATCCCCGTTACTTGTCACGTGCTCTTGAAGACGGCGGGACGGTGATCAACCCGCTCATCCCATGGGGCGTGTCGGGTGCATTCTTCGCGGCCACGCTCGGGGTACCGGTACTTGAATACGCACCGTTCGCCTTCTTCCTCTGGCTCAGCCCGATTTTCTCGATCATTCTCGGATACGTGAAGTTGGGAAAGCAACGTGAGGCGATGCGGATCGCATCATAATTTAAAAGATGTCCTGAATCGTTCAGGGCATCTTTTTTGTGTCTTTCCGCCTTCATTTGAGAAAATGAGACCGAGGAGGGATGACGATGAAACGACTCGATCCATCATTTTATGAGCAACCGACGCTCGAATTGGCCCGTTCGTTACTTGGTCACTATCTCGTCCATGATCATCTCGACGGTCAAATCGTCGGAAAGATCGTCGAGACGGAAGCTTATCTCGGTGCCATCGACCGGGCGGCCCACAGTTTCGGCGGCAGACGGACGAATCGGACCGAGGTGATGTTCGGGTTACCTGGACACGTCTATACGTATCAGATGCATACACACACGCTGCTCAATGTTGTGAGCGGTCCGGTCGGCACGCCGGAAGCCGTCCTCATTCGGGCCATCGAGCCGATTGAAGGACAGGGCATCATTGAGGCGAATCGTCCCGGCATCAAGCGATTCGACCAGACAAACGGACCCGGAAAACTGACGAAAGCGCTCGGGATCACGATGGACCTGTATGGGCATTCGCTCCAACATGAACCGCTCTATATCGTCGAAGGGGACGTCATTCCAGACATCGAGGCCGGTCCGCGCGTAGGGATTCCGAATACGGGCGAAGCACGCGATTACCCGTACCGCTTCTTCGAACGAGCCAATCCGTACGTCTCGAAGTTTCGTTGAATGTTTATGGGCCGGTTAGGTGTGGAACACTCCTTATGTGCATAAAAATAATGAGGGAGTGTTTTCAATATGGCAAAAGTAGCAACGCTAATCACAGATATGTTTGAAGACGTAGAGTTCACGGGTCCACGCGACGCATTGGTGGAAGCGGGGCACGAAGTTGTCACGATTGAAAAGAAAGCCGGTAACACGGTTGAAGGCAAACAAGGCGAGTCGAAAGTCACGATCGACAAAGCAATCGATGACGTGTCGCCGGAAGACTTCGACGCGTTGCTGTTACCAGGTGGGTTCTCACCCGACTTGTTACGTGAAGACGAGCGATTCGTTCAATTCGCGAAAGCGTTCATGGACGCGAAGAAACCTGTGTTCGCTATCTGTCACGGCCCACAACTGTTGATTACGGCGAAGACGCTCGAAGGCCGCGATGCAACCGGTTATAAGTCGATTAAAGTCGACATGGAGTATGCCGGTGCGAAGTATGCGGACAAAGAAGTCGTCGTCTGCCAAGAACAGCTGGTGACAAGCCGTCAACCGGACGACATCCCGGCGTTCAATCGCGAAATCCTTAATCTGCTCAAATAATCGTCTGGCCACGGAATTTCCCGTGGCTTTTTTTGTGCAATCGGGAATAGGTGAATAAGGAGGAGATTTAGATGAAACGAGCACGTTCACCTAGCTAAGTCGGTCGAAACGTTACGTTGCTTGGATGGATGCGTTGGTTCGAGGCGCTCATCCCAGCCTACACGATTGAGCGTCTGTTTTGGGAGTCGCGGACGATCACGATGCAAGAAGTCGTCTATCTCGAAATGCTCTATGCTGTCCTCGTCGTCATCCTCGAAGTGCCGACCGGGGTGTTAGCCGATCGCTTGGAACGGCGACGTCTGTTGCAAATCGGGACTGCACTCGAGTGGGGTTCCTTTGTCGTGTTACTTGTGTCCTTTTCGTTCGGCGGTTTCGCCTTAGCCATCGCCTTGTCAGGCATTGGGGCGGCGCTCCGGAGCGGGGCGGAGAATGCACTGCTCTATGAGACGCTTGAACAGGATGGGAAGACGGAGGCGTTCGAGCGCTGGGTCGGCCGGTTGAATGTCATCGGAATCGTTGCAGCCGTTCTCGCGGCGATCAGCGGCGCCTTGCTGGCCACACGCTTCCCGTTTGAACTGAACTATGTGCTGTCGATTGTCAGTTTGTTTATCGCGACAGCATGTAGCCTCGGCCTTGTCGAGCCGAGACGAGTCGTGACAGAGGAACGAATGACATGGGCGGACATCGGGGCAGGTTTTCGCTTCGTGTGGCACGACCACCAGCTGCTTGCCTTGTCGTCGGTGTTCATCGTGACAATCGGTGCGTTCAACTTCATCGATGAGTTTTGGCAGTTGTACGCCCGTGACGTCGAAGTTTCCATCTATTGGTTCGGAATGATTTCGACTGTCCTGTTGCTCATTCAAATACCAGGGCAACTGCTCGCCCCGGTCCTGTTACACATCACGACGGTCGCTCGTTGGTTGCACGGAATCGGTTGGGGCATCGGTCTCGGTTTTGTCATTCTCGGCTTTTTCCCAGGACAAGTCGGACTCGTCTGGATGGCAGGCATGGCGTTTCTTATCGGCATCGTCGAACCGCTCTATCTCGGGGCGTTGCATCACCGTGTCCCGTCTGTCATCCGGGCGACGACCGAGTCATCCGTCTCGATGTTGCTGCACGTTAGTATCATCCTCATCGGACTAGTGTTTGTGATCGGGGCCGGTATGACGCTCTTCGTTGCCTTTTTATGGATTGGGATCGTCGTTTGTATGCATCAATTGCTCATCATATTCGTTACTTGGAAAAAGGATGCTTAAGCGAGCATCCTTTTTTTACGCCTCAAGACCGAGGCGGGCGGAGAAGCAACCGTGTATGATAAGAAACAATACTGGAGTAGGAGACAGACGATGGAATGGTATGAGTTACTGATTGGATTTTTGTTAGGGGTCGTCGAAGGGATGACAGAGTTCGCCCCGGTCTCGTCGACGGGGCACATGATTCTTGTGGACGACCTATGGCTCAATTCGAGCAGCTTCCTCGGTCAAGAGGTCGCGAACACGTTTAAAATCGTGATTCAGCTCGGTTCGATTTTAGCGGTCATCGTCGTGTTTCGAAGTCGGTTCAAGGAGTTACTGAACCCGAAAGAATTGCTGGCGATTCGTAACAGCGGGCCGACGAACAAATTGAATGTGTTACATATTTTGATTGGGCTGCTCCCGGCCGCTGTGCTCGGGTTGATGTTCGAGGATTACATCGACACACATTTGTTTTCAATCAAGACGGTCTTGATCGGGCTCGTCATCGGCGCATTCTTCATGATTGCCGCCGATTTGTCAGGCGTGAAGCGTCAGACGACAGCAACGCTCGATGAGATTTCGTACAAGCAGGCGCTCGGTGTCGGCTTGATTCAATGTTTCTCGCTCTGGCCAGGTTTTTCACGCTCAGGGTCGACCATCTCGGGCGGTGTCCTCTTAGGGATGAGTCACCGGGCCGCGGCGGACTTCACGTTCATCATGGCCGTACCGATTATGTTCGGTGCTAGTGCGCTCTCGCTCTACAGCAAATGGGAGTACTTCACGATGGCGACCCTCCCGGTCTTCGTCGTCGGATTCATTAGCGCGTTCTTATTCGCGCTGTTGTCGATCAAGTTCTTCTTGAAGTTGATCAATAAAGTCAAATTGACGCCGTTCGCCATATATCGCATCGTGTTGGCGGCTATCATTTACTTCTTGTACTTCTAAGAAAAAAAGCGCATGTCAGCACATGCGCTTTGAAACCAATGATCCATCAAGTTCGTATAACCAAGTAGAGGTGAGAACATGGAACATATCGTTGTCGTATTGGGAACGTTGATTGGCCTCGGGGCTGTCGGTGCACTCTTGTACATGACGCGTCTCGCTTACGAATCATGAGAACGGATAGTGATAGAAACGCTCACGTTGGAGTAACTCCATGACGTGGGCGTTTTCTGCGTTGTCGATGGCCCGCAGCAATCCTTCCGTCTGAGAGCGGTGGGCGAGCAACGCCTCGCGTTTCGCGGCACTCTCGTCGCCGACTTCGATGAGGACGTGCGGCTTTCCGAGTTCCGCTTCGGTGCGATGGTCAAAGGCGACGCCTAAAAACTCTGGACGACTCGCTTCATCCATCTCTTGGAGCGCTCGAACGACCGCTCGTGCTGTCGCCTCATGGTCGGGATGGACGGCGTAGCCCGGGTAGAAGGAAATGACGCGGGCCGGTTTCACTTCTTCGATTAAAGCGCTGAACCGTCCAGCGAGTTCCGCTTCGTCTTCGAACTCGACGGTCTTATCGCGGAGTCCCCACATGCGGAGGTCGTCGATGCCCATGACGGCACATGCTTCCTCGAGCTCATGCTTGCGAATCTTCGGTAACTCTTCCCGTGTTGTGAAAATCGGCGAGCCCATGTTGCGGCCCATCTCACCGAGTGTCAGACAGACGTACGTGACCGGGAAGCCGTTCTTATGGTGTTGGATAATCGTCCCGGCCGAGCTGAACGCTTCATCATCAGGATGCGGAAAAATAACGAGTAACGGTCCATTCATTGGCTTTCCACCTCCGAGGCTCCTTGTGGGAGCGGTTTGATATCTAAGTGTAAGGCGCAGGCGAGGCGACCGAGCCGGTCATGACCGGCGAGCAGGAGCTGGTCCCCATGCTGTTCGTAATCGGTCAATCCTTCGACGTAAAGCCAACCGTGATCGAGCTTCAAGCCGACCCGATATGGACCGTTGCCTTTGATTTGGCCGATGCTATATTCGATGACGACGTTGCGGATGAACATACCGGCGTTATGAAAGTCAGGGTCGTTATGCGTCGCATACGCCCCGTTCGTCGTCTCGACGTGGACATAGAGTGGCATGGATACATGCGCGTCCAAGTATGTCTGGATAGTTGTAGGTTGAATCGATTTCACGCGGTTCCCTCCAATGGAAACGATGACCCGAGACATACGTCCCGGGCCACCCGTTAAGATTGTGTTGCTAGTTTTTTACGGTAACCGGTATGATTCGTCGGGCCAACGTATTGGTTGAGGCGGAACGAGTGACGGACCGCTTCAGTGATAAACTCTTTTCCGATTTGGATGGCCTCGTCGACCGAGTGACCGTTCGCGAGTGAGGCCGCGATCGCTGACGAGAACGTGCAGCCGCCGCCATGTGTGAAGGCAGGCTCGATTTTCTCGCTCTCAAGGAGACGATACTCGTTACCGTCGTAAAGCACGTCGAATGCTGTATCAAACCCGAGCTTGCCGCCGACTTTGACGATGACAATCTCAGCGCCGAGCTCATGGATCAAACGAGCAGCTTCTTTGATTTCATCCATCGTCGAAGGTGTTTTATCGAGACCTGCGAGCATGCGCGCCTCGAACAAGTTCGGTGTGATGATTTTAGCGACCGGTACGAGGTGCTTGCGCATCGCGACCGCGACGTCCGGGTTGAGAATCTCGTCTGCACCTTTACAAGCCATGACCGGGTCAACGACCGCGTTCTGGATGCCGTATTCTTTAATTTTACGAGCGGCGAGTTCGATGATCTCTGGCGTCGGGAGCATGCCTGTCTTGACGGCATCGACACCGATTCCGGCGAGGACCGTATCGATTTGTTTCTCGATCAACGTCGTGTCGATCGGGAATACTTCGTGGTGCCACGCGTTATGCGGGTCTTGAGCCACGATGACCGTGAGTGCGGTCATCCCGTAAACACCGAGCTCTTCCATCGTCTTCAAATCAGCCTGGATGCCTGCACCGCCGCTCGTATCCGAGCCAGCGATCGTTAACGCTTTTTTCATTGTCATAGTCGTTCAATCCCCTTTGTCTGTTTGGATAGTTTCACTATAACGACTTTTTGACGCTACGACAAATTCCGAGGTCATTTTCGCGCCGGAATAAGTTTCGAAAATTGATGGCAGGATTTCAATCATATTTGGGGAATAGTAATGAATAGGGTGTAGACCACTTTCAATTGGCTAGGAGGAAAACCGCATGTTAGTGCATAGCTTATGCATTCCGAAGAAAGATGTCGTCACAATCAGTGAAAAGGCGACATTACGCGAGGCGCTCGACACGCTCGAAAAGACAGGCTACCGCTGTGTCCCTGTGCTCGATGAGACGGGAACGTTTTTCCGCGGTAATATCTATAAAATGCATATTTATCGCCACGGGATGAGTGGGGCGAGCCTAGACGACAACGTCATGGAGCTCATCAAGAACACGCAAAAGTACGTCCATGAATCGGACGGTTTCTTCAAAGTGTTCTTCTCAATCAAAGAATTACCGTATATCGCGGTCTTGAAAGATGAGAGCAACGAATTCTACGGGATTTTGCCGCACGGGAAGATGCTCGGCATGCTCGAAGAGGCATGGAGTCGTGACACGGGGAGTTATGTCGTCACAATCGCACTCAGTGAGCAAGCGGGGGCGCTTGAGAAGATTACGAAAATCATCAGCAAATACTCATCGATTGCCAGTCTCATGACGCTCGATGCCAAGAGTAAAGTCTTGCGCCGGGTATTGATCACGTTGCCGCCTGATTGCGACGAGCCGAAGAAAGACAAAATCGTCGCGAAACTCGAACAAAAAGGGTTCCGCGTCGTCGAAGTCGAGAATTTAAATAACTGACGAAAGGCCTTCCTCGATGCGAGGAAGGCCTTATTCAATCCAATCGTTTTTCCATCCGGATATCCGGCCAAAATCGACCGTTCCAATAAGTGAACGCCTCGATCCGGGCAATTTCCGTGTAGCCGACCTTTCGATAAAGGTGATGAGCCGCTTCATTGAACCCAAACACACCGAGCTCGATGCGAGGCACATTTTGTGCACGCAGTCGTTCTTCTAACAGGGTGAGGGCCGTTGTACCGACACCTCTCCCGCGACCGGTCGGCTCTCCAATCACGAGTCCGAGCCAGGCGCTTCCGCGTTCGTTGTCGTAAAGATGCGGGGCATCATAGATGATATTCACCTCACCGACGAGCACGTCATCTGCGTAGATGAGGAAGATGTCATGGGTCCGGAGGCGGTCCGTCAAGTCCTCGACCGTCATGTGATGTTCGGCGGCGAGTTCTTCCTCCGAGCGGACGGGACGAATCAAATGGACGATTGTCGGGTCGTTGTTCCAACGATTGAACGTTGCGACGATGGCGTTCGACGCTTCCTGTAAAGGGACGAGCGAGATGGTCATCCTTTCCCCTCCTTTCCGTGACTTTCTTTCGCGTTTAAGGGGGAAAATCCTTGTTTTACTCGACCGGCTTCAAAACGTTCAAATGACTCGGGAGTACTTCAAACGTGAGCGGCAGCTGACCACCCGTGTCGCCGTCAGCATTGACCGGAAGCGATTCTGGTGAGTCGACATGCACGCGTTTCGTCGTGAACGACGTGACGCTGTCCGTTTCTTTCAACTTGCCGGTGAACAGGGCAGGTGCGAGTTGGACCGCGTCTTTGAAGCCGAGGTTTTCAAATAAGTAGACATGAAGCAAGCCATCGTTCAACTCAGCGTCCGGTTCAAAGTTCTCAAACCCGCCGACCGAGTTCGTGAGGGCGATGACGACCAAATAGGCGTCTCCGTCGAACGTGTGCTCATCGGCTTGGACCGACAGCGCATACGGGCTATGTTCGCGGAACGCTTTGATGCCTTCGATCAAGTAGGCGAACGGGCCCCATTTCGTTTTCTCCTCGACACTGACCTCGTCGACGGCCTCGGCGATGAGCCCGATGGCGATGACGTTCATGAAATAGCCGTTCTCATATTTGCCGATATCCATGGGTGTCGGTTGAGCTGTCTTGAGCGCCTCGATGGCATCTGCGGGATCGCTCGGGACGCCGAGCGCGCGGGCGAGGTCGTTGACGGTACCGAGCGGGATGATGCCGAAATCAGGACGATGGTCGGCTTCGGCGAGACCGGTGACGGCCTCGTTCAACGTCCCGTCGCCACCCATCGCGATGACGGCTTTATATTGTTTCGATGCCGCTTCTTTTGCGAAATGGGTGGCATCGTCGGCTTTCTCCGTGAACCGGACATCGACGTTCCCGTAACGCTCACGTAAGACTTCCTCCGCTGCCGCGGCGTGTTCTTTCCCTAACTCTTTCCCAGACGATGGGTTGACGATTAACATGACTGTATCCATCAAAGCACATTCTCCTTTTCACACTCAGATATTGTCATCTATTCCCGTCATATGCCCAGACTAGTCATAAAAAAAACAACACAGATGTGTTGTTCAGTAGTGCCGGAACGCCGACATATCGAGATGGCTCGCATCCGATTCGTCGACGGCGAGTTCAATCTTCAAATGCTCATGGAACGGTGAGTCGAACGCGCCCATGCAGGCGACCGGTTCATGGTCCGGGACGGGGGACTTGCGTTTCGTTTTGACGAACAAATAGTCCTCACGCGCCAACGTCAACAAAAAGCGTTCGACCGCATGGGGTTCGCGCGTGACGTTCGGCCATGGTAAGTGGTTGAACAATAAAAAGACCGCGCCTTCTTTTTCGAGCGCATAGTCTGGGGCGATCCCTTCCCGGTTCAACAACTCGATGACCGTACTCAAATAGGCTTGTTTAATCGTCAATGAAATCTCGTAATACTCACGCATACCGTCCACCCTTTCTAAAAATCGCAATAATTCCATTCTATACGTTTCAGACAGGGGCGACAATGAAGAAGTTTCTTGACGAAGCGTTTTTCCCACCGTATACTGCTCATGTCCTGCTATACTAAAGGTAAATGATGAACGAATTGAGGTGAAACCGACATGATTGAATCACTCGAATTGAAGGCGTGGATCGTTTTAGCGCGGGCGATGGACGCGATCAGTGACCGTGTAAAGGACGATTTAAGACGCCACCAATTGAATTCAACAGAGTTCGGTGTTTTATCCGTATTGTATAAACGAGGGGATACCCCGCTCCAGCAAATCGGAGATCAAATTTTGATTACGAGCGGCAGTGTCACATACGTGATCGATAAGCTTGAAAAACGTGGCTTGATTGAACGTGTGGCTTGTCCATCTGACCGACGCGTTACGTATGCTTCGTTGACCGAAGAAGGCAAGCGTTTGATGGACGTCGTCTATCCCGAGCATATCGAAATCTTTAAAGACATTTACGGTCCACTTAGTGAAGAGGAGACGGAAATGCTGATCGACCTATTAAAACGGGTCGGTTATAACGCGGCAGGCAAATGACGCCTGCCTGTTTTTTTTGACTCATTTATCTTGAAGTTAAAATAATTGACTGCGAGATATACAGATGATATAGTTCAAACTGTTGTTACAAATAGAGATTACTTTTATGGAGGAACCCATTATGAAAAAGGTATTATACGTATCTGCTAACCCGAAACCGACAGAATTGTCATACAGCAAACAAGTCGCTGAAACATTCATGACGACACTCACGAACGAGAATGCGTCACTCGAAGTTGAAGCGATTGAACTTTACGATGTCGATGTCCAAGAAATCGATGGCGACGTCCTCAGCGCATGGGGCAAATTCGCATCAGGCGAAGCACTCACAGACGTCGAAGCGGCTAAAGTCGCAACAATGAACGGTATGCTCGAGAAGTTCATGGAAGCTGACATGTATGTGTTCGCGACGCCAATGTGGAACTTCTTCTTCCCAGCACGCATGAAAATGTTCCTCGACAGCGTCTTGACGGCTGGTAAAACATTCCGTTACACAGAGCAAGGTCCAGTCGGTCTTCTCGAGAACAAACAAGCGATCCACATCCAAGGTACGGGTGGCATCTACACGGGTACGGACCTCAACTTCGCAGACGCTTACCTCCGTCAAGCGCTCGCATTTGTCGGCGTGACAGAAGTGACGACACTTCCAGTTGAAGGAATGAACCAATACCCAGACAAAATCGAAGAAATCGTTGCTGACGCAAAAGCGAAAGCCGAAGCACTTGCGAAAGAAGTCGCAGGCGCAGTCACAGTATAATTATCAAGGCGAGTCCAATCGGGCTCGTCTTTTTGTGTGCCATCAATTCGGGTATGATAAGACGGAAAGGGGAGAAACACATGGGAGAACAGTTATCAAATCGCCTGCTTGGGGATTGGAGCGACATCATCGCATCCGAGATGGCCGAGCCTTATTTTACTAACTTGAAAGCGTTCGTCGATGAAGCGTACGAGACATCGACCGTCTATCCGGAGCGAGAAGATATTTGGAACGCGTTCGTCTATACGAAGTTCAAGGACGTCAAATGTGTCATCCTCGGGCAAGATCCCTATCACGGACCGAACCAAGCGCATGGACTCAGTTTCTCGGTCCAAGACGGCGTCCGCCTTCCACCGTCACTCCGTAATATCTTTAAAGAATTGCAGGACGATATCGGCTGTCCGGTCCCGACCAGCGGCAATTTGGAGAAATGGGCCCGACAAGGCGTGCTATTGCTCAACACCGCCCTCACGGTCGAGGCAGGCAAGGCCGGGTCTCACCGCGGGAAGGGCTGGGAACAGTTCACCGACTCCATCATCGAGCGACTGGGGCAGCGTGAAGAGCCGATCGTGTTCGTCTTATGGGGGAACGACGCGAAGAAGAAACAGAAATGGATTGGCCCGCAACATGCCGTCTTGACGTCGGTCCATCCGAGCCCGCTCTCGTCCCATCGCGGCTTTTTCGGATCGAAGCCGTTCTCGCAAGTGAACGCGAAGTTGAACGAGTGGGGACAACCTGAAATTGATTGGTGTTTGTGACAGTCTGCAGATGCGGACTGTTTTTTGTTGACGACATTCAAACGGTCTGTTATCGTTACTACCAACAAGATACTTTAGCGCTTAAAAGCACATGCGCATAGAAGCATAACTGTATAACAGTATAAAAGCGATGACCGAACCGAAGTAGAGACATCTTCCCTGGCCCAGAGAGCGTGTGGTGCTGTGAACACGCCCAAAAGATGAATCGAATTACAGTTCGCGAGCTCTCACTTGTTGAGCGGTCCCCCGTTATCGGAATAGAGTGACTAGACATCGTCTAGTAATCAGGGTGGTACCGCGGCATCGTCGTCCCTATCGAGTGAATCGATAGGGACTTTTTTACGTTCAGTCAATCAAAGGAGGAAACATCATGCTCACACAAATCATTCCACGCCATTTGGCCCCACATATTTCGCCACAGTTCTACGACGAGTACACGCCGACGGATCATGCTGTCTGGCGCTTCGTCTTGCGACTGAACTTGCACACGCTTGAAGGGAAGGCACACCCGTTCTACATCAAAGGGTTGAAAAAGACGGGCATGGGGCCAGAGCGTCTCCCTGACGTTGAAAAGATGACCGAAGAGATGCGAGCGGCCGGTTGGTCGACGGTCGCGGTCGATGGACTCATCCCAGGCGTCGCTTTCTTTGATTTCCAAGGCAACGGCATGTTGCCGGTCGCGACCGATATTCGTAAAGTCGAGAATATTTTGTACAGTCCGGCACCAGATATCATCCACGAGGCGGCTGGTCATGCACCGATGTTGATGGATCCGGAGTTCTCCCAAATCGTGAAGCGGTTCGGACAGCTTGGAGCGAAAGCGTTCATGAATCGTGAAGAACACGCCTCGTTCGCAGCACTGAAACGATTGACCGTCGTGAAGGAGAATGCGAACTCGACGGACGAGGAGATCGCGGCAGCCGAAGCGGCGGTTCATGCGGCCAAAGCCCAAGTAACCGGCTTCTCTGAAGCGCAACAAGTCGCCCGCATCTTTTGGTGGACGGTCGAGTTCGGTCTCATCGGTGAGGTGGACAACCCGCTCATCTACGGGGCGGGACTGTTATCATCGGTCGGGGAGAGCCGTCATTGTTTGACTGACGCCGTCACGAAACATCCGTTCAATTTAGAGCACGCACTCGAAACGAAACAGGACGTGACGAATATGCAACGCGAGTTGTTCGTCATCCCGGACTTTGAAGCGTTGAAGGACGCGCTAGACGAACTCGAGTCACGGATGGCGGTCAACCAAGGTGGAATCGCCTCGCTCGAGAAAGCGCTCGCGTCGGGCAGTCAATCGACTGTCCGGCTTGAAGACGGGACGGACCGTGTCGGTGTGATTCGTCACGTGACACGCTCCGGGGCACGTGCGCTCGTCCAGTGGGACGACTGTGTGAACGTCAATCACGGTCAATTGACGAACTTACAGAACCACGGCGTACTCGTTCTCGACGGACCGCTTCAAGACGTATTGGCGACGGCAGGGATTCGACTGGACGGACGCCTCGTCAGCGAGACGACGGAAGCGTTACAGTTCGAAGACGTCGTCGTCACCATCGAAGGACGACAGATTAAACTGGAGACACTCGAAGTGAGACAAGACACGCTCCCATCGATCTTCCCAGGCACCGAGATTGAAGAACTCGTCATCTTGGAGAAGCCGGTCCGCATCGAACGTGACGCCCGTGTTTGGACGAACGATGACCCGATGTTCAATCGAATTCGCAATATGCGGGAGCAAGGCGAGTCGATTGATGAGCTCGTGCCGACGATTCTTGCCGATCATCCCGATGCTTGGTTGCTCCACATCGAATGTTTGGAGCTCGTCGAGTCCGATGCGCTTCGACAGGCGTTGACGGAACGGTTGCACGCGTTACGTGAGACGTCGCCATCGCGGCATGAGTTGATCGGCCGCGCGCTCGCATTGCTCAACTGACAAAAATAATCCCCGCCCAACGATGGGCGGGGATTATTTGTTAACGCGTCGTTTCACGCAAGAACGTGATTAAACGGCGATACGTGGCACTGGCTGCCGGCTTATCCATCTCAAAATGGTAGTCGTGGCCGAGTGTGTGCTCGTTTCGGTCATAAAAGACGCTCGTGACGTCCGCACGACCGGAGAGGATCGTCGCAAATTCTTTCGCTTGCGTTTCGAACGAACCGGTGTTGCCGTCAGTGATAAACGTCGGAACGAACGTGGCCGGGATATTTACGAGCGGCGACGCTTCCGCGACGACCGGCAAGTCTTCCCAATTGTACGTTCCGAAGTAAGCCCAACCAATCCGTTTGAACAAGAAGCGGTTGACCGCCTTCGATGACTCGACGATGCTCCGTTTCAAATCGTACGGACCCGACATGAGAACCGTGCCGAGAATCGACGATTTCGGGACGATTTGCTTCACTTCGGCAGACGGTGCGTAGCCATCGTTCAATTGGATTCCGACGAATTGGGCCACAAGTTGGGCCCCGTTCGAATCGCCCGCAAAGAAGACACGGTCGAGATCGAGCCGGAAGCGGTCATTGTTTTCAGCGATATACGTGTATGCCTCTTCAAGTTGTTGGAGCGGGACGGGGTACGTGACGTCTGGAGCGAGCGCATAATTGACGCTGACGACGTTGTAGCCGTTGCTTGCAATCGACGTCGCATACTTGAAGACGTCGGCCTTATCGCCACCGACGAATGAACCGCCGTGCACCCAAAAGATGGTTGGGACGATCTGCTTCTCACCTTCGTAGCGAATCAAGTCGAACGTTCCGTTCTCGTAAGCCGAATGGTAGTCGATGTCTTTACGGACCGACGTTTTTTGTACGACTTCCTCGAACCCTTTAATGGCCACTTCGTTCCCGCCGGCAAATGAGGTTTTGACGAGGCGTGAGGTCGGTTTCGGGGACAAGAATACATAGGCGGCACCGGCGACAGCCGTGCCGACGAGTCCGAGTCCCGCCCGTTTCAATCCTTTATTCATCGTAATTCCTCCTTGAATTCAACCTGAGTTGTCCATTTATCGATCGACGAGGACAGTTCCCATGAACGTTTCGATAACGTGCGCGATCCCGTCTTCATTGTTTGATTTCGTGATGAAGTCGGCTTTGCCTTTGACCGTTGTGTTGGCGTTGCCCATTGCGACCCCAAGCCCAGCCCATTCAATCATCGTCAAGTCGTTGTTCCCGTCTCCGCAAGCGATGACGTGGGCTTGCTCGATGCCGACGTGCTCGGCTAAGAAGGCGAGGCTCGTCCCTTTCGTCACACCCGCTTCCGTAAATTCGAGGAAGAACGGTTTCGAACGGGCGACGGCGAGTTTGCCTTCAAGTTCGACTTGCAGTTTCGTTTCAATCGGGGCAAGCGTGTCGCCATCACCGAGCATGAGACACTTGACGACAGGCGTCGTGACCGCTTCTTTGAAGTCATCGACATGGATGACCGGCATCCCTGTCAATTCACCTTCGATATCGGTATACGGGTTCGGTTGATCGGTTACGATTTCGTTACCGATGTACGTATGAATCGCGATTTCTTCCCGGACACTGATATCATGGAGATGGGCGACCGTCTCTGGAAGCAATGTACTTGAGAAGATTTCTTCATTTGTCTCACAGTTGATGATTGAGGCACCGTTAAATGAGAGAATATAGCTACCGTATTTGGCGAGCTCGAGCTCTCGGGCTGCGTCCCACATCGCGTACGTCGGACGTCCGCTCGCGAGCACGACTTTATGTCCGCGTTCTTGTACATCCAGCAAGGCAGCTTTCGTTTTGGCGGAAATCGTGTGATCGCTCGTGAGGAGCGTATCGTCCATATCTAAAACTATCATCTTGTAACTCATAATGGTAAGGAGTCCTCCTTCAGAATCTAATGACTCCATCCTAATACGATTTGAGGTCAATTGACAACCTTGTCGCAAAAACGTAACTATTAAGAAGTAGTGAATTTCAGAAGAGGTGGAATGATGAATCGAATATTAGTAGCCGAAGATGAGCATGCGATTCGCAGCTTTATCATCGTTAATTTAAAGCGGGCCGGATTCGACGTCTTTGAGGCGACGAACGGACGCGAGGCGGTCACGGCGTTTGATCGTGAACCGTTCGATGTCGTGTTATTGGATGTGATGATGCCAGAGATGGACGGTTTTGAGGCATGTGCGGCCATCCGTGATTTAGATGAGAATGTCGGTATTATCATGCTGACGGCGCGCACACTCGAAGAAGATAAAATCGAAGGACTCGGCCGAGGGGCGGACGACTACATCGCCAAGCCGTTCAGTCCCGGCGAACTCGTGGCGCGGATTCAAGCACTCCTCCGACGTGTCGAGAAAGTGAAACGAAAAGAGAAGAAGCGATTGAAGTCCGGACCGTTCGCCATCGACTTGGCAGCGAAGCAAGTGACGAAGTATGGGCAGTCGATTGATTTGACCCCGACCGAATACGATTTGATTTGTCACCTCGTCCAAAACGAGGAAGTCGTCTTATCACGTGATGCGCTGTTAGATGCCGTTTGGGGCATCAATTACTTCGGGGACAGAAAGACGGTCGACGTCAACATCCGTCGTCTCCGTCAAAAAATTGAAGATGATCCGAGCCACCCGGCTTATATCGAGACACTGTGGGGGCACGGGTACAAATGGCGGAGACATGACGGATGAAGCAACAGCTCGTCATTCGGATTATGCTCGTCATGACGTTCGTGCTCGTCTTGCTCGTGAGCGTCTTGTCGTACGGAACGTACCGCTACTACTATGAATATGAATCAGAGGCCTTACTTAGCCATGCGACGACGAGTGCCTATCTCTATCCCCAGGCGCAGGTCGGTTTTGAAACACCGAGCGCGTTCTCGGTTCTCGTCCGGACGTTCGGGTATCCAGGCACCGATTTGACGATTGTCGACCGGACCGGTCAAATCATTAAAACGACGGGACAGCGGGCGCAGCAGGCGGCCTTCACATCGGAACAACTGCAAGACCTCGCCCGCGGTGAGTCCGTCGTCCAAGATTACGATGCGGAAGGGAACCACTATTTGTCGGTGACGAGTCCCATCATCACGGACGGCACGAGTGAATTCGCCATCAGCTTCACGCGACCGCTCGCCGATCTCGATACGTTGATTCGCGAGATTTGGATGGCTGTCGTCATGATTGGTGTCTTGATTTGGCTGGTCGCGCTCTATGCCGTCATTCGGATTGCAGACCGCTTCGTCCGACCGATTCGAGACATCATTGAGACGGCCGATGAGATGGCGCAAGGTGATTTTGACGTCGAAGTCTATTCCAATGAAAAACATGAGCTCGGGGCACTGGCCCGGACGCTGACGTATTTAGGTGCGAAAGTACAGCAGCACCAGTCGACGCGAAATGAGTTTCTATCGAACGTGTCACACGAGTTACGGACACCGCTCACCTCGATTAAAGGGTGGACCGAAACGATTCGGGGCGGGGACGAGAAAGTGTCGGACGAAACCGAGCTCGGCCTGAGCATCATCCATTCGGAGACAGAGCGGATGATCGGCCTCGTCGAGCAGTTGCTCGATTACACGAAAATCGAAGAGAGCCGGCTCGTCTTGTATCGGCAAGAGCTCGATCTCGTGTCGCTGCTACGGAAAGTGACGGTTCAATTGAAACAATCGCTCGAGGACAAACAAATCACGCTCATCGAACGGTACCCGCAAAAGTCGATCGGACTGTTCGATGAGAACCGGCTGAAGCAAGTATTCCTAAACTTGCTCGAGAACGCCATTCGCTTCTCGCCGGAAGGAGGGACGTTGACCGTACGGTTCGTGCAATCGGAACGGGTCGCGTTCATCTCGATCATCGACGAGGGACCTGGTATCTCACGGGATCACCTGCAGCGCATCACGGAAATGTTCTATCAGGCGCAAGTGACGAAAGGCAGCAGTGGTCTCGGTCTCGCCATCGCCAAAGAGTTGATCGAGGCGCATGAAGGGAAGCTCGTCATCGAAAGTGAGGTCGGTCATGGCACGACGGTGACCGTTTTGTTACCGCTCGACCCGAGCGAACTGCATTAAAAGGGTTAAACCTTCCGAATTCAGGATACATGTAATTGTATGTAGAATGAGGGAGGTTTTTTTCGTGGCAACGAAATCATTGAAGCCATTGTCAGGTAGTCCGAACGCTGTCTCGACCGAAACAGAAATTGAGGCGCTACGCATGGAGCCGCTCCCATACGGGCAAGACCGTGCTGAGAGCATCGAGACAATCAAGATGGTGATGGGGCAACTGCCTCGGACCGAGCTCGTCAAGGAGACGGATGACACGCTCCATTATGTCGTCACGTCGAAAATGATGCGCTTTAAGGATGACGTTGAATTCCGATTCGACGATGAGACAAGACAGATTGAATTCCGCTCGGCATCACGACTCGGTCACTCTGACTTTGGGGTGAACCGGAAGCGGATGCAGGATGTGAGTGAACGCTATCGGAGGTTGATGAGATGAAGGATTATCAGTTGATTGTGATTGGTGGGGGTGCGGCCGGGATGACGGTCGCGGCTGGTGCTGCAAACTTAGGCGCAAAGGTCGCCTTGGTCGAGAAGAAAAAACACCTTGGTGGAGACTGTCTTCACGTCGGGTGTGTCCCGTCGAAAGCGCTGATTGCCGCTTCGAAAGAAGCGAGTAGCATGATGCAGGCGGCGCGTGTGCTCGGAGCTGAGTTTGATGGCCGCGACCATTACCAGACGACGAAGGCGCGTGTCGATCGTGCCCGCGCTATCATCCAAGATCATGACGGAACGGAGCGTTTCGAAAAACTTGGTGTCGATGTGTATATCGGCGAGGCATCATTCCAAAGCCCGTACGAGCTTAAAGTCGGAGACGATTTGTTGATTGGGAAAAAGTTTGTCATCGCGACCGGATCGAAACCGACCGTACCGCCGATTGATGGATTGGACAGTGTGCCGTACTTAACGAACGAACAAGTTTTTGAAGAAGAGACGCTGCCAGAAAGTATCATCGTCATCGGCGCCGGCACGGTCGGGCTTGAACTTGCCCAATCGTTCGCTCGTCTTGGAAGCCAAGTGACCGTGCTTGAGGCACAGGACACGTTCTTACCGAAAGAAGATGAGTCTGTCAGCAAATTGCTCCGCTCTCAGCTTGAGATGGCGATGCGTCTGAAAGTCGGGGTGAAGGTGAAGCAGATTGCTGAAGAGGACGGACGTATTCACGTCACGACTGAAGTCGATGGCGAGACCGTGACGTATGAGGCTGACAAACTGCTCATGGCGACGGGCCGTAAACCGAGAATTGATGAACTACGGCTCGACCGGGCGCATGTGAACGTGAAAGACGGGTACGTTGATGTCACTTCGACATACCGGACGTCCCAACCCCACATTTTCGCGATCGGTGACACGATCAAGACGTTACCGTTCACCCATGCGGCCGGAGAAGAAGGGAAAGCCGTCGTGGCGAACGCCTTGTTCGGACTATGGAACAAGGTCGACTACACGAAGATGCCGTGGATCACATTCACAGACCCGGAAGTGTTCCACGTCGGCATGACCGAGGACGAGGCACGTGAGCGTCACGGCGATGACGTCGAGATTTTTGAAGCGAAACTGTCTGAGGTCGATCGGTTCGTCGCCGACCGTCAAGAGACAGGATTCGTCAAAATCATCACCCGGAAGAACGGTAAGATTATCGGTGGGCACGCGGTCGGAATGACGGCCGGGGATTGGATGCAAATCGTCGTCTATGCGATGCAGCGGGGCGATAAGATCGGTAAACTGTCCCGGATGATCTATCCGTACCCATCGCGTAGCGAAGCGGTCAAGAAGGCGGCCGACTTGTACTGGCGGAAACGTTTGTTCAACAGTCCGCTCACTGAGCTCGCTCGTAAATATTTTGAATGGACGCGGTAACGAAAAAATCCCACTCTCGATCGAGTGGGATTTTTTTATGGCAAAACGATCGTATCAATCATTTTGGGCGATCCTTCTGACAAATCGACGAGTGGTTTAATCAACACTTCGACGCGGCGGTTTTTCGAACGTCCGGCTTCCGTGTCGTTCGTCGCAATCGGTTTGTATTCCCCGTAGCTCGCAAGTGTGAACTGCCCAGGGTTCAAGGCGTCGTTCGTCAACAAGCCGCGCATGAAGGCGGTGGCTCGGGCTGAACTGAGTTCCCAGTTCGACGGGAAGCGGGCCGTGTTGATTGGGATATTATCCGTATGACCCGATACGACGATTTCACGATTGCCGGCTTGTTCGAGAATACCGCTGATGGAGCGGGCGACTGCTCTAGCATCGCCATCGAGCGTCGCTTCACCCATGCTGAATAGAGCCCGGTCTTGGATCGTCAGGACGAGACCGCTCGAATTGATGGTCGCTTCGATCTCATCCTCGAGTCCATTCTTTTGAATGTATTGATTGACCTCTTCTTTCAACTCATCGAGCTTGGCGAGTTCGTACGTCCGTGGATTCGCCGTCGTGTCCGTTTTGTTCGTGCGGCTAATATCGCTGTTCGAGGCGGTCGAGGCTTGAAACACACTCGTCCCGCCTGAGAACACTTGATTAAAGGACTGGGACATCTTTTCGAGCTTCGTCTGGTCGACGTTACTCGAGGCGAACAAGACGATGAACAAAGCGAGCAGAAGCGTCAGGAGATCGGCATAAGGAATGAGCCAGCCTTCAGGGATGTGTTCTTCATGATCATGCTTCTTTTTGCGCTTCATAGTTCGCTCGCTCCTTTGGAGACAAATACACGGCCAACTTATCTTCTAGCGTCTTTGGTGATTCTCCGCCTTGGATGGATAAAATTCCTTCAATCATCATTTCCTTGACGACGACCTCGCTCTTCGAATATTGCTTCAACTTGTTAGCGAAGGGGAACCAAAGGACATAGCCACTAAAGATCCCGAACAGTGTCGCGACAAAGGCAGCTGAGATGGCATATCCGAGTTTGTCGATATCCGATAAATCTTTTAATGCGGCGACGAGTCCGATTACGGCCCCGAGGACACCGAGTGTCGGCGCATATGTCCCCGCTTGCGTAAACACGTCGGCGTTCGCCTTATGGCGTATTTCCATGTTCTCGATATCACGAGACATCACTTCGGCGATGTACTCGGACGGTTGGCCATCAATGACCATCATCATGCCTTGCTTCAAGAACGGTTCTTCGACTTGTTCAAGGGCTGTTTCAAGCGATAACAAACCTTCTTTACGCGCTTGCGTCGATAAATCGACGAATTGCGTCAACAGGCCCGATTTACTCGGCAACTCTTGCTTCTTGAATAAAATTTTGAACAGTTGGGGAACCGTCTGTAACTGTTCTTTTGATACGGCGATGCTGACCGCGGCAGCTGTACCGACAAAAATAATGACCAGTGCTGCTGGGTTGATCAGCGGGGCGACCCCCGCGCCTTTCAAAATCATACCGCCGATAAGCGTGAAGAAACCGAGTAAAAGTCCTATTAAAGTGACGACATCCATGTCTATGTTTTCCACCTTTCTAAAGAGATCGGGAGACAAAAAAAGCGAGAGACTTAACTCGTCTCCCGCAAATGCGTTCCCGATGGTTAAGCGCCGTTTTCGTCAATCAGCATTTGAATGCTGATATTTCGTTCTTCACGCTCTATATCGGTTAACACGTCGTATTTTTTTAATAATGCGTACAATTGATTCACAACTTCTTGATCGAGTGACCAATGTAGCAGTTCTTCAAGTTGGAAATAAAGATGGGCGGGCATACATTGTGACTGACGCTCCAACCTTCGCGAGACATCCGTTAGCGAATGATCTACCGTACTAGGGTCCACGGTTTCATTCAACCTCCTCAACATTCTTAAAGTCTATCTCTCATACTACCAAAAAAATCGACAAACAGTTAGCGATACATTTTTCTAGTTGGCAATTTTAAAAGTGAGGAGTAATATGAGCCTTAGAAAACTAGATATGAAGGAGATAGCGAGATGCGACATCGATTGACCGTGCGGGAAATGCGCATAAAACGAATTGAAGCGCTCTACCGGCTCGTGTTTGAAAAGCCGGCCCGTTTTATCGCGACTGGATTTTTACTCGCCATCTTGACTGGTGCGACCCTGCTCTACATGCCGTTTGCACAGACGCAACCCGTGTCGTGGATTGACTGTCTCTTTATCGCCACGTCGGCCGGTACGGTGACCGGGTTGTCGACGATTGATATCGGCTCTTCCTTCAACACGTTCGGCGAGCTCGTCATCGTCGCCTTGATTCAAATCGGAGGCCTCGGCTTCATGACGGTCGCTCTCATGTTACTCAGCGTGCTCGGGAAGAAAATCGGCTTGAAACAGCGGATTCTCCTTCAAGAATCGCTCAATTTGTCGGGGCCTGGCGGCACGGTCCGGCTCGTCCGCAACATCGTCTTCACGACACTGATCGTTCAGTTTCTGGGCATGCTGTTTTTAACGTTCGAACTGTACAGCACCGGTGATTATCGCTTCGGCGAGGCATTGTATTATGGCTTCTTCCATGCGGTATCAGCGTTCAATAACGCGGGGTTTGCCCTTTGGCCAGACAGTTTGATGCAATTTGAACAGAATACGGCCATCGTCATCACGATTGCCGTCCTCTTGATGATTGGAGGGCTCGGCTTCACGACGATTGCAGACGCGACCGAGGTGAAGCGCTGGAAACGGCTCGCGCTGCATTCGAAAATCATGATCGCGTCACTCGCCATCGTCAACGGCATTGCCTGGTTCGCGCTCATGCTGTTTGAATGGGTGTCGACGGAAGGGAGTTTATATGGACGTCCGTTCGGTGAAGCGTTGCACGTTACTTTCTTCCAGGCGGTGACGACACGGACGGCCGGTTTTAACACGGTCGACATCTCGACGATGGCGCCTGTGTCGATCGGTGTCGTCTTGATTCTCATGTACGTCGGTGCAGGAGCCGCTTCCACCGGGTCCGGGATTAAAGTGACGACCGTGGCTGTCATTTTGGCGGATATGTGGGCGTTCATCGTTGGTAAAAAGGAGACGGTCATCTTGGAGCGGACGATTGACGCGTTCCAAATCAAAAAAGCGTATATGGTGGCCATCACCAGTTTCATCTTTATTTTATTAATCACGGCGTTGACGATTTTGACGAACGGCCACATTTCGGCGACCGCGCTCCTATTCGAGACGGTCTCGGCGTTCGGCACGGTCGGGCTATCGCTCGGAATCACGGCGGAACTGAACGATGCCGGAAAAAGCTTTATCATGTTCATGATGTTGCTCGGCCGCGTCGGCTCGTTGACGATTCTATTCACGGTCGCACGACAAATGGACCGGAAGATCCGCTATCCAAAAGAGAAGTTGTTAATCGGATGACACACAAAAAGCCCTGTTCAGGGCTTTTTGTGCGTCTCGTAATAGGCGACGACTTTCGGCAAGTAGTCTTTCAAGTCAGGACAGACGATGTCCGTCCCGCTCAGTGCCCGCAACGTCTGGGTCGTATCGAAATGGACTTGATGTTTGAAATAGGCGAGTAGTTCGCGCGGAACGCCGTAACGTTCCGACAGATGCAGCGCCGAGAATCCGGTCTCCGCGACCGCGTGTGGAATCGTCCCGCGTGGAGGACGACCGAACATCTCTTCATGAATCATCCGGTACACTTCGCGTGCGCCGTGCGGGAACGGGTCCGTCAAATGGAACGTCCGTTTTAAACCGACCGGGGCATGGGCGAGATAAGCGGTCGCCTCGACGACATAATCGTACGGGACGAGGTTCACTTCGATATTCTGTCGTCCAATGTACGGCAGCGGGGCGGCTTGGCGGAGTTGGTCCATCAGCTTCAAGACGAAGTAGACCCCGTCAAACTTTTTCGTCTCGCCGGTCTCGCTATGGCCGATGACGATGCCGGGACGGATGATGGTCACCGGCATCGAACCGAGCTCCCGCGAGACGATGGCCTCGGCTTCATACTTCGTCGCCTCGTAATGATTTTTAAAGCGGACACGGTGCCATAACTCGTTCTCATAAACGGTGCCCTGACGGCGTCCGGACACATAGGCGGTGCTGAAGTAGACGTATCGTTTCAAGTGCGGGGCCCGTTTCGCGAGCGAGGTGATGTGTTTCGTCCCAAGCAGATTGATGCGATACCCGACATCATAAGGGATGCTCAAGTCGTACGCAGCGGCCAAGTGAAACACGTAATTCACTTCACGTTCGATGACCGAGCGCATGATCGGGTCGAGCACGACTTCAGGCAGCGTGATATCGGCCTCGACGAGCACGAGTTGATCATCTCGTAACGATGTCGCTTCCAACAGCTCCTGTTTTAAAGCGAGTGCCCCGGAACGTTCGGTCGGGAGGTGGAGCGCGTAAATCGTTCCGATTTGATTCGGCAAGGTTGCGAGGTGCGTGATCATCTTTCCGGCTAAAAAGCCGGGGAAACCGGTGAAAGCGTAATGGTTCATAATGTCTCCTCCGCTAAGTCCAACGTGAACGTGAATGTCGAGCCGACGCCGACGCTCGACTCGACCTCGATACTACCGCCATGTGATTCGATGATTTCCTTACAAATTGACAGCCCAAGACCCGTCCCGCCAATTTGACGTGTGTCCGAGTTGTCGACGCGATAAAACTTTTTGAATAACTCTTCGAACGCATGCTCGGGAATCCCGATGCCGAAGTCTTGAATGGAGACGTGGGCTTGGTTACGTTCATGGCGGACGCGTACCTCGACTTCGTGGTGATGAGGCGAGTACTTGATCGCGTTCGAGAGCAGGTTGATGATGACTTGCTCGATGCGGTCTTTGTCGGCGATGAGGTGAAGCGATTCATCGGCGTCATCGAAGTGAATCGAGTGATTGCTCGTCTCGCGGAAGCGTTCGACAACATCGCGGACGAGTTCGTTCAAGATGAAGTGGTCTTTTTTATACTCTTGATTGCCGTCTTCCATTCGTTGAATATCGAGAAAATCGTTCAACAGGTCGGTCAGACGCTTCGCTTCCTTCGCCATCGTCTTTAAGTAGCGCTCACGTTTTTCGGGGTTCAAGTCGCGAGTGAGCATCAATTCGATATATCCCGAGAGTGACGAGAGCGGGGTTCTCAGTTCGTGGGACACGGTGCTGACCAATTCGTTTTTGATTTGGTCCATCCGTTCTTCTTCGGTCCGGTTGCGAAACACAAACAAGAACCCACTGTCCATTCCGACTTGGCGTTTCGTATCCATACCAGTCCCATACATCTCGTAATATTGCTCGTCCCGATCGTTCGGTTGCGGAATCGAGAAGCGCATTGACACTTCTCGCGCCGATCCGTCGAGCAACAAATCGATTTTTTTCAACATCTCGGTGCGGTCACGCGCTCGGAACGTCGTCAGGAGCGGGATTCGCTCTTGCATCTTGTTCGGGGCGATACCCGGCAAATCGAGCAGACGACGGGCGTGCACGTTCATGAAGAGGACGCTGCCGTTCGATTCGGTCAAGACGAACGCTTCATTGGACGCCTGTAAAATCGATTGGATGATATCCCGTTGCCGGGCGATGGCGTTCTTCTCCCGCTCGAGCATGCGCTCGACTTTCTTTCGGTCGCTGATGTCGCGCATGACGGCGACACGAAGCGTCTGACCTTGGAACGTCACTTCTTTCGGGTACACTTCCATCTCGAGGAACGTCCCGTCCTCACGACGGCCGATGACCTCATACGGTGTCTGGATATGATTGCGAATGCGGCGCAACACATCGGCCCGGTAGCCTTCGGCGATGAACTCAATCGTTTGACGGCCGACCATCTGTTCGGCCGGGATGCGAAAAATCGTCTCGGCCGCCTTGTTCGCGTCTAAGATCGTCCCGCCTTCATGGAATAGCACAGCTTCGATGACTGATTCGGCAAACATGCGATAGCGTTGTTCTTTATGAAGCAATTCGCCTTTCAAGGCAATCTCAGGACTGACATCGAACACGAAAAAGAAAAAGCCGATGACGCGTGCCTGCTCATAGACAGGGTGCATGAACAGTTTTCCGACGAAATGGGTCCGGTCTTTTCGTTGGAACTTCCATTCACGGTCGCCTCGGTCTAACGCCACACGAAGCATCTGTTCGAATGACAAGAGCCGCTCCGTTTCGTCTTGATAGTGGGTCCGCTTCTCGCTCAGTTCTCTTGACTCGAACAGACCGAACGGGGTCATTTCATAGAGTACTTCGTGCGGCGCATATCCGAACAGTTCGGTCGCGCCTTTATTGAAGCGATTGATCAACAGATTGGCATCGGTCATGATCATCGCCATATCAAGCTCAGTGTGCATCATGGCCTCGAACGCGTTATGTTGTACCGTCACCCGTGTATCGAGCGGGAGTGGCTCGATTGAGAGGATGTAGACGTCACCATTGGGGATGGCATGAATCCGGATCGTCGGCATCTCATACGTCCAAGATAGTCCTTGCTCCATCCGTCGTGACAGCTCCATCGTGATCGGTGACTGGTTGACCATATGAAAAATGTTTGATCGCGTTTGTAAGTCTTCAGGGAATTGCTCTAAAAACGGACGGTTTGCTTGGACGATTGTCCCATCCGTCGTGATTAACGCTACACCGTACGGTAAGGCGTGTAGCAGTTCGCTTTGGAGATGTCCTCGGTTCTCCATTAACGATGATCCCTCCTTCTCTATATCAAACGGGTACATCTTCAATACATTCGACAGCTCCCCCTTTGTTTTCCTGCCTTCAAACGGTAAAGTGAAGATAAGAACACATAGAGAGGGCGATGGACGTGAAAGGAATGGGGCTCAGCTTAATGATTGCCCTCGGGTTATGGTGGTGGGATGCACCGATTTGGAGCATCATCGCTTGCGTGGCAGTCGGCCTGCTTTGGCTCATTTGGCGGATGCGTCTCTCGACGATCCACCGCATCGACCGGATGGACGGCCGAGAATTTGAACTATTTTTAGAGGAAGTGTTCACCGCGCTCGGGTATACCGTGACGGTGACCCCGGCGTCACGTGATTTCGGGGCGGATTTGCTCCTTGAAACAGAAGATGGATGGTCGATCGCGGTCCAAGCGAAACGCTATGAAAAGGCGGTCGGACTCGAAGCCGTCCAGCAAGTCGCGGCGTCTGTTCCATACTATGGCGTGAACGAGGGCTGGGTCGTGACGAACTCATCGTATACCGATAGTGCGTACGAATTGGCGGAACCGAATCAAGTTCGTCTGATTGCAAGAATGGAGCTCGAACAGTTGCTAAAAGAGGCCGGTTTTAAGCGATAAAATCAGGCGTGTTCACAACTTTGACAGAATGGCGGATTGTGTCGAAGAAAAAGGGGTTGTCTTTTTCATCAATCGATGCAATAATCATCTTCGTCATATGAAATATGTAGTCGCTGAAACGAGAAAAGGCGGCTAGCAGTACCAATTTGGGGGTTTCATAGAAAGACCAACCAAACACACACAAATCCAAGGTTGGAACGTATTAGGAGGAAAAGCGGTGCGCAAATTAATTTATGTAAAAGGTTGCGTCTTTACGCAAGGCGAAGCAACCATTTATGACGAGACAAATGATGCGATCGGATCTGTTCACCGCGACGCGGAGGGCAGTGTTCAAGTGCACAACTTGTCAGGCCGTCAAATCGCTCACGGGAAGTACATCCCGAACTGTCAAAAGTGGGTCGTCATGAACCACGACGGGCAGGCGATTGGTCAGTTGAAGGACAAATTCTCGTTATTCGGGAAAAAGTGTGAGTACAACGTCTATGAACGCGGTCTCTATACGATTCAATACGATGTCGAGCGCTATAAGTTCAGCGTTCGAGACAAAGCAGGCAAGCTTGTGGCGGAACTCCGCAAACAAGAGGATGACTGCTTCTGCTTGACGAAAGAGGCCGACCAACTCTCGATGTTCGAGTTGTTGTCTGTCCTTAAAACGTTGACAGTAAAATCACGGATGCCCATCGCGGTATCGGTGTGACCAATATGACGAACACCAGTCACGGCGACTGGTGTTTTTTTATGAAAAAAAGCTCCATTCGACGTGGTCAAATGAAGCGGTTCAAATAATGTTTGGCCTCGATCTCGAGGGTCGTCACGCGGTGCGCGTATAAACAGAGTTTAAGGACGTGCAAGATGTTCGGGTGGGTATAGCCCATCTTCTCGATCGAACGCTTCGCACGGGTGTCGAGGAGCTCGATCGGGCTCGTCGATTTGGCGTACTCGGCGTAGAGACGATAAAAGTCGATCGGTGAGATGAGGTCGTCTTCATCACGGTCAGGGTTGTTGAAGATGAGCGCCAGGAGCGAACTCGTCTCTTCTAGCGAGAACAGGTGCTTCAAATCATCGAGTAAATAAATGATGGCCGCTTGTTGGAGCGAGTACTTTTTACCGACCCGGGGCACTCCGATGATTTTCCGGACCTCTCGTTTCGTCCAGTTTTGGATTGTGGTGGCGGATAAGTGTTCCCCCGTCAACGTGTTCGCCAAAGCAACGATTTGATTGATTGATAATCCGTTCTTTTCAATATGAAACAAATGAATTTTGCGAAGTTCTTTCGGGAAATGCTCACGCACGTCCTCTGGGAAGAGAGAGATGGCCCGGTCTACGTCGCCAACCCGCATATAATGAAGGCAATCAGCCAAAGTTTGAATCGAAATTGCGTCGCGCATACAGGCATCCTTTCTATAGCCACCTACGTCCGTTGGCTATACAGTCATTTGACCTCATTCTACCAAATGTTTGAAAAGGAAGCTAGGCTATCGCCTGATTAAGGTATAATGGAAACGTATAAAAAAACGTAGATAAAGGTGGTCCAACGATGAATGAATGGGTCAGTTCCATCCTGTCCATCGTCATTGTCCTGGTGTTTCTCGTCGGTCTTGAACAGATTGGCAAACGCCTCGGCTGGACGGATGAGACAATTCGAAAGAGTGTACATATCGCGGTCGGCCATTGGTCGCTGCTTGCAGTCTGGTTAATGGAGACTTGGTACGTCGCAGCCGTCCCGCTCGTCTTCTTCACGTTTGCGAACGCATTGCTTCTTTATAAGAGTCCGTCACCGGTCCACCAGACGGAGCGCAAATCACTCGGTACCGTCTATTATCCGATCGCCTTGCTCGTCATCCTGTACTTTTTCTTCGAATCGGAGCCGCTCGCTTTTCTGGCCGGATCGCTCGTTTTGGCGTGGGGAGATGGGTTGGCCGCTCTGATCGGACGTAAATATGGTACAGTGACGTACGACTTATACGGGCAGAAACGCTCGTTTCAAGGGAGCATGGCCATGTTCCTCAGTTCGTACGCTGTCCTCTTTTTATTGTTTTTGTGGGATGATGTTCCACTTTGGCAAGTGGTAACATATGGATTCATCATTTCCATTATCGCTACGTTGACAGAAGCGATTTCGTATCGGGACTGGGATAATTTCACAATTCCTATCGTAGTGGCAGTGGCAACATCATTATTGCTATAAACTAATTGCTTCATTGTAAAGAAAACGTTGCTTGTCACCCCTGTCAAAGATTTGTATACTGTGTTTCGTACTGAAATCATTCAGTGACGTGTTTGCCTCTCTCTTGACGAACCGAGGCATGCTTAAAATAGAACGTAAAGGATTGAGGCAACGCATGAGCTTTTTAGACCAACTACTTACTATCATTCCGGCCGATCGCGTCAACCAAGACGAACCACTGTCGGCACACACGTATACAAAATTAGGCGGGAAGGCCGATTATTTCGTGGCCCCGCACACGTACGAGGAAGTACAAGCCGTGCTTGAACTTGCTCATCGCGAGAGCGTCCCGTTCATGATTCTCGGCTTTGGATCAAACTTGATTGTCCGTGACGGCGGCCTTCGCGGAATCGTCTTGAACTTGAACGAGTTGAAAACGATTCGTCGCGATGGGAATCAATTGATCGCCCAAGCCGGCGCGGCCATCATCGATGTGTCACGCCAAGCGCTCACCGAGGAACTATCAGGCTTAGAATTCGCCTGTGGCATCCCGGGGACGGTCGGTGGCGCGGTCTACATGAACGCAGGCGCCTACGGTGGAGAGACGAAAGACGTCATCGCGAGCGCGGTCGTCTTGTCACCAGAAGGCGAACTCATGACGCTCACGAAAGAAGAGCTCGACCTCGATTATCGGACGAGCCGAGTTTCTAAAGACGGGCTGATTGTCCTCGAAGCGACGTTCGAACTCGAGCCGCTCGGCTATGAGGCGATCAAAGAAGTGATGGATGACTTGACGTACAAGCGCGAGTCGAAACAACCGCTTGAATACCCATCGTGTGGTAGCGTCTTTAAACGACCGCCTGGTTACTTTGCCGGTAAATTGATTCAAGACTGCGGCCTGCAAGGGAAGCGGATTGGCGGGGCGGAGGTCTCGCTCAAGCACGCCGGATTCATCGTCAATATCGATGAAGCGACAGCGACCGAATATATCTCGCTCATCCGTCACGTCCAAGCGACGGTGAAGGCGAAGTTCGAGATTGAGCTTGAACCAGAAGTCAAAATCATTGGTGAGGATATCGCCGTCGAAAACGCATAAGCGCGAAAACGCTCGAACCAACCGGTTCGAGCGTTTTTTGATGATGTGACGACATAAAAACCGACAGAACTATTCTGTCGGTTTGGTCCTTACGCTTGTAATTGTTTTGTGACCGCTTCAGCAGGCGCCACGAACGTGTAGCCGAGGTCACGCGCGACAGCCTCATACGTGACTGTCCCGTCGATGACGTTCAAGCCTTTGAGTAACGCCGCGTTTTCACGAAGCGCCGGGAAAATCCCTTTTTGAGCGCACTCGACGATATACGGCATCGTCGCGTTCGTCAAACCGAGCGTCGACGTACGTGGGACAGCACCTGGCATGTTGGCTACGGCATAGTGTTGGACGCCGTAGCGCTCATACGTCGGTGCGTCATGCGTCGTAATATGGTCGATTGTCTCGCAAATTCCGCCTTGGTCGATGGCGACGTCGACGATGACCGACCCAGGTGACATCTGTTGCACCATTTCTTTCGTGACGAGTTTCGGTGCTTTCGCGCCTGGAATGAGGACGGCACCGATGACGAGGTCACTGTCAGCCACTTGTTTGGCGATATTGTAGCTGTTTGAGATGAGCGTATTGATTGTGTTGCCGAATTGGTCGTCGATTTGGCGAAGACGGGCTGGGCTGATGTCCATGATTGTGACGTTGGCACCGAGGCCGATGGCGATGCGGGCTGCGTTCATCCCGACGACACCTCCCCCGATGACGGTGACGTTCGCACGTGGTACGCCAGGCAAGCCTGACAAGAGAATCCCTTTTCCACCGTGCGGTTTTTCAAGGATTTGGGCCCCGATTTGAGCGGCCATTCGTCCAGCCACTTCGCTCATCGGTGTGAGGAGCGGCAACGTGCGGTCGATTTCAACCGTCTCGTAAGCAATCGCCGTCACGCCTGAATCGACGAGTGCTTTCGTGAGTTCTGGTTCGGCTGCCAAGTGCAAGTAGGTGAAGAGCGTCAAGTCCGGACGGAAATAACGATATTCAGACGGTTGCGGTTCTTTTACTTTCAACGCTAATTCGACGTTTCCCCAAACGTCTGCGGCTGTGTCGACGATTGTCGCCCCTGCATCGACATACTCCATGTTCGTGAAGCCGCTCCCGACACCGGCTTCCGTCTCGACGAGAACCTCGTGTCCAAGCTCAGTTAATACGGCTGCACCCATCGGCGTTAAGGCGACGCGGTTTTCATTGTTTTTGATTTCTTTCAATACCCCGATTTTCATGTAAAGTTCCCCTTTCTCTCTACTGACACAATTTGTTCACACCTTTAGTATAGACCCATCCGAAAACGCTGTCTTTAGCATGGATTCTAAAAATGACAATGCCCACTTTGTGAAAAAACACAAAGCAGGCATCAATCATCTTGTCGGTATTGGCCTGCCTTGATGGCGAGGTAAACAGCGGCTCGTTCGGGCAGTGAGACTTGCGTAATATTCGTCAGTTCCTCGATGCGGCGAATCCGATAGAGCACGGTGTTCGGGTGGATGTGAAGATGGGCGGCGACGCGTTTGACGTTCCCATCAAAATAGAAATACCACTCGAGCGTCGTGACGAGCTCGGTATGATGGGCGACATCATATGCCTGCAAACGCTCGATGGTCGGATGCGTTTCGAGCCGAAGCCCGATTCGGCGAGCGAGATCTGGGACGAGCTGATAAATCCCGATTTGTTCGAACGTGTGCGTCGCGGCAAGCTCATAGGGGAACTTCCGACGAAGCGACGTGACCTGTCGTGCTTCTTCCATCGCGGCATACAGCATGTCGCTCTCAAAGAAACGACGGCTGACGCCTAAACGTGGATCGACTTCCGTGAATTTCTCTCGGAGCTGTGTCTCGAAGCGATTGGCCCACTGCAAAAGTGCCGTCTCTTCCTCTGCTAACTCCGATTTCATATAATGCCAGACGAGGAGCTGTTGACCATCGATGGCGTGCAGCACAACCTCGATCGCTTGTTGGGTCGCGAGAACATAAAACAATCGCTCCGCCAGCTGTGGGGTGATCGGTTGACTGCACTCGATGATGGTGAGTCGGCTAGCGACAGCGATCGGGGCGAGTTCGTTCAAACGATCGCGATGAGCGGGCGACAAATTGGGGCTGGCCAACACTTCTAAAAAGAAACGCTCGAGCTCGGCATCGATGCGCCGCTCATGCATGGCGATGGTCATGAGCAATTTTTTAGCGATGCTCGCGCCTTCTTTTAACACAGTGAGCTCTTGTTCCGAGAACGGGGTCGTTCGGGCCAGGCTCCAAATATAACCGAGCACATCGTCCTGTTGTTTGATAACGACAGCGGCACGTTCGCCTAAACCGACAGCCATCCGGGCTGGGATGACGACCGGTTCGTCTCGGTCGATCACTTCTTGCAGGATTCCACTTTCCCATAAGTCCTCGATGACTGCTTCCGGCACACGACGGCCGATGATGGTCGCGATGCGGGCCGGGTCGGTCGAGTCGGGGTGGGTGCTGTAGGCGAGCAACTGATGGTGGCGATTTTCAATCGTGATCGGGGCCCGAATCGCTTGTCCGATTGCTTCGGCGAGCGTATCGAGCGATTCATAAGATTTCTGCAAAAAAGGCATGTCGATTCCTCCTCTCTCTCACTATACCGTCTCTGTTGTGAAAGTTCACAAAAAGATGGAGTGTTTTGAGAAGAAGGGGCGACATGCCTCTAAAATTCAGCTTAAATCGGGAAAAACAATCCGATGACGAGACCGAGCAGGGCACCGACGATGACTTGGAACGGGGTGTGACCGACCAACTCATTTAAAATCGGTGTTTCATGTTTGATGCCTTTGAAATAGTCGTTCAACAAACGGGCTTGGAACCCGACCGCTTGCCGGACACCGGTCGCATCGTACATGACGATCGTCGCGAAAATCAGGGCGAGCGCGAACATGCTGGAGTCGAGCCCTTCGATACGCCCGATCACGGTCGTCAATGCGACGACGGTCGAGGAGTGGGAACTTGGCATCCCACCTGAGGCAAACATGATTTCAAGTTCAAAATCTCGTGTTTTAATGAGTTCGGTTACGAGCTTGGCCGCTTGGGCGATGAACCACGCGAGCAAGGCGGCGAGTAAAGGTTCGTTAAAGAGCAATCGATTCACTTCCTGTCTGACAATGGTATCTACACTATACCCGATTCTCTCAGGCACTAGACGTAAAGTTTTTGTCAAAAAAAAAGCACTTCGAGCTTAGGCTCGAAGTGCTTCTCGGTCGATTTTTGTTACCCGACGACGCCTTCAGTCTCCTGAAGTTTGTCCGCGATATTCTCGATGATATAGCGGTTACGTGGATGCTCCTGGCACTCTTTCGAGCATGAACGCATTTGTTTCGGTTCACACTCTTCACAACAGAAGTGTTGAGCATTACACACCGGGTTGGCACAATTAACGTAACGGACCGTCTTCGTCCCACAGTGCATGCACTCGGAAACAACCGACGGATTGACCGTGTTGACTGGGACGTTGATGCGCTCGTCAAAGACGTAGAGCTCGCCTTCCCAATTTTCGCCTTTCGTGGCGTCGTCTTTTCCGTACATGGCGACGCCGCCTTTTAGGTGGAAAATGTTGTCGTGACCTTGGTCACGCATATATGCGGTAAATTTCTCGCAACGGACGCCTCCGGTACAGTACGTGAGTAAGGTTTTCCCTTCGTAGAGGTCCTTGTTCTCTTCGAGCCAATCTGGCATGTAACGAGAAGCCTCTACGTCGATTTTGATCGCATTTTTAAAGTGACCAAGATCGTACTCGTAGTTGTTACGAACATCGAGGATGACGACATCGTCGCGATTCATCATCTCTTTCCATTCTGCCGGTTCGAGGTACGCACCGTGCTGTTTAGGAACGTCGAACTCACCATCAAAGCGCCACGTCACAAGCTCTTTCTTATGACGGACAAAGATTTTTTTGAACGCATGTTCTTCGACTTCATCGATTTTGAACTCGATATCGCTGAAAAGCGGGTTCGCTTTCAAGTCGTTCATGTATTGCTCGGTCTGTTCCCAAGTCCCAGAGCACGTTCCGTTGATTCCTTCGGAAGAAATCAAGATCCGTCCTTTGATGCCAAGGTCCTTACAATACTTGAGGTGCTCTTGTGTGAGCGTTTCTGGGTCTTCGATGTTGACGTACTTATAGTACAGCAAGACCCGCATTGGTTTTGTTTCCATGTTATTACTCCCCTGTGTTCAGTTTTTTGCAGGAAAACGAACGTTGGGTTGTGTCGTTCGACGAGCGGACTTGCCTGCAACCACAAGTCCATATTATATGATAGATATCACAGCGAAATTTCGCAAATACTTTTTATTTTTTTTACTGGCGTGCAGGGGGATGCGTCTTCCTGAGCGAAATCGGGTAAAAGGTATTAATGAAAGTCGAAGGTGGAAACTGATATGCTCACATCACTCCAACAATGGATTATCCAACTGATTGAATGGCTGCAAGAGCTTCCGGGAGGCCCATGGGCAGGACTAGGGGCGCCGTTCCTTGAGGCGATCTTTCCATTTCTTCCGCTCGTCCTCATCATTTCGGCGAACGCGGCCACGTATGGGTTCTTGCTCGGGACGTTATTGTCTTGGGTCGGTAGTTTACTAGGGACGATTCTTGTCTTTACAGCCGTCCGTTACGTATTCCGTAAACCGATGACACGGTGGCTCGAAAAACATAAACAAGGGGTATATTGGCTTGAACGCATCAACCACATGAGCCCGATCTCGCTTGGGTTTTTATATTCGCTTCCGTTCATCCCGGTCAGTTTGATCACATACTTACTCGCCCTCATTCAAATGCCGCTTCGGACATTCATCATGGCGGCGGGGTTCGGGAAACTGCTTGTCGTCTTGATTTTTTCGGTCATTGGTGACCAGTGGGAAGAGTTTATTCAAAGTCCGTTCCGCTTATCGATGCTTGGACTGTTATTGTTTGTCCTTTGGGCGATCAGCCGTGGCCTCGAGGAATTGCTCAAGCGGCGCGCCTTCAAAAAACGCAACGAACAACTTCAACGTGAACGTGAAACGAAACGTCAAACGACCCTTCGAAGCTAGTGCTTCAAAGGGTCGTTTTGGTTAGGCGCGCTTTTTGAAACGCGGGAAGTTAAAGACGATGGCCAGCCCTCCGCAAATGAAGAGCAGGAATGGATAGAACATATACGGGACGAGCGCTGGTGACGCCGTATTCGTCAATTCGGCGGCGATGAGCAACTGTGCCCCGTAAGGCAACAGGCCTTGGACGCCACACGAGAAGATGTCGAGCACACTCGCTGATTTCTTTCGCTCGATGTCATACGTATCGGCGATATTGGCGGCGAGCGGACCGGCCACGAGAATCGAAATCGTGTTGTTCGCCGTCGCGACGTTGGTCGCACTGACGAGCCCGGCGATGCTCCATTCGGCACCGGCACGTTTTTGAATCCGCGACGTGAGCGCGTCACGCAAGTAAGTGAGCCCGCCGTTATGCGAGATGAGTCCGACGAGTCCGCCCATGAGGAGCGTCAAGAGCGAAATCTCGGCCATACCCATCATCCCGTCTGCCATAGCCGTGACGTATGAAGTGACAGCCAAACTCCCATCGATCAAACCGATGATGCCGGTCAAGGCGATCCCGCCAAGCAAGACGAGAATGACGTTCAACCCGGTCAAGGCGAGAGCGATGACGGCGAGGTATGGAATGAGTTTATACCATTCGAACGCGGCTGCATCGACAGTCGATTCTCCACTCGATAACACCGATAAGAGGACGATTGTGATGATGGCGGCCGGGAGGACAATCCAAAAGTTGGTTCGGAATTTGTCACGCATATTGGTACGCTGGGTCCGGACGGCAGCGATTGTCGTGTCCGAGATGAACGACAAGTTGTCCCCGAACATGGCACCACCGACGACGGCAGCCGCTGCGATGGCGATATTGACGCCACTTTCTTCGTGGATACCGAGCGCGATCGGGGCGAGGGCGGCAATCGTTCCCGTCGACGTTCCCATCGCCATCGAGATGAAAGCCGCGATGACGAATAAACCGCTCAGTAGAAGCGAGGACGGTAAAAATGTCAGCGCCGCATTGACGGTCGCGTCGATTGCGCCGATTGCTTCGGCGACACTCGAGAACGCTCCGGCGAGCAAGAAGATGAAGACCATGATTAAAATGCCGGGGTTCCCCGCGCCTTGGGCGACACGCTCGACCGTCTGAGTGACGCTGCCTTTCGTCATCATCGCCGCGACGATGACCGCGATCAACGCCGCGATCAGGACCGGGAATTTATAAAAGTCGTTATAGTAGATGCCTGCCCCGATAAAGAAGACGAGGAAGACGAGCAAAGGCAATAGTGCCCATTTGTTAGCTGTCGGTTGTTCCAATCGATTCACCTCATTCATAAAATAAAAAGAGAGCCTTCTGAAAAAAGGCTCTCTACAAGAAAACACTTTTTTCATCTTTCGAGCAGACTGCTCGCTGGATTTGGCACAGGTTACCCGCTGCCGAGACGTCACTGGGCCAGTCCCTCAGTCTCTCTCGATAAAAAAGTTGTGATATTTAGTTATAAGACACGTTCCCTAACGTACCTGTTTCAAATCCGCTTGTCAATAGCAAACCCCCACGCGGTGAACGTGGGGGTGAGTCAGGTCGTTAAGAAATTGTAATGGGCGACGCGGTTGCGTCCGGCGTACTTCCCGCCGACGTAGAGGGCCCGGTCAGCGTTACGGATCGTATCGTCGAGGCGTTTGTCACCGAATGCCTGAATCGTGTCGACACCGATCGAAGCGGTGACGGGGATATCGATCCCGTCGACGTGGAACGGTTTGTTCTCGATTTGTTGCCGGATCCGTTCGGCAATCTCGATTGCCTGTTCGACATCGCAACGGTTCAATAGCAAGATGAACTCTTCACCGCCGTAACGGGCGGCAAAATCTTCGGTGCGGAGTGCCTGGCGAATCCGCCGTCCAAACTCTTGGAGCACACTGTCCCCGACTTGATGTCCGTGCACATCGTTGATTTTTTTGAAAAAGTCGATGTCGAGCATCGCGACCGAAATCGGATACATCGAACCGTCCGAGATTTGTTGAATCCCGTATTCGTAAAACGCGCGTGCATTCGCGAGCAGCGTCAAGCTGTCGGTCCGACTTTCTGTGTAAAGACGGTCGCGCTCATGGCAACGACTGATCGTCCGGTTGAACGACTTGAGAAGTTTGACGATTTCACGTTGGATGGTCGAGGGATACCCATAGACGTGTTCACCCGTCATGACGAGCCACGTGCGAATCCCTTCGATCTCCTCGGACCGAACCGAGATGAAACTATGATAGTCGTCGTCAAATTCGTTCGACAGTGGTGCGTCCCATTCGAAGCGCATCTCATATTCGACCGAGGCTTCGTTCGGATAAGCGTGATCGAGCAAATCGAACACGATGTGACGGTCAATCGGCTGACGCGTCTTCAAATCAAAGTACAGGGTACGGTCGAACAGTTTAAACTCGACGAACCCTTCGTCATAGTGATTGAGCCGCTCACATTGACTGAGAAACACTTCGATGGCTTGCGCCTCGCTCTGCGATAACGACACGGCTTCTTTTGCCTCATCATACTGTTCAATCAACGATTTAAAGGCGTCTTGCCGGCCTTTTTGGATGATGAGCCGCTTGATGAAGAACGTCAACGCGGCAGCGATGCTGCTGACGACGAGTAAATTCGTCTCCCGGAACAACGAGGCCGCCAAAATGAAGACGAGACTGACGATATACGTATAAAACGCGATGCTCAGAAAATCGCGGACCGGGATGTCGACGCGGAACCACCAACCGACTTGATACTTTTGCACGACCGTGTTCAAGATGATGGCCAGAATCAAACCGGCGAGCGGCAGGAACGAGTCTTGAGAATAGAAGCCGAGACCGGTCACACCACCAAGTGCCAAGTAAACACCGGCTGGGATGGCAATCTCCAAGAAAGACGTGATGGCGTTCCAAGGATACGTGAAGCGGAAGCGTCGAAGCGCGACGCGCGGTTTCAAGTTGACGAACTGGAAGACGAGGAGACCAATCTGATTGACGAAAAGCGCCGTCTCGAAATCAAAAAACAAGAAAATGATGAGGACGATACTTTCCGAAAACGTGAAGTAGACGCCTTTCCGTTCGATGGAGTCCATTTGAAAAATGATGACAAGGAGCGCGATCAAGATGAACGGCAACGGCTCGATGGCGGGTATGTTCAATACGCCTGTGGCGAACAAGGTGATCGTCGATATGAGTAAAACACTCCATATGCTCCAACCAAGGACGGACATCTTGCGAAAATGGTTCATGGTTCCCTCCTATGTGGGAAAATTCGATATGTATGGTAGGAGATTCGGCACAATCATGCCCGAGTCCTGCCTATTCATCATAATGGCGGAATTCTAGCATTGAGTCTATATGAAATATCCTCTATAATGAAATTGCTTTTCAACCACATAGACGAAAGTCGATGAAAAAGAGAGTAACGATCGTTCCGTCAACAAAGCGACCTAGGGATTGGTGAGAGCCTAGGCTGACAAACATCGCGAAACGCACTTTTGAGATGCTGCCCGAACCTTAGTAGGCGTAGCCGGGGGACCCCCGTTATCACCGATAAAGCGGTCTGCGTCAAGCAGGCAAGAAGAGTGGTACCGCGGGCCATCCCGTCTCTTTGCATCTGTGCAAAGGGCGTTTTTTTTATGAAAATTTTATAAGGAGGAATTGTAATGAGTTATGAACGCAAATATGCGGAAGCCTTGTCCCGTGTCATCGGGGACGAGTTGACGCTCGACCAAATTGAAGCTCTAATTGAAAAACCAAAACATGAGGCACACGGGGACCTTGCTTTCCCTTGCTTCCAACTCGCGAAAGCCTACCGGAAAGCGCCGGTCATGATCGCGACTGATATCGCGAACGATTTGAACGATGAATTGTTCACAAAAGTCGAGGCGGCTGGACCATACGTGAACGTCTTCTTGAGCCGTGACGTCGTGTCACAAGAAATCATCAACATGGTGCTCGACGAAAAAGCGGACTATGCGACGCACGCAACCCGCAACGAGACAATCGTGACCGACTTCTCGTCACCGAACATCGCCAAACCGTTCTCGATGGGACACCTCCGTTCAACGGTAATCGGGAACGCCATTAACCAGATCGCCCGTAAAAACGGCTACGACGTCGTTGGGGTCAACCACCTTGGGGACTGGGGGACACAGTTTGGAAAACTGATGGTCGCCTATAAAAAATGGGGCAACGAGGAAGCGGTACGTGAGCATCCGATTGCCGAATTGTTGAAGCTTTACGTTCACTTCCATGAAGAGGCGAAGACGCAACCGGAACTTGAGGACGAAGGCCGTGCTTGGTTCAAGAAACTTGAAGACGGCAACGAAGAAGCGACAGAGCTATGGACATGGTTCCGTGACGAGTCGCTCAAAGAGTTCCAAAAAGTATACGACTTGCTCGGCGTCGAGTTCGACAGCTTCCACGGTGAGGCGTTCTACAACGACAAGATGGACCGCATCGTCGCCATGCTCGAAGAGAAGAACCTTCTCGTCGAAAGTGAAGGGGCGATGGTCGTCTCACTCGAAGACGAGAACTTGCCGCCATGCTTGATTAAAAAGAAAGATGGCGCGACGCTTTACGCAACACGTGACTTGGCAGCGGCCGTTTATCGTCATGAGACGTATAACTTCGTCCAAGCGAACTACGTCGTCGGCGGCGAACAGGCGCTTCACTTCAAGCAGTTGTTCTCGGTCCTCCGTAAACTCGGCTACGACTTCGTCGATGGCATGCATCACGTGCCGTTCGGTTTGATTTTGCAAGAAGGGAAAAAGATGTCGACACGAAAAGGTCGCATCGTCTTGCTCGAGGAAGTGCTGAAAGAAGCAATCGAGAAAGCTCAAGGCAACATCGCCCAGAAGAACCCAGAACTTGCGAACGCGGACGACGTGGCACGTATGGTCGGTGTCGGCGCGGTCATCTTCCACGACTTGAAGAACGAGCGCATCAACAACATCGAGTTCGACCTCGACAGCATGCTCAAGTTTGAAGGCGAGACAGGCCCGTACGTGCAGTACACGAACGCGCGTGCGAACTCGCTCCTCCGTAAAGGCAACTACGACGGCTCGACATTCACGGGTGCGGATGACGACCACACGTGGGGCGTCGTGACGATGCTAAACGCGTTCCCACACGTGATCACACGTGCCCATGAGCGCCGTGAACCGTCGATCATCAGCCGTTACGTCCTCGACTTGGCGCAATCGTTCAACAAGTATTACGGCCATGTCCGTGTACTCGAAGAAGATGCTGGTAAACAGTCGCGTCTCGCCCTCGTCAAAGCGGTGACGATCGTATTGACAGAAGGACTCCGTCTGATCGGTGTTCAAGCTCCAGAAGAAATGTAAGCACAAAGAAGGGACCCTTTTGAGGGGGTCCCTTTTCCTATGCCTTCATTCGTGTGACTGTCCGGGTTTTTGTATCGTACAAACACCATTCCCGGTCGAAGATGACGGCGCCGACGTTGATGACGTACCGTTTTTTCTTCAATGTGAACGGTTTCCCGATTTCCCAGGGAATCGAACGGCCTTTCCGGTAAATCCCCGGGATATGGCTGTGGCCGATAAAGACGAGCGGATACTTGCCTTTCTCGACGATCGGTTCCCAGTCCGGACTCCAGTTCACTTGATGGCCATGCAAGAACAACGCCTCATCGAGCGTCGTCTGTTCCGGTAATAATGAAATCCGCGTCTTAACTGGATGCGACACGACGAGTACCTCGTCAATCCGTTCTTCTTGATTGCCACGCAGACTCGGGAACGTGAGCAGCGCCTCGTAATCCGGGTCGTACGTCACGACGTCGGACACTTCGTGGAACCGTTCGTTCCGTCGCTTTTTGCCAATGTGGCATTCATATAAATCGCCGAGGCAGAGGATATGCTCCGTCTCACGCCGGACCGACTCGAGGACGGCCTTCAAATCATCAAACGAACCGTGGGGGTCACTGATGATGGCGAGCTTCATCGGTAGTTCGTAAATTGGGCATCGACAGACAATTCGAGCTCACGGACGAGCTGCATGACGGCTTGGAGGTCATCGCGTGACTTGGCCGTCACACGGATTTGATCGTCTTGGATTTGCGACTTCACTTTCAATTTTGATTCTTTAATGGCGTTGTTGATTTTTTTCGCATCGTCTTTATCGATGCCGCTCTTCAACTTGACGCGCTGACGGACGGTGCCACCGAGGGCGCGCTCGATTTTTTGGTAGTCGAGGTTTTTCGTCGGCACGCCGCGCTTGATCAATTTCGAGATCATGACGTCCTTCAATTGCTCGAGCTTGTAGTCGTCATCCGATACGAGGACGAGGTCGCCGTTGTCGAGTGACATCTCACTCTTCGATCCTTTAAAGTCGTAACGGTTTAAAATTTCTTTCTCGGCGATTTGGATCGCGTTCTTCACTTCTTCCAGGTTCATTTCTGACACAATATCAAAAGAATTGTCTTTTGCCATGTTTCATCCATCCTTTACAAGGGTTTTGTTATAATGATAGCAGATTTGAAGTAGTGAAGGAGTGAAAGAGATGGAACATACTATCGATCAACAGACAAATGTAGATTTAGACCATATGGCGTATCACGGCAAAGACCTCGGGGTGACGTTTAAAGGTGATATCATCCGGTTACGGGTCTGGTCGCCAGTCGCCGAAGAGATGACCGTAAAACTATACCGGACGCCGCGGGCACGAAAGTTCGAACGGATTGAGCTCGAACGGGCCGAGAAAGGGACGTGGGTCCTTGAACTCGACCGCGCTTCATTCGAAGGATATTTTTACGTGTTTGAAGCTACCGTCGAAGGCAAACGTGTCGAGTCGCTCGATCCGTATGCGAAAGTCGTCGGTGTCAATGGGAAGCGCGGGTGTCTGCTCGACCCGTCAGCGCTCAACCCGGACCATTGGGTCAAAGAACGTCCGCTCTTCCACTCTTCACAAGAGGCGGTCATTTATGAAGCGCACGTCCGTGATTTGACGAGCCATCCCGACAGCGGTGTCATGCATCGTGGCAAATTCCTTGGGATGACCGAGGTCGGCACGAAAACGCCGAACGGCTATCCGACCGCGCTCGACTATATCACCGCGCTCGGCGTCACGCACCTCCAACTCATGCCGTTCTTCGATTACGGTTCGGTGAACGAGTCGCGTGAGAGTGAGGCGAATTATAACTGGGGCTATGACCCGGTCCATTATTTCGCCGTCGAAGGTTCGTACGCCTCGTCTGCCGATGATCCGGCTGCTCGCATCATCGAGTTGAAGGCGATGATCCAGGCACTGCACGACCGTGGGATTCGTGTCATCATGGACGTCGTGTTCAACCATACGTATGATGCGTTGACGACACCGCTCGGTCAGTTTGTGCCCGATTACTATTACCGCTTGAACGAGGATGGAACGCTCGCCGATGGTTCGGCGTGCGGGAACGATACGGCTTCAGAGCGCGCGATGATGCGGAAGTTGATCGTCGAATGTGTCTCATACTGGGCGAAAGAGTTCATGATTGATGGCTTCCGCTTCGATTTGATGGGGCTCCATGACGTCAAGACGATGAACCAAGTCCGGAAAGCACTCGATCGCATCGACCCATCGATTCTCGTCACCGGAGAAGGTTGGGATCTCGACACGCCGCTCTCGGTCCGCAAGAAAGCGAACCAGCATAACGCCCATAAGATGCCACGTATCGCCCAGTTCAACGACGCGATTCGCGACGGCGTCCGTGGGGACGTGTTCATCGAGGACTTGCCAGGCTGGATCAGCGGTAACGCGGATATGACGGCGGACGTCAAGCGCGGCATTGCCGGCGCGGTGACAAGTCAGAGTTTTGCCGATGAACCGAACCAAGTCGTGAACTACGTTGAGTGTCATGACAATTTGACGCTTTGGGACAAGCTCGCCGTTACGAACCCGGACGATGACGAGACGACACGTCGTCGCCGGCATCGCCTCGCGACAACGATCGTCATGCTCGGTCAAGGCATCCCATTCTTGCATAGCGGTCAAGAGTTCTTCCGAACAAAAGATGGGGACGAGAACAGCTTCAACTCGGGTGAGGTCGTCAACCGTTTGGACTGGACACGGGCCGAGCAGGAGACACCGAGCGTCGAATACGTGAAAGGATTGATCAGTCTGCGGAAACAATATCCGTTGTTCCGTCTCGAGAACACGGAGCAGATTCGCAAACATTTGCGCTTCTTCGATGAAGAAGAAGGGGTGATCGCCTTTGAACTGAGTCGCCACGTCGAAGGGTATGTCGAACGTCACCTCGTCTACCATAACGGGCTCGAGGAAGCGGTCGAGGTGAAGCTGCCGGCCGGTAAGTTCGAGGTCCACGTTGAAGACCATACCGTCAATTTGACAGCGCCGCGACTCCTTGAAGAACGACATGTCACGGTCGCACCGCTCTCGACGCTCGTCGTGACGGAACGCCGCCCGGATTACAGCAAATATGCGGTCGCCGGCGGGGCTGCCCTTGCGATCCTTGGTCTCTGGTACGTCGCGAAAAAACGCAAGAACAAACAGCAGTAACCAAAAAAAAGGAGACGTCATTCCGTCTCCTTTTCCTCGTTCGTTTCAGTTTTGGCTGCCTCCAGTTCCATCATCTTCTTCACGATGATGTGTTTTGGCATATGCATGAGCTCCTCGAGCGGAACGTTCAGCTTTTTAGCAAGCTCGACCGCCGTCTCGGGAGAGAGTTGAAGTGGGCGCATTGAGGTTCCTCCTTTCACATTCAGGGTATGCTAATGCCAGTATACAGGAAAATCAGGCGCATGGAGAATGTGTTCTGTGAACACATTCAAAATCGAAAAATGCGTGGGGCGTTGCTAAGCTGAAACTAGGAAGTGATCAAATGTACAAACAAGTAGCAGACTATCAATTTCATCAAACGGTTGAATGGTTGGAGCGCGTTGGTGGAGGATGGATGTTGTATTTGGCGCAAACCGGTTTTCTGTTTTTTGACGAGACGTTCCAAATCCGATGGGAACTCGAGTGGAAATGGGCACCGTGCGCACTATATATTGAGCCTCATGGCAGACGAGCCGTCGCGCTGTTTCGGGATTTACAGACATACGGAGTCATGGATTTAACAAACGGGACGATGGAACGTCATCCGATCCCACGGACGTTTCATGACGATTGGTTCAGTAACCTGCACCACTGGTCAGGAGACGACCTGTTTCTTTACTCGGCCGAATCAGACATTGTCGCTTTGAACTTGAACGACCACACGTTCCGGTATAGCCGCTACGAAGAGGTCCCCGAATTCGGCAGTATCATCGAACTTGCCTATCAGCCGACCTATGATTTCGAACGATTCACGGCACCGGGCCTCGTGACGCTGTACGACGAACCGAATCAACAGTTCGTAGTCGAGAATGTTGCGTCGAGTGCGTCTTGGATGATTCCATACGGAGGTGACCGCGATCTGGCCATCGTCGATCAAATCGGCGAGACGACCGCGATCACATCGATGACGTCGTTCCAACTGTTTGAACGCGATCGCGAAGTGTTCTCGTCTGAAGTGTGTGCTGAAACTGAATTACTGAAAGTCGTCTTATTGGACGAACCGGGCGACCGACTTGTCGTCTTGTCAACGCCACGCCGCTTTTGCCATAGTTGGCTTCAAGTGTTCGAGCGTTGACGCTCCTGGACCAGACCATGGTTCAGGATTTTTTTACGAAGACTTGGTGAATCCCGAAAAAAACGGGAACAGTCTTCTTAGATGGAGAGGAGTGGACAGGGATGGAACGATTAGGACAAGCGTTAGTCCGATGGCGCTACGCTGTGGTGTTGATTTGGACGGTGTTGCTCGCGGTATCGGTATATTTCGGATTACAGTTGCCAAGTGAACTGCGCGGCAACGGGTTCGCAATCCAAGACGGGCGTTTCGCCCAAGTGGAAGACAAGTTGAACGACCGGTTCGACCGGGCCGGTGCCTCGATGATCGTCTTGTTGGAAGGTGGGGACCTTGATATGGTCATCGAGCAGCAACGCGATCGACTCGCTGAAGTCGATGGGATCGATGGCGTGATCACGCCAGCCGAGAATCCGGAGGCACGCGATGGAGACGTCGCCTATTTATTGCTCGAGTTCGAGGACTACGATACGGCCGAGGCGTCGATTGAAGACGTCCGCAGCGCCTTGATTCGCGACACGGACACAGACGTGCGATTGACCGGAGAGCCGGTCTTCGCGGATGACTTGAACGAGGCGTCAAAGAATGACTTGATTCGGGCCGAGCTGATTGGGATTCCGGTCGCGTTGCTCGTGCTCTTGCTCGTCTTCGGGACGCCGCTCGCCGCATTTATGCCATTATTCGTCGGTTTAATCACGTTCATCGTGGCAGCGGGCTCGCTATTCTTCTTTGCCCAAACGATGGAACTGTCTATTTTCGTGTTGAATGCGGTCGCGATGATTGCCATCGCGCTCGGCATTGATTTCTCCTTATTGCTCGTCAACCGGTACCGGGAAGAGCTCGCGAAAGGGAAGTCACGTGAGGCGGCCATCGTCCGAACGGTCGCGACGGCTGGACGATCGATTCTATTCTCAGGACTTTGCGTCTTCGTCGGACTGGCTGGATTGTTGTTCATCCAAGTCGATGTGTTCCAAGCGATTGCCCTCGGTGCGTTGATTGCCGTCGCCGGTGCGGTCTTGTCCGCGCTCACGTTGTTGCCGTCTGCCCTGTACATCGTCGGAGACACGATCAATAGAGGACGGCTCGTCAAGACGAATGAGACGCGCTCGGAAGTGCGGTGGCAGAAGTTGGCCCGCTTCGTCATGAGACGTCCCGTCACGATGACGCTCGTCGCGCTCTTGCTGCTACTGCCAAGCCTCTGGTTCGTTCGTGACCTCGAACTGAACATCCCGGACGCCGATGCGCTCCCGACCTCGTACGAGTCACGGGCCGCCCTTGAGCGCTGGGACGACGTGTTCGGAGAGACGTCGACCGACGCGGTGCTCTTGTTTGAGACGAATGACTTGACCGATTCGATGATTCTCGACGAATTGACGGCGCTCACTGATGAGCTATCCGAGGATCCGATTGTCGACAACGTCACGACGTTCTTGACGGCATCCGGTCTCGAACCAGCCGAGTTCCAACAACTCGCTGAAGCGGCACCAGAGCAACTTGAAGCGTTCGATCGTCTCATCACGCTCGAAGGGAATACCGACCTCGCCCTCGTCAACGTCAGCTTCGACGTCCCGCCGAGTGATAAGGACGCGCAGGCGTTCGTCCGTGATTGGCGCGAGAACGGTTTTGACGTCGGGGGACCAGCCGCGTTCAACGAAGAAATCTATGAAGAGATTTATGACAGCATCCCGTATGCGGTCGTGACTGTCATCTTGGCGACGATGGTCATTCTCATGTGGGCGTTCCGCTCGGTCTTGATTCCAATCAAAGCGATCATTATGAACGTGCTCGGTCTCGGGGCGACGTTCGGTCTGCTCGTCATCATCTTCGAATCAGGCTACGTGTATGATGCCGAGACGATCAGTATCTTAACCCCGGTGTTCATCTTCTCACTCGTGTTTGGCCTGTCGATGGACTACGAGGTGTTCCTCGTATCACGGATCGAGGAATATTATCGGGAGACCGGGGATAACGACTACGCGACGGAGATGGGGCTCGCCAAGACGAGTAAAATCATCACGTCGGCCGCTGTGATCATGATCGTCGTCACGGGAGCGTTTGCCTTCACCGGCGTCAGTCCGATCAAACAGCTCGGGGTCGGGATCGCGCTCGCCATCTTCATCGACGCGACAATCATCCGCATCTTGCTCGTACCGTCTTTGATGAAAATGTTCGGGGACTGGAACTGGTGGTGGTTCGGAAAGAAAGATTTACCGAAACGTAATCTACACTAAATATACATTTAATGAAATAGTCGTGAAAATGTGTTAAAATAGTTTCATGATTACGCGCAATTTGGGAAAGGAAGGTCTTTATGGATACCGAGAGGACATGGCCTCTGTTTCAATTGCCGGACTTCTAGCGTTGAGTTTTTACAAGCGACATCAATGTAAAAATCAACAAACGGAAGATCGGAGATGGAACAGATGGAACCGCGGCTACGACTGAGGATCCTCCTCTCCGTTGAAAACGGGGAGGACAATCGGAATGAAACGAGTTGCTACCATAGTGCTCGGAACGCTAATCATGGCGTTCGGTTATTATTATTTGAATGAACAGTTTGGTTTGGCAGAAGGGGGCTTCGTCGGGCTAGCATTGCTCGGCCGCTATTTATTTGATATCGATCCAGCGATCTCGATGATCGTACTCGATATCCCCTTCTTTTTAATTGCCCTTTGGTGGAAGGGCTGGCGCTTCGTCGGACAAGCCGTGCTTGCCGCCGCGTCGTTATCGCTCAGTTATGCGATGTGGGACCGATTAGATTTACTCACATTCGACATTCAAGTCTGGCCGGCAACGTTGTTCGCCGCTATCGCGAGCGGGATTGTGACCGGTTACGGTCTCGGTCTCGTCTTGAAGTCAGGCGGGGCGACCGGAGGCGACGATTTATTCGCCCTCGGCCTATCGAAATGGACCGGCGTATCGGTCGGGACGATTCTCATCATATTTGATGTCATCGTCTTGGCGATTTCGCTCATCTATTTGCCGCTGTCGAACGCGCTTTATACGCTTCTCGCGGTCTCGATCGCGGGTCGTGTCGTCACGAAGATGTTGACGGACGATGTGGTCGAAGTAACCGTACCAAGTGTGACCAAACTAAAAACAAAAAACGATCTCGCGTGAGATCGTTTTTTGTTTTGTAAAATTTATCACAGTTTTACAGTCATCTTTCTTCTACACTAAACATAGAAGGAGGGAGTCACATGACATGGATGATTCCAAAACAGCACGGCGCTTGGTCGATGCTGATTTTACCATTCTTACTTGGCGGCATTGTCGGAGGGTGGACGCTCGCGCACATCCCGTTCGCGATCGCCTGGTTGTTCGTTTATATGGGCACGTTTTTCTTGTTCCAATACATCAAGCAACGGAAGAAGTCTAAGGAACTGTTGCGTACGGTCGTGACGTATTTGACGATTGCCACCGTCGCCGCCATCCCGGTGTTTTTATCCGAGTGGCGTCTTGTCTGGTTTGTCCTTGCTATGATTCCGTTCGGTCTCATCAACGCCTATTTCGCCAAAATTAAGGATGAGCGCAACGTCTGGAACGATGTCAGCGCCGTCACCTCATTTTGTATCGGCGGGATGGCGAGCTATTATCTCGGAGCACGTGCCTTGGACGGGACGATGATGTGGATGTTCGCTTTGCCGTACTTATATTTCCTCGGAAGTATCTTTTTCGTCAAGACGATGATTCGGGAGAAGAAGAGCTTGTTTTATCGGAACGTATCATGGGGGTATCACTTTTTGCTCGTCGCCATCTTCATCGCGTTTGGCTATCCGGTTTTGGCACTCGCTTACGTGCCGAGTCTCGTCCGGGCGGTCGCATTCTACGGCAAAAAGATCCCCATCATGAAGATCGGGATCGTCGAAATCGCCAACTCAGTGTTCGTGCTCGGTTGTCTCAGTTGGTATTTATTTAGTTGAGAAGGGGAAACCCTTCTTTTTTTAGTCGCTCGAAGATGTGCTCGAAATGATAGCCACGGTCGCCGCTGCCGTTGCTGCCTGTTGCATGGCGAGCAGATGGGCGAACGTCCCGTGCAACAGTAAATCGCTCGCGTCTTCCTTGATGTTGTTTGCCGCGACGAGTTGCAGGGCGACCGTCAACGCGTGGGTGTGGAACCAGCGATGCTGTTCCTTCTCGGCGTTCGTGATTTCGATCAGGTCGCGCTCGTCGTTGTCGTTCGGAGCCGCGACGATGGCCAAGAGGGCGAGCGCTGGCAGATGCTCGTTTTTGACGGCGATTGCTTGTCCTTGGAGCCGCGTGCGCCACTCGAGCAGGCGGTTGATGACCTCATCTGAAGGCAAGTCGCTAAAAGCAAGCAGATGGGAGACGAGTTGGAGCTCGTTTGAGCGGGGCAACTCGGCTTTCAACGCTTCGTAATACGTCTCAATCCATTGACTCAACGTATCGTGATCATCGAACGCTTGAACGAGGACGAGGGCAGACAGAAGGTCTTCTTCGCTCGTCAGCCAAGGATGGTTTCGTTTGAACGTTTGATAGAGTGTGCTTGCCTCATCGAGCCGGCGCTCGGGCTCATCGACGTTGATCAGTTGGCTCGCGATAAAGGGCCGTAACATACTGAAGCGGAAGTGCTTCCGGTCGAGTAACGTATCGAGCCGGAGTGCCTCGTCGATGGCTGGTTCGATGTCTTCATACTTGGCATCGAGAAACGACAACCAGACAAAATTATTACTGCCGCGAAATTTCGAGAACATGCCGGTCTTCTGTTTCAGAACCGCTTGAGCGTGTTCGAACCGTTCCGAATCGAACGGGGTATCGTGCATAGCGTAGTTGATGGCCATCAAACGTCGGAAATCGTCAGTGAACCACTTTGTCGCTCCCCTGATTCCTTCGAGTGCTTCGAGGTAAAGGGTGTAACGTGTCATCATCAGCAATTCCTCCTTTTGCTCCTTATACGAGTACAATCGAAAGAATGATTCAAAAACAGCCGCCCTGGATTCGTCCGGGGCGGCTGTTTGTTATTGGACTTGCGTATACAACTTCTGCATGTACTCGTTCACTTCATCGGCCGCTTGGAACATCATGAATGAATGTTGCAAGATGATCTCTGGCGAGAAGCCGAGGTCGAGGTCGAGCGTCGAGGCGAGCGTGACATCACGGTCGCTATCGAGTACGCAACGGAAGTATTTGAACTCTTGGTTGAACTCGTTCAAGGCGTTAAGAATCGGTAGGTCTTCCACGTAGTCCGGCACGTGTGTGACTGTCGCGGCATAAAGTTCCGCATCCGTCGTCTTTTTATTGAAGGCGATAATCATAACGGGCTGAGCCCCGGATTTAGTCGTTTCACGCGTCAAGAATGTGACGTGCGTTTCAGTCTCGCTCTCTTTGAACGTCATATTGCGTTCAGCGACGAGCGCTTTAAATGATTCTACTTTTTCTTCGAAGTTCACAAACAAGTCCCCCTTAAAAGTCGTTACTCTAACTTTCTCCCATTTGCGGAGGGAAAGCAAGGGGAACTAGCGTTTCATCAACATTTTGATGGCTTCTTCGACGGTTTCTGACGTATCTTCGCCATCTTCTTGGGCGGTGATGATGCACTGCTCCAAGTTCTTCGCGACAATGATGGTCGAAGCACGGTCGAGTGCCGAACGAGCCGCGCTCAACTGCGTCACGACGTCGCGGCACTCTTTCCCTTCTTCCATCATACGGATGATGGCCCGGATTTGTCCTTCGACTCGTTTCATCCGGTTCAATACTTTCGCATCGTATTGATACTGTTCCATTAGATTCACCTCTATATTCAAATCGTTCAGTAACCCAACTATTTATTGTGTAGTCTCATCTTAATACGTGGGGGAGTATGTGTCGAGCCACAACGTTTGAGATAAAGATTTTTTGAAAGTTTACCATTTCGTCAAACAAATCCCTTGCAATCTAATACCATAGGGGGTATATTAATGACGTGGAAGCGATATGTTCAACGAATCACAAACTTTCGTCGGACGCCCGCTACCAAGATGACGAATAAATAAGTGAAACATCATAGATTAAAAGGATGGGTAAATAACATGAAAGCATCTGCTTTAAAACGTCAAATGGATTTTGAAGTACCCGTGCACATCGTCGACGTTCGTGAACGTGACGAGTTCCAAGAAGCGCACATTGCTGGCGCGAGCAATTATCCGCTATCTGAAATTTCGGAATGGATCGAGACACTCGACCCTGAAGAAGAATACATCGTTCTCTGCCGTTCAGGTGCTCGCAGCACGCAAGCAACTTGGCAAATGGAAGCGAAAGGTTATAAAGTGGTCAATATAGAAGATGGCTTGATGAGCTGGCCTGGTGAAGTCGTCAAAGGAGGAAATGAGCAATGAGTAAAAAAATCGTAATCGTCGGTGGAGTCGCCGGTGGCGCTTCAGCAGCCGCACGCCTTCGTCGCTTAAATGAAGAGAACCAAATCGTCATGTTCGACCGGGGCGAATACATTTCGTTCGCGAACTGTGGTCTTCCATATTACATTGGTGACGTGATTCAAGATCGTCAAAAATTGCTCGTCCAGACGGTCGAGGGCATGAATAAACGTTTCCAACTCGACATCCGCAACTTGACGGAAGTGACAAAAATCAACCGTGCCGAGAAGACGGTGTCGGTGAAAAACGTCAAGACGGGCGAAACATACGATGAGTCGTACGACGTACTCGTCTTGTCACCAGGAGCGAAACCGATTCGTCCGAACATCCCTGGAATTGAAGAAGCAGAAGACATCTTCACGCTCCGCAACATTCCGGATACGGATAAAATCCGCAGCTACGTTGACGACAAAGCGCCGAAACACGCGACAGTCATCGGTGGCGGCTTCATCGGGATCGAAATGGCTGAAAACTTACGTGAGCGCGGCGTCGAGGTCACACTCGTCGAGATGGCCGACCAAGTTATGACACCGCTCGATCGTGAAATGGTATCACCTGTTCACGAACACATGCGTCTCCATGGCGTCGACCTTCAGCTTTCTGACGGTGTCGATTCATTCTCTGAGAAAGGGAAACGTGTCCACTTGAAGAGCGGTCGCGTCATCGATACCGATATGGTCGTCTTGTCAATCGGTGTCGTCCCAGAATCGTCAATCGCAACGGAAGCAGGACTTGAAACAGGCATCCGCGGCGCCATCCGCGTCAACGAGAAGATGCTCACGTCAGACCCGAACATCTACGCGATCGGAGATGCTGTCGAAGTACTCGATTATATCTTTAAAGAGCCGACGGTCGTTCCGCTTGCATGGCCGGCCAACCGCCAAGGTCGTCTTGTCGCCGATATCATCAACGGTCGTGACGTTAAATACAACGGAACGATGGGGACTGGGATCGCTAAAGTATTCGATATGACAGTCGCTTCGACAGGTTGGAACGAGAAACGTTTGACAGCAGCTGGTAAAGAGTTCGAAGCCGTTCACGTGCACCCGGGTTCACATGCGGGTTATTACCCAGGATCGACACCAGTATCACTCAAACTTTTGTTCCATCCGACGACAGGTGAAATCTACGGCGCGCAAGGCGTGGGGATGAACGGCGTCGATAAACGAATCGATGTGATTGCGACAGCGATGAAAGGTGGCTTGACGGTCCTTGACCTTCCAGACCTTGAACTCAGCTACGCACCACCGTTCAGCTCAGCGAAAGATCCAGTCAACATGATCGGTTACGTCGCGTCGAACGTCGTCCTCGGCGATAACGAAGTCGTCCACTGGAACGAGATTGACGAGTTGGTCCAAAACGGCGCGACATTGCTCGACGTCCGTGACGAGTCAGAACATGAACTTGGCAAAATTCCTGGTTCAATCAACGTTCCGCTCAACTCGCTACGCGATCACTTGGACAACTACAGCAAAGACGAAACGATTTATGTGACGTGCCAAGTCGGGCTTCGCGGATATCTCGCATCCCGTATCTTGCGTCAAAACGGCTACAAGGTGAAAAACTTGAGCGGTGGCTACAAAACATGGTCACAAGTAAAACGTGATTTTGATGCCATTGAGGCAGGCACGAAGGCAGAGAGTGAGACTGCCGCAACAGTAACGGAGGAGGCACCACCAGCAATGACAAATGAACCAGTCGGGGAACCGATTTTCCTAGATACATGCGGTCTGCAATGCCCGGGACCAATTTTAGAAGTAAATAAAAAAGTAGCCGAGCTCGGCGAAGGCGAGACGCTTCGTGTCCTCGCGAGTGACCCTGGTTTCTTTGCAGACATCGAAGCATGGGCGAAGAAAACCGGCAACAAGCTCGTCTCGAAACAGTTCGTGAACGGTCGCGTGGAAGCAATTCTTCAAAAAGGTAATGGTCCTGCGGCTGTACAAGCAGGGGCACCGGCGACAGACGGCGCATCGATGGTCGTCTTCAGCGGAGATCTCGACCGCGCGCTCGCTTCTTTCATCATCGCCCAAGGTGCGGCGGCGATGGGCAAAGACGTGACGATGTTCTTCACATTCTGGGGACTCAACGTCATTCGTAAGCCAGATGCACCGGAAGTGAAGAAACAAGGTCTCGAGAAGATGTTCGGCATGATGATGCCATCGCATGCGGGTGAACTTCCACTCTCGAACATGAACTTCGGTGGAGTTGGTCAAAAGATGATGAAAAAAGTGATGAGCGACAAAAATGTGCCATCACTTGACGAAATGATCAAATCGGCTCAAGAAGCAGGCGTCAAAATGGTCGCTTGTACGATGTCGATGGACGTCATGGGAATCAAAGAAGAAGAGTTGATCGACGGCATCGATCTCGGGGGTGTGGCAGCATACCTCGGGGCGGCTGAAGGCGGCAACTTGAACCTCTTCATCTAATCAAATGATGCAGGATGGGCGATCGGTCACTTGACCGGTCGCTTTTTCTGTTGTTCGACAGCTCATGTGAAATTTGTCGAAAAGGATTGCAATTCTTAGACGTTTTTCCTATAATTCTACTCATGTAAAGAAAGTTGACATAACTTTTTCTTATAACTCATACATACACGGAGGATTTAAAGATGGAGAAATTCGTAGAAGGTCTCGTTTCATCAGCCAACGACTTGCTTTGGTCGTCAGTGCTAATCGTTGTCCTTGTCGCCTTAGGTTTGTACTTCACCGTCCGGATGGGGTTTGTCCAGTTCCGGATGTTGCCTGAAATGTTCCGCCTCTTGTTCAAAGACGGCATGAAACGTGAAAAAGGCCAAGTCTCGTCATTCCAAGCGTTCGCAATCGGGACAGCAGCCCGCGTCGGAACGGGTAACATCGCCGGTGTCGCGACAGCAATCGCGCTCGGAGGTCCAGGAGCCGTCTTTTGGATGTGGCTCATCGCCCTCATCGGATCGGCTTCGGCGTTCGTAGAAAGCACGCTCGCACAAGTCTACAAGATTCGGGATGGACGCACATGGCGTGGAGGCCCGGCGTACTATATGGAGCGCGCCCTCGGTCAACGTTGGCTCGGGATCTTGTTCGCAATTCTCATCACGTTCTCGTTCGGATTCGCCTTCAACTCGGTGCAGTCGAACACAATCTCGCTCTCGATGAGCAATCAGTTCGGCGTGAGCACGACGACAGTCGGTCTCGTCTTGGCAGTCGTCACAGCCATCGTCATCTTCGGTGGGATTCAGTCGATTGCCGTGCTCTCGAGTATCATCGTCCCGGTCATGGCCGGTGGCTATATCTTGCTCGCAGGATGGGTCATGATTTCAAACGCATCATTGTTGCCGGAAGTGTTCGGTTTGATCTTCTCAGAAGGCGTGTTCGGTCTGCAGCAACTGTTCGGCGGTGCCATCGGAGCGATGGTGCTCCAAGGAATTCGTCGCGGTCTCTTCTCGAACGAAGCCGGAATGGGTTCTGCCCCGAACGCGGCGGCGACAGCGGAAGTATCGCACCCGGTCAAGCAAGGCTTGATTCAATCGTTCAGCGTCTTCGTTGATACGCTTCTCGTCTGTACGTCGACAGCGATGATCATCTTGTTGTCAGGTGTAGCCGGATCGGAGTCGTTCGCAGGTGTTGAATTGACACAAGCGGCGCTTACGGCTGAGATTGGTCCGATGGCGACATCGTTCCTCACGATCGCGATTTTCTTGTTCGCGTTCAGCTCGATTCTTGGAAACTACTACTACGGTGAGACGAACATCCAGTTCATCTCGGATAAAAAGATTTACGTCACGCTCTACCGCATCGGTGTCGTCGGTATGGTCCTCTTCGGAGCCGTCCGTTCGGCCGGTCTCGTCTGGTCGATTGCGGACGTGTTCATGGGCCTTATGGCGCTCGTCAACTTGTATGCGATTTTCCGTCTCGCGAAGGTCGCTCGTCTCGTCCTCGACGATTACTTGGAGCAACGTCGTCAAGGTGATGACCCGGTGTTTTACGCCGATTCGATCGACAACTTGCCAGGCCGCGAGTACATCGAGGCTTGGGAGACGGCAGAAGAGGAAGAAGTCAAGACAGGCACGATTCGTTCATAAGCGACAAACCGTCTACGAAAACACGTAGGCGGTTTTTTTGCGCCTAAAAGATGGGTAAACTGAAGAAAAGGGGGGCGTTCAATCATGGAGACGACACATTATATACGCATTTCCCCAGAAGTATGGGTCTCGTTCGGGCAAGACCCGGAAATGATTTTAGATTGGCTGTTGCACGTTCACGCTCAACAGCGTGACACGTATGAGACGTTGACGCTCCCGAACATTGAACGGTTCCAAAAAATTCTCGGGCAAATCGAAGTCTATATCGATGGGGATGACACGTATAACTTGGAGATGGCGGTCATTGGGGAAGAGCTGATCGTCAACGAGAAGCAGGCGGTCGTCGTCGGGATTTTGACGCCGCAACTGCTCCATATCATCAAAGACGCGATGAACGCGTTTACGAAAGAGGATGTCGCCGACATGGCGTTCGTCGACCATGATGGCCTCGATGATGTATGGCTCAAATGGACGTTGTTGAAACGATTCTGCGAAGAAGCGATTGAACGAGATGAGCTCGTGTTGATTTATTATGAGTAATATCGCCTAAATGGTATAATTAGGAAAGATGTCAGTCACTTCTGGTCTCGATTCACGTGAACTAATGGGGGAGAAGTGCTACAAGTGTGATGATCATGGGGGGTTCGCTGAATGTTATCTTGGTTAGGTATAACGAATGCAGATGAGACAAATCAAACTGAACGTCAATTTTTCGCGAATGTGAAGAAAAAAACTAGAATCGTCATTCTCCTTACGGCTCTACTGGCACTTTATGGTGTGAAGTCCTTATTCACCTACCTAATCCCGGCCTCATATTTGGCCGACCCAATTGTCGCCGTTCTACCAGGTACCGTAGGCGTTTTGGTTTCTATAGTCTACGTCTTGGTCGCGGAACGAATTCTACAGGACAACGCCAAACGCTAGTCATACCATTTAGACAAAAAAACTCGACGCCGCAGCGCCGAGTTTTTGTCTTATTTCAATGCCGTCTCAAGCGCTTTGACGTTCTCGCGCATGAGATCGAAGTAACTCTTGTCCATCTGTTCTTTCGTGACCGATTCCAAGTTATAGATCGTCACCGTCTCCGCGCCGATTTCGTTTTGAACGACCTGGGCGACTTTCGGGGTTACCGTGTCCTCGAAGGCGATGTATTTCAAGTCGTGAAGTTGAGCCTCTTCGATGACGCGCTTCAACGCCTGTTGTGACGGTTCTTCCGAAGGCGTGAGACCTGTGATTGGGAGTTGGTCGAATCCGTAGCGCTCCGCTAGGTAACCGTAAGCCGCATGCGTCACGAGTAGCTCTGACTTCGAACCGCCCTCGACTGCCGCTTTCAGCTCGGCGTCGAGCGTGTCGGCTTCTTCTTTAAAGGCGCTCAAGCGATCCGCAAACTCATCTTTATAGTCAGGGGCCTGTTCACTGAAGGCCGCTTCGACCGCTTCGGCCATCGAGACGGCATTCATTGGATCGAGCCAGACGTGTGGGTCATACTGGCCGTGGTTATGGCCGTCATCTTCACTATGACCGGCTTCTTCCTCGGCATGATCATCGTCCTCATGTCCGTGCTCGTCTTCTTCACTATGCTCGTCCTCACCGTGGACGTGGACCGTGTCATCAGCCGATAAAAGGGTGATGTCTTCGGCCGTCTTCACGAACGTGACGTTCTCATTGGCCAAGCTTTTCTCCATCGATTCGACGTATGGCTCGAGGTCATGGCCGACCGTCAAGAACAAGTCCGCTTCAGCGATGTCTGTCATTTGTTTTGAGGTCGGCTCGTACGTGTGCGGGTCGGCACCAGGCGGGATGACCATCTCGACGCGGACGCGGTCGCCGCCAATCTCCTCGGCGAATGATTTCAACGCGAACGTCGACGCATATACGGTCAACTGGTCGTTGGCTTCCTCTGTGGCACCGCCCTCTTCATTGCTTGCGCAACCACCTAATAAAAGTGTCCCGGCAGCGGCGACACCTAACAGTTTTTTGTTCATAACCCTCTCCACCTGTCCTCTCTATATAAAACCTTTAAATCGTAACCGTTACGTTCTGAGACTGCGTTTTATATTATAGGGGGCGAATGCGAACACGTCAAGTCCGACTTCAGATGGATGGTTTTTCGAGAAAAAGGGAATATGATTAAAAAAAGAACGAGGAGTGGATGTATATGAGAAAGGAGACCGCCTGGTTCGTCGGTGGTGCGGCGCTCGCGGCCGCCACCGCAGCCGGGGCAAGCGTATGGAACCAATACGGATCGCTCGTGCGTTGGCAAGAGCCTGAGTTGCCGGTGCGTCCCTCGACCCGTAAACGCCGGACTCACACGTACAAGATTGTCAATGACCGTCCGCTCCAATTTGATGTGTACTACCCGCCCGGCGAAGGACCGTTTCCGGTCGCAGTCTATGCACACGGCGGGGCATTCGTTCGAGGGAATCGAGGCATGGTGACGTTGTTCCATCCATTGCTCGACCACTTCCTCGCCAAAGGATTCGCGGTCATCAGCATCGATTATCGTCTGTTCGAGGACGGGGTCTATTTCCCGGACAACATCATCGACGTCTCCGATGCGCTTTGCTATCTCAAACAACACGACGGTCTGCTCAATCTTGACATCGACAAATTGATTGTCTGGGGCGACTCGGCAGGCGCGGCCCTTGTCCTTGCGACAGCACTCGACCGAAGTAAGCAGTTTATAGGAGAACTCGGCGACGACGTGCCGCCGGTGAAAGGTGTCATCGCCCTTTATCCGCCGACGAACTTCTTGTTGTTCAAGTTCATCCAGACGTGGCTCGCCCATTTGAAGTTTTACGAAGGAAGTCGTGAGGCGTGGCGCGAACTGATGGTGAAGTGTTCTCCGGTCACGCATCTGTACGATGATGCCCCGCCGATTCTCCTTTTGCACGGGAAAAAAGACCCCATCGTTCCGTTCGGACAAGCGCTCCATTTTGTGGAGCATGCGAGCGAGGTCGGCGCGAACGTGCAATTGATTTCTTTTCCGAACGGCACCCATTCGTTAGCGAGTTTCCTCCAATCCGATAACCCGATCAAAGAAACACAACTCATGGCCCGGATCGATCGTTTCATCGATGACGCGATGATGTGACGTTGCGCTTTTTTTCAAAGATGGTACGATGGGGTAGGATTTAGGAATCAAAAAGGAGTGACTCGCGTGACAGAACTTTGTTTGGTCCGACATGGTCAGACCGATTGGAATTTTCAAGAAATCATTCAGGGGCGGGAAGATATCCCGCTCAACGCACTCGGACATCGGCAGGCCGAAGAGAGTGCGGCCTTTTTAAGCCAAGAATCATGGGACGTGATCGTCGCGAGCCCGCTTTCGCGAGCGATGGATACGGCCCGCTACATCGCAGAGGCGTGCGGCATTGACCCAGGCGTGATTATTCAGGACGAACGGTTCATCGAGCGTGAGTTCGGTCATGCGTCGGGAAAACCGGTGCCTGGCATTTACGAAGCTGTCCAAGCCGATGATCAAGACCGCGTCCCGGGTCTAGAGTCAGAAGATGAGATGCGGGCCCGGGTCTTGAGCGGCATGGAAGACATCGTCGAGGAACATGCCGGAAAACGTATCATCGTCGTCTGTCATTCACATGCAATTAAAGCCGCCTTATCGGCGATTGACGACACGTATACGTTCCGCCACGCCATGCGCAACGCCTGCTCGAATTATATCGAATATCAAGATGGTCAGTTCGTGGTCAAGGCGGTCAATGTCGCCGACCATATTACGAATGTGATCGTCGCGAAGTGAGGAGAAGCTCATGACGACATTGCTCTGGATTTTCATCATCGCATCGTTTGTTGTCGCGTTCGCGGGTCTGATCTATCCGGTCATCCCGAGCGTCTTGTTCTTATTCATCGGTTATATGATTTACGGTTTTGGATTCTCGTTCGAGCCGCTCACATGGACGTTTTGGCTTTGGCAAACCGTATTTTTGATCTTCTTGTTCGTAGTCGACTATATCGTCACTCGGGCGACGGTTGATAAACGAGGCGGTTCCGAACGGGCGAAGTGGGGAGCGACGATCGGATTGATCGCAGGCCCGTTCATCTTCCCGCTCGTCGGCGTGCTCATCTTCCCGTTCATCTTCGCGTTTCTAGCGGAGCTCACGCTCGGTAAATCGACGCGTGAGGCGTGGAGTATCGGTGTCGGGACGGTACTTGCTTTCCTTGGAAGTACGATGCTCAAAGTCGTCGGAATGACGATGATGGTCATCTTGTTTTTCATCTACATTTGAGGCGGAGAAATTTCTTCGCCTTTTTGGGTTGAGATATTTGAAAAAACGGGGAAAGAAAAACAAGACCGTTCGACTTATTCGAACGATCCTGTCTTAACGAGCTGAGTGAAGGCGGAGCGGCTGAACGACTGCTGTTGCTCCATTTGTTTTTCGAAGAAGGACGGTTTGAGCTCGGCGTTCGCCACGCCTTCGGAAATCAACGAATCGAGTACTTGCTTCGTCGTGTCTTGTTTCGGCAACAACATGAGCCCTTCGGCGACGAACGTGTGATGATCGCTTAGCGACCGTTCACTCGTGAACGTCAAGGCGAGGGCGGCCGGCCGGTTCGATGGAGACGTGATGACGGCCTCGGCGAGAAGCAGGATTCGTTTATTCAAGTAATGATGAAGCGTGACGGCAAATTCAGTCGGTACGAGCATCTCGAGGAGCCATTCGTTGTCGTGCTCTTTTGAGATAATCAACCCATCGAGCAGTTCGACGGGCAGGTTCAACTCGTTGCCGTACTCGTCTTGGACGAGGCGAACTTGGACTAGGCGGAACGTTTTCATCGAATCGATCCCTTCCACATTTTCTTTAACTCATCTTAACACAGTCTGATTCGAAGATTGTGTTAAGATAGCGGGGAAGCGACGTAAAAAATAGAGGACAAGGAGGCATCAAGATGAGTTGGGTTGTTGGCATAATCGGGTATATCGCGATTCTAGCAATCGGTTATTATGGTGTCCTTTTCTTCAAAGTAAAGCAGGAGCGGAGTCGGGCCGGATATCGAATTTTTCTCTTGCTCGCGGGCTTGTTCTTCGTGAGCGGGAGTGACTATATCATCGCGTTGTTCCGAGGGGATACGGAAGCGACGTTTTGGCAACGGACCGTTTACTTCATATTGATTTTGATCTCTCTTTCGATCGCCCTTTACTTTCGGAGAAAAGAAGATAAGATCCATGCGAATGAGATGACGACGGCATAAAAACAAGAGGCTAACGGAAAAAAATCCGCAGCCTCTTGTTTTTATTTCGGGATCCGAGTTTGACGAATCATTTCGAGCTTCAAGTCCCAGAGCGGTTTACTGAATGTGACCGAGTACACTTCCGGCAAGCGGAGGCGTTTGTACTCTTCCCACAGACCGTTCATCTGCTCGTGATGATACGTGCGGATTTCTTTCGCGTTCGGTAACTCATATACGCGTTCGCCGTCTTGGAAAATCGGGACAAGCAAACGTTTGACGCTAAAGTTACGTGTCTTGATGCGGAACGCGGGGTCGCGCACGTCAATCAAGTCAATCTCGTTATACGACTCGACTGGTTCGTCGGCAAGGGCGATATAGTCACCTTTGAACTTCCCGGTCTCGTTATCGATGATGCGATACAATTCTTTCTTGTGCGGTGTCGTCGTCTTCACTTTCGAAGACGAGACTTTGATGACCGGCTTCAGCTGCCCGTCGGCGCCTTCTCGAGCGACGAGCTTGTACACCATGCCGAGGGCAGGTTGCTCATAGGCCGTGATGCCGCGTGTCCCGACGAGGAACGTATCGGCTTCAGCTCCTTGCATCCGCAAGTCTTGAATGACGTACTCATCGAGGTCGCCCGAGACGACGATTTTGACGTAATCGAGTCCGGCCGCGTTCAATGCTTTTCGGGCCCGTTTCGACAAGTAGGCCAAGTCACCCGAGTCGAGTCGGACCGACTTCAAGCGGTAGCCTTTCGCTTCAAGTTCTTTGGCGACCGTGATCGCGTTCGGGAGACCTGACTTGAGCGTATCGTACGTGTCGATCAACAGGCTCGTATTGTCCGGGTACATCGAGGCGAACGAGCGGAATGCCTCGAGTTCGTCATCGTGGAACTGGATATCGGCGTGCTCCATCGTTCCACCGGTCGGGACGTCAAAATCACGTCCGGCCGAAACCAAGCTCGTGACGTCGAAACCGGCGATATAGGCGGCCCGTGTTCCGTAGTACGCAGCATCGACGCCTTGGGCGCGACGAGCACCGCCTTCGAGTAGTGTCTCGTTCGGCGCAGCTTGGCGGATGCGCGCGTATTTCGTCGCGATGAGTGATTCGTGGTTGGCGATGTTCAAGAGCGCCGTCTGGAACAACTTCGCCTCAAAGATCGTCGATTCGATGCGGACGACTTGTTCGTTCGGGAAGATGACTTCTCCTTCACGGACACTGTAGAGCGAGCCCGTGAACTTGAAGTTACGGAGCACATCCGCGAACTCGTCTTCGAAGTCGAGTTGCTGTTTCAAGTAGCGGATATCTTCTTCCGTGAATGAGACGTTCTCTAAATAATGCACGATATTTTGGAGGCCGGCGAAGACGACGTACCCTCCGCTGAACGGGTTTGAGCGATAGTATAGGTCAAACACGACTCGTTCGTTGTGACGGCCTTGTTTCCAATAGATATACATCCAACGCGGGAGGTATAAGTCTGTGTGAAGTGCTAGGTTGCGATGTAACATAATCGATCCTTTCTGTTTTACGTCACTTCCCGGTCACCGTTGCTCCGAGGGTCGTGACAAAATGTTCGAGCGCCCAATCGTGGCCGACTGGGTTGAAGCTTTGGACGGCGTCGGCGTGGACGACGATTGTATAGCCGAGGTTGTAAGCGTCGACAGCGGTATGAAGCACACAAATGTCTGTGCACACACCGACGAGATGAATCTCTGTGATGGCCCGTTCGCGCAAGCGCAAGTCGAGGTCTGTGCCGGCAAAGGCGCTATAGCGTGTCTTATCGATCCAATGATCGGCCCGGCTCGCCGCGGTTTTGACGGCACCGTATAATTCACGGCCCTCTGTACCGCGAATATTGTGTGGCGGGAAGAGCGTCGTCTCAGGATGATACGTATCACCGGCATCGTGGACGTCGTTCGCGACGACAACATAATCCTCGTCCGCAAACTCCTCGATCAACTGGACGATTCGTTCTTCTATGTCTTGCCCTGGTTTTCCACAAGTCAAACGACCCGTATCTGCGATAAAATCAAACGTGTAATCGATAACGATCAATGCGCGCATGGGGAGCTCTCCTCTCTCATGTAAAGAATAGTTGGCTATCCTTCTTATTCTAAATCATTTTGCGTGATGCGAAAAAGATTATTTTTGATCGGGGTCGGGTACTAGGTGTAAGAAGAACCGTTTGCGAAAGGGGAATCAGCACATGCTGCTGTCATCAACCGAACTGTCAGAGCAACTATCCCGCTTAAATGGCTGGGATGTTGTTGAAGGGGAATTACAAAAGACGTATCGGCTCGAGACGTTTCCAGAGGCGATTCAGTTCGTCCATCTCGTCGCTGATTTGGCGGAGGAGCTCAATCATCATCCGAACATCTTGATCGAGTATCGGAACGTCACATTGACCGTGTCCACGCATGACGAAGGTGGAATCACGGAGAAAGACATCATGCTCGCGAAAGGGTGTGAGGGGCTTGTCTAAACTGTTCATGACGTTTGCCTCAGGAACTGTCGCTGAACGATTGCGTCAACAACCCGGTATCCTTGTCGCCAACGGGACCGAGACGATTTTGCTCGCAGAAGGCGACAAGTCTCCCTTCCAAAGCGGGAAGACGTTTCAAATCGAAGAAGCGGAAGGACAATTTGCCTCGAAAGGGAATATTGTCTATGCGAACATTCCGGTCGATTCAAACGCCCGGTCGCTCTTGTTCCATCGCTTGTTGAAAGACAAATCACGTCTTGGGTCTGGCCATAGCGGTTTTGCCGCCTATCGGCTCGGTGTCGACCCGGACGATCACCACGGGATTATCTTCATCCAATTCACCGAGGGCGGAAATCGTTTCCGTGATTCGACCGACTATGTCTTGTTCCAAGAATGGCTGAAAGAAGCCGTCGAACAAAAAGGAGCCGGTCCAATCATAAAACACTATGTCGTCGATGAAGCGGATGACCTATAATAAACATAACGTCATGTTAGGGGAGGATTTTTTATGAACAAGAACTACTTCTGGATGGGAATGGCCGCAGGTGCCGTCATCGGAGCCGGGGCATCGCTTCTCCACAGAGAGACGCGCGAACAACAAGTCAGCCAGCTCAAACATATGAAATCACGACTCAAGTCGAAGGATGCGTCAACACAAAGCCATTCGGTCGGCCTTCAAGCCTCATCGAAAGGGAGCTTGAAAGATCGCGTCATGGATTTGAAGGCGCTCTACGAAGAGAACCAAGATACGATTCAAAATCTCGTCGAAGATGTGAAAGACTTGGTCGACGCGCTCCAAGACGCTCGTCACAAAAATCAAATTTAATCATCTATCACGGTCTGGCGCTATTGCGCCGGGCCGTTTTTTTATGGTCTGGCAAACACTTCTCTGTTCAAATTGTATGAAAATACAATTGACAGTATAAATATACGTATGTTTTAATCGATTTATTCTTTTAAGGGGGTTCGACAGATGATCACTTGTGGAATCGTCGGCGTCACGGGGTACGCCGGGATGGAGCTGTTGAAGCTCATCGGGAAACATCCCGAGTTCACGCTCGTCAGGGCAATGAGCGATTCGAGCGCCGGATTGACGCTCGCGCAACTGTATCCATGGTTAGAGATTGAGGATTTGACGCTCGAGCCGTTCCAGGTGGGCGTATTGAACGACATCGACGTCATTTTTTTAGCGACGCCGAGCGGGGTGTCGGCACAATATGTGGCGCAGTTGACGGAGTATGAAGGAGTCGTCATCGATTTGAGCGGAGACTTACGTCTGCCGGCATCGAGTTACGAGACATGGTACGGCAAACCGGCCGTACCGGTATCACTTCAAGCGCAGGCCGTGTACGGATTGACGGAATGGAATCGAGACGCTGTAAGGTCGGCCGACTGGATTGCCAATCCCGGGTGTTACGCCACGGCGATCGCCCTTGGTTTGCTCCCGTTCGTGAACGGAGGCTGGATCGATCCGAACGAAATCATCGTCTCGGCCTGCTCCGGCATCACGGGTGCTGGGAAAGGGCTCAGCGCCAAGACGCACCATGCCCGCTCCAACGAAAACGTGCAACTTTATAAAATTCATACGCATCAACACATCCCGGAGATTGAACAGACGCTTTATGCAGTGAGTGGGAGGCAAGCGACCGTGTCGCTCTCGACTCATCTGTTGCCCATCAATCGAGGCATTATGGCGACGATGAGCGTTGTCCCGACAATCGAGCAGAGCGAAGCGGATTGGGTGAACGTATTGCGACAGGCATACGCGAACGAACCGTTCATCCGGGTGCAACAAGGCGAACCGGAGATTCGGACGGCCGTCGGGTCGAACTACTGTGACTTGTGGGTGTATCTCGACCAACGAACGAATCGATTGACCATCATCTCGGTCATCGACAATATGCAAAAAGGTGCGGCCGGACAAGCGATTCAAAACGCCAACGTCCGCTTTGAGTTAAACGAGACAGCCGGGTTGAATGAACAGCCCCAATACATATGAGGAGGTAGAAACGAATGATTGAAACAGCAATCAGCCCTGTCGTCCACGTCGTCACGCCGAAAGGGTTTCAAGCGTGCGGAGTTCACGTCGGACTGAAGCGGAAGCGTAAGGATTTAGCCCTGCTCGTCTGCGAACAGTTGGCCAGTGCCGCCGCGGTGTATACGACGAACCAGTTTCAAGCGGCTCCGATTCAAGTGACGAAAGAGACGCTACAAGCGTCGAACGGAAAGATTCGTGCCGTCTTGATCAACAGCGGGAACGCCAACGCCTGCACCGGTCCGCAAGGGCTCGAGGACGCGTATACGATGCGCGATAAGGCGGCCGAACATATCGGGGTCAAGCCGGAAGAAGTAGCGATCGCCTCGACAGGTGTCATCGGTCAACTGTTGCCGATGGAGACGCTCTTGAACGGGATTGATTTGCTTGAACCGATCCATGAGGAGACGGGGGCGGAGTCGTTCGCGGAAGCGATTTTGACGACCGATACGGGAACGAAATGCACGGGCGTCGAGTACACCGAAAGCGATGCCTCCGTGACGATCGCGGGCGTGGCCAAAGGCTCGGGGATGATTCATCCGAACATGGCGACGATGCTCGGCTTCATCACGACCGATGCCATCATCGCACCCGACGTGTTGCAACGGGCGCTGAAACAGAGCGTGGACGCCTCGTTTAACAGCATCACCGTCGACGGGGACAGTTCGACGAACGATATGGTGCTCGCTTTGGCGAGTGGACTGACCGAGATGGATGAAATCATCGAAGGGACACCGGCCTATGACCGCTTCTGCCAAGCGTTGACGGACGTATGCACGAATCTCGCCAAAGCGATTGCTCGTGACGGGGAAGGGGCGACGAAATTGATTGAGGTCGAGGTTGTCGGGGCGAAGACGGATGAGGCGGCTCGGATGATTGCGAAACAAGTCGTCGGCTCGTCGCTCGTGAAGACGGCCGTCTATGGACAAGATGCGAACTGGGGACGCATCATCGCCGCCATCGGTGCCACCGAACAACCGATCGATGTGAACCACGTCGACATCCGCATCGGGTCACAGCACGTACTCTTGGAAAGTTCGCCGGTCTGGTTCGATGAAACGCTCGCGACAGAAGAGATGGGCCAAGACATCGTGCCGATCCAGATCCGGTTGCAAGACGGCACCGGACAAGGTCAGGCGTATGGCTGCGATTTGACTTACGACTACGTCAAAATCAACGCGAGTTACCGGACATGAAACAACGGAAAATCGTCAAACTCGGCGGAAGCGTTTGGGACACGCTTCATCCGGACTATTTCAAAGAATGGCAGGCGTGGCTTGAGGCGGGGCATGAACTTGTGATCGTTCATGGGGGTGGACCTGCGTTGTCCGCTTATTGCGAGCATCAACAAATCGAACCTATGTTTCAAGACGGACGTCGTGTCACGACAGCGGACGTGTTGACCGGTGCCGAGCGCGTGCTCGCGGGGGAGATGCAAACTGAAATCGTTGCTGCCCTCGGTCGTCATCATATTCAAGCGGTCGGTCTCTCGGGTGTGGACGGACAGACGCTGACAGGAAAACAATTGGTGGAACTCGGAGCGGTCGGTGAAGTCGACCGGGTCGAGACAGACTTGTTCGAGCTATTGCTCGCGAGTCGCTACGTGCCTGTCGTGACATCATTATTACACGGTACGGAAGGCACGTTGAACTGTAACGGGGACGATTGTGCGATCGCAGTCGCGGTCGCGCTGCAGGCCGACTGCTTCGAAATGATCACCGACGTACCGGGTATCCGGATTGATGGGACGTTCCGTCAAACGCTGACACGTGAGGACATCCAGACGGCCATCGCCACAGGGGATATCTATGGGGGGATGATCCCGAAAACCGAGGCGCTGTTGGCTGCTCTAAAAGGAGGGATTGATATCGCCGTCATCCGTGACGGCAAGGACCCGGTTCATCCCGGGACAACACTACAGGAGGTGCACCATGCATTCACTACTACCGACCTACGGACAACGACATATTGAGATTGAGCAGGCGAACGGATCGTATGTGACCGACACCACGGGGAAACGGTACCTCGATTTCGTCATGGGCATCGCCGTCTGCGGCACGGGCCATCGTCATCCACACGTAAGCCAAATGTTAGAGGCGCAGCTTCAAAAAGTGTGGCACACTTCGAACCTTTACAACATCAGCGGACAAGCTCGCGTCGCCGAGATGCTCGTCTCCGGGACTCATTTGACGCATGCGTTCTTCTGTAACAGCGGGACCGAGGCGAACGAAGGGGCGTTCAAATTGATTCGGAAATGGACGAACAAGACGAAAATCGTGACGTTCACGAAATCGTTCCACGGTCGCACGTTCGCCATGCTCGGGGCCACGGGGCAAGACAAGGTCAAAGCCGGATTCGGCCCGATGGTGGCTGATTTTGTACACGCACCGTTCAACGACATGGACGCACTCGACATGATCGATGCCGATACGGCTGCGGTCTGGCTCGAAATCGTCCAAGGCGAGGGCGGGGTCGTCGTCGCTGACTCGGCATGGCTCGAAGCGCTTCAAGCGAAAGCGACTGAGCACGGGGTCAAAATCGTCGTCGATGAGGTGCAGACCGGGATTGCCCGCACAGGTACCCGCTTCGCGTTCGAACAGACACCGCTTAAACCGGACGTCGTCACGCTCGCGAAAGGGCTCGGCAGCGGTTTCCCTGTCGGAGCGATTTTGACAGCAGCAGGTGCGGAGCACGTCTTCACGGCAGGCAGTCACGGTTCGACGTTCGGCGGCAATCCGCTCGCGATGGCAGCGGCGGAAGCGACGCTCGACATTTTGTTCGAGGCGGACGCACTCGCCCACGTCAATGCGATGGGGGCACGATTACGAGCGGGCTTGGAACAATTTGTCGACGGAGAGACGTTCATCGAGGTCCGTGGACTCGGCTTGATGCTCGGGCTCGTCGCGACGCAACCGGTCGCGGCGTGGATTGAACAGTTGCGAGACGCGGGCCTCTTGGTCGTTGCGGCAGGTCCGGACGTGATTCGCGTCTTACCGTCTTTGCTGCTCACGGAAGCTGAAGTGGATGAGGCGCTCGCAATCATTGGACAGGTGATTACAAAGGAGATGGTGTCATGACGGGGACAGTGACGTTACAAAGCGGTGAACAGTTCAACGGGACGTGGGAGACGAGTGCGTGCTTGGCGAAAGGAGAGGTCGTCTTCTTCACAGGGATGACCGGTTATCAAGAAGTGTTGACCGATCCGTCGTACGCCGGTCAAATCGTCGCCTTCACATATCCGCTCATCGGGCAATATGGGTTGACCGACGCAGCATCTGAAAGTGCGGACATTCAAGTGGCGGGCGTGCTCGTCCAGACGTTAGCCGGCAACGGGGCGGCGACCGATTTGAAAGACTGGCTGGAACAGTCCGGTGTACCGGTACTGTCAGACATCGACACGCGCTCGCTCGTCCATGCGCTCCGTGAACACGGCGATCAGTGGGGTGTGATGACGTCTGAATCAGATGTGTCGTTCGATGGGGACCTACATCAGATTACGGAGACCGTTTCGACGCCAAGTCATGTGCGTCACGGCGACGGGGCGAGCGGACACATCGTCTGTCTTGATTTCGGTGTGAAGGCGTCGATGGTTCAAGCGATGGTGGAGCGAGGGTACGCGGTAACGGTCGTTCCGTTCGATACGACGGCCGCCCAAGTCCACGCGCTCGCACCGACCGGGATTCTCGTGTCGAACGGTCCGGGAGACCCACGTGATTTGGTCGACTACCTCGACAATGTGCGTGACGTGGCACTGTCGTATCCGACACTCGGCATTTGTATGGGCCATCAACTGCTCGCGCTCGCGTTCGGGTGTGAGATTGAAAAACAGGCTTACGGACACCGCGGATCCAATCATCCGGTCCGAAACGCCCAGACGGGTGAAGTGTGGATGACGTCGCAAAATCACGGGTACGTCGTCACACGGGACAGTTTGGAAGCGACGCCGCTCGAACTGCTATTTGAGAACGTGAACGATTTGTCGGTCGAAGGGACGTTGCACCGGACGGCCCCGATTCTAACGGCTCAGTTCCATCCAGAGGCCAGTCCGGGACCGAAGGAAGCACAAGCCATCTTTGATCGCTTCGACGAAATGATTCAACAAGGGGTGAACGTCTATGCATAAAAAAGTACTCGTCATCGGCTCGGGTCCGATTATCATCGGACAGGCGGCCGAGTTTGACTATTCGGGCACACAGGCGTGCCAAGCGCTCCGGGAAGCAGGTTGTGAGGTCGTACTCTTTAACTCGAACCCGGCCACGATCATGACCGATCCCGGTTTGGCCGACCACACGTACATCGAGGCGATGACGTTAGAGAAGGCCGAATTGATTATCGAGACAGAACGTCCGACCCACTTGCTCGCCACGGTCGGCGGGCAGACCGCCCTCAACTTGGCGCTCGCCTTGGACGAGGCCGGCGTGCTCGAACGATACGGTATCGCCCTCCTTGGGACGTCACTCGAGACGATTCGCGACGGGGAGGACCGCGAACGGTTCAAACAGAAGATGAACGAGCTCGGGGAACCGCTCCCAGTCAGCACGACGATTGAATCGATCGATGGACTTGATCGCTTTATCGCCGAGACAGGCGTCCCGCTCATCGTCCGTCCGGCGTTCACGCTCGGCGGCACCGGCGGCGGGATTGCGGAGACGATTGATGCCGCCTACACGCTCGCGAAACGTGGTCTTGAGGCGAGTCCAATCTCGCAGTGTTTGATTGAGCAGAGCATTGCCGGCTATAAAGAGTTCGAATACGAGGTCATGCGTGACGCCAACGGGACGTGCATCATCGTCTGCAATATGGAAAACATCGACCCGGTCGGCGTCCATACGGGCGATTCGGTTGTGTTCGCCCCGGCCCAGACGTTATCGGATGTCATGCATCAGACGTTACGGAGCGCCGCGTTCCGAATCGTCTCGGCCCTCGGTGTCGTCGGCGGGTGTAACATCCAGTTCGCCGTCCATCCGACGGAAGACGCCTATTACGTGATTGAAGTGAACCCGCGCGTGTCGCGTAGCTCGGCGCTCGCCTCGAAAGCGACCGGGTATCCGATCGCGAAGATCGCCACCCGTCTTGCCCTTGGGGAACGACTCGACGATTGCATCAATCCCGTCACGAACGGGACGATGGCGAGCTTCGAACCGGCCCTCGATTATGTGACGGCGAAAGTGCCGACGTTCCCGTTCGATTTGTTCAATGGGACGGACCGGACGCTCGGACCGCAGATGAAAGCGACCGGGGAGAGCATGGCGATGGGCAAAACACTTGAGGAAGCGCTACAGAAAGCGTGGCGTGGTGCCGGTGTCGAGCAGAGTCTGCTCTATCCGAGTTGGATGGCGACAGCTGATCCTGACGCGCTATACGCTGAAATTTCGGCTCCGACTGATCGTCGTCTCCTGGCGTGCCTCGCACTACTCGATCGGGGAATCGCCACGGCGTCACAGCTTGAAGCGCTGACGGGTATCGCCCCGCACTTCATGATGACGTTCGATCGACTCGTGACGACAATCCGTCTGGACCTGTCTCTGAAAGAAAACTTGTTGCGAGCGAAACGGTTCGGTTTCACCGACGCCCAGATTGCGCAGCATATGAACGTCACGGCCGACGCGGCCGCAGCGATGCGGCTCGAACACGACATCCATCCGGTCTATCAGATGATTGATACGTGTGCCGCTGAGTTCGAGAGCCGCACACCGTACTTTTACGGGTCGTGGCATGGGACGTCTGAAGTCGTGCCGAGCGAGCGTCCGAAAGTCGCCATCATCGGGTCTGGACCGATTCGCATCGGGCAAGGCATCGAGTTCGATTATAGTTCGGTGCATGCCGTCTGGGCGCTTCAAAAACTCGGGGTCGAGACGATCATGATCAACAATAACCCGGAGACGGTGTCGACCGATTTCACGGTCGCTGACAAACTGTACGTCGAACCGTTGACGATTGAAGATGTTGTGCACGTATTGGAGGCAGAAGGCTGTCAGGACGTCCTCATCCAGTTCGGCGGGCAGACCGGTATTTCACTCGCCCATGCACTAGAAGCCAAAGGCTATCACTTGCTCGGGGCGACGGCAGACGTCATCGATCAAATGGAGGACCGGGATCGGTTCTATCAATTCCTCGACGAGATCGGGGTGGCCCACATCCCTGGCGAAGAGGTCGGATCGGTTGACGATTTGACGTCCGCGATCGATCGTCTCGGCTATCCATGTGTCGTCCGTCCTTCCTACGTCATCGGTGGAAAAGGCATGTATATCATCCGGACCGCGGCGGATTTGCACCAAGTCGAATCACACTTGACCTATCCGCTCCTCGTCGATGCGTATGTCGATGGACGTGAACTCGAAGTCGACTGTGTCACTGACGGGAAGACCGTCTACATTCCGGCCTTGCTCGAACAGATTGAGGCAGCCGGTGTCCATTCGGGCGATTCGACGATGATTCTGCCGCCGGTCAAAACGTCACGCGCGCAACAAGCCGAGATTGAAGCCATCGTTCAAACGATTGGTCAAGCGCTCGCATATAAGGGTGCGCTCAATATCCAATTCGTTTTGAAGGGCGACGTCATCTACGTGCTCGAAATCAATCCGCGTGCATCTCGGACGGTCCCGATCGTCAGTAAAGTGACCGGGGAACCACTCATCGAATGGGCGACGCTCGCGGCGTTCGGCCATGAGTTGGCAACCGTCGTCCCAGAGGCACGTCCGGTATGGAGCGGCTATGCCATCAAGACACCGGTGTTCTCGAGTTTGAAATTGCCGGGCGTCGACCCGCTCACCGGACCCGTCATGCGCTCGACTGGAGAGACACTCCAATTCAGCATGACCCCTTACGTGTCCGAACGCTTCTGTTACGATGCGACGACGGCGCGCGTCATGAATCGGACTGAGACCGTAGCCGGCCAAGGGTGGTCGTCATATAGTGATCAAGCGCTCGATGAGACGACCGAGTTCCAAAACGTGTCGGTCCTATTCTCAAACGCACCAGAAGAACAAGTGGCACGTGAGACGGCCGTCCGAAACGGCGTCCACGTCATCTCGGAGACACATCTTGCCGAGTACTATCAACAAGCGATGCAAGCGGAACCGATGCCGGTCCGTTCACTTCAAACGATGCAGACAGGAGAGGGACTACCATTATGACGACGAAAACAATCAATCATCTACTGACACTCGAGGAACTGACTCCGTCCGCACTCGACGACTTGCTTGGACTCGCGGCCGAAGTGAAACGACAGCCGGAAGCGTTCCAGTCGGCGCTCGCCGGCAAGAAAGTGGCGCTCTTGTTCGAGAAGGCCTCGACTCGGACCCGGATGTCGTTCGAGGTCGGTGTCGTCGAACTCGGCGGTTATCCGCTGTTCTTGAGCAGCAGTGATTTACAAATCGGGCGTGGGGAACCGCTGACGGATACGATTCAAGTCATGAGCCGTTATGTCGATGCGCTCATGATTCGGACGTATGCCCACGCGACGGTCGAGACGCTCGCTTCGGCAGGTTCGATTCCAATCATCAACGGATTGACCGATTCCCATCACCCATGCCAAGTACTCGCCGACTTGTTGACGGTCGAGGAAGTGTTCGGCACGAGAACGGGGAAGACGTTGACGTACATCGGCGACGGGAACAATATGGCCCACTCGCTCATGATCGGGGGCGCGCTCAGCGGGATGCACATCCGCATCGCCTCGCCGGAAGCATATACGGTCGAGACCGAGATTTTCGAACGGGCGAACGAACTCGCGGCGACTACTGGAGGCAGCGTTACGTTGTGGCAAGACCCGGTCGCTGCGGCAGCGGGTGCGGACGTCATTTACACGGATGTGTTCGCGAGCATGGGGCAAGAAGCGGAAGCGGCGGAACGGTTGACGCAGTTTGCGACGTTCCAAGTCGATGCTTCGCTCATGCAGCAAGCGAAGTCAGATGCGATTTTCCTGCACTGTCTCCCGGCCCATCGCGGCGAAGAAGTGACGGCCGACGTCATCGATGGCACGCAATCGGTCGTTTTCGATCAAGCTGAGAATCGATTGCACGCGCAAAAGGCGCTCATGCTTACCTTGCTCGCCTAAACGAAAAGAGAGGATTCGCCGCTCGGGCGAATCCTCTCTTTATTACTGTCATAAAAAGCGGGCGAACAGGCCGAACACGGCCAATCCGACGATCACGTAGAAAATCCATTTGCCTTCACCCGTACGAATGATGGGCGGGGAATACTTGCGTGGCTTGTACTTCCCGTAACGGAGCGGGCGCGAATACGGCACCGCGAACCGGGAGAGCGGGATCGCGAGCAAGAACCCGGCCAGGAAACCATACACATGTCCCCAAAGTGATACGTTCGCGCCGATGAGCGTGAACACGGCGCTGATGGCGACGAAGATATAGACGAGTCGAGCGTCCTGGCTGTAGATGAGCGTCCGGCGGAACCGACCGATGTACACATAAAAGCCGAGAATCGCTAAAATCGCACCTGAAGCACCGGCTTGCAGGTAGAACAGTTCACTCACCGTGAAGAACGTGAGCAAGTTGGCAAGCACACCGGCCACGATATAGAACACGGCGAACTTGATGTGACCGACCATGCGTTCCATGGCAGGTCCGAAGATAATCAAAGCGAACGAGTTGAACAGCAAATGACCGAGCCCTAAATGGATGAAGTTGGCCGTCAAGAGACGGTACCATTCCCCTTGGGCGAGTGCGAGATGGAATGACCCGCCGAGTGCGACAATCCGGAGGTCGGGGACCAAAGAATCGATGACAAACACGAGCAGTTGGATTACAATGAACAGCGTTACGAGCGGATACGCCCGGACGAACGTTTGAACATTCTCAGTACGACTAAACATAGCATCACCTCTTTCCTTAATTGTATAAGGAAACGAGTGAAAAAGGAAAGGAGCGAGTGTCCTGTGATTGTGGGGATCGGAATCGATATCGTCGAGCTCGAGCGGATTGCTCGCTCGCTCAAAAATGACCGTTTCGTCGCACGTCTGTTGACCGAAGCCGAGCGGGCGCTTGCGGACGCCTATCCAGAACAACGGCGCATCGAATTCGTCGCTGGACGATTTGCGGCGAAAGAAGCGTATGCCAAAGCAGTCGGGACCGGGATTGCCCGGGGCCTGTCGTGGCAACAAATCGAAATCTTACCGGATGAGGCCGGGCGACCGCATATGACGGCGCCGTACTCAGGCCGGATTCATATGAGTATCAGCCACAGCGAGCAATATGCCGTGGCACAAGTCATCATTGAAGAGGGGGATCACGATGTTTCGTCCAAGTTGGATTGAAATCGATCGGGCGGCGATCAAACATAACGTAATCGAAATTAAAAAACGGATCCCGCAAGCGCTCATGGCCGTCGTCAAAGCGAACGCTTACGGGCATGGTGCCGTCGAAGTGGCAAAGATTGCGCTTGATAACGGAGCGACGATGCTCGGTGTGGCCTTACTCGAGGAGGCAATCGAGCTCCGAGAGGCCGGGATTAAAGCGCCAATTCTCGTCATGGAGGCCCAGTTCCCAGAATATGCGGGCGTCGCAGCCGAACACGATGTGACGTTGTCCGTCTTTTCGGCCGACTGGTTGCGTGAGGCGTGCACACATCTATCTGACCGTCCACTCACCGTTCATGTGAAAGTCGACACCGGTATGGGTCGTCTCGGTTTGCGGACCCGCGCCGAACTTGATGCCCTTTTAGAAGCGGCAGATGACCGTTTTATCGTCGAAGGGATTTATACGCACTTTGCGACAGCGGATGAGCCGGACAGTGAGCTTTACTATGAGCAGCAGGAGCGGTTCGGTCAGTTGATAGATGGACTCCACTCGCGATTCCGCTACATTCATACGTCAAACTCGGCCGGAGCGATCCGCATGGCCGGACAAGACGTGCCGTACAACGTGGTGCGGGTCGGAATTGCGATTTATGGGCTCTACCCGTCAGCTGAAATGGCTTCCTTCTATTCATTTTTACGTCCGGCCTTCACGTTGAAGAGCAAGCTCATGCAAGTGAAGCAACTCGAAGCTGGACAGACGATCAGCTACGGGGCGACATACACGACGGCAGGGGACGAGTGGATCGGTACCGTGCCGGTAGGATATGCCGACGGCTGGATTCGTAAAGCGAGCGGCTTCGAAGTAGACGTCAATGGAGAGCGCTGTCCCATTATCGGTCGTGTCTGCATGGATCGCTTCATGGTGAGGCTTCCTAAAGAGCTGCCGGTCGGAACTGTGGTCACGCTCATCGGCGGACCAGTCGCGATTGACGAACTGGCCACGCATCTCGAGACAATCAACTATGAGGTCGTCTGTCAATTAACGAATCGCCTCCCGCGACGTTATGTGTAAAGCGGAAAACGTGTGAAATTATCTGAATTCTTTCGGGAATTCTCTATATTTTCCCAAACTCGCGTGTTATATTGGTAAAGAACGCGGGAATATTTCCGCCAGTCATTGAAACGATTCTGGAGGTGTAAGATGTTGAAACAGCGAACTGCGGGTGCTTTAGCGTCCGTTCCAGATCGGTTCTCGCAACATGTGGGTCCGATTTCGATGAAAGACCGTGAATCATTGTCATTGAACGATGTAGTGACGTACTTGTCCAAAGAAATTGCTGATCGACAACAAACACTGCGCGAAGAATTGGCGAGAGGCTATCAAGAGATGGCCGCGTTTAATTTGAATATGGCAGAAGAGATGCTGATGATTGAGACGGAAGCCGAACATGCTCTCTTACGTCAAGTAAGCGGGGTGTGAGCGGAGTGATCGTAAAGCGTGGTGACGTGTTTTATGCGAATCTGTCGCCCGTAGTCGGTTCAGAGCAAGGTGGAGTTCGTCCGGTTCTCGTCATTCAAAACGATATCGGCAATCGCTTTAGCCCGACCGTCATTGTCGCTGCGATTACGGCTCAGATCCAGAAAGCAAAACTGCCGACTCATGTAGAGGTATATCAAGTCAAACATGGTCTCGAACGAGATTCCGTGATTTTACTTGAACAGATTCGAACGATTGATAAGCGTCGTCTGACGGATAAAGTCACTCATCTTGATGATGAGACGATGCACAAAGTTGACCGAGCGCTAGAGATTAGTCTGGGATTAATCCCTCTCTAGCTTACATATAAAGAAACCGATACATGGGTATCGGTTTTTTTTCAAAAAAACCTTTGAAAAATAGTTTAGAATTCTGTAAAACGGGAATTTAGTTTAATCGTACTCAATTTTTCTGTACGCACATTAGGAGGGAATATACGATGGATTTAGCGATTCGCGAGCAAGTCATTGGAGAACAATTACACCTTTACGTATCCGGAGAAGTGGATACATATACCGCACCAAAATTGAAGGAAGTCTTGCACCCGGCAATCACGGACCAAGACGTCACCGTTCATTTGGATGAAGTGGACTATATGGATTCAACTGGTCTCGGCGTATTTGTCGGTGCCCTTAAAATAGCCAAACGTAATGAGAAAGAGTTGTCGCTCGTCGGCGTCACTGACCGCGTCAATCGTCTCTTTGAATTGACAGGACTGCACAAGTTGCTTTCGATCAATACAAACGTAAGAGGTGGCACGCAATGAGTAACATCGAACAGACGGTGATGACGTTCCCGGCCAAACCGGAGTATGTCGGTGTGGTCCGTTTAGTCGTCTCAGGAATCGCTAACCGTATGGGATATACGTACGACGAGATCGAAGATATTAAAATCGCGGTCTCGGAAGCCTGTGGCAATGCCGTTCAACATGCCTATGAAGATCAAGAGGGTGAAGTGAAACTCACGTGTGGCGTCCATCAAGATCGTCTCGAGATGACGATCGAGGACTCGGGCAAAACGTTTGCCGACGACGTGAAACGCCAAGCGGCGCCAGTCGAAGAGACGGCTGAAATTGAATCGCTTCACGAAGGAGGACTCGGTCTTTTCCTCATTGAAGCCTTAATGGATGACGTCTCGATCAACAAGGACAATGGTGTCAAGGTGACGATGACGAAACTCCTTAACAGGGACGAGGTGGATCAGAGTGCCAGCAAAATCTCAACAACGCCATCACAGTGATGATGAAGTATTAGAGTGGATTGAGCGTTATCAACAGGACGATCAAAATGAAGAAGTCCAGATGCTCCTCATTAACCGATACTCGGACCTCGTTGAGGCACTTGCACGAAAGTTTTCACGCGGCCGGGCTATCCACGATGACCTCGTTCAAGTCGGGATGATCGGACTTCTCGCTGCCCTTCGTCGTTTCGACCCTGAGTTCGGACGCAGTTTCGAATCGTTTGCCGTTCCGACGATTATCGGTGAAATCAAGCGTTTCATCCGTGACAAGACGTGGAGCGTCCACGTTCCGCGCCGGATTAAAGAGCTTGGACCGAAAATCAAGAAGACGGTCGAGGAATTGACGACCGAGTTGCAACGTTCACCGCGCATCGATGAGATTGCCGATCACCTCGGCGTTTCCGATGAAGAGATTCTCGAGACGCTCGAGATGGGCAAGAGCTACCAAGCCCTTTCCGTCGACAGCTCAATCGAAGCGGACAACGAAGGTTCGACCGTCACGCTCCTCGACCTTGTCGGAAGCCAAGAACGTGGCTACGAATCGGTCGACCAGCGCCTCATCCTTGAAAAAGCGTTCAGTGTGCTGAACGAACGGGAACAGGCGATTTTAGAATGTGCTTATTATAAAAACATGAGCCAAAAAGAGACGGGTGAACTCCTCGGGATTTCGCAGATGCACGTATCGCGCTTGCAGCGACGCGCGCTTGAGAAGTTACGTGAGGCCATCAAAGTCCCGCTCAACGAAGTATTCTCAAACGATGACTAAATGGTCATCGTTTTTTTGTCGTCTAGGCGTGAGTTTGCTACACTTCTAGAGAGAAGAGAAAAGGAAGTGATTCGATTGATTACGAAAGTCGCAAAAGAGTTGAAGTTGAAGACGAGTCAAGTCGAGACGGTGCAACAACTTGCCGCGGACGGAGCGACGATTCCGTTCATGGCCCGGTACCGTAAAGAAATGACCGGTAATCTCGATGAAGTCGAAATCAAAGCGATTCTCGACGCCTTACAATATGAAGAGAGTTTGCACAAGCGTAAGACGGACGTCCTCGCCAAACTTGAAGAACTCGAGAAGGCGACGCCGGAATTGACACGGGCGCTTGAAGCGGCGACGAGCCTGCAACAAGTCGATGACATTTATCTCCCTTATCGTCCGAAGCGACGGACGAAAGCCGAACAAGGGCGGGAGAAAGGACTACAAGCCCTCGCTGACTGGTATCGTCAACCGACACCCTATTCGCTGAAAGAAGCGCAGTCGTTAGCGGGTGATCTTTCGCTTGAAGAAGCACTTCCGTTCGTCCAATCAATCATTGGGGAGGAGTGGGGCGAAGTGGCGACGCTTCGACAATCACTTCGAACACGAGTCCGGAAAGAGGCGCTCCTTCGTTCGCAGAAGAAAAAACAAGCGGAAGACGAGAAAGAAGTATTCGCCCAGTATTATGAATATGAAGAAAAAATCGCAGGAATCGTCCCGCACCGGATTCTCGCTTTGAACCGGGGAGAGCGCACGGACGTGTTGCAAGTGAAGGTTGTCTTCGACGAAGCCGGCTTCATGCGACAAGCGCTCGGCAAGTTTGACCGTTTGCCGACAGAGAAACGCGAACTCGTCACGCTCGCCGTGAAGGACGCGTTCAAGAAGTCGGTATTTCCGGCCATCGAACGTGAGATTCGTAGCGAATTGACCGAGACGGCCGAAGAACAGGCGATCGACGTGTTCTCGAAAAACTTGAAGCAACTCTACATGCAACCGCCGCTTCGTGAGGTCGTCGTCCTAGGGATTGACCCGGCCTATCGCACAGGTTGTAAATGGGCCGTCGTCAATGAAATCGGGAAAGTCGAAGAAGTCGGTGTCTTCTATCCGACGGCACCGAAACACGATGTCGCGGGATCGGAAAAAGTGCTATCGTCGCTCGTGAAACGTTATCCGATTTCGGTCATCGTCATCGGGAATGGGACCGCATCCCGTGAAACGGAGCAATTCGTATCGAGCTGGCTGAAGAAAGCTGAACGCGAGATTGCTTACGCCATCGTCAATGAGGCGGGGGCGAGTGTCTATTCGGCGTCAGAGATTGCACGGTCTGAGTTCCCGGAATTGAAAGTAGAAGAACGCTCGGCTGTCTCGATCGCCCGACGTATCCAAGACGCGATGGCCGAACTCGTTAAAGTCGACCCGCAATCGGTGGGGGTTGGACAGTATCAACACGACGTCAGTCAAAACAAGCTGAAGGGGTCGCTCGAGTTTGTCGTCGAGAGTGTCGTCAACATGGTCGGTGTGGATGTGAACCGAGCCTCGGAATCGCTGCTCACATATGTATCTGGATTGAACAAGACGACGGCTAAAAATATTGTCGCGTATCGGGATGAGTTCGGGCGCTTTGATACGCGGAAAGAAATCAAGAAAGTGCCTCGTCTTGGAGCGAAGGCGTATGAGCAAGCAGCCGGCTTTTTACGGATCACGAACGGAAGCGATGTACTCGATCAAACGGAGATTCATCCGGAGAGCTATAAGTTGACGCTCTCTCTATTGAAGGAACTCGGTGTTTCGAAGCAAGCGGTCGGTACGGCTGAACTGCGAGATCGATTGAAGACGGTTGACGCCAAAGTGCTGAGTGAGAAGCTAGATGCCGGATTGCCGACGGTTGAAGATATCTTGAAGTCGCTCGCGAAACCAGGACGTGATCCACGCGAAGACATTCAGAAGCCGTTACTTCGGACAGACGTTATGAACTTGGAAGATCTCCAGGTCGGTATGGAGTTCCAAGGAACAGTGCGAAACGTGATCGACTTCGGGGCGTTCATCGATATCGGGGTGAAGCAAGACGGACTCGTCCACATTTCGAAGTTGTCGAATCGCTACGTTAAGCATCCGCTCGACGTTGTCGCGGTCGGTGACATTGTCACGGTATGGATCGAACAAGTTGACGCCAATCGTGGGCGAATCAGTCTCACGATGCTTGAGCCACGCAGTTAAATAAGAGAGAACTAGCATCGAGCGAAATGTTTTTCATTTTGCTCGATTTTTTTACGAAAAAGTGTTGACGGTCTTTTCTGCCCGTGCTATCTTATAGAAGTCGCCGAGAGACGGCATGGAATATTAAAGCTTTTCTAAAAAAGTGATTGACAGGTTTCTGGTTTGCGGTTACAATTTAAATCGTTACTTCGATAAATTCAAGCAACGTTCCGCAATAGCTCAGTGGTAGAGCAACCGGCTGTTAACCGGTAGGTCGTAGGTTCAAATCCTACTTGCGGAGCCATTTTATTTTGGAGACGTACCCAAGAGGCTATAAGGGGCTCCCCTGCTAAGGGAGTAGGCTGGGAAACCGGTGCGAGGGTTCGAATCCCTCCGTCTCCGCCACTTATTTTTAGAAAACACATACATCTGGCCCGTTGGTCAAGCGGTTAAGACACCGCCCTTTCACGGCGGTAACACGGGTTCGAATCCCGTACGGGTCACCATCATACGGAGGATTAGCTCAGCTGGGAGAGCACCTGCCTTACAAGCAGGGGGTCGGCGGTTCGATCCCGTCATCCTCCACCATTTCAAATTTAAGCACGTATAACGGTCTTGTGGTGTAGGGGTTAACATGCCTGCCTGTCACGCAGGAGATCGCGGGTTCAAATCCCGTCAAGACCGCCATTTACGTTGGGCCGTAGCCAAGTGGTAAGGCATCGGATTTTGATTCCGACATGCGAAGGTTCGATCCCTTCCGGCCCAGCTTATATTTGAGTCATTAGCTCAGTTGGTAGAGCATCTGACTTTTAATCAGAGGGTCGCAGGTTCGAGCCCTGCATGACTCACCATTTTTTATCCCTCGCAACACCTTAATACGCTGCGGTCGTGGCGGAATCGGTAGACGCGCTAGGTTGAGGGCCTAGTGGTGGTTAACACCGTGGAGGTTCAAGTCCTCTCGACCGCACCAATATGCACCCTTAGCTCAGCTGGATAGAGCGTTAGACTACGAATCTAAAGGCCGGGAGTTCGAATCTCTCAGGGTGCACCATTTTTATTATGGGCCTATAGCTCAGCCGGTTAGAGCGCACGCCTGATAAGCGTGAGGTCGGTGGTTCGAGTCCACTTAGGCCCACCATTTTAACTGACGAACTTTGAAAACTGAACGATGAGGCAAAAAAGTTTTACAATTTTTGAATGAAGCGCAAGCTTCGTCATTTTTAAAGAGCTATATCAAATTCTTTGGAGAGTTTGATCCTGGCTCAGGACG
>NZ_JACSLN010000011.1:0-1190 GCF_018618155.1 Exiguobacterium sp. s6
GCGGCCACACCCGTTCCCATGCCGAACACGGAAGTTAAGCGCTTCAGCGCCGAAAGTAGTTGGGGGTCTCCCCCTGTGAGGATAGGACGCTGCCAGGCTGATTGTTTTTTTGAAAAAATTATTGACTTTACTCTCGATGACATTTAAAATAGGTAAAGTCGATACAATAATTATTTAAAACGGTCCCGTGGTGTAGTGGTTAACATGTCTGCCTGTCACGCAGAAGATCGCGGGTTCGAATCCCGTCGGGACCGCCATTTTTTATTTAAACTTAATAAGTTGGCTTTGTAGCTCAGTTGGTAGAGCAAAGGACTGAAAATCCTTGTGTCGGCGGTTCGATTCCGTCCAAAGCCACCATTTACAGCGCCGGTGTAGCTCAGTTGGTAGAGCATCTGACTTGTAATCAGAGGGTCGAGGGTTCGAATCCTTTCGCCGGCACCATTTTTCTCATGGCGGTTGTGGCGAAGTGGTTAACGCACCGGATTGTGATTCCGGCATTCGAGGGTTCAATTCCCTTCAGCCGCCCCATTTTAAAAAATTAATGAGCCATTAGCTCAGTTGGTAGAGCATCTGACTTTTAATCAGAGGGTCGCAGGTTCGAGCCCTGCATGGCTCACCATTTCTCATTAATTTCTATACTTAAATATTATATGCGGGTGTGGCGGAATTGGTAGACGCGCTAGACTTAGGATCTAGTGTCTTTGACGTGGGGGTTCGAGTCCCTTCACCCGCATCTCTAATCTAACTTTATATTGCGGAAGTAGTTCAGTGGTAGAATACGACCTTGCCAAGGTCGGGGTCGCGGGTTCGAATCCCGTCTTCCGCTCCAATTATATGCGGTCGTGGCGGAATCGGTAGACGCGCTAGGTTGAGGGCCTAGTGGTGGTTAACACCGTGGAGGTTCAAGTCCTCTCGACCGCATTAATGCACCCTTAGCTCAGCTGGATAGAGCGTTAGACTACGAATCTAAAGGCCGGGAGTTCGAATCTCTCAGGGTGCACCATTTATAACGGGAAGTAGCTCAGCTTGGTAGAGCACTTGGTTTGGGACCAAGGGGTCGCAGGTTCGAATCCTGTCTTCCCGACCATTTCTTAATTCAATTTGGTCTTTGAAAACTGAACGATGAGGCAAAAATGTTTTACAATTTTTGAATGAAGCGCAAGCTTCGTCATTTTTAAAGAGCTATATCA
>NZ_JACSLN010000012.1:0-761 GCF_018618155.1 Exiguobacterium sp. s6
CCCGTTCCCATGCCGAACACGGAAGTTAAGCGCTTCAGCGCCGAAAGTAGTTGGGGGTCTCCCCCTGTGAGGATAGGACGTTGCCAGGCATTACATATTTGGAGGATTAGCTCAGCTGGGAGAGCACCTGCCTTACAAGCAGGGGGTCGGCGGTTCGATCCCGTCATCCTCCACCATTTACACCTGCCGGTGTAGCTCAGTTGGTAGAGCATCTGACTTGTAATCAGAGGGTCGAGGGTTCGAATCCTTTCGCCGGCACCATTTTTAAAATAGTCTACCGCATGAATTATACCTTGCCGGGGTGGCGGAATTGGTAGACGCACAGGACTTAAAATCCTGCGAGGGTTTCCTCGTGCCGGTTCAAGTCCGGCCCTCGGTACCATCTTAATATCCCATGAAAGTTCATTCGTCTCGCACCCTTAGCTCAGCTGGATAGAGCGTTAGACTACGAATCTAAAGGCCGGGAGTTCGAATCTCTCAGGGTGCACCATCTATTTCGGGAAGTAGCTCAGCTTGGTAGAGCACTTGGTTTGGGACCAAGGGGTCGCAGGTTCGAATCCTGTCTTCCCGACCATCATAACTTTTGGGGCCTTAGCTCAGCTGGGAGAGCGCCTGCCTTGCACGCAGGAGGTCAGCGGTTCGATCCCGCTAGGCTCCACCAATTTTTAAACTGACGAACTTTGAAAACTGAACGATGAGGCAAAAATGTTTTACAATTTTTGAATGAAGCGCAAGCTTCGTCATTTTTAAAGAGCTATATC
>NZ_JACSLN010000013.1:0-430 GCF_018618155.1 Exiguobacterium sp. s6
GCTACAGGGCCGTCACCTTCTCTGGCCGACCTTTCCAGGTCGTTCACCTATCCTATCCCTTTGTAACTCCGTATAGAGTGTCCTACAACCCCAGGAAGCATGCTTCCTGGTTTGGGCTGTTCCCGTTTCGCTCGCCGCTACTCAGGGAATCGAATTTTCTTTCTCTTCCTCCGGGTACTTAGATGTTTCAGTTCCCCGGGTTTGCCTCACGCCGTGCTATGTATTCACACGGGTGTCCCGCCAGTCTCCCGGCGGTGGGTTCCCCCATTCGGATACCCCTGGATCAATGTGTACTTACCACTCCCCAGGGCATTTCGCTGTTCGTCGCGTCCTTCATCGGCTCCTAGTGCCAAGGCATCCACCGTACGCCCTTTCTACCTTGATCTAGCGTCTAAGACACACGGTCCTCACGGACCATATGTGAAATTAA
>NZ_JACSLN010000014.1:0-424 GCF_018618155.1 Exiguobacterium sp. s6
TCCTAGTGCCAAGGCATCCACCGTACGCCCTTTCTACCTTGATCTAGCGTCTAAGACACACGGTCCTCACGGACCATATGTGAAATTAACTTGGTTTGATGTCTTGATGAATCTTCAGTTTTCAAGGAACAAAGTGGAGCCTAGCGGGATCGAACCGCTGACCTCCTGCGTGCAAGGCAGGCGCTCTCCCAGCTGAGCTAAGGCCCCATATAGGAATTCTCAAAAAAATGGTGGGCCTAAGTGGACTCGAACCACCGACCTCACGCTTATCAGGCGTGCGCTCTAACCAGCTGAGCTATAGGCCCTCATATTTTGATTGTCGAGAGATTTGGTCTCTCAAAACTGAACGATGGGCAATGCCACATGGGCATTTTCCTTAGAAAGGAGGTGATCCAGCCGCACCTTCCGATACGGCTACCTTGTT
>NZ_JACSLN010000015.1:0-230 GCF_018618155.1 Exiguobacterium sp. s6
CGTGTGGAGCTGAATGATACTAATCGGTCGAGGCTTTGATCTAGTCTAATGGTTTGTGTGAATTGATGAGTCTTCAGTTTTGAGAGAACAATCTCTTAAAAAAGAGTTGACATTATGTTAAGATAATGTTAATCTCATATATGTCTGGTGGCGATAGCGAAGCGGCCACACCCGTTCCCATGCCGAACACGGAAGTTAAGCGCTTCAGCGCCGAAAGTAGTTGGGGGTCT
>NZ_JACSLN010000016.1:0-215 GCF_018618155.1 Exiguobacterium sp. s6
CACGGCGACGTGTGGAGCTGAATGATACTAATCGGTCGAGGCTTTGATCTAGTCTAATGGTTTGTATGAATTGATGAGTCTTCAGTTTTCAGGGAACAACCCTGAAATGGATTGACACGCCCTCGAGGCGATGTTAATATTCTTTTGTCTGGTGGCGATAGCGAAGCGGCCACACCCGTTCCCATGCCGAACACGGAAGTTAAGCGCTTCAGCGC
>NZ_JACSLN010000003.1:0-212585 GCF_018618155.1 Exiguobacterium sp. s6
TCCTGAGCCAGGATCAAACTCTCCAAAGAATTTGATATAGCTCTTTAAAAATGACGAAGCTTGCGCTTCATTCAAAAATTGTAAAACTTATTTTTGCCTCATCGTTCAGTTTTCAAAGTTCGTCTGCCGCTCTTGGCGACTTCATTAATTTATCACGTCGTCTATCTCCGCGTCAACAACTTTTTTCACAAATTGTTTTACTGAAATAATCTTTTGCTGTGACAACGTTTATAACTATAATCTCTATTTACCACTTCGTCAATAGAAATATCACAAAAAATAAAAAAAGGTTGATCCCCTTTAGCGAGGCTCAACTCTTCAGTCTTGCGCTAACGGAACGTAACCCGTCCGTTCTACCAATGTTTGTCCTTCTTCAGACGTCATCCAATCCAAAAACGGCTTATGCGTTTCATAGTTCTCTTCTGTCGTGATGGCATAAAATTCAGAAGTGATTGGATACGTCCCGTCAGCGATCGTCTCGACCGTCGGGGCAATCCCGTTCACTTGAAGTAATTTAATGTCATGGTCCTCTACCATCTCGGTCGCGTAATAACGGAAAGAAAAGCCAATCGCATTCTTATGATTATGGTAGGCTGCCGTCTGCTCGATAATCCCACCCATTCCTTCCGGGACATCTTCGACTGGGGCATCCATCAGTTTCTCTTCCCCCATCACCCGCTGAAGAGCAGTCTGACTCCCGCTCCCTTCTGGACGTTGAAATGCTCGAATCGTATCAGTCTCGCCTCCGACCTCACTCCAATCGTCGAGGTCTCCCGCATAAATTTGCTGTATTTCTTCTAATTTGAGAGAGTCAACCGGATTGTCTTCATGTACAAAGAAGACAAACGCTTCGCGCCCGATTGGCGTCATGTTGAACTGCACACCAGCCTTCTCGGCCGCAGCCACTTGAAGATCTGATGGTCCGGCAACAAAGATGATATCTGTCTCCCCGCGAATCAAACGATCATAGGCTTCACCTGTCGTCGTCGAGACGACAGGGCTCTCATCCCATTCTTCGATGCCGTATGGATTATATTCGCCTGATGGATAGACCGCCTCGACGAAAGACGCATAAAGTGGATAAAGGGCTGTCGCGCCATCGAGACGCGGCAACTTCGAGTCTAGTTTAAACGAAGATTCGCCATCCAGCTCCGCTAAATCTGATTTTCCCTTAAAAGGCTGATAGTCCATCAACTCGACGCCCCGTTCTTCAATCCGTAAACCTTCTGTATACACATAATAGCCTTTCACCGAACCAAAGAAGACGATCCCGAGCACCGTTCCAATTAAAGTGATTCGCTTGAGATGACCTTTTTTCAACGGTGAGAAGTCATATAGCGCCATAATGACAATCACTAACGCCACTCCATACCAAATCGTCCATACAATCGGACGTGCCCCGGCAACCGGATCGTCCATCATGAACAATCCTATGAAAACTGATATGACCCAAGCCACAAACACAATAAACACACTGCCTAATATAAACTTCATCATTTTCATCTAAATCAGCTACTCCATTCGCTTCTATAGTAGTCAGGCGATTTCATAAGCGATTGCTTCGACACCGACGCCTTTTGTCGGCCGGGCGACCGACCGGACATATCCTTTTCGAACGAGGAAGCCGACGATGCTCCCCAGGTCGACTTTCAATGCTTGCAAGTTCGGATGCTCCATCAATTCTGAGAACGGCCACGGTTCATCCCGTTGTTGCATCGTTTGTAATAGAAGAAGAGTGCCGGGCAACACTTTCGATTGAATCAAATGTTCAATGCCGATGATTACCAAATGAATCCGCTGTTCTAGCGATTCTTGTCCGCTCACCAGTTCTTCATGTAACTTATATATTTCCAAATCGAGTGTGCGCACTTGCTTCCACAATACGATTTCCGGATGAATTCCGGCCTCCAACACCGACAACCGCGCCAAATGAGTCAAGGCATGATGGATTTGGGTGAAAGCATCTTGATGCTCCTCTTGTAAAAATAAGCTTCGTCCATCTTCAAAGCGTCGCAACAACTTCGCAAAAGCAAGGGACAGTTGAAGACGTTGCTCATCATTCGAAAAATTACGAAGGCGTTGTCGCAAGTCTAATAAAAACGTATTTCGTTCAAACAAGACCATCCCATCTTCAATCCAATGAATGGCCCGGCGATTCTCGTTCATTAAAATCCAACGATCCATCATCGAGTCACTTACGAGATGAAGAATAATTTTTTCTTGCCCAACCTGATAATGTTTCACTGTCCAGAACGGTTCTTCTTTCGCTTCAATCACAATCAACAGCCGGTCCGATTGATCGGTCAAAGGATCTCTCGGCCGTTTCTTTTTCACTTCAATGATGCCAAGCGTTGTCTTCAAGGCCGCATATTCCGAATAGATCGTGCGCGTCGCATACTCCATAGTCACCTTGATACCTTCTTTCTATAATGATGAACCACAATCGTCCACCCAATAATCTGATACAAAAATGATTCGCCTTCTTTTAAAATTCTCCTGCCAGCGATTGTATGAACTTCTCACGGTCGTGCAGATGAGCTATAGTAAAGACAGACATGGAGGGATTACGAAATGAAAAAACGGGGGAATAAAATCAACCGCGCTCGAAACCTTGCGTTGTTGCTCGTCTTTGCGGGAATCGGAGTCATGTATCTCGGCCTGTTGGCGAAAAGCATCACATGGCTGATGATTATTTTCATGTTGCTCGGCTTCGTGATGGTGTTATCGAGTTCAGCGCTCTACTTTATTATTGGGATGGCATCCACGAAAGCCATCGTCGTCACTTGCCCGAATTGTGAGAAACCGACAAAGATGCTCGGCCGGGTCGACTTATGTATGCACTGCGACGAACCGCTCACGATCGATCAATCGCTCGAAGGTAAAGAGTTCGATGAAAAATATAATAAGCGTCAAACCCATTCACACGAATAAAAAAACATCCTCTGCCTGAGGATGTTTTTTAATGTTTATGCGCTTGTTCAGCTTGGCAAGCTGGGCACGTCCCGTATACTTCAAGACGGTGACGATCGACTTTGAACCCTGTCAATTGAGACGCGACCGATTCGATCTCGTCGAGGACCGGATAGTTAAAGTCGACGACTTTCCCACATGCATCACAGATGATGTGGTAGTGACGCGACGTCACAAAATCAAAGCGACTCGAAGCGTCCCCATAGTTCATCTCTTGAACGAGTCCGACTTCTTTAAAGACGCGCAAGTTATTGTAGACGGTAGCGACACTCATGTTCGGAAATCTCGCCGAAAGTGCCTTATAAATGTCATCCGCTGTCGGGTGACTGTGCTCCGTGACGAGGTACTCCAAAATGGCCTGGCGCTGAGGCGTCATTCTGACTCCATGTTCTCGGAGCGACTGAACAGCATGGTCAAGCATTTCGCTTCCCACGTCAATCCCTCATTTCTTCTATAAAATTCATGCGAAATGTCAGTTAGAATTAACCTATTTCTTACATAGTAATCTTTATAAATAGTGTACTGATTTCTTGAACGGTCGTCAAACGTTGAGCTTATGCGGTTGACGGCTATGATACAATAAGTGCGAATTTGTAAAAGGAGGCAATACATATGGCAACACCATCTACACGCAACAATTCAGACGTTTTGTATACCGACGCCTTGACGCACATCGTCGGCGGGGTCAATAGCCCTTCCCGCTCATTCAAGGCAGTCGGCGGCGGTGCACCCGTCTATATGGAACGAGGAGACGGCGCTTATTTCTATGACGTCGACGGCAATCGCTATATCGACTATTTGGCGGCGTACGGACCGATTATCACAGGCCACGCCCATCCGCATATCCATAAAGCGTTGATTGAGGCGTCGTCTAAAGGACTCCTTTACGGGACACCGCACGCGCTTGAAGTCGAGTTCGCGAAAAAACTAAAGGCGGCCATCCCGTCAATGGATAAAGTCCGTTTCACCAACTCAGGGACCGAGGCGGTCATGACGACCGTTCGTGTCGCTCGCGCCTATACTGGTCGTGAGCTCGTCGTCAAATTCAGCGGTTGCTATCACGGTCACTCGGACTTGATGCTCATCGCGGCAGGCAGTGGACCGGCCACGCTCGGCTCACCAGACTCAGCCGGCGTCACACGAGCTACGGCGAAAGAAGTCATCACCGTGCCGTTCAATGACATCGAAGCGTTTCGCGACATGATGAGCGAATGGGGAAGTCAAATCGCCTGCGTCCTCGTCGAACCGATTGTCGGGAACTTCGGGATCGTCGAGCCGAAACCAGGCTTCCTCCAGGCCGTCAATGACATCACCCATGAACATGGTGCACTCGTCATTTACGACGAAGTCATCACGGCGTTCCGTTTCACGTACGGAAGCGCCCAGCAAGTGTACGGGATTGAACCGGATATGACCGCACTCGGGAAAATCATCGGCGGAGGCTTGCCGATTGGTGCCTATGGCGGTAAAGCTGAAATCATGGAGACGGTCGCTCCGCTCGGCCCAGCCTATCAGGCCGGAACAATGGCCGGCAACCCGGCGTCGATGGCAACGGGTCTCGCTTGTCTCGAGGTTCTCGAGCAACCCGGCGTTTACGAAAAGCTCGACGCACTCGGTGCCGAGCTCGAGGCCGGGATTCGTGAAGCCGCAGAAACACATGGTGTGACCATCACGTTGAACCGTTTAAAAGGTGCCCTTACGGTTTACTTCACGGACGAGATTGTGACCGATTACGAAGGCGCCGAAAAATCAGACGGTGAAGTGTTCGGACGTTTCTTCAAATTGATGCTCGAGAACGGTGTCAATTTAGCCCCTTCGAAGTACGAGGCTTGGTTCTTGACGACTGAGCATACCGAACAAGATATCGAAGAGACGATTGCCGCTGTGAATCGCGCGTTCGCCCAACTATAAGCAAAAGGAGATGCCGCGGCATCTCTTTTTCGTTTACACCGAAGGCCGAATCCACAGCTGGTCGTAGCGGGGGTGGCCGAACACATCGACTGGAACTTCCCCTAGAAAGCTCGGGAATCGCCGCTCTCGGGCCACGTGATACAGAGGAATAACAAGTGCTGCTTCTGTCAAATAACGCTCGACATCACGATGGAGCCACGGCCACGCACTCATATCGGTCTGACGGTAACGGTCCATCATCGTCCGGAGCTCCTTTTCATGCGCGATTAACTTGCCGACGAGTGACAGTTCACTCGTCAAAAACGCGAGAAACGCCAAATCGAGATCTTCGCTCATCATCTCCCCGCATAAAATCAAATCAGCACGGCGCAGCGTCTCCTCTTGTAGTAACGAGGCAATCGTATACGTCTCGGTCTCAACGATAAAGCCGGCTACGCGCAACTGTTCCGCGACAAGCATCGCGTCTTCTGTCGCAACGTCGAACGGCAAATGCAATAGACGCAGTGGACGGCGCGAACTTCCCGTTGCTTTTGGTGCCGCCACCGGTCGACTCGCCTCCGGGAAAAAACCATGGGCCACTTGATGACGCTCTCCTCCCAAGTCGACGAACGCTTCTTTATGGATTGCCTGTTGAATGGCAAGTCGTGTGTCCATATCATCTTTGAGCCAAGAGTGCTGCAAGTTGAACATGAGATAACGCGCCCCGGCCTCAGCGATCCACTTGACGATGCTCTGATCATCACCGGCGCTCCACTTGGCATAATCCGTTTCTGAGAACGTGACAAATTCGACCACATCTAATGAAGGACGCGGTCGAAGCCCACGCTCGAACGCCCGCAACCGGACGACTTCTTCGGACCGTTTCTCCAATTTGAACGGTCCCGTCCCGACAATCCCTTCTGCCCCTTCATACGTAATGGATGCCGGCGTTTGGGCAAGTAAACGTTCGATGTAGGCCCGGTGCGCTTTCGTATGGATGTCAATGACGTAAGGCGCCGGCGATTCGACCCGTTCGATTGGCGCGAACAACCAAACTTGTTTTCCGCGAGCCAATAATCGATTCAACGAGTAAACGACATCTTTGGCGGCTAACGTCATTCCGTTGTGGAATGTGACGCCTTTTCGGATATAACACCGAAATCCGAATGTCACTTCTTCGATATGATGGGCAAGGGACGTTTGGACCGTCGTCCCATCCCATTCGAAGAGGCGATCGAAGACGTGCCGAGACAAGGACGCCTCCATCGCGATATGGATGTCGAGCGGGTCGAGTGATTCAAGCGTCCGGGTACGCGGGAACACGAATCGGTCTTCTTCCGTCTGTTCGAAACCGAATCGACTCCAAATCCGGGCTTGAATCAATTCACGTAACGCGGGTGGCCACTCCCACTCCAACCATTTGGCCGCGTCCGCCATCGAGGCCGTTGAGAATGAGGTTTCGACCCAGTCGTTCAGCGTTCGAGCAAATCCCGACTGAAAGCGGAGTATTGATTCATGACCCCGCCCTTTCCCGGCCTGATATTCCACCCAGCCTAACGTTTGCCACGCCTTGATATCACGCTTCACTTGTTTCTCACTATAGCCGACCGCTTCAACCGCTTCCCGCAACGTCACTTCCCTTTTGCCCGTCTCTATCGTGTGGCGATAAATCGCCACTAGTTTCGCATTCATGACCTTCCCCCTAAAAGTGGACATGTCCAAATATTTTGTCTCTTTTTACCAAGTGTAGTCCACGTTTAAAGTAGTGACAAGGAGGTGCTCACATGAAATTCAAAGATTTTCCAACCAACGTTCGGCTTCGACTCGTCTGCGGCTTTTTCATCCGCATCGTCGGCTCGGCCATCTTTCCATTCATGGCTTTATACTTTTCAGAAGAACTCGGCAAAATCGCTGCCGGGATCATCATGACGTCATTCGTCATCGTCGGGTATGTCACCGGCTTGTTCGGTGGGTACTTCTCGGATCGCTTCAATCGCAAGCACGTCTTACAAATCGGCCAACTCGTTCAAATCCTTTGCTTCATCGGAATGACGGTGGCGATTCACCCATCAAACAATTGGGCACTCGCCGTGGCCATTCTCTACTTCGGTCACGCGGTCGCCAACGGGTTGAACTATCCGGCCTTGGAGGCAATCGTCATCGATTCGATGGAAGAATCGAATCGGAAAGCGATTTATGTATATGATTATTGGCTCGTCAACTTGGCTATCGCCGGCGGTGTCATGCTCGGCGGTGCCTTCTATCGTGACTACCGCTTCGGCTTGTTCGTCGGGATGACGCTCGTATTGACCATCACAACGGTCGTCTTGCAACGCTATCTCGTCGATTCGCATCAAGGTAACCGGTCGACGCCGGCCAATCCGATTGTCGGCGTGATTCAAAACTACCGGATCGCCCTCAATGACCGACGCTGGATGTTGTTCGTGCTCGGCAGCATGCTCGTCTTCTCGACCGAGTTCCATATGGCGAACTATATCGGTGTTCATTTGGCGGAATCGTTTCAACAGCGCTCGATCGTCGGTGTTCCGTTCGATGGTGTCCGAATGATGGCATTCATGCAACTCGAGAATACACTACTCGTCGTCGCCATCACGTTCGCCGTCACTGCGTTTGTGAAACGGTACCGTGAGAAATACGTGTTCTTCATCGGCTTGTCGTTATACATCACGGCGTACGCTGCCATCACGTCGATGAACTCGTTCCTGATTCTCGCCGTCTTGGCCGTTGTCTTCACAGTCGGCGAATTGCTGTACTCGCCGATCCGCCAAGTGAAACAAGTCGATTTGCTCGACCCGGAGCGTCGCGCCTCGTACCTTGCTTTCGGTGGACTCACATTCCACGGGGCCAAACTCGTGGCCGCGGCCGGGATTGTCGTCGGAGCATTCATCGGACCCGTGTTCATGAGTGGCTACATCTTCTTGTTCGGAGCGCTCGGTGCCTACCTCTACTACGTCTCGTTATATAGGATGGAATCGGTGCGCCAGCTCGCCGCATGACGTTTGAAGTGACACCGGAACGGAAACAGGCAAGAGTGAAGGAGGCGAGTGGTATGCCAGCCATTGTATTATTTGATGGAGACTGTAACTTTTGCGACGCGAGCGTCCAGTTCATCTTGAACCGTGACGCGACGGGGAACTTTCATTTCGCCTCGCTTCAAGGCGAGGCCGGTCAAGCTTTGCGTAAACGTCATCGTATCAACGACTCGGTCGACAGCATCGTGTTGATTCGCGATGGTGTCCCGTACATTAAATCCGACGCGGCGGTCCGCATCGCTGAAGGATTGGATGGGAAGTGGCGTTGGCTCAGGTTTGTGAGATTCGTCCCAAAACCGATTCGTGATTTCGGCTATGATGTGATCGCTAAACATCGTTATCAGTGGTTCGGACAAAAACAGACGTGCAAACTGCCGACGCCGGAAGAACGGAGCCGATTTCTCGACCAACAACCAAAACCGCCGACTCGATGAGTCGACGGTTTTTTTAGTCCATACAGGTCAAGTACGTCCAGTGGCACTCCGGCATCGGATTGCCCATGAAACTGACACCGAGGTCGTCCGCCCGGTGAATCGTCGTCCATGGGGCATCACCGACCTGAAGATACACTTCATGATGTGGCGATTGCGTATGACTTCCGGACAGCTTGAACGTAGCATTGTCCTTTAATTGCGCGACGATCGTATATTTGATGTCCGGCGCGATAACGAGCGGGTTGCCAACGGAATGTTGCAACCGATACGCCGCCCGCCCGCGGTCGATATCGACATCTTCAAGATACACTTGGTCGACAGAGGCGATATCTTCACCCGTCAAACGGTGATGTTTCGTATAGCCACGCGTCACATTCGCATCTTTTTTGATGGAGACGATCGGAATATCACTCAGCCCTTCGGCCTTCACTTCCGTCCGCGTGCGATAGTCGGTCGCATGAACGTTATAAGGGCGACCGTCTCCTTCAAAATACGGATGAGGCGACAACAAGTTCGGGTTTTTAATCATCGGCGGGCGGATGAACGTCTGGACGCGAAGCTGAATCTGGTCCACCGTCTCCAAATCAGGTCGAATCGGACTGACGAGAAAATACATGACGTACAATTCCTTGTCCCGTCTCGTGTCCGTCTTCAATTCTTTGGCGAGTGACATCGCTTTGCCGACGGCGTGAATGAGACTCGTCCCCGGTTTCTCATCTCGCTTCACAGAGCGGAGCGCCCGCACTTCATACATTGTCGGCTCATGGAGCGGCGTCTCGTCCAAATAAGCATGGCCGACGACTTCGGCAATGCGTCGTCCTTGCCGGTAAATCGCATACGTTTCGACGTCAGCAATCGGGTCCCATTGGAGATGGGTGCCGTTCGAGGCGACGACTGCCGACGTGAGATGACGATTCCAGTACAAGTCGTCAGTTGGGTCGACGGCGGCCGTATACACTTTCGCCACTTCCCCCTGTTCGTCCGTGATGCGATAAGCGACTTGTTCTCCCACACCGGTCTCGTGATCGACATAGTGTTGATCGGTTCCTTCATACACATACTTCCCGTTCCGCGTGAGCCGGACCGTCCCTTCGACTGACCACGTCAGCTCGAGCGCGTCTTTTAGCGGTTTTACCGTAATTAATCCTTCCCCGTTCATCATTGGTTCATCCCCCTTTTGGCATGTCGTTTCTTCATTCCCGTCTCACTGTCACGGAAAACAAAAAGACCTCGAGTTTCCTCGAGGTCCCGTCTCATTCGACGACTGCTAAATCTTGAATCATATACAAATCGTAATAGGCGCCGCGGCGACGCATCAGTTCTTCATGCGTCCCGGTCTCCATGATTTGTCCGTTATCGACGACGACGATTTTATCGGCGTCGGTGATGGTCGACAATCGGTGCGCGACGATGAGCGTCGTTCTGCCTCTCGTCAATCGCGCGAGCGAATCCTGAATCATCGCCTCACTCTCAAGGTCAAGCGCACTCGTCGCTTCGTCGAGAATGATGATCGGTGGATGTTTCAAGAAGACCCGGGCGATGGCGAGCCGTTGCTTTTGCCCACCTGACAGTTTAACCCCTTTCTCCCCGACCGGCGTATTATAGCCGTCCGGCAAGTTTGAAATGAACTCATGGGCGTTCGCTGCTTTCGCGGCGGCGATCACATCTTCGTCACTCGCTTCCGGATTCCCCATCCGGATATTCATCGCGACCGATTCACTGAAGAGGACCGAGTCTTGCATGACCATCCCGATTTGGTCACGGAGGGCCCGCAGTTTAAAATCGCGGACGTCGGTACCGTCAATTTTAATGCTGCCTGACGTGACGTCATAAAACCGTGGAATCAGGCTGACGAGCGTCGATTTCCCGCCGCCAGACATGCCGACGAACGCGACCCGCTCTCCAGAACGGATGTGCAAGCTGACATCGTGGAGAGCCCGGGCTCCGTCTTTCTCATAAGCGAAGCTGACCCGGTCGAGTTCGATATCGCCAGCCGTTTGTACAGGTACGAATGCGCTATGCTTCTCTTCGATGTCGTACGGCTCATCGAGGAATTCAAACACACGGTCCATCGAAGCGACTGATTGCGTGAGCGTCGTCGCCGAGTTAACGAGACGACCGAGCGGTGCATAGAGACGGTCGATATAGGCGATAAAGGCGACGAGCGTCCCGAGCGAGACGTCCCCTTGCAAGACGAGCCATGAGGCCGTCGTGAAAATCAAAATTGGAGCGATGTCGGTGATCGTCGAGACGACGACGTACGTCTTCGCGTTCCACCCCGTATGGCGGAGTGCAGCCTTCAAGAAACCGCCGTTTTGTTCTTCGAACGCTTTGTTCTCATACGGTTCGAGCGCGAAGCTGCGGATGACGGCCATCCCGTTGACGCGTTCGGTCAAATGACCTTGAAGGTCCGCAAGGGCGGCCGAGCGTTCCCGCGTGAGCCGGCGCAATCGTCCATAGAAGTAACGGACGGCGATGGCGTAGAACGGGAGCGGCAAGACGGCGATGAGCGTCAGCTGCGGGTCAATCGTGTACATGATGGCGATGGCAATCAAAATCGTGACCATATCGAGCCAGATGTTCATCAGACCGGTGATGACGAAATCTTTCGTCTGCTCGACATCGTTGATGATGCGCGAGATGATTTGTCCCGTCTTATTGTTCGAATAGTAGCGGAGCGACAACTTTTGGACGTGGTCGAACAATCGGTTCCGGACGTCGAACAAAATCCGCGTCGCCGCCCATTGCGCCAAATATTGGCGTAAGTATTCAATCGGTGGCTTCAAGACGAGGAAGACGAAGAAGACGATGCTGAACAGCCAGACGAGCTCCGTGTAGTCGGCAGCCGGAGCATCTTCCGTCAAATAGTTATCGATGACATATTTATAAAGGAGCGGCAACCCGAGCGGGATGGAGAATTTCAAAATCCCGACGAAGATGGTCAGCGCGATTTGTTTTTTATACGGTTTAACGAACTTTAAATAACGTTTAATACTACCCATTAGTTCCTCCTTCAAGAAAAAAGCGGAGATGAGCAATCATCTCCGGTAACGTGCTTCGTATTCGCGATACCATTCATCGACGAATGTTGGGTTGAACGGCCCTTTCCGTCCTCGAATCCAGTTAATAAGTTCTTGAACGTTCTGTTTCAAGATTCGATCAATCGCTTTCGGATAATTCATCTCGCGACGATGCCGCTCATATTCATCCTCATCTAAAATCGTGTACGACATATCCGGGAACACCTTGATGTCCAAATCGTAATCGATGTACTTGATGGCACGTTCTGCCCCATCGAACGTTGTCGGCGAACCTAGATTACAGTAGTAGTAAATCCCATCTTCGCGAATCATGCAGATGACATTGAACCAAAACTCAGATGAAAAGTAGCAAATTGCCGGCTCACGAGTTCTCCATTGCCGGCCGTCTGACTCACTGACCATGATGCGGTCATTGAATCCGATCATATCCGTTTTTGACGACTGAAGGACGAGCGTTTCTTCCCAAACGCGATGCAAAGTTCCGTTGTGCTTGTAGCTCTGTATCTCGATCTTGCTACCTGCTTTGGGAAATAAGCTCATAAGCTCCTCCTTTCCGCTATGATGCTATACAATTCTCATATTTAATTATAGCGACTTTCAGAACCAATGAAAAAGGAAATCTCTTATTTTCACGAATTTAGTGTTTTTTGGAATGCTTTGGCTCGCGCTTTGAACATCGGTCGAAGCACGAAGTATTCGACAAGGACGGTCGGTACGTAACTATCGAATGTGACCTCATCGACCATGACAGCCTGTCCTCCGACTTGTTCGACCCGATGGACATGGCTGAAGCGACGGAACGGAAACGGCAACTTCACACCTTGGTCACAAAAAGCGTAATTCCCGGTCAAGGTGATGGCACTGTTCCACGGTAATGAAACTGGACCGACACCAACCCGCAATTGAACGAGATTCCCCTCGACCGATGCCCCATCCCCAAGGAGCGTCACTTTCGGGAACGATGTCAGTGTTGATAAGAGCGAAGCATCTTGAAGCAGCGTCCAAAGCGTGTCAACGGATGTGTCATATGGTGTTCGTACGTCAAACTGTCTCATCTTTTGCACCTGCCATCTGCTCTAATTTTTGTTGGGCGACCGATACGGTCACCACGTCCCGTGCCTCTTCGTCGAGCCAAGTCCATTCCCCTGCCGGTAACGTCTCGACTTCGTATAAGTCGATGTACCAGACAATGTGGGAAAACACATGTTTCACTTGTCCAACATAGGTTCCGTTTAACTGTTCCCCCGTTCCCCGGTCTGTAAGCGGATATTGCCACATTCCAGCGAGAAGACCTGTTTCCGGTCGCTTCATATACGCTGCGCGGCCCTCTTGTCGACAATAAAGCGCATCATACATTTCAATCCGAGCCGCCCCTTTTTTCGTCTTGACCGGGAGTTCATCTTGAACGTTATGGGTATAAGCATAACAATCGTCTTGAACGGGACAAAGCGAACACATCGGGTTTTTCGGCGTACATACCGTCGCCCCAAGTTCCATGATGCCTTCGTTAAAGTCCGAGGCATGCGCCGGGTCCATCAGTCGACGCACGACTTGCTCAAACAATTTCCGCGTTTTTGGGATGGCGATGTCGTCATAAATCCCGAATTGACGGGACATGACGCGCATGACGTTGCCATCGACGGCCGGTTCCGGCTGATTGTAGGCAATCGAGAGCACGGCCCCGGTCGTATACGGCCCGACGCCTTTTAGTTTTTCGAACCGCTCTTTTTCCTCGGGGACGATGCCATCGTACACGGCAACGACTTCCCGGACGGCTTGATGAAGGTTTCGGACCCGTGAGTAATAACCGAGTCCTTCCCAATATTTGACGACCTCATCGGGTTCGGCCGCTGCCAATGCCTCAATCGTCGGGAAGCGCTCCATGAAACGGTTATAGTATGGGATGACGGTATCGACGCGCGTCTGTTGGAGCATGACCTCACTCACCCAGACGCGATACGGATTTTTCCCGTGACGCCACGGCAAATCTCGCTTTTCGCGATTGAACCACGTCACTAAATTTGTGTTAAATTCTTGAATATTATAATTTGTGAACAATTTATCAACATCGAGCATTTCGTTTCCCCTCGTTTTAAAAATATTGTATGATGAAATGGATCAAATAACGCCGTTTTTTCTACTTATGGAGGTGCTGAAGCACATTGGATACTGCTACTCACATTGGGATGGGACTTGGTTTAAGTGCAATCGCGACCCTCAGCCCAGAGGTGTCAGGCGACGCACAAATGTTTCTAGCCATGACAGCGACGGCTCTCGTCGGCTCGCATGCTCCGGACTTTGACACGGTCTTCAAACTAAAAGGAAATAGCACGTATTTACGCCAGCACCGCGGTCGTTCACATGGAATCACCGCACTCCTCGCCTGGCCAATCATCGTCAGCGCCGTCATCGGACTCGCGCTTGGCGTCAACCCTGCCTCATTATGGGTCATGGCACAAATCGCCGTGTTGCTGCACGTCACGGTCGACTTGTTCAACGCCTACGGGACGCAAGCCCTCCAACCATTTTCGAAGAAATGGATTGGCTGGGGCGTCATCGGGACGTTCGATCCGTATTTGTTCTCTGCCTATTACGGCGCATATGTATTATGGCTTATCACAGGGGCGACTGTCCCGATTTTTGCACTGCTCATTGCGCTCGTCATCAGCTATTACGCCATCCAGTTCAAATTGCGTAATCGCGCCCTCGCCACGGTCGCCCGTCACTTCGCCGGCGCCCACGAGCTGTTCATCTCGCCGGGTATCGGCTGGGATGACTGGCACGTCGCCGTTCGATTCCGCAACGGTTTAGGAGCAGTCAAAGTAAAAAAAGGGACGGTCATCGAATGTGGTCGTTTCCGTGACAAGCCGATGCCTGGGGAAGATGACCTTCACTTCGTGGAGGCCCGTAAAAATGCGGATCTTCAATCGTTCCTTGAGTTTTCGAAGATTCACACGTATACGGTCACACGCCACAATGGCATGATTGAATATCGCTTCACGAACTTGCGCTACTTTTCGAAAGACATTTATCCGTTCGTCGCCGTCGTCATCGTCGATGAAGTGTCAAACGAAGTGTTGTCTTCGTTCACCGGTTGGGTGTTCAGCGAAGAGAGCTTACAAAAGAAATTGGCCTACGAACAGTAAAAGTCGCTCGCGAGAGCGACTTTTTTTATGCCTCCGACTCCGTGAACTGGAGCTCAAAGTCAAACTTCACTTTTTTATCGACGAGGACGCCGCCCGCTTCGAGCGCCTGGTTCCACGTCAATCCGTAATCTTCCCGGTTGATCGACCCGTCCCCGGTGAAGGCGTGCTTCATGTTACCCCATGGATCTTTTGCACTTCCCTCATATTCGACTTCGAACGTCTCTTCCCGGGTCGTCCCGCGAATTGTCAAATTCCCGGTCAGTTCGAATTCACCGCCGCCTTTTGAGCGGAACGATGTCGACTCGAACACGATGTCCTCGTGTTGCTCCACATCGAAGAAGTCTCCGGACCGTAAATGGTTGTCGCGATCGCTGTTATTCGTATCGATCGATGCCGCCTTGATCGTCACGTTCACGCGGGCGTTCGCGAGATCGTCCGGTTGTCCGTTCGCTTCGACGTGAAAATCTTTAAACTCCCCTTTTACTTTCGAGATCATCATATGCTTGACCGTAAATGTAATCGAACTGTGTGCCGGGTCGACTTGATATGTTTTTGCCATTATTACGTCCACTCCTTCGATTTAAAATTGATGCTAATATGATGTTTACCACAAATCTTGACTTCAAAACATTTCCGTTTAAATGTGACAAATTATTGTCGAAAAATTTTGACTTTTATCACACCCACCCGTTACGATGAAAAAAGGGAGCTGTTGACTTACAGTAAAATGTAAGCGCATACATAGAATCCCTATACTTTACGGAAAAGGGAGGAACGACCATGATTTATGAAGTCCCAAACTCGACAGGCACGAAAGTTCATTTTAAAGACCGCTATGAGAACTACATCAACGGAAAGTGGACCGCGCCTGCAGGGGGAGAATATTTTGAGAACACCTCTCCGGTAAATGGTAAAGTTTTATGTGAAGTCGCCCGCTCGACGAAAGAAGATGTTGAACTCGCCTTAGATTCGGCCCATGCCGCCAAAGACGCCTGGGGCAAAACGTCGGTCACCGAACGTTCTGTCATTTTAAATAAGATCGCCGATCGTATGGAAGAGAACCTTGAGATGCTCGCCTACGCTGAGACGTGGGAGAACGGGAAAGCCGTCCGCGAGACGCTCAACGCCGACCTCCCGCTCGCCATCGATCACTTCCGCTATTTTGCGGGCGTCATCCGGTCACAGGAAGGCGGTATCAGTGAACTCGACAACGACACGGTCGCTTATCATTTCAATGAACCGCTCGGTGTCGTCGCCCAAATCATCCCATGGAACTTCCCGATTTTGATGGCGGTCTGGAAAGTCGCGCCGGCTCTTGCTGCCGGAAACTGTATCGTGTTGAAACCAGCTGAACAGACGCCTGCTTCCATCATGGTGCTCATGGAATTGATTGAAGACTTGCTCCCGCCAGGCGTGTTGAATATCGTCAACGGGTTCGGACTCGAGGCCGGCAAACCGCTCGCGTCGAGCGACCGCGTCGATAAGGTCGCGTTCACGGGTGAGACGACGACAGGTCGACTCATCATGCAGTATGCCTCACAAAACATCATCCCGGTCACGCTCGAACTCGGCGGCAAATCGCCGAACATCTTCTTTGCCGACATCATGGACGCCGATGATGATTTCTTTGACAAGTCGATCGAAGGACTCGTCATGTTCGCCTTGAACCAAGGCGAGGTATGCACGTGCCCATCACGCGCGCTCATCCACGAGTCGATTTATGAGCCATTCATGGAACGCGTCCTCGAACGGGTCAAAGCGATCAAACTCGGAAATCCGCTCGACCCTGACGTCATGATGGGTGCCCAAGCCTCAAATGAGCAGATGGAAAAAATCTTGTCGTACTTGGAGATCGGAAAGTCGGAGGGTGCGGAATGCCTCATCGGCGGTGAACGCAACATGATGGACGGCGAACTCGCTGACGGTTATTATGTGCAGCCGACCATCTTCAAAGGCCATAACAAGATGCGTATCTTCCAAGAAGAGATTTTCGGACCGGTCTTGTCGGTGACGACGTTCAAGGACGATGCCGAGGCGCTCGCCATCGCGAATGACACGTTATATGGACTCGGCGCCGGCGTTTGGACCCGTGACATGAATCGGGCTTACCGGTTCGGTCGCGAGATTCAAGCGGGTCGCGTCTGGATCAACTGCTATCACCAATATCCGGCCCATGCCGCGTTCGGCGGATACAAGATGTCTGGGATTGGCCGCGAGAACCATAAGATGATGCTCAACCATTATCAACGGACGAAAAACATGCTCGTCAGCTATAGCGAACAAAAACTCGGGTTCTTCTGAGATGGTGAATCGCGTCGAGGCCACCCCCGCCACGCTTGCGCTCCTCGAACAGCTGAAACGAAAACATGGACCGCTCTTGTTTCACCAGTCGGGCGGTTGTTGTGACGGGAGCTCCCCGATGTGTTTCCCCCAAGATGAGTTCATGATCGGGGATCATGACGTCCTGCTCGGTGAGATTGGTGGGTGTCCGTTCTATATGCACGAGAAGCAATACGATTATTGGAAACACACCCAGCTCATCATCGACGTCGTCGAGGGCCGGGGCGGCATGTTCTCGGTCGAGGGCGTGGAAGGAAAACGATTTTTAAGTCGTTCCCGCGTGTTCACGGACGAAGAACGGGCCGAGTTGCATCAAAGCTGAATGTAGAAGACCAGTCATCTCGATGGCTGGTCTTTTTTCAATCAATAGACATCTTTTTCTTAAAATCACATTTCCAATTATCCCCAAAAATCAACCTAAAAATCCTCTCTGTTCGATATAGTTAAGAGAGACACGAAAGGAGGCAGCCTATGTCCGAGCTTCTAACGAGCATGTTCAACGGAATGTTGATTTCATTGGTCAGTCTATTCGGTCCTTTGTTCCTGGTGCTTGGCGGTATGTTGTATACGAAGGTCAAGCGCTATAAACGGAGCCGCTATTACGCCCAGACCGGACACAGCTATTTCAAAGTCGTTCAAGACACCGGCTTATACGGCGAGTATTTATGTGTCGCCGCCATCGAGGAGCGCGTCCCGAACCCCTTCATCTTGACGAATCTATATTTGCCCCATCCAAAGAGCCGAGAGCGTACGACTGAAATCGATGTGGTGTTCATCAACCAGAGTGGTGTCCACGTGATTGAATCGAAAAATTATAGCGGCTGGATTTTTGGACATGAACAAGAACGGCACTGGACGCAGTCGATGCCGAATCGAAAGAAGTTCCGCTTTTTCAATCCGATTAAACAAAACGAGTTGCATATGAAAGCGATGGAACAAACGCTTGCTGTGGAGCGGAGTCTGCTCCACTCTTGGATCGTCTTCAGCGACCGGTCGACCTTGAAGCGCATCGACGTGGCGGACGTTCCCGTATTGAACCGGAAGACATGGAAACAGCAGATTGCCTTGCCAGGTGAGGCCCGGTTGACGTTGGCGGAACAGACGGCCATCTACGAGCACCTGCTCCAATTCGCATCTGCGGACGAAGCCGTCAAGGAGGCCCATATTGCGGCCAAGCAACGGGTGACGTGATTCCCCGCCCCATCCAAAAAAGTCCCGCTCACGGTGAGAGGGACTCTTTTTATTTACTTTGCATTTTAAAGCGCAAGTAGAGTTCGTTGTAGTACGCGTTCATGCGCTTGCCTAAGTTCTCATACACTTCGAGCTCATCTGTCACGTCTTTTGACGGATAAAAACGTTCGTCTGACGTCACTTCTTCATCTAAGAATTCAAGTGCCGCTTCGTTCGGTGTCGAATAGCCGACATAGTCGGTATTGCGGGCCGCGATTTCCGCGTCAAGCATGAAGTCGATGAACTGGTGCGCGCCTTCGACGTTTTTCGATGTGTTCGGGATGACGAGGTTGTCGAACCAGAGATTCGTCCCTTCCTCTGGGATCACGTACGTCAACTCTTCGTTCTCGTACATGATTTCGGAGGCGTCACCTGACCAGACGACGGCCGCGGCCGCTTCGCGATTGGCCATGAGCATCTTGATTTCATCGCCGACGATCGCTTTGATGTTCGGCCAGAGCGTCTCGAGCTTTTTCTCCGCCTCGAGCAACTCGTCTTTGTCCGTCGTGTTGAGCGAGTAACCGAGCGAGTTCAGACCGAAGCCCATCACCTCACGAGTCCCGTCTGCGAGCAAGATGTCATTCTCGAGCGGCATGTCCCATAGGTCGTTCCATGACGTAATCTCACCGTCGACGAGCTCAGGGTTGTACACGATACCGACCGTTCCCCAGAAGTAAGGGACCGAGTACGTGTTACCCGGATCGAACGACTTGTCGAGGAAACGTGGGTCAATGTTATCGAAGTTCTCGAGCTTGTCATAATCGATCGGCAAGAGCAGGTCCTCTTCGATCATTTTACTGATGGCGTAATCCGACGGGACCGCAATGTCGAACGCCGTACCGCCTTGCTCGATTTTCGTGAGCATCGCCTCGTTCGAATCGAACGTCTGATAGATGACTTTCAAACCCGTCTCTTCCTCGAACTCGCCAATCAAGTCTTCATCGATGTAATCGCCCCAGTTGTAGACGACAAGCGTGTTATCGCCGCCAAACCCTTGCGCCATATTGATTTGATACACCCAGAGCAAAAGAGCGGCACTGACGAGGACCGGCACCGTCAACATGATGACCAATTTTTTCATCGTCTTACCTCCTTCGCTTTACCACCGCGTTGGGCAAGCACATAATACCCAAGGACGAGAATGAGTGTGAACAAGAACAAGATGGCTGATAAAGCGTTAATTTCGAGCGAGATGCCTTGGCGAGCCCGTGAGTAGACTTCGACGGCAAGTGTCGTAAAGCCGTTGCCGGTCACGAAGAACGTGACGGCAAAGTCATCGAGCGAATACGTGAGCGCCGTGAAGAACCCGGCGAAGATGCCCGGTGTGATATACGGCAAGATGACTTTCGTCAACACGTCCCACGTGCTCGCGCCGAGGTCACGCGACGCATCGATGAGCGTCGGGCTCATCTCTTGCAGCTTCGGCAAGACCAAGATGACGACGATCGGCACCGAGAAAGCGATATGCGCCAATAGCACCGAGTAGAAACCGAGCTGAATCCCGAGCATCGTGAACAGGATGAGGAACGACGCCCCGATGATGACGTCCGGACTGACGATCAACACGTTGTTGAGCGACAAGAGCGACGTCTTCGTGAAGCGTTGCCGCGCCGTATAGATGGCGAGCGCGCCGATGACGCCGAGCACGGTCGAGATCGTCGCCGACAGCAGAGCGATGACAATCGTGTTCAAGACGATGACGAGCAAGCGGGTGTCGGTAAAGAGCGACTTGTACCAGTCGAGCGTGAAGCCTTCAAAGTTACTCATCGTCCCGCCACTGTTGAACGAGTAGACGACCAAGTAGATGATTGGTGCGTAGAGGATGAAGAACACCGCCATCAAATAGAGGTTGGCTAATTTAAATTTTTTCGGTTTCATCGACGCACCGCTCCTTTCGCGCCCCAGTCACGCGTGATGACCATGACGAGGACCATCGCCAAAATCAAGAACACGGCAATCGTCGAGCCCATGCCCCAGTTCTGCGTGACGAGGAATTGTTGTTCAATCGCCGTCCCGAGCGTGATGACTCGGTTTCCGGCGATGAGTCGGGTGATCATGAACAGTGACAATGCCGGGATAAAGACGATTTGAATCCCTGACTTCACGCCGTCGAGCGTGAGCGGGAAGATGACCCGGCGGAATGTCGTCCAGTTCGAGGCCCCGAGGTCACGCGACGCATAGACGAGCGACGGCGGGAGCTTTTCAATGGCGTTATAAATCGGCAAGATCATGAACGGGATGAAGATATAGACCGACACGAACACGAAACTAAAATCCGTGAACAAAATCTGTTGTGTCCCGATGCCAATCGCCTCTAAAAATTGGTTCGTGATGCCGTACGTCCCGAAGATTCCGAGGAATGCATAGGCTTTAAGCAATAAGTTGATCCATGATGGCAAAATGATGAGCAAAAGCCAAAGTTGCTTATGCTTTGTCTTCGTCAATAAATAGGCGGTCGGATACCCGATCAACAGCGAGAAGAACGTGATCAAGAACGCATACCAGAAGGAAGACAACGTCATCGTCAAATACGTCGACGTGAAGAACATCTGATAGTTCTCTAAACTCAAGTTCCCTTCGATATCAAAAAACGAGTAATAGACGACGAGCAGGAGCGGCGCGATGACGAACAGCGCGATCCATAACCAATAGGTCGTCAAATAGACCGTCTTCGCGGTTTGACTAGTTTGATTCATGAGCGACCTCCTCATAGGACTCGAGACGACGGTCGAACTCTTCCTCCGTCTCCCCTAAGCGCATGACGTGAATCGCCTCGTCATCGAACGTGAGGCCGATTTTTGAGCCGACGACCGATTTTTTCGTCGAATGGACGAGCCATTCGTTCCCTTCTTGGTCATAGCAGCAAATCTCATAGTGGACGCCGCGGAACAGTTGCGAGTCAACATCGACGACGAGTTTCGCCGAGTCGACCGACGTCATCTCCAAATCTTCCGGACGGATGATGACTTCGACTTTTTCATTGCGATCAAACCCTTGGTCGACACAATCGAACGTCTTCCCGGCGAACGTGACAATGTTATCTTCTGGCATGACGCCCGGTACGATATTCGACTCTCCGATAAAATCAGCGACGAAACGGTTGATTGGCTCGTCGTAAATGTCGGTCGGTGTCCCGCTTTGGACGATCTTTCCGTTATTCATGACGAAAATCTCATCCGACATGGCGAGCGCTTCTTCTTGGTCGTGCGTGACAAAGATGAACGTGATGCCGAGACGCTGTTGCAATTCACGAAGCTCATATTGCATCTCCGTCCGGAGCTTCAAATCGAGCGCCGAGAGCGGCTCATCGAGCAAGATGACTTCCGGTTCGTTGACGATGGCACGGGCGATGGCGACACGCTGTCGTTGCCCGCCTGACATCTCATCGATTTCACGTGACTCGTACCCTTTCAAGTTGACGAATTTGAGCGCTTGTTCGACTTTCGTCTTCACGTCCGCTTCTTTCATCTTTTTGATGCGCAGACCGAATGCGACATTCTCGAACACGTTCAAGTGCGGGAAGAGCGCATAGTCTTGAAACACAGTGTTCACTTGACGTTTGTTCGCTGGGACGTCGTTAATGCGCTTCCCGTTGAACTGGATATCGCCTTCTGTCGCATCCGTGAAACCTGCGATCAGACGCAAAATCGTCGTCTTCCCACATCCAGACGGTCCGAGCAACGTATAGAACTTCCCTCGTTCAATCTCAAAGCTAATGTTTTCCAAGACGACGGTGTCATCGTAACGCTTCGACACGTTGTCAAAGCGGATAATCGTTTCTGGGTTCATTTCGGTTCCTCCCTTATAAATATGAATGGGTCGCGACGATTAAACATTCACTCTCGCCGTCGTAGTCATTGACGAGTTGATGCGAATCGGAGGCGACGTAATAGAGTGTTTCTCCGGTCTTGGCGAAGTACGTATGATTGCCAAGTTTTAGCGCGATGTGCCCCGATAGGACATAGACAAACGTCTCCGATCGCGACGGCTCATATCGTTTGAACTCGCCCTGCTTCGAGAACGTTAGTAAAATGGGTTCCATCTCTTTTTCGTTCGATTCCGGGATGAGCCATTCGGTCCGGTATTTTCGTTCCTCATCCACATACACGGTCCGGTCGTCTTCGCTATAACTTACCTTTTGAAAGATCTCTTCATCGAAAAATTCTTTCGGTGAGCAACCTAGTACTTCTAACAAGTCGAATAATGTCTCAAGCGAAGGTGAACTCAAATCACGCTCGATTTGAGAGATATACCCTTTACTCAAATCCGTGCGTTCGGCCAGCTCTTCTTGCGTCAAGCCCTTCTTGACGCGGAGCCGTTTGATTTTTTGACCGACGTCCAAGTCACATTCCCTCCTTTCGGCCTCGTCTCAAGTTTAGTGAAAGATGATTCCAACTAAAGAAAGTTTATAAATACTTAACTATGAAACGAACTAATAGCGACCTTTATTATAACGGATTGTGAGTTGTTTGCAAGCAAAAAATCACGCCGATTATGGCGTGATTTTTCAATGAAGGTCGCGCTTGGACATCAAGTGCTTGAACTTCTCATTTTTCGTTTGAAACAAGTGGAGTTGCGGTCCGTACGCATCAATCTGTTGCACGACATACTGGAACGATTTTGCTTCTCCCGGATATGGTTCTCCGGCCCGGGCGAGTGTCGTCTCAAAGTCCTCCCACAGCACTTCGACCCACGTCAACGCCTCCACGTCGCTTAAGACATCATTTTTCTGTTTCAAGATGTGTGCCAAGCGCTCGTATTGTTCGGTCCGGGTCATGCGTTCACCTCCGACAACTCCGAGAGCGGAATCGCATGTTCAGCCGTCTCCCCTTCGAACGTCCCCCAGCCCATGACGCCGTTCACGAACTTCAAGCGGAACGGGCGGTCATTATAGTTGACGATGTACGTCGCCCCCGGTTTGAACGACTTCGGGTCAATCAAATAACTCTCAGCAATCGCGATCCGTCGCAAGACGACCTCGATCTCACTGACCATGCCCATCTGCTCGGCTTTCCGCTTCCGTTCATGGAGCGCCCGAATCTCTTGTTCGAGTTCATATTTTGATAAATCACTCAATCGTTTTTCCATTTCGCTCACCTCTCTTGTAGCGTATCAGATTTTTCGCGGAAAAGAAAAAGGCGAAACTGAATTCGCCCTTTCAGTTCGCCTTGAAGTTATACAGTGGTTTGATGACTTGATCAATCGTGACGGCCGGTTCGATATAGCGGACGATTTCCTTCATCGACTTATAGACGAACGGTGATTCGTCAATCGTCGACGGCCGGACCGAGCTCGACCAAACCCCTTCCATTGATCGTTTGAACTCTTTGAAGTCAACCCGTTTCCGCGCTGCCGAGCGTGACATGACCCGACCGGCGCCATGTGGACCCGAGTAGTTCCAATCCGGGTTGCCTTTCCCGGTACAGATGAGCGAGCCGTCGCGCATGTTCATCGGGATGATGACCCGCTCCCCGTTCCGCGCCGAGATGGCCCCTTTCCGAAGCATCATCGCGTCGTGATCGATATAATTGTGGACCGTATCGAATTGGTCGACGACGTTCCAGTTCATCGCCTCAACGATAACGTCGGTCATGGCGAGACGGTTGGCGGCCGCATATTGCTGTGCGATGCGCACGTCGTGCATGTAGTCTTCCATCGCTTCCCCTTCGACGTAGGCGAGGTCGCGGAAACGTTTCCGTGCCTCGCGCTCCGTCTCGAGATAGGCCGAGATGTCTTGCTGCCGCCCCGTTGCCTTCCTCCGTTCAATCTCGTCTCGAATGTCGACCGTCTTCATCATGTGCTCGACCGCCAACTGTTGATAATGGTCAGCGATTTGGACACCGAGGTGGCGTGAGCCGGAGTGGATGACGAGAAACGTGCGTCCGGCTTCGTCCCGGTTCACTTCGATGAAATGATTGCCCGAACCGAGCGTGCCGACCGAGCGGAGGGCCCGGTCGAGCTTATACGGCGCCCGCACATCTTCGAGCGGGAGCTCAGACGCGTAAGAGTGTGCTGTATCCCGGATGTTCATCCCGCTCGGTACAAATTGGCGGATGACGTCGTCGAGCCGTTGAAAGTCGATGCGCTTTACCTTGATTTCCGTACAGAGCATGCCACACCCAAGGTCGACGCCGACGAGGTTCGGCACGACCTTGTCGTGAATCGTCATCGTCGTCCCGACGACCGATCCTTTGCCGGCATGCATGTCCGGCATGATTCGAATCGAGGCGCCTCGCGTGAACGGTTGATCGACAAGTGTTTGGATTTGGGCCCGCGTCGTATCGTCAATCCGTTCATTGAACACTTTGGCCCGGTTATGCTTTCCGATAATCTCCATAAGACCTCCTCAACTGATGGCTTGTTGTTTACTTTGCAACTCATGCATCCGGGCGTAGACCCCGCCATCAGCGATGAGTGATTGATGGTTGCCTCGCTCGATGATGTGACCGTGATCGAGGACGAGGATTTGGTCCGCTTCCCGTATCGTCGAGAGACGGTGCGCGATGACGAACGTCGTCCGCCCGTATGTGAGCGTCTTGAGCGCGTCTTGGATGAGCGCTTCTGTCTCCGAATCGACACTTGCCGTCGCCTCATCTAAGACGAGGATGGCTGGGTCGAAGACGAGGGCACGGGCGAAACTGATCAACTGGCGCTCTCCGCTCGAAAGCGAGGCGCCGCGTTCGATGACCGGCTCGTCTATTCCGTGTGGCAACTGTTTGACGAAACGATCGGCTCCGACCGCCGTCAACGCTTGCCAAATCCGGTCGTCCGAGATCGTCTCGTCACCGAGCGTCACGTTCGTCCGAATCGAGCCCGTGAACAGGAACGGGTCTTGGAGCACGATACCGAGATGGGCGCGGACGGCTTGCGTCGGCAGTTTCGTCACGTCCATGCCATCAATGTTGAGCGTTCCTTCTGACGGGTCATAGAAGCGCATGAGCAGGTTCATGATTGAACTCTTGCCGCTGCCCGTATGACCGACGAGCGCCACCGTCTCACCCGGTTCCGCATGGATATCGATGTGTTGAAGCACCGGTTTCCCGGCCTCATAGCTGAACGACACATCCTCGAAGGCGACCTCGCCTTTAAAGCGTGCAATCCGTTCCGTGGACACGTCTTCCCCTTTCTCGTCGAGCAGTTGGAACATCCGGTCTGCCGAGACGAGCGCTTGTTGGAGCGGGGACAGTTGGTTCATGATTTGTGTGACCGGCTCAAAGATCCGTGACACGTAATCGATATAGGCGTATAAAATCCCGAGCGTGAGCACGCTGCCCGTTCCAAGCGTCTGCGCACCGACGACCCAGATGAGTAAGGCGAGCGCCATGTTGCGGAAGAAGTTGACCAAGTTGTGCGACATGAGCGCATCCAGTTTGAGCAGTTTCCGTCTCGTTTGGAAGTTGTCGCTGTTTTTCTCGTTGAACTCGTCATAGACGAGATCTTCTTTGACGTACGATTGAATGATCGGCATCGTCTGGATGCTCTCATTCAATTGGGCGTTCATATCCGCGACGAGGGCGCGGACACGGAAGTTGTTTCGGGTCGACAGGCGTTGGAATAGCTTAATCCAGACGATGACGACCGGGATGATGATGAGCGAGACGAGACCGAGGCGCACGTCCAAGAAGAACATGGCAATCAGGACACCAATCATCATGACGACGCTTTGGAAGACGCGTGCGAGCACGCCCAAATATAGGTCGCGAATCGTCTCAGTGTCATTCGTGACGCGGCTGACGATTTTCCCGATCGGTGTCTGGTCAAAGTAGCGGACCGGAATCGTCTGCAAATGCCGCATGACGTCGAGTCGCATCGTTTTGACAATCTTATGGGCCGATCGCTGGAGGAGCATCTGTTGCCCCCAGTTCAAACCGGCCGCGATAAGAAGCAAGACGACGTACAAGGCAGATAACATAAGCACGGCCTGAAGATCCGTCTCATAAAATTGAAACACATCGGTCGAGGAGAGCGGCACGATATTGTCGTACGTCGCTGATTCCTCGCTCCGTGTGATGGTGAGGACGCCGTCTTCGACTTCACGTACCCCACCACTCATGACAGCGTCTGGGACGAGATAGTATCCGTCCGTCGTCTGAACGATCGAGACAGGTCGGACGACGGTCTCTCCGTCGAGCCGTGTCTCTTTTTCATAGGAGTTGCCGTCAAAGTCGACACTCCCGCCTGACTCGACTTGAACCCAATCGCGCTCGATGGCGACGATATGGTCGTCGATGATAATTTTGGCGATATACGGTCCGGCTAGTTCGGCGCCGACCGCTAAAAATAGTAAGGTCAAACCGAGGAAAATCGAGCGTCTCACTTGTTTGGCATAGCCGACGAGTGAACGGATCGTTTTTTTCCTGCGGACTGGATCTAATTCGTATTGATCGATCATGAGAGATTCCCCCTTTCCCGGATTACTCCGACTCTCCTTGTCGAACGTATTGTTCATAATACCAACCGCGTCGTTCCATCAGTTGGTCATGTGTGCCCCGCTCTGTGACGCGACCGTCTTGCAGCACAAGAATCTGGTCGGCATGGGCGACAGCGGACAGGCGGTGCGCGACGATAAACGTCGTCTGTTCGGCCCGGCTCGTCCGGACCGAATCGATGATGCGTGCTTCCGTCTTGGCGTCGACCGCTGAAAGCGAATCGTCGAGCAAGAGGATCTCTGGGTCTTTCAAGAGAGCGCGGGCAATCGAGAGCCGTTGTTTCTGGCCACCCGAGAGCATGACCCCTTGTTCCCCGACGACCGTGTCGAGACCGTTCTCTAAATGCTCGATATCGGTATCGAACGCCGCAAGTCGAATCGCCGTTTCAAGGTCTTGTTCCGTCGCATCGTTTGAGCCGAACAAGATATTGTCACGGACCGTTTTCGAGAACAGCAAATGTTCTTGCGAGACGTAACCGCTCCAACCGCGCACGGTATCGAGTTTGATGTCGTGAATCGGGACCCCGTTGACGAGTAGCGAGTCATCGATCGGATACTCGCGGAGCATTTGACGCAATAGCGTCGTCTTCCCGGCCCCGGTCGGTCCGACGATGCCGATCGTCTCGCCACGCGACACGTGCAAGACGATGTCTTCAAGCGAGGCTCGGGTCGATCCTGGATATTGGAACGATAGTGATTTGAACGTGATTTTCTCCGGGACGCCGACTTCGACCGTGCCGGTCGAGACGACGTCCGGTGTCTCGTTCATCGTCGCCTCGATTCGTTCAAGGCTGGCCGTCCCCCGTTGCACGACGTTGATCAGTTCCCCGAACGCGTACATCGGCCAAATGAGCATCCCGAGATAGATGTTGAACGAGACGAGCTGTCCGAGTGTGATGTCGTTCGTGAACACGAGATACGTTCCGAACGACAAACCGATCAAATAGCTCAAGCCGACGAGCAGTTTAATGACCGGTTCGAACAAGACGTCGATTTTCGCGACGTGCATGTTTTTCGCCATCACGTCGTCGGTGATCGTGTCGAATTTCTTCGTGTCCGCCTCTTCTTGGACGAACGAACGGACGACCCGAAGGCCTGAAATCGATTCGACGACTTGGTCGTTCATCACGCCGAACGCGTCCTGTGCCGCTGTGAAGCGAGCATGGATTTGGCGTCCGAGCTTATTCATCGACCAGGCGAGAAGCGGCATCGGCAAGAGTGCGGCGAGCGTCAACTTCCAATCGATGAACACGCCCATGATCGTGAGGGCGATGAGCGTCATATTGAACGAGTCGACGAGCGTCATGACGCCGAACCCGGCCGTCCGTTCCACTGCCTTCAAATCGTTCGTCGCGAGCGCCATCAAATCCCCGGTGCGGTGCTGTTGATAGAAGCGCGGTGTCTGCCGGAGCAAGTGGCCGAAGAAACGGGCCCGCAATTTTTTCTCGAGCAGGAACGCCGTCCCAAACAGACGGGCGATCCATACATACGAAAGGACGTATGATAAAACCATGATACTGAGCAATGATCCGACGATCATGACGAGACGTTCCGTCGTCAAGCTCCCTTCGCGGATGGCATCGATCGCCTGTCCGATAATCCATGGCGGCAGCATATCGACGACGCCGGTGATGATGAGCAGGATGATGGCGACGATATACGTCCGCTTCTGTCTTTTAATAAACCAATCTAGTTGTTTAATCAGTTTCATGACTGATTCCCCCTTCCGTCCTTTCCGCGCACGCAAAAAAAGCGCACGTCACCTGATTGTGCAACCAATCGGATGAAGTACGCTTCTGAGTCTTCAGTCTTTTGCATGGTCAGGGAAAGGACACTACCCCTATCCAGCTGCCAAATTACGCAGTCAAATACGAGTAGCCATATGATGTTGTGTGTGTGCGTTGTAGTGTTGGGATGTACTTCATCATGCTGGCTCCTCTCTGTTCATAGTTTGAAAATCTACTAAAACCTTAGCAGACTGTTCAGAAAATTGTCAATATTATTGTCGTAAATAATTTGTAACTTTTTTACAAGAAGAAGGTGGCGAGCATCAAGCCAACAAGACCTGTCGCCGTCACGTAGTAAATCATCGGCATGAGCGTATAGCGAATGATCGTTCCTTCTTTCCCAAGAAGACCTGCGACCGAGGCGACCGCGACGACGTTCAAGACACAAATCATGTTACCAGCGTTGGCTCCTGCCATCTGCATCGATAACGCGAGCGTCTCGTTCAAACCAACGGATTCGGCAACATTCGTCGTCAAACTTGAGAACATCATGTTTGAGAACGTGGCCGATCCGGAAACGAAGGCGCCGAGCGCCCCAATCCATGGTGCGACGAGCGGCCAGACACCGCCGAACGTATCGGCTGCAGCCGTGGCGAGTTCGACCGGCATCGAAGCCAGGCCAGCTCCACCATTTTCTGAGTGAATGAAGATTCGAACCATCGGCACTGACGCAGCGAGCGTGATGGCCGTCCCGACGACACCGAGCGTCGTCGCTTTAAAGACCGAAGTCACTTGTGACCAGCTCATGTTGTGGAGGAAGAATGTCGCAATCATCGTCAAGATGAACATGAACCCTGGCGAATAGAACGGTTCCCACGACGTCGAGATTCCTTCGACCCCGATGATGTTTGGCAAGTCAATGCGGACGCTACGTGCCAATTCATTCAAGAATGGCACGGTCCGTGTCAACACGAGGAAAATCGTCAAAATCAAATATGGTGCCCACGCCTTCCACTGCGGAAGTTCACGTTTGCCTTTACCGACAGACGGCTTCTCAAGCGGCTGCTCGATCTCATCGGCATAACCATCGAACGTCCACACCCGTTTTGGCATGAGGATCCCTTTGCGTGCCATTGCGACGAGGATGACGAGACCCGTCAACCCGCCGAGCATGCCCCCGAATTCAAATCCGAGGATGAGTGTCCAAATGTAGGCCGGGATACTGTAAACGAGTGCCGCGATAATGGCAATCGGGAACACTTCGAGCGCCGGCTTGATTGACTTCTCTTTGCTGAAGAATCGGGTCAGCATCAAAATCAAGATAAACGGAATCAACAAACCGACGAACATGTCGATGAGTACCGTCTGTAAGACGACGCTTGTCAAAAACTCGATCGTTTCCGGTTGATTGACGTCAAGCGACAGCCCGTTCCCAATTCCGATTAAAGCTGGTGTGCCGACCGCACCGAACGTGACCGCCGAGACGTCGGCCGATAAAGCGATGACGACCGCTGCAATCGGCGGAAAGCCGAGGGCGATCAACAGTGGCGCCGCAACCGTAGCTGGTGTCCCGAAGCCCGAAGCACCTTCGATGAATGAGACGAACAACCAGCCGACGATGAGCACTTGAATCCGGGGATCCGGTGTGATGTTAACGAATCCAGAGCGAATCGCGTTCATACCGCCGCCCTCTTTCATCGTATTCATCATCCCAATCGCACCGTACACAATCCAGACCGTCGTGACGGCGATCACGAGTCCTTGTAACGTCGCCGCCATAATCCGTGTCGCATCGAGTTGCCAGACGAAGAACGCCAGTCCTGCCGTCAATACGAGCGAGAGCGGCATCGCGACCGACGCCGGTAAACGCATAATGACCAATAATACGAGCACTGCCACAATCGGCATGAGTGCTGTAATCCATTCAAAAATCGTCAATGTAGACCCACCTTTTCAGATTTTTCCCCTACCGTAAATGAATCTCCCGTTATGACTCTTGTTCAGCGAGTCGATCTAAAGCCCGATCAATCACCTCATATGGAAAACCTTTGCGTCGAAGCTGCATCTTCATCCGCTGTTTCCGCTCATATGGGGCATATCCACTGAACTTCCGATTTAATTTTTCCGCCTGTGTCAAACAAGCCGAAAGTTCAACGTCCTCATCCTCGTTCTCCCAAAACGTGAGAATCGCCTCTGAAATGATATCAAACGTAAATCCCCTTTGCATTAGGGTTTGTTGAATTCTTTGTTGCACTTCTGTGGCAGAACGGCGATTTGTTTCCATTTGTTTCCTATTTACGAATTTTCCGGCCTTTTCAAGCTGGTCTTCGTGCGAAATTGCGCCGATGACTTCTTCAATGATGTCAGCGTCGATTCGGAGCTGGGTGAGTTCTCGTTTGATTTTGACCGGTCCGCTCGGACTCGTATTGAACTTCGTCTGGGTGTAGGCTTTGGCAAATTCAGCATCGTTCAAGTAGCGCTGTTCGATTAATCGCTCGATGACGCGCTTGATGGCCGCCTCATCTATCTCTTTCTTCACGAGGTAGTCACGCACCTCTGAAACGGCACGCATTCGGTACGATAAATAATTGACGGCCGCTTTATATGCTTTTTGTTCTTCTTCGGCTTGAAGAACGTCACGGACGAAGTCGTCTTCGAGCTCCATCCCTTTCGTCAATTCATATTTGATGAAGACGTCGAGGTCGATGGCGAACGCAAACTCCTCACGCCCGTCCTTTTCGACGTACACGTTGAGCCGGTCTTTATTTTTCTTCTGGGTCGTAAACTTGGCAATTTTCACGAAATCCCTCCATTTCCTGCTTCTAACATATCACGTTCCCCTTTCGAGCAGGATTTTTGATAAGTTAGAAGAAAGGGTATTCACAATACGAACGGTCCGCTTTCTTTATGGAACTCATACCCGTTTTGAAATCGCTTCAATATACTGGAGGGAGACTTATGAAAATTGCAATCACCGGCGGAACCGGACTAATCGGTCGCCCGCTCGTCCGCGCGCTCGCCGAGGCCGGACATCAAGTCGTCGTATTGACGCGCCGCCCGCGCCCGCGACAAGGAGGGATCTCGTTCGTTGAATGGTTGACTCCTGACAGCCATCCTGAGTCCGAGTTGCAAGACGTCGACGCCTTCATCCATTTGGCTGGCGCCTCCATCAACGATGGACGCTGGACACATAAACAGAAACAAGCCATTCTTCAAAGCCGAATCGACGGGACGAAAGAAGTCGTTCGGATCATTAAAAATATGAAACGCAAGCCGAGCGTCGTCATCAGCGGATCCGCCATCGGAATTTACGGGGAAGACCGTTCCATCACGTATTCCGAAGCGACCCCACTCCCGGACCGGACCAACTTCTTAGGCAACGTCTGTGTGTTGTGGGAGAAAGAGGCGGCCCCGGTCAAAGACATGGGAATTCGCCTCGTCACGATGCGGACCGGTGTCGTCTTATCGAATGACGGCGGTGCCTTCCCGCTCATGAAACTGCCGTACACGCTCGGTGTCGGAGGACGGCTCGGCTCAGGACAGCAATGGGTACCGTGGATTCATTTGGACGACCTCGTTCGCCTGTTTGTCCATGTCATTGAGACGACTTCCATCGAAGGCCCCGTCAACGGCACGGCACCGACGCCCGTCACGATGAATGAGTTTGGAAAAACGCTCGGACGCGTGATGCATCGCCCGCATTGGGCACCTGCCCCAGCACCGCTCCTCAAGCTCGCGCTCGGAGAGAAGAGTGTCATCGTCCTTGAAGGGGCGAAAGTCGTCCCGACGAAAGCACTCAATCACGGTTTCCGCTTCCGTTACGAAACGTTAGAACCCGCTTTGAAACAACTACTTCATTTGATTTGAAAGGAGCTAGCACGTGAGTAATTTGTTAATTCGTAACGCCCACATTTATCCAATCACTGCCCCACATTTTTACGGAGATTTGCGCGTCAAAGACGGCAAAATCATCGAAATGGCAGACTTGCTGGACCCGCTCGACGGAGAAACGGTCATCGAAGCCGAAGGCAACTTCTTATTCCCAGGGTTTATCGATGCCCATACCCACCTCGGACTGTATGACGAAGGGACAGGTTCAGTCGGAAACGATGCAAACGAGACCGTCGAGGCGATGACGCCGCACGCTCGGGCCATCGACGGCGTCTATCCGCTCGATGAAGGGTTTCAAGAGGCGCTCATGGCCGGAGTCACTGCCGTTCAAGTCATGCCCGGCAGTATGAACGTCATCGGCGGGGTGACGAGTGTCATTAAAACGCACGGCCGCTTCATCGAGGACATGGTACTTCGGCGTTATGCCGGTCTCAAGCTTGCGCTCGGAGAGAACCCGAAGCGTGTCCACAGTATGGGAAGATCCGGTGAGTTGACCCGCATGGGGATCATGGGATTATTGCGTGAAGCGTTCCGGACCGTCGACTCGACGAAGACGATCGGCACGTTCGGCAGCCAGATGATTCAACTCGCCCTCGACCGCAAGATGCCAATCCGGGTCCACGCCCACCGCGCCGACGATATTTTATCGGTCGTCCGCTTCGCGCAAGAGTTCGACCTCGATTATCGGATCGAGCACTGTACGGAAGGACATCTCGTCGCTGAAAAGTTACGCGAACTCGGTGTCAAACATGTCACCGTCGGTCCGACGTTCACACGTAAATCGAAAATTGAGCTCCAGAACAAAACATGGGAGACGTACCGAATTTTACATGAACACGATATGATCGTCTCGATCACGACGGACCATCCTTATACGCCCGTTCAATATTTAAATCTTTGCGCCGGTCTTGCTGCCCGCGAAGGACTTCCGGTCGACGTCGCACTCCGCGCCATCACGATCCATCCGGCCGAATCGCTTGGAGTAGACGACCGCATCGGCTCGCTCGAAATCGGCAAAGATGCCGACCTTGTCTTGTGGAGTCACTTCCCGCTCGACTACATGTCAAAGCCGATTATGACCATCGTCGATGGCCACATCGTTTACTCGACGAGCCGATCGAAAACACATCATGAGATGTGAGTGAGGCCAGTCGTGAAAGCGCTCTTATTATTTTTTTGTGAAGTTGCATTTTATTTACTTGCTTTTTCAAAAAAACTATATAAAATAATCTTGTAACTTCATAAAAGGGAGCAGCCAAGGCAAGTTCGAACAACGAAGCCAGAAGTATGCTTTCGTTACAACTATTCTTCAGCGGTCTGAAATAGGAGGAGGAATGTAAAGGTGCTCAAATTTCGTGAGCTTACCGACTGCGCGGAGTTGTTCGAACTGATGCAACACCCAGATGTCTTTCCGTATGTCCGTCAAAAGACGGTCCACTTTGACGAGTTTTTATTTAGCACGAAGCAAATCATCGAGCTAGAAGAGCAAGGAAACATCATCTCACGTACCATCACGAACGAGTTCGGTACCCCGATTGGGACGATCAGCTTGTTCGATGTGGAATCGGGCTATGGATTCCTCGGGACGTGGCTTGGCAAACCGTATCACGGCAAAGGTTACAATCAAGTCGCGAAAGAAGCGTTCTTCTCTGAACTTTTCTTCGAGCTTGATATGGAAAGTGTATTTTTAAAAATCCGTCAATCGAATGAGCGTTCGATCGCGGCGGCTGAGAAACTACCGTACGCTTTCTGCGCTAACGAGATCCGGTCTGAACTATTGACTGAAATCAACCAAGGGGACGTCGAATACGTCTTGTATGAAGTGTCGAAGTCGAGTTTCCAACTCTACTTGCACTCACTCCATGCGCCTGAATTCGACCATACCTATGAAGCACAGCTCGAAGCGTAAGCCAATTCTGACAAAGAATTGGCTTTTTTGTGGCGTTTTTGTGTGGATTTCATGAGGACAACTTTACGGCAATGAATATTTCTGTTCTAATTCGGAGAGATAGGTATGATAGAGGTATGAGGGAATTATCACACATCCTCGTTAACCGTTTTGTAAAGGAGAATGCCCAATGTCAGAACCAACGTTTCGCATCTTAGTGACCGATGATGAAGAACAAATGCGGGATTTACTCGTTTCGAACTTAGAGAAGGAAGGATATGAGACCGTCACAGCCACGAACGGCCTCGAGGCAATCGACTTATTGAAAGAACAGTCGTTCCACCTCGTCCTGCTCGACGTGATGATGCCTGAACTCGATGGCCTCACGGCGTGCATGCGCATCCGCGAGTTCTCGAACGTCCCGATTATCATGCTCACGGCCCGGTCAGAAGAACTCGACCGTATCCATGGCTTGAAGATCGGCGCGGATGACTATATCACGAAGCCGTTCAGTCCGCGCGAGCTGCTTGCCCGCATCGAAGCAACGCTTCGTCGGACGCATAACTTCTCAAAAGAACAAGAAGCAACGTTCGATACCGGAGTCCTGTCCATCGATATCGACGGCCGCGCAGTCAGCGTGAAAGGGAAAACGGTCAACTTGACCCGTAAAGAGTTCGATTTGCTCTACTTGTTCATCACGAATGAAGAGAAAGTATTCTCACGTGAACAGTTGCTCGATCAAATTTGGGGCACCGAGTACCACGGTAACCTTCGGACGGTCGACACGCATATCAAGACGCTTCGCCTCAAGCTCGGTGAAGCAGGTGGCTACATTCAAACCGTCTGGGGGATCGGCTACAAGTTCGAGGCAACCGTATGAAGCAATACACGATCCGGAAGCGGATTTGGATCACCATCTGGACAGCTAGCCTCTTCTCCGCGTTCGTGTTCATCATCATGACGTTTTACTTATACGACAAGTTCTATATTCAGACGCAGGAAGAACTGCTCATCAACCGCGGAGAGAAGCTCGTCACCATCTACAAGGCGGACGGCTTCTCTGACGCGTTTTCGGACAGTATGACGTACACGAACGAACTGACCGAGACGAAAGTGTTCCTCTCGTCGGTCAGGGAAGACAGTCTCGGCTCAGGCAAGACGTTTTTACGGGAACAAGACCTCGCCAAACTGCAAGACGGCTACGCGATCTCCGTCACCCGTAAACACCCGACCGAGGATGTGGATATCCTGATGTCCGCCTTCCCGCTCATCCGAGACGGCGAGCTCGATAATGCGCTCATCCTATATATGGAGTTAAGTAAAATCAGTGAGCCGTTCCAACCGATTCGGCTTATGATCACGTTCTTGCTCATCTTGATGATCGTGAACTTGCTCATCTTCGGGACGCAAATTATCGATACGATCATTCAGCCACTCATACAAATGAAACGAGCCTCGCAAGTATATGCCAAAGGCGACTTCTCGCACCGTATCCCGATTTATTACGATGACGAGATTGGCGAGCTCGCCGAGACGCTGAACCGGATGGCCGAGTCACTCGGTCTTGTCGAAGAGCAACGGAAAGAATTTTTGGCGAACGTCAGTCATGAATTGCGGACACCGTTGTCATATATTCGAGGCTATACGGAAATGCTCCAAGACCCGTCGCTCGACGAGAAAACGAAAAACCAATATTACGAGATCATCGAGAATGAGACGGAGCGCTTGCAACGCCTCGTCAACGACTTGCTCGACTTGGCCCAACTCGAACGCGACTCATATCCGATGACGAAAGAACCGGTCGTCTATTCGCAAGTGCTCGAAGATGTGCTGTACCGTTTCGAGCCGATTGCCGGGGCGAAAGGCGTCACGATTGAGACGGACCTCGATTTCGACTTGATCATTCTTGGGGACCACGACCGGCTCGAGCAAGTCGTTGGAAACTTGCTCGATAACGCCCTTCGCTACACCGAAGCCGGGAAATCGATCCATGTGAAGACATATGCGACCGCCGACAATGCCGTCACCGAGATTCGGGACGAAGGTCGGGGGATCCCGAAAGAGGATCTCGATCAATTGACGAAGCGATTTTATCGTGTCAATAAGTCACGCACACGCGAAGATGGCGGGACCGGGCTCGGCCTCGCCATCGCCAAACACATCATGGAACGCCACGGCGGCTCGATGCACTTCACTTCAGAAGTTGGCAACGGAACGACCGTCACGCTCACATTGCCGCTCTTGCCGGACGAAGACATATAAAAAAGACAGCCGCGGCTGTCTTTTTTATATGTCTTTGCCTTTATAGGCGTCATCTGATTCATTCATGAGACGTTCCCGCTCGGCGTGCGTCTGTGGATAACCATTCGCTTGCCACTCGGCCCGATAGTTCGAATCGAGTTGAGTGAGGCCTTCCTCCGCCTCATCCTTATCCGAATCGACACTTTCCATCTTGTCCATCTTGCTCCATGTATCGTCATCTCGGTCCTGAGTCAAGAGTGCCGCTACTTTTGGTGCGACGAGCGCGGCCCCAGCTACCCCGAGTACGATTCCCATCAATACTTTCTTATCCATCCGAATACCCCTCCTTAGTCACTATGTACGGATAATTCCACTGTTCTGCGAAATCGAAACCCATTTTCTAAAGCGTTTACACCCATTCAGGAAGTGGAATAATAGTCAAGACAAGGAGGCGATGAAGATGAAACAGTCAAAAGATACGTCCAAGCGACCGTTTGATAATCCGGATGCCGTCGATACGGACAAGGAGAGCATCTTCGACCAGGAAGGGATGGAAACGGTCGACCCGATCCCGGTAGAAGAGCTGAACCAGAAAGTGAAAGATGAGAAACAAAAGCGGCACTCGAAGGATGACTCGGTCAGCGAGAAAAAATATGAGGGCAATAAATAAAAATGCGGACGAAATTCGTCCGCATTTTTATGTTAAATCGCTTGGCGAGAAGCCGTAAGGCAACATCTCTTCTTTCGTCATCACTTTCGTCTCCCCGGCCATGTTCGCGAGAATCAATGTAAAGTCGTCACTGGCAAACTCGGCGATGACTTGACGGCAAGCGCCGCATGGCGAGATTGGTCCGTCCGTGTCGCCGACGACGACGACGGTCTCGATTGCCTTGCTGCCTTCCGATACCGCTTTGAAGATGGCAGTCCGTTCTGCACACATCGACAACCCGTACGAAGCGTTCTCGACGTTGCAACCCGAGATCTCTTTGCCGATCTCGTCGATGACGACAGCCCCGACATTGAACTTCGAATAAGGAGTATAGGCGCGCGACCGTGCATCAATCGCTTTATGGACAAGCTCGTTCACTTTTTCTCGTGGGATCATCTGATGTTCCTCCGCTTCTTAACGTTTATCAAAGAAGTCTGACATCTGAACTATAACGTGAAAACGTCATTCTTGCAAGCGTTTTCACAACCCCGTCAATACTTTTTCTTTTTCTTCTTCTCGAAGACGACAATTGACTCGACGTGCGCCGTCTGCGGGAACATATCATACGGCTGGATATAGTTGATCTTATAGTCGGCTTTCATGAGTTGATCCGCGTCACGCGCGAGCGTCTGCGGGTTACATGACACGTACACGATGCGTTTCGCTTTCGATGAAATCATCGCATTCAACAGTTGATGATCGACCCCTGTGCGCGGCGGGTCGACGACGATGACGTCTGGAATCCATCCGTCTTTCACCCAGCGCGGGATCCAATGTTCGGCCCGGCCTTCGACATAAGTCGCATGGCTGAAGCCGTTCTCACGCATGTGCGCGTTCGCATCTTCGACCGCTTCCGGGACGACTTCCATCCCACGGATCTCTTTTGCGTGCGGCGCGAGCCATAGCCCGATCGAACCGACACCGGCGTACGCATCGATGACGCGTTCTTCGCCCGTAAGTCCAGCCGCCTCGACGACTTCACGATACATGATTTCTGTCTGAGCCGGGTTGAGCTGGAAGAACGCGCGCGGTGACAAGTGGTAATGGACGTCATCGAGTTGCTCGTCCATCTTGTCTTGACCGGCGATATGGACCGTACGGAAACCGAAGATGACACCCGAACGGTTCGAGTTGATATTAATGTGGAACGATACGACGTTCGGTAACGCCATGATGCGATCGCTCAATTCATCTAAACGCGGGACGTCCTCGTTCCCGACGACGAGCACGACTTGGACATCATCTGTCTTGTAGCCTGAGCGGACGATGACGGTACGGGCGAAACCGACGTCACGGCGCGCATCGTATACCGGGATGTCGAGCTCGTTCAAAATACGGACGATGGCGTTGTTAATGTTCGTCGTGTCGCGCTGCTGTACCATGCAATGCTCGATTGGCACGAGTTCGTTTGTGTTCGGTTTGTAGAGACCCGACACGATCTCGCCGCGACGCGTCGAGAGCGGGAATTGCGACTTGTTGCGGTAGTACCAAGGGTTGTCCATCCCTTTCGTCGCACGGATATCCGATTTGTCGACGTTCAATTTCGTCTTTTGACGGAAGGCGTTGCGGACGATTTCTTCTTTATAGTCCATCTGCAGGCGCGGACTCATATGTTGAATCTGGCAACCGCCACACTCGTCATAAATCGGACACGGCGGTTTGACCCGGTCCGGTGAATCATTATCGCGCTTGATGACGCGCGCCTCGGCGTAGTTCCGCTCGACGCGCGTAATTTCGACTTTCGCCTTCTCTCCCGGCAATAAGTTCGGAATGAAGATGACCATGCGATCAATCGTCGCGATGCCCTCTCCGTTAATGCCTAGCCGCTCGGCTTGGGCGCTAGTGTATTCTCCTACGATCAGTTTCAATGTGTTTCATCCTTTCGAGATACTTGTTCTAAATCTTTGGCGTAACGTACGACTTTCGCACGTAAGGAATCAATATCAGCTAACAATCGATGCAAATCCTCTGGCGTCGTGAATTCGTCCAACGTATTGACTGATAAGCACAGTAATTCCGTTCTCGATTTTAACACGTTCATTTTTCCTGCCGTATCTGTTCGTGATTTACCCATCTCGTGATCGCTCCTTTGGTTCGTGACAAAGAGTTGTTATTATAGCATACTATTTCGTGTGACTTGATGAAAAGGTGGAATTGATATGCAAAACATCTCGACAACGTTTGATCCATGGGAAGCCTACCTCGATCAAACCGAGTTCGGTCGCCTCGTCCTTTCGAACATCGAAGTGACGACGACCAAGCTATGCAATATGCGCTGCGAACATTGCGCGGTCGGCTATATGCTCGATCAGACGGAAGAACCTGAAGTCCCGCTCGACCTATTGATTTCGCGCCTTGATGAGATCGAGCATTTACGGGCGTTCTCCATCACAGGCGGCGAGCCGATGCTGTCGATGAAGTCGGTGCGGAACTACGTCGTCCCGCTCTTGCGTTATGCGAAAGAGCGTGGCGCCCGGACGCAAATCAACTCGAACTTGACGCTCCCACTCTCTCGCTACCATCTTATTACCCCTTACCTCGACGTTTTGCACATTTCGCATAACTGGGGCACAGACGCCGATTTCTTAGAGGGCGGTTTCGCGATGATGGACCGGAAACCGAGCGCGGAGGCACGTTTGAAGATGCTTCAGACGATGAAAGACAATGCCCGGGCGCTCACCTCCGAAGGCATCATCGTATCCGCCGAGACGATGATCAACAAACGGACGATCCCGCACTTGAAAGAAATCCATGAAGAGATCGTCGCACTCGGCTGTCAGCGTCATGAAGTGCACCCGATGTACCCCGCAGACTGGGCTAGCGCGCTCGAGTCGGCATCGCTTGCCGACACCCGTCAGGCGATTCATGACCTGCTCGACGTCCGGGACGAGAACGTCTGGATGTTGTTCGGGACGTTGCCGTTTTATGCCTGCTCCGGCGCACCAGAGGACCGCGCCTTGTTGAAACGACTCCACGAGGCGAAGAACGTAACCGTTCGGAACGACCCAGATGGCCGCTCACGCCTCAACACGAATATCTTCGATGGCCAGATTATCGTCACCGACTTCGGAGACGAGCTCGGCACGCTCGGCACACTGTATGACACCTCGTTCCAGGATGCATACGAAACGTGGACGAACAGCAGTCTGAACGCCACACTGTCATGCCACTGCCCGGCCGTCAAATGTCTCGGGCCGAACGCGCTCGTCAAGCAAGCGTATTACCCGGACGTGAACTTTCAAGAACGTGTCGCTGAGCCGTTTTAATTGTTTCGTTTCGGGAAATGTTCAGTATATAAACTGAATCGAGGTGTTTAAAGATGACAGCCATCTATGTATTCATGATCACCGTCATGGCCATCATCATTTTCGGTGGTGTGCTCAGCATCTTATTGACAGCCGCATTCGTTTCAGACAAAGTAGACCGTGATGAAGTATTCAGTCAAGGCAGTTGGGATGATGAACTCTTACACTTGAATCATGTACCTCAACCGATTGACGAACCAAAAAGCTGAGACCCTTCTCAGCTTTTTACTATGTAATGAATAATGAGGTGAACTATGCAACGGTTTCGGTTTTCGATTTTATTACTCGTCGTCTTTATTTCTGGTTTGATTCAAGGCGCGCTCATCCCGCTCTTGTCGACGCTCATCGAACGGGACGGCAACCCGGCCTGGTTGAACGGGTTGAATGCGACGATGCTCTACTTAGGCGTCATCGTCTCTGCGCCGCTACTCGAACGGTTCGTCCGCAAGTACGGGTTTCGGCCGACAATCGTCCTCGGCATCGTCTTGACGGCGCTTGCCACGTTCTTCTTGCCGCTCTGGCCGTCACTGCTCATGTGGGCACTCATGCGTTTCGTCATCGGGTTCGGGGATTCGGCGCTCCATTACGGATCCCAAGTGTGGGTCACGTCTGCGAGCGAGAAGCGAAGTCTTGGCCGGGCGATGGCGTATTACGGGATGGCGTTCAGCCTCGGATTCGCGGTCGGCCCGCTCATCGCCCCGCTCGTCGACCTCCACTTTTGGCTGCCGTTCCTCGTCTTGATCGTCTTTTGTCTCGCATCCTTGTTCTTGATCTTCAAGGTCGACAACGAGTACCCTGAGGCTGAGAAAGTGAAGACCGACTCGAAAGGACGCATCCGCCTCGTCCTCATCGGCGGCGGATATACGCTCTTACCTGCTTTTACATACGGGTTCCTTGAGGCGAGCTTGAATGCCAACTTACCGATTTTCACGGTCCGCAACGACATCGGGCTGACACAGACGAGTACGCTCATCACGACGTTCATCGTCGCCTCGATCATCGTCCAGTTACCGCTCGGTCGCCTCGCCGATCACTTCGGGAAGAAACGCATCCTGCAAATCGTGTTGACGCTCGGAACGCTCGTCTTCGCCGTCGCCAACCTCGCCGTCGAGCATTACGCCTGGCTGCTCGTCTTGTTCGCTCTTGCCGGGGCCGGTCTCGGCTCCACGTATTCTCTCGGTTTGGCTCATATGACAGAAGTGTTGCCACGTTCGTTGTTACCGACCGGCAATATGCTCTATAGCATCTCGTTTAGCGTCGGTTCGATCAGCGGACCGATGATTGGCGCGTTTTGGATTGCGTTACCGAAAGAAGTGTATTTCTTGATGTACACACTTATTCTCGGCATCTTGGCTGTGAGTCTGTTCACAGCGAAAGCGAAGCCGATTGATGCATAAAAGGGTGAGTCTCAACGGAGACTCACCCTTTTTCGTATCACTCATTCCTTGATTGGACCGAGACGAACGTCGTTCCGTTCGAACGCGCGCATGAACACTTCATCGAGCGCGAACGGTTCTGTCTCTAGTGAGGCCAGCACGTCCGACTTGATTGTGACTTCAATGACGCGATCATTGATATGCCACTTCGTCTGGATGTCCTCTCCTTGCCTCGTTGCACGCGCGTCCACTTGGTCGTGATGCTCTTTCAATCCGCGACTTACGCACTTCATCACGTATTTGACGTACTCGTCCCGTGGTTGACGCGAGATGAGTATATTTCGGACAATCGGATTTCTTGCCATGGCACAATCCTCCCTTCTATCAGATTCGCACGCAAGTCTTTACAACGAAGACCGATTTTCAACTGAAAGAATTCAGAATTTTTAATATATTTTGCCATGGGAACAAGATTCCGTCAACCGTGCGTCAGCTTTGTTTGATCAACGGGCCGAACGGTTGACTCGCCCCTGGAAATAAGTCGAGAGATAGATGCCCGCGATGACGAACAATAATCCGACAAGCGCGTTCCACGGGATCGTCTCACCGAGTAAAACGCTCGATAAGACGACACCGAATAAGGGAACAAAAAACATATAAAGTGATACCCGGCTGACCGGATTATATTTCATGAGTGTGTTCCATAACGTGAACCCGATTGCAGACAAGAGCGCGAGATACAGCAAGAAGAAAAGCGTCGTGACCGTGTAAGGAAGGAACACATCCCCTGGCGCGAGCACATAGCCGACGACGAGAAGACCGAGCGAGCCGAATACCATCGCCCAAGCCGTCATCGGGGCGACATCATGTGCGCGTGAGTAGTCTTTCGCAATCAAGTTCCCGAACGCCCCTGAGATCATCGCCATAATGAGCAAGATCTCGCCAATCCCAAATCCTATCTCTGCGTGCGCTGTCGGCCAGTTGGCGATGACGATCCCAGAGAACCCGAGTGTGAGGGCAATCCCCTTCAACCGGTTGAGACGATCATCCTCATAACGGAAATGGGCAAGCGCCATTTGGAAGAATGAGGTCGATCCCGCGATAATCGAACCTTGCACCCCGGTCGAGATGGAAAGCCCAATATAAAAGAACAAATATTGTAAGAATGTCAAAAATGCCCCTAAATGTGCATACGCCTTCAACTTTTCCGCGTTTAATCGAATCGGCCGTTTGAAGACGAGGCGGCTAATCACGAGCAAGAGCAGTCCGGACAATAAAAAACGTTCGCCGGCAAAAAACAACTGCTGGCCGTACTCGTGTTCTTGAATATCGAGCGCCTCGTAGCTCAGTTTAATGAACGGGAACGCGCTCCCCCATAAAAACGTGTTGAATAGCGCGAGGAACGTGACCGTCCAAGGGCGTTGAAATACATTCTGCATGACACAAAAACTCCTTAATCTTTTAGTTTGTGAGTTATTACGATTGGTGCTAAAATAGACTTACATGATAATCATTATAAATAAGATTATGAGCCGAAACTAGTATTAAATCCAATCATATCAACAATAGATAATGATAATCATCCTCAATCATTATCATTTAACTGATATATATTCTCATTTAGAAAGAGGTGCTCACATGAACACATCAACCGTCACACAGGAAAAAAGCCACGTCTTCAAACGGGCCAACTGGTTCGAACATATCGAGCTCATCATGGCGCTCATCAGTGGTGTATTGATTGTACTCGCATATATCGCGGAAAGACAAGACGGAGCTCCTGCGCTCTACGTCACCCTCTATTTGACCGCCTTTTTAATCGGCGGATATGCCAAAGCGAAAGAAGGTCTGACCGATACGTGGGAAACCCGTTCGTTGAACGTCGAACTGCTCATGATCATCGCGGCCATCGGCGCCGCAGCCATCGGCTATTGGATGGAAGGTGCCATCCTCATCTTCATTTTCGCTTTGTCCGGTGCACTCGAGACGTACACGATGAACAAAAACGAACGCGCTCTTGAGTCATTAATGGAACTGCAACCTGAACAAGCGACGCGATTGAACGCTTCGGGCGGCCTCGAGGTCGTCCATATCGACGACCTTCGCGTCGGAGACCACATCTACGTAAGACCCGGCGAACGCATCCCGGTCGACGGTCGGATTTTGAAAGGCAGTGCCTCGATCGAGGAAGCCGCCATCACCGGTGAATCGATTCCAGTCGACCGAAACGTCGGCGACGAGGTATACGGCTCAAGCGTTAACTTGAACGGTGTCTTGACGTTAGAAGTGACAAAGCTCGCCACGGAAACGTTGTTCCAAAAAATCATTCAAATGGTACAGCAAGCGCAAGAAGAAAAATCACCGTCCGCCCAGTTCATCGACCGGTACGAGGGACGCTACGTTCAAGTCGTGCTCGTCTCCGTCACCGCAATCATCTTGCTCGGACCTGTGTTGACGCCGTGGTCGCTTGAGACGAGTATTTACCGCGGTATGATTTTACTCGTCGTCGCTTCGCCGTGCGCCCTCGTCGCAGCCATCACTCCGGCCGCACTCGCCGCCATCGCTTCGTCCGCCAAACATGGAATTTTGTTCAAAGGCGGCGTTCACATCGAGAACATGGGCCGTTTGAAAGCAATCGCCTTCGATAAGACCGGCACGCTTACAATCGGTAAACCAGAAGTCCAATCGGCATTGATCCATCCAACCGTTGAGAAAGAGCACGTCTATCGCATCGTCAGCTTGATTGAAGAACATTCGATGCACCCGCTCGCCGAAGCGCTCGTCCAATTCACAGGGAACTACACAGGAACGATGGAACACTTCAAAGACGTGACCGGGTCCGGGATTGAAGCGACGATCGATGGTGTCGCCTATCGGGTCGGCAAACAAAAATTCGCCGATCTGAGCGGAGATTTCTTCCGCGACGATGTCGAACGTTTAAAAGCTGCCGGCCATACGCTCGTGTTCGTCAGCGATGAAGAGAAGACGATTGGAGCGTTCGCGCTCCGGGACACACTGCGCCCTGAAGCCAAACAAGCGATCGAACGACTCAACCATCTCGGTATCGCGACGATCATGATCACGGGCGATAACGAGGCGACAGCCCGCGCCATCGCCACTGAGGCCGGGTTGACCCGTTACATCGCCGAATGTCTCCCAGAAGAGAAGGTCGAGCAGATTAAACAATTAAAACAAGAATACGGTAGCATCGGCATGATTGGCGACGGCATCAACGACGCCCCTGCCCTCGCGACAGCCGATGTCGGGATCGCCATGGGTGAAGGGACAGACGCCGCCCTCGAGACGGCCGACGTCGTCTTAATGAAAAACGACCTCCGTCGGTTGAGCTCGGCCATCAAACAGTCCCGTAAATTGAATCGCGTCGTCCTCCAAAACGTCGTGTTCGCCTTAGGTGTCATCCTCGTGTTGATTGCGACGAACATCTTCGAACTGCTCGTCATGCCGTTCGCGGTCGTCGGCCATGAAGGATCGACCATCCTCGTCATCTTGAACGGGCTTCGTTTGCTCAGCACCTCGTGGGAATGACAAAATTCGACACTCATTCAAACCGTCGTTGAAAGCCGTTAGTAATTTCGCTATAATTGAAACAATGTGTCTAATGAGACCGGAACTGATAGGAAGATTGGCTAAAGGTGGTACAGTATATGAATACGATTGCAGTAATCGGCAAGGTGTTTGTCGATATTAAAGGAACCTCGTTCGCCCCGCTTCATAAAGATGCCAAGAACGTCGGTGACATCGCGTTCTCGAACGGTGGGACCGGCCGAAACGTCGCCCAAAACTTAGGTGTTCTCGGGAATGACGTCCGTTTCGTGTCGACCGTGACGAACGATCAAATCGGGATGGGTGTTCTCGAAGAACTCCGCGGTTTGAACGTCAACGTCGATCACGTCGATTTGCTCGATGACAATGGGATGGGCATGTGGCTTGCCGTCATGGATAACAACGGTGACCTGCAAACGTCAATCTCGAAGCAACCGGACGAAGCGATGATGGAAGAATGTATCCTCCGTCGCATCGATACAGTGTTCGCTGAAAGTGAGGCGGTCGCGATTGACCTCGACTTGTCGGTCAATGTATTGAACGAGACCATTGAACTGTGCCGCGAAATGAAGCTTCCGCTGTATGGCGTGTGCGGTCATCTGTCGGTGATTGAACGGAACCGTCATTTACTCCAAGGTTTCACCGGCTTCATCTGTAGCCGCGAAGAAGCGGAGATTTTGTCTGATATGTCCATCGTCACAGTGGACGATGCGTTACGCGTCGCCGAAGTGCTCGCGATGAAAGGAGCTCCGCTCACAATCGTCACGATGAGTGAGCTCGGCGCCGTCTATGTCGACTTACGCACGAATGAACAAGGTCACGTCCCGACGACGAAAGTGAAAGTTGCCGACTCGACCGGTGCGGGTGACTCATTCTTCTCCGCTGTCATCTCTGAGTTGATGAAACGTCACCCGATTGAAGATGCGCTCCGACTCGGGATGCGCGTCGCTGGGAAAGTCATCGCCTCGCACGATAACGGCCTGACACCTGACATGTACGCCTCACTTGAACAACCAGCAACAGATTAACCAAAACGCATCGGCCGCGAGTCGATGCGTTTTGTTCACGATACGAAATCGAAAGGAACGATTCCATTGGTCAGAACGAAATTACGCAGTGCCATCATCCTCGTGAATGAACATGACGAAGTCGCGCTCATTCGCCGAGAGAAAGAAAACCTTTTGTATTATGTATTTCCGGGCGGTGGTGTCGAATTCGGGCATACGGCTGAAGAGACGGCCGTCCGTGAAGCGTTCGAAGAGCTCGGCGTCCACGTCGAACTTGAAGGCGTAGCCGCACATGTCGCCTTCAATGGAGAGTTGAACCCATACTACTGGGCCCGGATGACCGGTGGTGAGTTCGGGACCGGGACAGGTGAAGAATTTCAAGCAGAGCAAACGAACGGATCGTATACGCCGATGTGGGTGAAGCGAAGCGCGCTCAGCCATTTACCGGTACGACCACCGTCACTCGCCGACTTGCTGTCGAACGAAGCCGAGCGATTTTTCAATAAAACGCTGGCCGAAGACTGATTTCATGTGTAGCCTCCTGACATTTCGGGAAAGAAAGTTTCTAACGATAACGTTCAGGAGGCACATATATGGATACTACAGAAGTAAAAGAAAAAAAGAATTGGTTCGCCTTCGGGAAAGAGTTGCTTCGTCGCTTCAAAGAACATGATGTTCAAGATTACGGCGCGACACTCGCTTTTTTTTGGTTCTTATCGATTTTCCCGGGTATCATCTTCATTCTCGCGTTGCTGTCGTTCTTTGACATTTCTCAGGCGTCGTTCCAAGAGCAGTTGAACAACTTGGCGCCCGGGGCGGCCGCGACTGAATTTTTGACCGGTATCTTCGACGCCATCGGCGAACCGCGCGGCGGACTTCTTTCGATCGGTGCGATTTTAGCCATTTGGTCGGCGGCTAAAGGGGTTGAACGCTTGATCAATATGGCGATTCACGCGTACGGGGAAGATAACGAACGTAATTTCTTCGTCAGCAAAGGCATCGCCCTTGGGTTGACGTTATTACTCGGTGTTGGCATGTTACTGCTCATCGTCTCGAACGTATTCGGTTCGCAAATCATCGATTTCGTGGCCCGTTTCATCCCGATTTCGGGGGCCGACGTCATCTTGATCAACGTGTTCCGCTACGTGTTGACGACCGTCATCTTGATTTTCACGCTGTCAATTTTCTATAAAATCGCCCCGCAGCAACACGTGTTCTGGAAGAGCACGATTCCAGGTGCGATCTTTGGCGTCATCGCCTGGCAGCTCGTCTCCCTCGGCTTCAGCCTGTACGTTTCGAACTTCGGCAATTACGATTCGACGTACGGCTCACTCGGAGGAATCATCGTCACGTTGCTTTGGTTACAATTGACCGGCATGATCATTTTGATCGGCTCAGAAATCAACGCTACTTGGCAACGTTTCTTCAAAACGCCGAGCGAACGTGAGTACGAGAAAAACTATAAGAAAAATAAAAAGTCCAAATCAAAAGATTCGGACGAAGACGACTATAAAGATATCCCCGTCAACACATACGGGTAACGAAAGAAAGGCGGTCTCTCCAGAAGAGACCGCCTTTTGCATTATGCTTCGACGACGTCAAGACGACCGGTCGCAGGGTCGATGACAAACCCATGGACGTTCGTGCCCGGCGGCAAGAGCGGGTGGTTTTTGACGAGGTTGACCGAGTTGACGACGTTCGCTTCGACCGAGTCAAACCCGTGCAACCACTTCTCCAAATCCATCCCTGACGACTTGAGTGTTTGAAGTGTCTGCGGTTCAATGCCGCGACGTTCCATTTCTGCGATGACCGCATTCGGATCGATCGCCGCCATGCCGCAATCATAATGACCGATGACGATGACCTCTTCGGCCCCGAGCGCATACAACGCGACGAGGATCGAACGCATAACCGATCCGAACGGATGTGACAATACGGCTCCCGCATTTTTTATGATTTTAGCATCCCCGTTTTTTAGTCCGAGGGCTTGAGGCAACAACGCCGTCAGACGCGTATCCATACACGTTAAAATGACGATTTTTTTATCGGGAAACTTATCCGAGACAAATTGCTCATATTGTTTCTCTGTTACGAATTTTTCATTGAACGCTAGCATTTCTTGAACGACTGACATGTGGTTCCCTCCTCTTAATTCACGCGATTAGCCGCGCGACCATTAACCCGATGACCATCCAAGCGCCAAACAACGTGTTCACTTTTGCGGTCATCGCCATCGCCGGCATGAGTTCAGCCGGTTCACGCTTGACCCAAAAACGCTTCACTGCCCGTACCATGATTGGAATTGTCAGCAATGACAACAGCACCCACGGCGTCACGCCAAACCCGAATACGGCGACGAGGATGCCGACCAATGCCGCGATAAAGAATCCGGCCAAGACGAGAACGGCACGACGATGTCCGACGAGACAGGCGATTGTTTTGCGCCCATTCACTTTATCATTATCCAAATCACGAATGTTGTTCGCGAGCAAGATAGCCCCGATCAAAAGCGCCATCGGAAACGATACGAGCAACAGTTCTGTCGTCACCGTCCCGATTTGGATATATCCCGAGATGCCGATGATGACATAACCCATGAATAGGCCAGCGACGATTTCCCCGAACGGCGTGTAGGCGATCGGGAGCGGACCTCCCGTGTACAGGAATCCGACGACCATCGACAGCACACCGATCCAAATTAAATGCCAACTCGTTGAAGCCGCAATATAGAGCCCAAGCACAGCCGCCACCCCATACATACCGAGCGCGATCCCGAGCACTTGTCCGGGTGTGAACCCATCACGTACGATCGAGCCACCGATTCCAATGGAACCTTCGTGGTCGAGTCCACGCTTGTAATCATAATATTCATTAAATAAATTCGTCGCGATTTGAATCAAGACCGAGGCGATGAGCATCGCTAAGAACAATCCCCACTTCAACTCGACTTGCCCGAGGACGATGAACGTCCCTAACAGCACCGGTATGAAGCTCGCTGTCAACGTATGCGGGCGAATCATGCGCCAATACGCACCTTTCTCTCTCTTCTTCATGCACTTCCCTCCCTTCGTTAGTTTACGTCTCTTTGAAAAAACCTGTCAATGCCCGCCGCTCGGACGGCTCCCTTCACTTTCTCGAGCATTTGACGGCCAGTTCTGTTGTGAAGTCATGATACACTAAAGAATGAGAATTCCATTGGATTGAGGAGGCTTTTCTTTCATGCCAGATACTCAAACACACATTAAACAACGAATCGAACAAGCCCATAAACGGGCACGTGCTTGGCAACGACCGGTACTTGCCTCGTACACGTGGGAAATCCCTTCGTTCGACGCGTTCCATATTATTCAAAACACTGAAACGTCCCACTACTATTTTTCGACGCCAGACCGCTCCCTCGAGATGCTCGGATGTGCCGATGCGCTCGTGTTGACGGCTTCTGGTCCCGAACGTTTCCAACGTCTACAGTACGATTGGAGCCTGCACCGCCGGGACGTCGACGCGGTCATTTATGCGTTCTCGGGCTTTTCGTTCGACACGTTCGTGCGGCCCCAAAAAAATATGTGGGAAGCGTTCGGTGAAGCATCGTTGGTCGTGCCGAAATTTCTATATCGCCGCTCGGGCGACAAGCACACGTTGACCGTTTCGACGCTCGTCTCGGCCAAACGTTCGGTCGAACAATATTTGATTCAATTGGCCGATCAACTCGCCCAGTTCAACGCGCTACATGCGCCCGACGAACAAACACCGACTTACTCGCAAGTCAAAGACGGCGTCGACCATTTCAAGTCGAGTTTCCAACAAGCTAAACTGAACATCACTGAAGAACGAGTCGAAAAGATTGTCATCGCCCGGGAAGAAATCTACCAGACCTCGGAAGAGGCGTTCCCGTTCGCGACGACACTGCGCCACTTGTCAGAACATCAGACGGGCAGTTACGTGTTCTTGTATCAGCCGAAGCGGGAAATCGGATTTTTCGGAGCGACGCCGGAACGGCTCGTCAAGAAACAAGGACCGTACATTGAAACGGCCGCCATCGCCGGCACCATCAAGCGACCAGACACCGAGATCGAATCGGATGTAGCCAAACAGACGTTACTCCACGACGCCAAAAACCTCGAGGAACACCAAATCGTCGTGAAGGACATCAAGAACGCCCTCACACCATACGCGGCTACCATCAAGGCACCGGAGTCGCCGCGCATCTTGGAGAACCGGTCGGTTTTCCATCTGCACACACCGATTCAAGCAACGCTCGATACGAACGCATCCTTGCTGTCGATCATCGAGTCGCTCCACCCGACCCCGGCGCTCGGTGGATCTCCGAAACGGACGTCTGTCCGCTTGTTGCGCGAGATTGAACGGTTCGACCGCGGCTGGTACGGGTCACCGTTCGGTTGGCTGAACACGGACGGTGAAGGAGAGTTCGTCGTCTCGATCCGGTCGGCTCTTGTCCACCATCAATTCGTGGCGCTATACGCAGGCTGTGGAATCGTCCAAGAGTCTGAACTCGAAGCGGAGCTCGCCGAGACAGAAATCAAGCTCAGTCCAATCAAGCAAGCTCTCGGATTGGACAAAGTACGCGCAGGAGGCAATGAAGCATGAATGAACCGTTAACGGAGTGGGTCGCCGGTATGATGAACCGGCTCGTCGAACAAGGGGTCGAGGACGTCGTCATCAGTCCCGGCTCTCGCTCGACACCGCTCGCCATGGCCGCCTATCTTCATCCGAGCGTCCGACATCATATCATCGTCGACGAACGGTCGGCCGCCTTTTTCGCACTCGGGTTGACTCGTTCGCAATCATCGTTGCGCCCGGTCGCGCTCATCTGCACGAGCGGTACTGCCGCCACCAACTACTTTTCGGCGGTGGCCGAGGCAAATATCTCACAACTGCCGCTCGTTGTGTTGACGACCGATCGGCCGCACGAACTTCGGAACGTCGGGGCGCCTCAAGCGATCGACCAAGTTCGACTGTACGGCGAACACGTGAAAGCGAGCGTCGACCTCCCCGTTCCTGAAGCAGCGAGTCAGCGCTACATGGAACAGACATTCGCCCGGCTCGTCCGGACGAGTATGCATGCGCCGTTCGGTCCGGTCCATGTGAACATCCCGTTCCGTGAACCGTTGTTGCCGGATATCGAGCGCTTGACATCACTCCTGGGCGGTGAAGCCGAATCCTCTGAGCCGACCTATCTTAAACCGACAAGTCTCGACTTGAAACGGTTCAAACAAGAGATTGACGTCAATCGTCTCGCCTTCATCGTCGGACCAGGTACTCCGACATCATGGCTTGAGCCTCTCTACACGTCGGCGCTGGCCCATCGTATTCCGGTCTTCGCCGACCCATTGAGCGGGATGCGCCGGTTTGACCATGTCTTGACGAACTATGACGCGTGGCTCGCGAGCGAGCATCGCACGGAATGGACACCTGACGCGGTCGTCCGGTTCGGGGCTGCCCCCGTCTCGAAACGGCTGAATCAGTGGCTTCACGACGTGCCATACGTCTTGATCGAGCAACCGGGATCGTTCCGCGACCCGTCGAACAGCGCCACGGTCGTGTACGGCGATGCGATTGATTATGTCGCCACCATCAACAAAGACTATGACGCCGACTTATTCGATCGTTTCGCATTGTTCGAACGCGTCGCCGAATCCGCAAAACCTGCTTTGAGCGGAGAAAGCGCATTGACGCGTCATTTGCTGGCGTCTCGTCTTGATCGCATCTTCGTCAGCAATAGCATGCCGATCCGTGATATCGATACAACACTTTCAGCCGGTCAGTCAATCGACGTCCTCGCCAATCGCGGGGCGAACGGGATTGACGGCATCATATCGAGCGCGCTCGGTGCCTGTCACGATACAGACAAGGCCGCTCTCTTGATCGGCGACTTGGCATTCTATCACGACAGTAACGCCCTGCAACTCGTCAAATCGCATCCTGGCATGTTCTCGATTGTCGTCGTCAACAATGATGGCGGTGGCATCTTCTCTTTCTTACCACAAGCCTCGATTGCACCGCAAATGTTCGAGGACTTGTTCGGGACACCGCTCCACTTGAACTTGCGCGGATTTGCTGAGACATACGGACTCAGCTATCGCTTGCTCGAGCAGCCTGAAGATGTCATGACGGCGATTGAAGCAGGCGTTCAGCTGATCGAATTTCCGTCTGATCGCGCTAGGAACGTGGCCGAGCATCGTCGTTGGACCGCTTCGCTCACGGACCGTTTGACGACGGAGAACGAATCGTGATGCGTTCCGTGCGTGGCGTCTCCTATGAGGTGCTCGAACGTGGGAGCGGCCGTCCCGTTCTGCTTCTTCATGGATTCACTGGGAGTGCGGCTTGGATCTCCCAGTTCCCTGAGCTCCCCGTCCGGCTCGTCGCCCCGTCGCTATTGCAACACGGCGGCACCGGGCAGCAAGCGGTCGGGCGTGCCAAAATGAGTCAACAGGTGAGGGACTTATCGACGCTACTCGATACGGACGAAGGTCCGTGGACGGTCGTCGGTTACTCGCTCGGCGGACGTATCGGGATGACACTCGCCGCCTATGATGATCGGGTCACCCATTTCATCGGCATTAGCACGACGCCCGGGCTCGACATAGCGGCTGAACGTCGACAACGCCGGCTTCAAGACGAAAAGCTCGCCGAATTCATCGAGCGAGCAGGACTTGAGGCGTTCGTTGACCGTTGGGAACGTCTTCCGCTCTGGCATCAAACCGACGAGATGCGCGCCGCCCTCCGTCCTGAGCGGTTGGCCCAACATCCAGCCGCACTCGCGGACAGCCTCCGTGCCATCGGGACGGGTAGCATGCCGTCGCTCTGGCCGCTACTCGACCGTTTACCTCGCACCGATTTGATCGTCGGGGAACACGATGTGAAGTTTCAACAGATTGCTCGGAATATGCAGTTGATCCGTCCCGATATTGAAATTCATGAAATTTCGGACGCATCTCATGCTCCACATGTCGAGAATGCCCAACAATTTGGTACAATGATAGAGAAATTGATTTTAGGGGGAATTTAAATGGAATCAGTAGCAAACTGGACATCGGTCCGCACGTACGAAGATATCAAGTACGAGAAGTGGAACGGTATCGCCAAAATCACCATCAACCGCCCGGAAGTACGGAACGCGTTCCGTCCACTCACGGTCAACGAGCTCATCGACGCGTTCGCACGCGCCCGTGACGATAAAGAAGTCGGTGCCATCATCTTGACTGGTGAAGGCGATCAAGCCTTCTGCTCAGGCGGCGACCAAAAAGTACGCGGCCACGGCGGCTACGTGGGTGACGACGAGATTCCACGCTTGAACGTCCTCGACCTTCAACGTTTGATTCGCGTCATCCCGAAACCAGTCATCGCCATGGTAGCCGGTTATGCGATCGGTGGCGGACACGTCTTGCACGTTGTCTGTGACTTGACGATTGCAGCCGACAACGCCCGTTTCGGTCAAACCGGACCAAAAGTGGGCTCGTTCGATGCCGGTTACGGTTCAGGTTACTTGGCCCGCATCATCGGCCACAAGAAAGCACGCGAAATCTGGTACCTCTGCCGTCAATACGACGCCCAGCAAGCGCTTGACATGGGACTCGTCAACACGGTCGTTCCACTCGAGCAACTTGAAGCCGAGACGATCCAATGGTGCCAAGAGATCTTGCAACACTCTCCGACGGCCCTTCGCTTCTTGAAAGCAGCGATGAACGCCGACACGGACGGACTCGCAGGACTTCAACAGCTTGCCGGCGACGCGACGCTTCTCTACTACACGACAGACGAAGCGAAAGAAGGACGCGACGCTTTCAAAGAAAAACGCGACCCAGACTTCGGTCAGTTCCCGCGTTTCCCGTAAATCGACAAAGAGTAGCGACTTCGCTACTCTTTTTTTGGAGGTCCTGATGATGAATCGTTATGTGACACAACATCGACGTGACGCCATGGCACTCGTCACCGCGTCCGTCAGTTTGACCTGGGCCGAGTTAAGCGCGGAGAGCGCCCGTTTGGCCCACTTCTTGGAACGGGTCGCACCCGAAGCCCGCCATATCGGATTACGCGCTGTGAACAGCGCTGATTATGTCATCGCTGTCCATGCCATCCAGTTACTCGGAAAAGTGCTCGTTCCGCTCAACACGCGGTTGACGATGAGCGAACTGGAAGGACAAATCGAGACGGCCGATATCGATGTATTGCTCGTCGATAAACCGATTGACCTGTCAATCACCCAATTCGAGTTGACGTCCCGAGATGAGGCGTCACTCGCCACACCGCACGAATGGGCAGACGATGAAGTCATGTCGCTCATGTTCACCTCGGGCACGACCGGTCGAGCCAAGGCCGTAAAGCAGACGTTCGGCAATCACATCGCGAGCGCCGAGGCGGCCAAGACGCGCCTCGGTTACGGGACAAGTGACCGGATGCTCATCGTCACGCCACTCTTCCATATGAGCGGACTCGCCCAAGTGTATCGGAGCGCCCGTTTCGGTTCGACATTATACGTCGAACCGAAGTTCGATGTCGCTCGTACACTCGAGTTGATTGCGACGGCAAGAATCACCCACATCTCGCTCGTTGCGGTCATGCTTAAGCGGCTCCTCGACGCAGGTCTCTCCCGCCATCAGTTGCAACTTCTGCTCGTCGGCGGCGGTCCCGTACCTCGTCCGTTGCTCGAAGAAGCCGAGCGACGGCAGTTACCGGTCGCCCAGACGTACGGGATGACGGAGACGTGTTCGCAAGTCGCGACGCTCTTGCCATCCGAGGCGCTCGCCCACATCGGTTCGAGTGGTCAAGCAATCGCGCCGACCCAACTCCGCATCAATGTGGATGGGGAGATTGAAGTGAACGGACCGACGGTGACCCCGGGTTACTATAAACAGCCAGAGGCCGACGCCCGGACACCCGACGGCTATTGGCAGACCGGTGACCTCGGCACAATCAAGGACGGTTACTTGTACGTCCATGACCGTCGCAGTGACTTGATTATCTCTGGCGGCGAGAACATTTATCCGGCCGAAATCGAGAGCGTGTTATTACGTTGCCCGGGCATTCAAGACGTAGGGGTCGTCGGTCGTCCCGACCCGACTTGGGGAGCGATACCTGTCGCCTTCACGGTCGGTACGTTCGATTTCGATGAGGCAATTCAGCTGTTGCACGACCATCTGGCGTCTTATAAACATCCGAAAGCATGGATTGCCGTCGACGAGTTGCCTCGTAACGCCAACGGTAAATTGATGCGTCATCGCTTAAAGGAGGCTGACCATGATTCGTCGCGCTGAACTGTATATCGTCCCCCTCACGTTCAAACATCCGATTGTCACCGCCCACGCCGTGTTGACGACGAGACGGACGGTCATTCTCCGGCTGGAGACGGTCGACGGTGTTGTCGGCTACGGGGAAGGTGTCGCGTTCGAGACGCCATGGTATACGGCTGAGACCGTCCGCTCCGTCATCGATACGTCCGCTTTGATTATCCAACTGTTGAAAGGGATGACGTTGTCCGCCGCCTCGTTCGGCACCCATGTCAGCTCCATCATCGGCCACCCGATGGCGAAAGCGATGTGGGAGAGCGCTCTCTGGGAAGTGGAAGCGGCCCGCGCGAATCAGACATTAAAACAATACGTCCAAGCCGGCGATGCCGTGGCATGCGGCCGGACGATTGGCATCGGTCTGCTCAGTCAGACGTTGAACGCCATCGAGGCTGCGCTCGCGTCCGGATTCGACCGGATCAAGTTAAAAGCGTCCCCGCATGAACTGCTTCCTGCGCTCGGCGAGATTCGCAGCGTTTTTCCGGACGCCCCGCTCATGATTGATTTGAACGGAAGTGGCTCCGAGCAATCGCTTGACTGGTTCGAGGCGTTAGATACCTATCGTCTCTTGATGATCGAACAGCCTTATCCGAGCACATATTGGGTCGAGACAGCGGACTTGCAGGCACGGCTCGCCACACCGATTTGTCTCGATGAATCGATCAGTTCGGCTCAAGACGTGGCGACGATGCATCGACTTCAAGCCGGTCGCATCGTCAATATCAAACCGACCCGCGTCGGCGGCTGGAGCGAGGCGCTCGCGATTCGCGATAGCGGCACCCCCTACTGGGTCGGTGGTATGTATGAGTCCTCCATCGGCCGTTATCACACGCTCTTATTCGCCTCATTGAGCGGAGCCTCCTATCCGGCCGATATGGCCGGGACGAGCGCTTACTTCGAGACCGATTTGCTCGATACCCCGCTCGAGGTCGAGAACGGACAATTGATGCTTCCCGACCAGGTCGCACCGGATTGGACGATGATCGAGCAACTGAGCGAACAGACGATTCGACTCCTGTAAAAACTCCGCAAAAAAGGCGGCAGACCTCGTGTCTGCCGCCTTTTCATCGTTAACGGAATGTGCCCGTCAATACTTCATAGCCGTCTTTCGTGACGACGACCGTGTGCTCGAACTGGGAGACGAGGCTGTTGTTCGGGGTGAACAACGACCAACCGTCCTCTTCTGATTGATAGACGATTTCATCTTTCGTCGAGATGAACGTCTCGACGGCAATGACTTGTCCTTCTTTCAAGATGTCGTTCTCTTCACGGCTATAGTAGTTCGAAATCGTCTCCGGCTCACCGTGAAGCGTGCGACCGAGGCCATGGCCCGCCAAGTTACGGATGACCGTGAAGCCGTTCTTACGGGCATCGGCATAAATCGCTTTCCCGATTTGGTTGACCTTGACGCCGGCCTTCACTTTGCTGAGACCCGCTTCGAGCGATGTCAATGACACTTCGACCAAACGCTCGTGTTTAGCCGATTTCGGTTTGCCCGCGATGACCGTACGTCCTGTGTCCGCATAGTAGCCGTCCTTCACGGCCGATACGTCGACGTTGACCACGTCGCCGTCTTGGATGACGAGGTCACCTGGAATCCCATGGGCTGCGACGTCATTGATGGAAATACACGTATAACCCGGGAACTCATACATCGTGATCGGGGCCGAGGCGGCCCCTTCCGCTTCCAAAATACGCTGCCCAATCTCATCCAACTGTTTCGTCGTCATGCCCGGTTTGACCGCTTTCGCCATCTCATCGCGCGCCAAGGCGACGATCCGCCCAATCTCACGCAATGCATCGTAATCATAATCTAACATTCGTTTTCCCTCTCAATCTAATAATCGATTTTGATATAAGAACTCTTCAGATAAATCGGCAAACAAGAACATGCCGTCCGGTAACGGATAACTGAACGTCCGCGTCACTTCGTTCGAACTGAAGTCGCGATAATCCTCGGACAAGTAGCCCCGTCCGCGCACGTCCATCGCCGCCATCGTCCGAATAAAGTACGGACGGAAACTCCAATTATAGCCGCGATACGTGTTATCGACCGTCCAAGCGGACTGTGCCTGATAGACGTTCGCGCTCGTCTGGAACCCGGTTTGGTCCGTCAAATAGTAACGGACGAACGTCCCTTCGAGTTTCGGGGCAATATGGAGCAACCATTCATCTTTCTTATCGCGCGACCACTTCCCGCTTTGGACGAGGTCGTGGATTTGTTTATGGAGTTCGAACTCCAATTCATATAATCGCTTTAATCGCTCTTGATCGTGTAAGAAGAACGACGGTACTTCTTGCGTCAATACGCTCATACCTTTCGCTTCGCGCGGCGGCATCGCATCGCTTTGCCCGAGGAGACTTCCCATATAATAACGTCCGCCATGACGCCACGCATAACGCAACTGTCCGAGATGGTCGATCGATTTATAGAGGAGCGGAGCCCCGAGACGGGAAGCGATATATTCCATCGTCTGAAGCATTTGCGGATACGTGACCGATAACGTCTTCTTCTCGACCATCGTCGCCAAATCGACGAGCAACATCTCAGGCGCCACCGTCATGATGTCTTCGATGCTCGTTGATTCTGCGAAGTCGAGCGCGACTTTAACACCAGATGAACGATAATATTGGACGACTCGTGACAAGCGTGACACGTCAACGAGATCCGTCCCTTGAAGCGTCACATAAATGCGATGGAGCGGGAAGTTCAATTCTCGAAGCGGGGCCAAAAACGCCTCGCCTCCTTGTTCGAGAATCCACTCTGAACGACATCGGAACGTGACGAATTGCGTCGCATCCCTTAACTGTTCGGCCGCTAAACGCTCCATCCGTTTGGCGATATCGAGCTGATACTCGAGCGGAACGTCATCGTCGTAAAAGAATGGGGTGAGCGACTCGCCCCTGAACTGTCCATGGACCATATAACCTTCTACTTGGAAGGTGGCGGCTCCCAGGATTGGTTCAAATGTCACTTCGACTTCTTCTGGATTCATCATCACATCCACTGCGTCCAACTTGATCACCTCGTCTTTTTTCTAAACACGAAAGCGAGCTGGGTTCAGCTCGCTCGTGTATGCACATACATATAGGCACCGAAACAAGCAATGAAATATACGATACTCATCACACCGTAGCCGATTCCCATCTTCCCGCCCACGCCGATGGCCATCACAAGCCAAATCATCGCGCCGAACAGGAGCGTGGCGACCGGGATATATCGAAAATTCGGACGCTCGGTCCGCGTAATAATCGGTTTCAAAGCCAGGACGCACGCCACTAGTATGACGAGACCAAAACCTAGTTCAATCATCCGTTGACACCTCATTTTTCTGTCTCTACTCATTTAGTGTAGCATGACACCATAAAAAAAACCGCAAATCCACTTAAGGAGATGCGGTTTTAGTTATTGATTAGTCACGCGGACGGCGTGGGCCACGGTCGTCTGAACGACGACGGTCGTCTCCACCGCTACGTTTGCCACGGTATCCACCGCCGCCACCGCTGCGTCCGCCACGGTCACCGCCGCCACGACGTTCTCCGCCGCCGCTGCGATTTCCACGGTATCCACCACGGTCGTTACGTCCACCTTGACGTTTGACGCGTACTGGTTCTGCATACGAGATTTCAACCGGAGTTGAATCTGGCTCTTTCGTCAATCCACGAAGTGCCGCTGCAAGAAGCTCGACTGCTTCGTATTCTTCAAGAAGCTCAGTCGCAAGTTGCGTGTAAGCTTTGAAGTCGCCCGCTTGAACACGTTCGATCAATTCTTCAGCCGATTGCTTTTGGTTGCCCTCGAGCACTTCTGAGATTGTCGGTACGTGACGACGGTTCATTTTCTTGTTCGTTACGCGTTCGATTGCTTTGACTTGACCGAATTCACGTGGCGTGATGAACGTAAGGGCTGTACCTGTTTTACCAGCGCGGCCTGTACGTCCGATACGGTGCACGTAGCTTTCCGGGTCTTGTGGGACGTCAAAGTTGTAAACGTGTGTGACACCTGTGATATCAAGACCACGGGCTGCAACGTCTGTCGCGACCAAGATGTCAATTGTGCCGTTTTTGAAACGACGGATGACTTGGTCACGTTTTGATTGCGTTAAGTCACCGTGAAGACCATCAGCCGTGTAACCACGTTTGATGAGTGCTTCTGTCACTTCGTCAACACGTTTCTTCGTACGAGCGAAGATGATGCTGAGTTCTGGCGAGTCGATGTCGATCAAGCGGCAAAGCGTATCGAATTTTTGACCTTCGCGCAATTCGAGGAATTGTTGGTTGATGTTCTCAACTGTCATTTCCTTCGCTTTTACTTTGATGATCGTCGGCGACTTCATGAAGCGCTCAGCAATCTTCTTGATTTGTGGTGGCATTGTTGCAGAGAAGAGAAGCGTTTGACGTTCAGCCGGAAGGCCTTTCAAAATCATCTCGATGTCTTCAACGAAGCCCATGTTGAGCATTTCATCTGCCTCGTCCAAGATCACAGTTTGGATCTCGTCGAGTTTGATCGTCTTGCGCTTCATGTGGTCCATGAGGCGGCCCGGTGTGGCAACGACGATTTGTGGGTTCTTTTTCAAACCACGGATTTGGCGGTCGATTTGTTGGCCACCGTATACTGGAAGTGCGTAAACGCGCTTCGCTTCACCGATTTTGTTCAATTCTTCTGCAACTTGAATCGCAAGTTCACGTGTCGGTGCAAGAACAAGTGCTTGGACTTGACGTGCCTTTGTGTCGATTCGCTCAATTGTCGGAATACCGAAAGCTGCTGTTTTCCCTGTACCTGTTTGCGCTTGACCTAATACGTCCACTCCTGTGAGTGCGACAGGAATTGTCTCAGCTTGGATCGGTGTAGCTTCTTCGAAGCCCATTTTGAGTACACCTTTTACTAATGCTTCACTTAACTGTAAATCTTGGAATTTTGTCAAATTATATTCTCCTTTTTTCATACAAAAAACGTCTGAGGTTTTGTTCTACAGACGTTTTTCCAATGTTTCCTCGTAGTCAACTTTACTAACTATAACGTATTTGTTTCTAAAATGAAAGAAATACATTCTAAAACTTTTCATAGCCACCTGGACATGAGTTATCTTATTTCAATTTATAGCCGTTGTCGAGTTTTTCAACTTGCTTTTCTTTCAGCAGTTTCCCGAGTGCGCGTTTGAACGCCGCTTTACTCATCCCGAACTCACGATCGATCACGTCCGGCGCCGTCTTGTCGCCATAAGGCATTTGGCCGCCGCGTTCTTCAATATAAGCACGGATACTTTCCGCGTCCGGGTCGATGGCTTCATATGCCCGCGGTTTCATCGAGACGAGTACCGTCCCGTCTTGTTTCACTTGCGTCACACGTACGGTCAATTGCTCACCGAGACGTGGCCAACGTGTCATCTCTGCTTCATGTAAGAAACCGAGTGATTCATTTTCGACCCAGACGTTCACACCGACTTCGCGTCGATTGACGACGACCGCATGGACATCTTGATTGCCCCATTCTTCTTTAGCGGGACGCGCCAACAAGTTCAAGTACGCATAGTGGGCCGGTTCCCCGAGAAGACGGCTCTTTTGATCGTACTTGAGACGAATGCAAAGCTTGTCCCCTTCTTTTGGCCAATACGACCGGTTCTCAGGAAGATCATCTAATGAGACGAGTACATCCTTTTGAATCCCGATATTGACGAACACACCGGTGTTATACCGGACTCCAGTCACTTCATACCACTCATAGTCATCGAACGTGACGCTCGGAATCGTCATCGTCGAAGCGAGACGTCCTTCTGAGTCGTGATAAAGGAAGACCCGCACCGTCTGTCCGACTGTGACTTCTTCAGTTTGTTCTTTTCGATGAAGGAGTACCTCTTCGCGACCGTTTCCGATAAACACACCAAAATCAGCTGAACGTTCCGCGACCAAGTCTACTACTTCTCCTGCACGTAATGCCATACAATCCACATCCTTTTTCATCTATTACTGTCAGTATACCTACCTACACACGTTCCTAATCATATCACGTTCGATTTCCTTACTCCGTTCAATTGTGTCTAAAATGTGAACAAGATTGCCCCTCCGTTTTCCTAAATTGGTCCGTATACTAGCTTCTATATTTCAAATTTTGTGACAATTTTGTGAACGCGCATTTTCCATCTAGTATCCACATTTTGAAAACGTTATTATTAAGGAAGTGTTGTTTAACGAATTAGGTTTCAGCCATGGCCGAACGGGGGATATAAAATGTTTGATGTACAATCTCGATCATTCGCGAAGCGCTTCATGAAAGGCTTATTGATTGCTTTCTTCGCGCTACTCGCTTCACTTAGCTTCATTTTTTCAAACGGAGTCGATACGAACGTATCTTCATCCGTCACGATGGTCCAAGAGTAAACGCCCTCTCCTGACAGAAGGCGTTTTTTTGTTTTGTTCCGACAAAAAAAGGGATTTTTTATGCATCTGTCGAACGAACATAACGTTCGGCTTTTATTATTGAATCATCTGGGAAGGGAGAGTCACTCATGCTATTTTATTTTCTCACCACGATTCTTTCGGTCGTCGGTTTGTCCGTCTCGCTCCAAACCGGTTTTTTCAAAGACCCGATCGGTACATTCCTGTTCGCCGTATTGCTCGCTATGGGCTTATCTTCATTTAAACAGTTGGTCGCACAAACGAACGTCTTGCTCATCGAGCGCCGGAATCAAAAAAAGATCAAGCGCATCGTGGCGCGCATGCATTCAACTACGCGTAAACGTTCTACATAACGCTCGTCTTCCCCCTCCACTTTTGTTATTCTATTCTAGACAAGAAGAGCAAAACGGACTCAACCCGTAGGAGGCACAAACACGTATGAACGAAATCCCTTTATCGAACGAATGGCTATTGCGTTATTCACCTGTCATGGAGCTATGGCTGAAAGAAGACGGCATCTTGCTCGTCGACGATGACAATCGCATTCGACTCACGCTTGAAATCGGCAGTGACCAAGTCATGCAGTTCAAGAGCATCGAACAAGATGGGGCTTACTTTGCTGTGGACCCGGTGAATAAACGAATCACGTTCGAACTCGAGGAAGAAGAAGAGGAAAGCGATTCTCGCTTCTGGGAATAAAGATTCATGCCGAAGAGTCGGATTCTCGTCAAGAGAGGAAGACTCTTTCTTCGTGTCCAGACTCATTACTGAACGATCGAGAGGAGAAATATGTATGATCCGCACCGCCATCTGGTTTATCGCCTTTTTCGCCGTCTTACCGCTGACACTTCCGTTCTATCCGAAAGCGAAGCGACTGACGCCCCCGGAACGTTATGGATACGTCCAAACTGTCGCCTATAAGTGGGCAAGCTTTCTACTACGAATCGCCGGCGCTCGCGTCCGTGTTCACGGCCAAGAGAACATCCCGAATGAACCGGTCGTCTACGTCGCGAACCACCAAGGGAACTTTGATGTCCCGATTATGATCACAGCGACGAAACATCCAAAAGCGTTTATCTCAAAAATCGAAGTGCAAAAGTTCCCAATCATTCCGCGTTGGATGGAACTGATGGGTTGTATCTTCATTGACCGCAGCGACCGGCGCCAGTCCATTAAAGCAATCCGTTCCGGCGTCGAGACGATCCAATCGGGACAGTCGATTATCGTCTTCCCGGAAGGTACCCGCTCAAAAGGCGGACCGATCAAAGAGTTCAAAGCTGGTAGCCTGACGCTCGCCACATCAAGCGGTGCCAAAATCGTCCCTGTCGCCATTAAAGGCAGCCACCATTTGCTCGAGACGACAAACCGAATCACACCGGGTACGGTCGACGTCACGTTTTTACCGGTCATCGATCCGGCAGACGTCCCGAATAAAGAAATTGCGGCGCTGGCAGAGACGATGATTCGCCGCGTCGTTGAAGGAGAAGAATCATGAGTTTATTAGCCATCGAAGGCATTCATAAAGAATTTGCAGATAAAGTCTTGTTCGACGACGTCACGATGACGATTCACCCAGGTAATCGCATCGGGGTCATCGGGGTCAACGGCTCCGGAAAGTCGACGTTCTTAAAAATCATCGCCGGCGTCGAGACCGCAGACCGGGGTTCGATGCAACACCCGAACGATTACCGGATTCGCTATTTGACCCAAACGGTCGACTTCGCCCCCGGGCAAACGATTTTAGACGCGTTGTTCACGAGTGACACCCCGTCCGTCCAAGCGTTGAAACAGTATGAGCTCGCGCGTCAAGCACTCGAGGCGAACCCGACGAGCGAACAATGGTTGGAACGCTTTATGAAAGCCCAGCAAGCGGTCGATGCAGCCGACGCATGGGAGACTGAAGCGAAGTTGAAATCGATTTTAAATCGGCTCGGTCTTCCGGACGTGACGGCAGAGATTAGCTCGCTTTCCGGTGGACAACAGAAACGGGTCGCTTTGGCCGCAGCCCTACTCGACGAAGCTGACTTACTATTACTCGATGAGCCGACGAACGAACTCGACGCCGATACGATTGCTTGGCTTGAGACGATTCTCGCTGATTACCGGGGGGCCATCCTGCTCATCACCCATGACCGTTATTTCTTGAACCGAGTCACGAATCATATCCTTGAAATCGCCGATGGCACGAGTTACTTCTATGACGGCAACTATGAGCTCTTCCTTGAGAAGCGTGCCGAACGAAAAGCCCGGTCGCATTCAATGGAGCAAAAGCGGCAAAACATCTTACGTCGTGAGCTCGCTTGGCTGCGTCGTGGTGCCAAGGCACGGACGACGAAACAGAAGGCACGCATCCAGCGCGTCGAGGACTTGAAGCATCAAGAGACGCTTGCCGAGGATGAGGCGCTCGAAGTATCCGTCGGTTCGCGCCGCCTCGGGAAAAAAGTAATCGAGGTGGAGAACTTGTCCTTCGGTTATGACGATCACTTGCTCATTGAAGATTTCACGTGGTTGTTCGGACGCCGGGAACGGTATGGCATCGTCGGACCAAACGGGAGTGGGAAAACGACACTCATGAACTTGCTTGCCCACCGCCTCGAACCGACGAACGGAACGGTCGTCCACGGGGAAACCGTCCATCTCGGATATTATGGGCAACAAGTCGAATTCGAAGACACAACGCGACGCGTTATCGACGAGATCGAGCGCATCGCCCAAGTCATCTATACGCCGGACGGCGAAACGATCACGGCCAGTCAGATGCTCGAACGCTTCCTATTCACCCCGGACGCGCAATACAAACCGATTGCCAAACTGTCGGGTGGAGAGAAACGCCGCCTCGTCTTGCTTCGGATTTTAATGGACGAGCCGAACGTGCTATTTTTAGATGAACCGACGAACGATCTCGACACGGAGACATTGTCCGTCCTCGAGGACTATTTGGAGTCGTTCCCAGGCACGGTCATCGCCGTCAGTCACGACCGCTATTTCTTAGATCGGATCGCCGAACAGCTGATTGCGTTCGAAGACGGGACGATCAACGTTTATCATGCGGAGTACAGTGACTATTTAGCCACACTCCAAGAACAGACGAAGCAACAAGTGAAAAAAGAATCGAAAGAGAAGAAAGAGCGTGTCAAAGTCGATGTCGTCAAATTCACTTTTAAAGAGCAGAAAGAATGGGAGACGATCGAGGATGATATCGCCTCTCTCGAATCTGAGATCGAAGCAGCCGAGGCACGGCTCGCCGCAGCGGGTAGCGACCTCGGTAAAGTGAATGAACTGTACGCCGACATTGCCGCGTTGAAAGAAGCGCTCGATGCGAAGATGGAGCGATGGGAATATTTATCGGAGATTGATGAACAAATTCAAGCACAGAAGAACTAAAAACAAGGATCACGCGTCGGCGTGATCCTTGTTTGTCGTGTAGCCATGTGTGGACAATTCGAGTGCAGCGCTTGGAAGCACCCTGTTCATCCTTTACTGACGATATTATGTTGAAACGCATAAACGACGGCTTGCGTCCGGTCGTAGACGTCAAGCTTCGTCAAAATGTTGGAGACGTGTGTCTTCACCGTCTTCAACGAGATGTATAGTTCATCGGCGATGACTTGGTTCGATTTCCCTTCCGCCATCAATTGCAAAATCTCACGTTCCCTTGCCGTCAGACTCTCGTGCAACGTCTTTTCCGGATGTCGGAGCCGTTCGAGCATCTTGCCCGTCACTTGGGCGGCCATGACCGGATTGCCGGCTGCCGTTTGACGAATCGCATCGGCGATCTCGTTGGCGTTCGCCGTTTTCAAGACGTAACTCATAGCCCCGGCCTCGATGACCGGATACACTTTCTCGTCATCCAAGAAACTCGTCACGACCAAAATCTTGGCCTCTTTCCAACTCGCCTTGATCCGCTTCGTCGACTCGACCCCATCGACAGGCTCCATCACTAAATCCATCAAGACGACATCGGGCTTCTCGGCGATGGCAAGCTCGGCCCCTGTCGCGCCATCCGATGCTTCTCCGACGACTTCGATGTCAGGCTGCGTCGACAGAAACGCCGAGACGCCGGCCCGCACCATCTCATGGTCATCAATCAATACGACTCGAATCATTCTAACCCCTCCACTTGTTGTTTCACACGCACTTCAATCTGAGTACCGACGCCTGGCACACTGACGAGTCGTAACGTCCCGCCGACCTCAGCCGTCCTCTCTCTTATCGATTGTAAGCCATATGAGGCGACTTGTGTATCATCGACATTAAAGCCGATCCCGTCGTCGTTTATTTTTAAGATGACCGTCTGTTGCACGGTCCGCATTTCGATTTCAAGTCGCTTCGCTTTCGCATGGCGAAGCGTGTTGCTAATCGCTTCTTGGACGATGCGGAACAGTTCATTCTCAGTATGTCGCGACAATTCGACTTCTTCGAGGCGCCATACGAGCTCGGTCGATTGTTTGCGTGACAGTTCTTCTAACAGGCGCTCGATTCCCGTCTTGAGCGTCATTCCTTCGAGCTCGACCGGACGGAGTTGCAACAGAAGCGAGCGCATTTCCGCCTGAGCAGTTTGTGCCATCACTTCGACCTGCTCGATTTGTTTGGCCGCCACGTCTGGTTTTGAAGTGATCGTCTGTTTGGCCGCCGTCGTCATCATCGAGATGGCGTACAGTTGCTGACTGACCGAGTCATGGAGTTCACGGGCGACACGGCGCCGTTCTTCGACGACTGCTTCGCTGCGCGCTTCCTCGACACTGACAGGTCGGTCCCCGACCCGTTTGGCCATCTCAATCATTTCCGTGCGTTGCTTAGAAATCCGGGCGATCCGTTCGAGTGTATCTCGATAAGGCGACAATGGACGGAATGTAATCTCTTTTTGATTCTCAAGCTTCCACAAGGCAATCGCCACTTCCCGGAAGTCGCGTCGCAAATAAAAATACGAACCGACCCCGAAGATGCTACCAATCAAGACGGCGATGACGAGGATAGACACACCGAAAGGCAACCCTTCTTCACGTGTGAACAAATCTCGGAGTGAAGTCGAGTCACCTATTAAAAATGCGATCGTGACGAACAGTGCCGTCAGTAGGCTGCTAAATAACTGATGCCAGACGACCGTCCTTGGATACGAATCCTTCTTCATACGGTCATCACCTCGACACTTCCGCTCATGAGCACGATATGGATGCGGACTTTCCGTGTTGCTGCTTGATAATCGTCCGAAGCCGTGTAAAAGCGACGGTTGAACACCGGTGAATAGTTCGACTCATCGACTTGAATCTTGCCGAATCCGATTGATGCATCAATCGAGTAATCGTAGCCGGCCGGAATGAGAATTCGGACGTCCCCGGCGAGTCCGTTCAATAGTAAGAACGTCTCTCCCTCCGGAATGATGGCGCGCGACAAGTCGAGTTCGACGTCACGCAACAAGAAGAATTCATTCGTGTCTTGAAGCACGTAGTGACCGCTCTCTTTCGTCCCGAACGAAAAGGCCTGTTCTTGCCGGATATGTGACTTGAACCGACTCGATTCGAGCGGACGATTCTTGTACAGTCGATAGCCGAACATGAGCAATAAACCTGACAATACGAAGCCGAACGCCGCCGACGAGAAGATGAGCCCGACGAGCATGATACCGCCAATCCCGTAAAAGATATAGCTGACCGGCTGATTGCCTTTGCGGCTAAAACGACGCCCGATATACAGCAACAATAGCGGGACGACCATGCTGAAGAGGACGCTGTTACCACCCGTCGCGATATCGATAAATAGTCCAATGGCGAATAGAATGATCATAAAGCCGATGATTTGGCGTGTGTTCCAACGTTCCACATTGCTTCCCCCTCTCTAACAGTATGTAACATGAAGCAAAGAAGCGATGGCCCAACCATTCGCCGGACCATCGCTGAACCGTTGCGTCAGTCTTGTTTGAAACGACGCTCAAGTTCTTTTAGTTTTGCTTCGAAATCATCTTCGTCCGCTAGATCGATCTTCTCTTCAGCGGCCGGTTCTTGTTTCTTCTCTTCTGCTTTTTTCTCTTCTTCCGTGAATGGATGTGTCTTCGACGTCTCTGCCCCGAAGATTTGATCGAGCGCACCTTTCAATAAATCCAGGTTCTCACGCATTGCGAACTCATACCGTTTGTTTTGCATCTCATCGAGTTTCAGTCGCATCTCGAGAGCTCGGCGCTCGAGGGCATCGAGTTCACGTGCTCCTTCATCGAGGAGACCTTCAAAATAACGATACTGCTCACCGTAATGCTTCGACTCGAGAGCTGCCCGTTCGGCGAGCTTGTCTTCGCCTGCTTGTTTGGCGAGTTCCGTCTGCTCGTAACGCTTATCGGCCATCTGCTTGGCGTCATCGCGTTTTGTAGCAAGTTCCTCGAGCAATGACTTTTGACGCTCAACGAGACGTTCGACTGACAGCGCCTCTTTTTCAGCACCGCGGATATGGCGGTTCAATTCGGCTTCCCCACTTGAGCGTGGAGCCGAACGTGGCCCCTCTTTATCTTGAAACTTCTTCATCTCTTTCGATAGTTCTTTCGTCAACTCGTTAGCTAAATCACGAAACTGGTCAAATGGTGTTTTCATCTTGATGTCCTCCTTTTGAATCTTAGCGACGGTTTACAAACTTCTGCCAAACTTGATCGAACGATTGAAAACTGCTGCGGCTCGCACGCGACCCGTCCGCATTGAAAATCTCGACGTCTTGTTTTTGGTTGGCATACATCATATACCCTTTAAACAATACCCATGCCACCACAATCCCGATCAACGCCCAAATATTCGATAAAATTGTGATGATCCCGATCACGGCAAGCGCGCCGTAACCGATTTTTGCGCCGACATGTGTCACGGCCATGAATCTGACTCCAGCCCACAGTGCTAAGAGCGCCCCCAAACCGAACATGATCATGTTCGGTAAAAAGCCGATTAGAACGAGAACTAAAGAGATCGCGGCCACAATGAACAATACTTGCTTCACCTGGCGATTCATCGATTATCCCTCCTCGTTAAGTACACTCTTATCATAATACGTTATTTTCAATAGTGCGACGAGCGGAAGGCTTGTTTTCCCTCGGTCTGTAGACTGAGATGATAGCGTTCTCAAATCGTGTGTTATACTAGAGGCATCGAACAACGAAAGGATGATGTTTTATGAGCACCGTACAATTCGCAGTACACACTTTGTCAGCCAACAGGAGGGCGACTGTCCTCCACAACTAAAAGGAGGATTCTATTTGAATCAAACAACGACAACGGGACGTGTCACGGCACAGTTCCAACATATGTATACCATCACGACTGAAAGTGCGAACTATACGTGCAGTGTCACCGGGAAATTCCGACATGAGGCCGAAAGCGAGCGCGACTATCCGGTCATCGGTGACTTCGTCGAGTTCACCGTTCGTGAGCATGGTCAAGGCGTGATTCGGCGTCTCCTTGAGCGGCGCACTGTCCTGTCACGGGCAGCGGCCGGCAACGAGACGCGCGAACAATTGATCTGCGCGAACGTCGATTTTATCTTGATCACGATGGCGTGCGGACATGATTTCAACCTGCGCCGGCTCGAGCGCTATTCGCTCGCCGCGTGGGAAACCGGAGCCACACCGCTCATCATCTTGACGAAATCGGACCAAGTCGACAACGCCGAGGCGCTCGTCGATGAGCTCGCTTTGACGGTTCCGGGGGTCGATGTCTTCCCTGTCAGTTCACTCACAGGCGACGGCGTCGAGGCGTTGCGAGCCGCACTGCCGAGCGAAAGCACGATCGTACTCGTCGGTTCGTCCGGCGTCGGGAAATCGTCACTGACGAACGCGCTTGCCGGTGAGACCGTCGCCGAGACACAGGCCGTACGCGAGAGCGATGAGCGCGGCAAGCACACGACGACGCATCGTGAACTGTTCCGGATTGACGATTTGTTCGTCATCGACACCCCGGGCATGCGTGAGTTCGGACTTTGGGACGGGGCCGATCACCTCGACGACACGTTTCGGGATATCGAGGCACTCGCGGAGACGTGTCGGTTCCGGGACTGTGCGCACAGCACCGAACCGGGCTGTGCCGTCCGATCCGCCATCACATCTGGAACGCTCGATGCGAAACGCTATCAGAGCTTCGTCAAGCTCGAGCGCGAGCTCCGCTACGCGGAAAAACGGCAAGCGGAGGCGGCACGTCTCGCTGAGAAGAAGAAACGAAAAACGAAAGCTTAATCTAAGAGAGGAGTCACAGAAAAACTGTGGCTCCTTTTTCGACCTTCCCACCCTAGCACCAAGTCTCATCACCAATCCGACATTTGTGAACAATCGTTCAGAAATAGTTCGCATAAATGCAGGCAAAACCCTCGAAAGAAAGCGGTTTCTCCGCTACAATGGATTCGTATTCGCACAGATGAAAATCGCTAGCACACAGGGAGAGACTTATGAAAACATTGAACGAACGCGCACTTGAGATGCACGCCATGCACCACGGGAAATTGGAAACGACACCGAAAGTCGACGTCGACACGAAAGAAGCGCTCAGCCTCGCCTACTCACCGGGTGTCGCCGAACCGTGCCGTCGCATCGCTGAAGATAAAGAATTGTCTTACGATTATACACTCCGTGCCAACACGGTCGCCGTCGTCTCGGACGGAAGTGCCGTCCTCGGCCTCGGCAATATCGGTCCAGAGGCCGCGCTCCCGGTCATGGAAGGGAAAGCCGTCTTGTTCAAAAGCTTTGCCGGCGTCGATGCGTTCCCCATCTGTCTCGACACGCATAACGTCGACGAGATCGTCCGGACGGTCGAATTGCTTGCGCCGACATTCGGTGCCGTTAACTTAGAAGACATCAAGGCGCCCGAATGTTTCGAGATCGAGGCGCGCCTGAAACAGACGCTCCCGATTCCCGTCTTCCATGACGACCAACACGGGACGGCCATCGTTGTCCTAGCAGGTCTCGTCAACGCACTGCGACTCGTCGACAAGACGATGCCTGAACTTCGGGTCGTCATGAACGGTGCCGGGGCTGCCGGCATCGCCATCGCGAAACTGTTGAAGCGTTTCGGCGTCGAAGACCTCGTCATCTGTGACACGAAAGGCGCAATTTACGAAGGACGCGTCGAAGGGATGAACCCGTTCAAAGATCAAATCGCCAAAGCGACAAACCGGAAGCAACATGAAGGGACGCTCGCCGATGTGCTTCAAGGTGCCGACGTCTTCATCGGCGTCTCGGCGGCCGGTGCCGTCACCGAAGAGATGGTTCGTTCGATGGCTGTCGATCCGGTCATCTTCGCACTCGCGAACCCGATTCCGGAGATCATGCCGGACCTCGCGACAAAAGCCGGGGCGCGTGTCGTCGCGACCGGTCGTTCCGACTTCGCCAACCAAGTGAACAACGTCCTCGCCTTCCCTGGTATTTTCCGCGGGGCGCTTGACGTTCGCGCCACCGAGATCAACGAAGAGATGAAAGAAGCGGCCGTCCACGCGATTGCCGACTTGTTGACCGAGGAAGATCTCATAAACGGGGTCGTCATCCCAAGCCCGTTCGATGAGCGAATCGCACCCGCCGTCGCAGTCGCAGTCGCCAAAGCCGCCGTCGAGACCGGCGTCGCCAAGCGCCCACTCGATGAGGCAGCCATCCGTCAGCACGTCAGTCAAAAACATTTGTAATCCAAAAACTGCGCAGACCGTGACGGTCTGCGCAGTTTTTTAAACGGTTCCTTGTAAGATCCCTTCCGCCCATTCGACTTCTTCCGTCGTCGGGGGTTTAATCCCTTTGAGCGGATAGTCGAGACCGAGTGCCTCCCATTTATAGACACCCATCTCATGGTACGGCAAAATTTCGACTTTCTCGACGTGGTCGAGCTTTTGAATGAACGCGGCTGTGCGGCGGAGCGCTCCTTCATCAAGTGTCCATTCCGGGACGAGGACGTGGCGAATCCACATTTTCGTTCCGCGCTCGGATAAATGTTCAGCGAGCGCGAGCGTGTTGACGTTGCTCCGTCCCGTCAGTTTCTTACACATGTCATCGTCGATATGTTTGATATCGAGTAAGACGAGATCCGTATGATCTAAGATGGCGTCCAAGTTAGGGGGACGAAGTGCACCCGACGTGTCGAGTGTCGTGTGGAGCCCGTGTTTCTTCGCTTCACGCAAGAGCGCTTCTAAAAACTCCGGCTGCGCGAGCGGGTCGCCCCCTGAAATCGTGATACCGCCTTTTGATGCTTCCATGAACGGACGATAGCTGAGCGCTTCTTGAATGACGTCCTCGGCCGAACGATGGTTATTCTTTTTGAAATCCCACGTGTCAGCGTTGTGGCAATACAAGCAACGAAGCGCACAACCTTGTAAAAAGACGATAAAACGAATTCCCGGGCCGTCAACGGTTCCAAACGATTCGACCGAGTGTACATATCCCATTGTCATCGAAATGACCTCCTAACGAATGAGCGGCCTTCAGAAGAAGGCCGCCAAGCCTTGATTACTTACAATGAACCGTGGAACGTCCGGTTGATGACGTCGATTTGTTGTTCGCGCGTCAACTTGATGAAGTTGACCGCATAGCCAGAGACGCGGATGGTGAGCTGTGGATATTCTTCCGGATGCTCCATCGCATCGAGCAACGTTTCACGGTTGAAGACGTTGACGTTCAAGTGATGTCCTTTATGCTCGCCGCCCATATAGCCGTCAAGAAGTGCCGCTAAGTTGAGTTCACGAGCTACTTCTTCTTTGCCTAGTGCTTTCGGTACGATCGAGAACGTGTATGAGATCCCGTCTTGCGCATGCTCGAACGGAAGTTTCGCGACTGATGAGAGCGATGCGGCAGCACCTTTCGTATCGCGGCCATGCATCGGGTTCGCACCTGGGGCGAACGGTTCGCCGGCACGGCGTCCGTCCGGTGTGTTCCCTGTTTTCTTGCCGTAGACGACGTTTGATGTGATCGTCAAGACCGATTGCGTATGGAGCGCGTCGCGGTATGTTTTATGCTTACGCACTTTTTCCATGAACGACTCAACGAGTTCGACGGCGATTGAATCGACACGGTCATCGTTGTTTCCGAATTTAGGGAAGTCGCCTTCTGTCTCGAAGTCGACAGCAATGCCTTGCTCGTTTCGGACCGGTTTCACGGTCGCATATTTGATGGCTGACAGACTATCTGCTGTGACCGAGAGACCGGCGATTCCGCATGCCATCGTCCGTAGGATTTCTGGGTCATGAAGTGCCATCTCGATCCGTTCATACGCATATTTATCGTGCATGAAGTGGATGACGTTGAGCGTGTTGACGTAGAGCTCGGCGAGCCAATCGAGCGTCCGATCGAAGTCGGCATACACTTTGTCGTACGTGAGCACGTCTTCGGTGTTCATCTCCCAAACCGGCGCGATTTGGTCGCCGCTCTTCTCATCGCGGCCTCCGTTCATGCTGTAAAGGAGTGCTTTTGCCATGTTGGCGCGGGCACCGAAGAACTGCATCTGTTTCCCGATCTTCATCGGTGACACACAGCAGGCGATGCCGTAGTCGTCGCCAAACTCTGGAAGCATGAGGTCGTCGTTTTCATATTGGATCGCAGACGTCTCAATCGACATCTTCGCGCAATATTGTTTAAATCCTTCTGGCAATTTCGTCGACCAAAGCACCGTCAAGTTCGGTTCTGGTGCTGGCCCGAGGTTTGAGAGTGAATGCAAGAAGCGGAATGAGCTCTTCGTCACGTTCGAGCGACCATCCTCACTCATCCCACCGATTGACTCGGTCACCCACGTTGGGTCACCCGAGAACAATTCGTTGTAGTCAGGCGTGCGCAAGAATTTGACGATCCGGAGCTTCATGATGAAGTGGTCGACGATTTCTTGAACGTCTGACTCGGTCAAACGACCTGCTTCGATATCACGTTCTGCGTAAACATCGAGGAATGTCGAGACACGTCCAAGTGACATCGCGGCGCCGTTCTGTTCTTTGACGGCTGCGAGATATGCAAGGTATACCCATTGGTACGCCTCTTGTGTATTTTCCGCCGGACGGCCGAGGTCAAACCCGTACGCCGCACCGAGTTGTTTCAACTCTTGGAGGGCCCGGAGCTGCTCAGACATTTCTTCCCGTGTCCGAATATCTGACTCTGATAAGAAACCGCCACGGTTCGCCAAGTCTTTTTTACGTTCTGCAATCAAGAAGTCTAACCCGTACAAGGCAACACGACGGTAGTCGCCGATGATCCGTCCCCGGCCGTAAGCGTCAGGAAGACCTGTGATGATCCCTGACTTCCGCGCCGCCCGCATCTCAGGTGTGTACGCATCGAAGACACCTTGGTTATGCGTTTTGCGAATTTCCGAATAAATCTTTGTGATTTCAGGGTTCGGCTCGAAACCGTATGACTCAAGGGCAGCGTCGACCATTCGGATGCCGCCGTTTGGATGGATCGAACGTTTGAACGGCTCGTCCGTTTGAACACCGACCACTTTCTCGAGCTCTTTGTTTAAGTATCCCGGTCCGTGCGAGACGATTGTCGATGGGTTGTTTTGATCGACCGCCCAAACACCACCGCGTTCCCGCTCTTCTTTCGTCAATTCCATCACTTGTGCCCAAAGACGGTTCGTCGCATCGGTCGGTCCGACGAGGAAACGATCGTCCCCTGTGTATTCGTGTCGGTTCAAACGGATAAACTCACCGACGTTCACTTCGTTCGTCCACTGCCCAGGTACAAATCCTGACCAGGCTGATTTAATTTCGGTTGCCATTGTGGGTCACTCCTCATAGTTGAGATAACTGCGTGCTTTCTATAAATTGAGTGTACGTGAAAACGTGAACATTTTGTTTTACATTCTTGTGAAAGTTGTAACAATCTCATGAACGTTGGCATAAAGCCGTTTTTGTAAGCGCTTTAAATACTGTTATAATGCAAACACCCTTCCTTCTGAAACAGATAAGTCTTGTTACGGCAGGATTCAACTCATTTCTGTATCATTTCAGATGGGATGTGACGATTTATACAGTTTTCGTAGTGATGTACCTCACACCTCGGGGATAGAACTTGAATTTTTGCCTTATATCGGACACAATGAAGGCAGAACATTGTAGAAGAGGAAGGGGTTCTTCCCATGACGTACGAATTATTGACAGCCGCTCACGATTTAAAGACCGGTGACCGCATCTCTCTTAAAGTAGAGGAAAACGGTGAACAACGTGACGGATTCATCACAGAATTTGAAGACGCAGGTTTTTGGATTCGGTTTGACGACGACATCGAAAACGAGGATTTCATCGACTACCGCGATAACTTGCTCGTTGCTCTCATCTCGCGCCCGATTGACGTGGCAGCGACGTATCCAGAGCTCGCTTCATACGAACGGTTGACGAAAGAATTGCAGTACCGTGTGTATCAAGGCTTCACCGTCGAAGGCGTCGAGGCGTCGGCTGACCAAATCGATGTGCACATCAAACTCATCGAGGACGGACAGACGTTCACACAGACACTCCGTTCTTCATTCGACCAAGATACTGAACATGTTCGCTATATCTAAGACAGGGAGCGCTTATGCTTCCTTTGTTTTTGCCCCACGATAAGGAGAATTGATATGAACTTTACAAAACCATTTATTAACGAAGCCTGGGATCGCCTTGGCTTTACTGAACCAATGCCGGTCCAAGCCGAAGCCTTCCCGCTTCTTCTTGACGGAAAAGACGTCACGATCGAAGCGCCGACAGGTACCGGGAAGACGCTTGCTTACTTATTACCCGCCATCGAAAAAATCGACGCGTCGAACGACCGCATCCAAGTCGTCATCGTCGCGCCGACGCGTGAACTCGTCATGCAGATTCAAACGGTCGCGCAACGCTTCACCGAGAAAGGTGACGTCCGCATCGCTTCGTTCATCGGTGGCGTCGAGTTGAAACGTCAAATCGACCGGTTGAAGAAAAAACCACATTTGATCGTCGGGACACCGGGCCGACTCGTCGAACTCATTGAGAAGAAAAAGTTGAAACTTCACGAGACGCATACGATTGTCCTCGACGAAGCCGATCAAATCATCGATAGCGGTTTGACAGAATCTGCCGAACGGATCATCAAACATACGGCGCATGAACATCAAATCGCCCTCGTCTCGGCGACACTCACAGACACGCTTCAAGCTTGGGCTGCCCCATTCTTGAACGAACCGGCCCACGTGAAAATCGAGCGGGCGGTAAGCGCACAAGTCACCTATGGCTACATGTTGACGACGCGTCGGTATAAACCAGAGTTGCTCCGCCGCCTGTCTCACGTCGACAACGTCAAAGCGCTCGCTTTCATCAACAACCGGTCGTTCTTGCCACCGTTGAAAGGTGAGCTCGACAAAATGAAAGTGAACTATCGCATGCTCGACAGCTTGAAAGGAAAGCGCGAACGTGTCGAAACACTTCGTGAGTTCCGTAAAGGTGACTACCCGCTCCTCATCACGACTGGCCTCGCAGCCCGTGGTCTCGATATCGAGGAAGTGACGCACGTCGTCCACTTCGACTTGCCAGAATCAATCGATGACTTTATTCACCGCTCAGGCCGGACAGCACGCGGCAACGCGGCTGGGACGGTCCTCTCGCTCGTGACAGATGAGGATTTGACCCATTTGAAATCGTTCGCCCGTCAACTCGGCGTTGAATTGAAAGAACTCGAGATTTACCGTGGCGACGTCATCGAGAAACGAATCGAGGATAAACCGCCGGTCGTCAAGCGTCCTGCGAATAAACGAGGACCACGCCGATGAAAAAAGACCGGAAAGTAATTCCATTCCCTTTGCTCGTAGAAGAGTCCGAATTGCTGGCCGAGCTGAAAAAATTGTATGAGCAGGCCGCGCTCGCGCGCAGCACGCAATGGACGAACTATATACAAGAGATCGCCTCGGAAGGCACGTGGCATTTGAAAGACGCGGAGTTGTTCCGCGACTTGTTCATCGACTGGGCCGTCTTCTTCGAGACGGACGAAGACGGGATGACGCCGCATGGCCGCTACTTGGCGGATCACAAGGCCGAGATGTCCCCCGCCCTCTATCACGCGCTTCGGGGCTTGGCGGTCCCGCGTTGCTCGGTCTTCGAAGTGACCGAGGACGGTTTACGCGATTGGGAGACGAAAGAAATCTACAAAGTGACGCTTCCGGAGGCTCGTGAACCGGGCGATGTGATGCTCGGTAAACTGCTCGATATCCGCGACAACTGGCGGTTCGGGTCGGCGTTCCTCGCCCTCCCGGCGAAGATGGCCGGTAACGTGTCGGACCTGTATATCGATTTCACCGACGAGGTCGGTCCAGGTGCGTTCCTCGACCAGTTCCCGGAGTTCTGTGCGGAACTGATCGACATGTTGCTTGATTTAGAAGAAGGGGTCATCATCCCGAAACCATCAAAATAAGCGAGAGGCGGCCGCCTCTCGCTTTTTTTATTCCACGTAATATTCTGTGTTGGTCACCAATGCTTTCGCCTCGTCGTTCGTCGCTTTCACCGTGGCGCTCGAGATGGCTTTTCCATCTTGATAGACGTCGATGACGGCCCCGTCTTTCGTAGGGCGGGCATGGTACAGTCGGTCCCCGATGTATGAGGTCGTGCCGACCGAACCATCGATGACTGAACGTGTCGACTGCTTCCCAGTCTTCAAATCGATGACGAATTCGGTCCCGTCTTCTTGTAAGGAAATCAATTGATCCTCGTACACCGTCGCGTTCCACATGTCACCGTCTGGCATCAATTCAACGACTTGCTTCGTTTCCGCATCATACGCATAAATCCCAATCTTTTCTTGCTCACTTAAATAAGTTTCTCCATTTTCCGTGATGGATGTTTGCTCGGTCATGCCAACCGGGATGAACCGATTATCCGCGTCAATCGTCGCCATGTGCGGTCGAAAAGCCCACGATGTTCCAGTCACGGTCGAAATGGATTCATCTTGTAACGCCACGCTCTCGATCACGATTTGTTTGGCAGCCTCATCGAACCTAGCAATTTTCGTCTCTGGATTCTCTCCATAACCATCTCGGTAAATGACATGCACGTTTCCGTCATGAACAAAGAGGCCGGCCCAAGGACTGTCCATCAATTCAGAAGCGCCATCAACTTCATTCCCAAAGACTTGTTTGGTGACTTCTTGTCCATTCATTCGAAACACCGCAATCTCTTTGTTCCCGTTCTGGCCGACGCCAATATAGCCGTCAGCTGTTCGAATCGATTGCATAAAACTTAAGCCAGACAATTCTCGATAAAAACCACGAACTGACGAATCTACCTCGCTCCGATAATTTAACGCCTCTTCGATATAGTTCACATTGCTCGTCACACGACTACGATCGGTCGTCAATTGGAATCGTTCCGTCGTACCTTCTTCTTCCGTTCCGTAAAATAGACCAACCGTTTGTGACTTCCACACACTAGGATTCGTTTTGACATCTAACTCCCATTCCGCTTTCGTGTCCCGCATATCGAAAGCGAACGTCCCGAGACCGATGACGACGACCGCACCGAGTGCGACCACATTCCACATTCGTTTCATACGCTCACCTCACACACTTAATTTCTTCATTAGGTAACGACGACTAATCCACACCGCTGCCATCATCCATGCCATCAGACCGAGACCAATCACAAGCATCATCTCATCCATAAACAAGCGGTTCTCCAGGAAGAAAAGTGCCGTCATAGGAACGACAATCAACGTTCCAAGCATCAGCATCGCAATGATCGACGACCACATTGTCCGTTGCCATAGACTTCGTTCAATCAACACGAATGTGAAGACGAATAAAATGATGATCACAATCAGCACTTGATGGATGATAAAGTTGACGATTGAAGCAGGATACATGATTGAGAGCGCCCCATCGTAGCCGATGGCCTGTTCGAAGGAGCCACGCATCGGAATCATTTGCGAGTCAAACCAACTCGAAAACGCTATGTACTGGAGTTTGAGCGCAATCCACTGGACGGAGAACAATCCAAGGATCATCAACATCATCGTCGTTAGCTTCGCACCGAAGACGAGCATCCGCTGTTGCGGCATGAGCAGCAGGCGCATCATGAACGTGCCGCGACCTTGGAAATCCCGATACCAAATCCAAAAACTGAAAAATATCGTCGCCGTCACCGCTACCCCGATCGACAAAATAAACGCCATGCCTCCGAGATAATTGGCGAACGTCAAGATATAATCCGGTGTCCCGGTGCGACGGATTTCTTCATACATATTCGTCTCGCTCCATAAAAAGAATCCGAGCCAACCGAACTGAACGACGACGAGCAGTGTGATCAAGATGAGATACGGTTTCGTCATCCGTTCGACTTCCCATCCGATTAGTTTCAATAAGTTCATGCCCCAAACTCCTCTCTCATGACATCGACGATCGACTTTCCGTGAATGAAGCGGACGTCTTCAACGTCGAACTCACGGACGATTCGACCGTTGTTCAACATGACGGCCTTATCGACCAAATATTCGATGTCTTCAATCTCATGCGTCGTGATCAAGACGCCGCGGTCTTCCATGATGTCACTCGAGAACAACTCGACGATTTGTTCTTTCGAGAATACGTCGATGCCCGAGAACGGTTCATCGAGCAATAAATAGTCCGGGTCTTGGGCGATGCCGAGCGCCAAATTCACTTTCGCGAGCGTCCCTTTTGAGAGTTCATTCAACTTGTCCTCTGGGAACAGCTTGAACTCATCGACAAGACGGGCAAACAATTTCGGGTCGAACTTTGGATAAAAGTCGCGCATGAACGCCTCGCACTGTTCAATCGTGAAATGGATGGGGAACGTCGAATGATCCGGTACGAACGCGACACGATTCAAGTCGAGCGGTTTGCCGTCGACGAGCACCGTGCCCCGGTCGAATGGCGTCAGCCCCATGATCCCTTTGAGAATGGTCGACTTCCCGGTCCCATTCAAGCCGATTAGGCACGTGATTTCTCCTTTTTGGGCCGTGAACGACACGTCTTCGATAACTTGTTTTCTCCGGTAACGTTTTTTAACTCCCAATACTTCGATCATCGAGATTCCCCTCCCCGTATTGCCGTTTGATTTTATCGACGAGCTCATCCATCGTGACGTCGAGTTCTTGAATCGATTCGACGAAGACGGCGACCGCCTCATCGACGAGTTCGGTACGGATCCGTTTCAATACGTGTTCATCCGTCGTCACGCGACTTGGGCGATTCCGTTCGGTCGTAATCAATTGTTGTTCCTCCATTTCTTTGAACGCCTTTTGGACGGTGTTCGGGTTAATTTTCAGTTCGCTCGCGAGCTCGCGCCGCGACGGCATCTCTTCGCCCGCCTGCAGTTCGCCAAGTGCCATTTTCTTTTTGAAGTAGTCGACGACTTGGATGTAGACCGGGGCTCTCGTGTTGAATTGTATGATCATGTGGTCACCTCTCTAAGTGTATGATGCGACTAATACACTACCTGACTGTATTATCACCATAGTACACTAACGGAGTCAACAGTTTTTTCCAAAACAAAAACGCATCCTCCTATAAGTGGATGCGTCAACTGGATTGAACGATGTGATTGGCCTTGGCTTTCGGGTTGACCATCTTCAAATAATGCACTTCTCCGGGCCAGTACCGGCGCTCGTACTTGGCAATCCGCTCCGACAAATCGCCGATATACGTATCACGATTCAAGACCCGTTCATACCGGACCTCCCGCGGACAGTCGAGATAGACGACGTAGTCAAAATAAGGGCGCCACTCGTCCCGCAATAAAAAAATCCCTTCGATCAAGACAAGTGCGTTCGGAGCAATCTCGATCGTTCGCATGACGATTTCGTCCCGGTCGCGCGCATAGTACGGTAACGTCAGCGTTGTCTCCCCTTGCCGCAACGGTTCGAACAACGTCTGGACAAGTAAGTCGACGTCCCATTGGAGCGCATAATATTCCATCGCTTCCGATTGTCCCGTCCCGTAACGCCGATGCCGCTCGACGATAAAATCATCGATATGTAGCATCATTTCCTTCGGTGAGGTCCCGCGCAGTTGATCAACAAGCGTCGTCTTCCCAGCTCCGCTCAATCCGTCGATGGCGACGATGAACGGCCGGCCTTGCGGATGCTTGGCGTGTTCTCGACGAATGGTTTCCCGTAAAGTGTCCATCCCCTCATCTCCTTCCCACAAAAAAAGTCAGCCCCGCTAAAGGGCTGACTTCAGTTTACCAGAGCACCCAGCCTTTCGCTCCCGGTGGCGCACTCTCAATCAAGTGCCAAATCGGGACCGTATAAGCGAACGCGATCAAGACGAACGTGACGGTGATCCATAGTTTCCAGTTTTCAAAGAAACGAGGCGTCTCCATCGCTGCCTCTTCCGTCTCAGCAAGCGGGAATTCTTCCTCCCCTTTCGGCGCGAGGAACGACAAGTTGAACATTGAGTAAACGAAGATGAGGACCGAGATCAAGAGGATCGTCCCGCCAATCGCCATGGCGATGTGGTATGGAATCCATTCGCGCGTAAGCGCATCCGAGAAGTACGTTGCCGGTCCGGTCCGACGCGGGTTACCTTGGAGTCCTGAGATGTGCATTGCGTAAGACATGATTGACATCCCAAACGCCCACGTTCCCGTTTGAATCAATCCGAGTCGGTTCATCTTTTTCGTGAGTGTACGACCGCGCAATACCGGTACGAGCCAATATGCCGTTCCGAAGAACGTCAAGGCGACGGCCGTCCCGACTGTGATATGGAAGTGACCTGTGACCCAAAGTGTGTTGTGGACCATCGCGTTCAATTGGTGCGATGCGTTGATGATCCCGCCGGCTCCGGCTGGAATGAAGAACAACATGCCGACGAACGGCGCGAGGAAACGGACATCCCCATATGGCATTTTCTTGACCCAACCGAATAACCCGCGGGCACCGAGTGCGCGACCACGCAGCTCGAACGTCGCAAACAGCGAGAACGCCGTCATAAACGACGGGATGACGACGAGGAACGTCAAGATGACTTGAACGAACTTCCAGAACGGCTCAATCCCCGGCTCTGTCAACTGGTGGTGGAAACCGACCGGGAACGAGAACAAGAGGAACAACAGGAACGCCATCCGGGCGAGCGCATCCGAGAAGATTTTCCCCCCGATGACTTTCGGCACGACCGTATACCAGACGATATAGGCTGGCATGAGCCAGAAATAGACGAGGGGGTGACCGAAGTACCAGAACAACGTCCGTGATAACTCAATCCCGACCGTATCTTTCCATCCGAGCGAAAGCGGTAGCAGCTGGAACAGAATCGTTCCGGCAACACCGAGCGTTGCGATGACCCACAATAGCATCGTCATGACACTCATATACGCCGGAAGCGGCGGGTGAATACCTGGGTTCTCCCGTTTGTAGTCCGCATACATCCGGAACATGGCGAACGCAGACAACCATGTGCCGACGACGAACAAGACGAGGCCGATATAGAAGATCGGGTCGGCCATGAGCGGCGCGTAAAACGTATACAACACGGTCGCTTTATTGGCGAGCACCATGATCGTGACGAGCACGGCACCGGCGATGATCATCCAAAATCCGAGCCACGCGACCCGGGTCGGGAACGACTCAAAACGTCCGAACGACTTAGCGAGGAGCGCGTAAAGAAGACCGATGATGAACATTGTCGTGAAGACGAGACCGAGCATGATGCCGTGCGCGGTCAAGAGTTGATAATAACCGAACACTTCCGGGATGACGCCCGTTCGGATGAGCGTCTGCATGAGTCCTGCCAAACCGCCGATCAGGACGGCGAGGACCGAAATGACGACATGGGCATAGGCGAGGCGCGCTTCTTTAACACCGATACTTGGTACCGGTACGCCGCGTTCCATTTCCCACTGTTTTAATTTTGAGGCTACGTCATTCATTTAGTCCACCACCTTAATTTTTGTCGACATCATGTGATGTCCGGTTCCACAGTATTCGTTACATAGAATCAAGAATTCGCCTGCTTCTTCGAACGTATACGTGAGCGAGTTGATGTGGCCTGGCACGACCATCATATTGACCGGTGTCCCTGTCAATTGGAACCCGTGGACGACGTCCGGTGACGTGACGAGAAACGTGACTTTCGCCCCTTTTGGGATTTCCACATTGCCCGGTGTGAATGTGAACGCTTGGGCGACCATGACGAGCTCATACTCGTTGTCACCGATTTTATGAAGCCCTGGTTTGTCGAACGGTGCAGTTTGATGCACTTTTGCCGGGTCGATCAAATCGGCGTCCGAAGCCGGCTGATTCCCTGCCGCAAACGCAGAGATACCGAGCACTGTCAAAAAGACGCCTAATAGAATAATGCCGAATACTAACCAATACTTCTCAAGTTTATGAATATGCATCGTGCTTCCCTCCTCTTGCTCGTTATCGTGTCACAAATAAGTAAAAGACCGACGACCACATGGCAATGATGACGCCAGCGACAATCATGACCGATGTGAACGTGCCTTTTAAGTTCGGTTCTTGTCCATCGTTTTTCTCCACGTGAAGGACCCCTTTCCCTTTGATTTCCACTTTCATTGTATGAAAAGGGGCACTGATTAATATGTGACATTTGTCACTTCAAAAGTGACAATCACATCAAATTTGCGTAGTTTCCACACATAAAGTTCACATTTTAAAAAAAGGCATACAAAAAAGGCGATTGCTCCGACATCAGTCGGTCCAATCACCTGTTCATGTTCTCATGTTGTGACGCCGCACGTTTTTCAACGCTTATGAACGGCAAGTCAAAGCCGACAAATACCGGCGGGACAGCCTTCGCAGTAACATAGCTCTTTTAGGAAATCGATGTCATGCAACACCATCGATGTCGGAGTCGTCGTTAACACGCCTTCTTTCCGCCACTGGTTCATCATTCGATTGACCGTTTCGCGAGGTGCACCGATCAATTGTCCGAGTTCGCCGTCAGACGGATGTCTCGGAACTGTGACCCCCTCTGTCTCCTCTACGCCGTGCATTGCCGCCATGCGAAGCAACGTCGAGGCGAGCGCCCCTGGCTTCCCATACAGCAACAAGTCACGCAACTTCATCTCGGACTGTTTGCGCATCATCGAAGTCCAACGCAACACCTCCGTAGCCAGCTGCGCGTCTTGACGCACGAGCTCGTCCATTTCTTGTTTTGAAATCCAGCCGATGACACTGTCCTCGGTCGTCTCGATACTGTAGGAGCTCGGGAATACATCGTCGATGTCGAACTCTCCAAAGAAGTCGTCAGCGCCGTATATGAACATGATAAGCGAACTCCCTTTTTTCGTCAGTTTCGTGAATTTGACGGTACCGCTCTTCAAATAAAAGAACTTACTGCATTTTTCTCCTTCCCAACAAACGATACTCGCTTTTGAATATTCTTGAAACGTCATCATCTCGAATAAGAGCTGTTTCGTCTCTTCTGAGAAGACGAAGCTGTTCGGTTGGGTCGTCCCACATTTCATAGTCATGTTGTCTGCTCCCTCCACTGGTCTCATGCCTAATCTGGCCTCGTGCGTGATATATGGTTTTATTATACAGGAGGGCAATGGGCATTTTCATAAAAGTATGTGACATTTCAAACAATCTTCTTATTTTTTCGTTCACAAAAAAAGACTGCAGGCTCTCTGCAGTCTAATCCAATCATCGGTAGACGAGTCGAATCAACTTCTCGGCTCCTTTGAAGTTCGGATAACGAACCGGTAAATCAAATTTCGTCGTATTGCGTAAAATCGATTTGGCATGGCTGAACGTCTCAAAGCTGTAGCGACCATGATACGAGCCCATTCCGCTCTCACCGACGCCACCGAACGGCAGGTTCGGGTTCGTCAAATGCATAAGGACATCATTGACACAACCTCCGCCAAACGTGAGATGCTTCATCACCTTCTGCTCCACCTCTTTCGTCTCAGTGAACAAATAGAGCGCGAGCGGGTGTGGGCGCGCTGCGACGAAATCAATCACTTCGTCGAGTTGACGATACGTGAGTACCGGTAGAATCGGCCCAAAAATCTCATCCTTCATAACGTTTGCGTCTTCTTCGATGTCCGTCAATACAGTCGGAGCGATCTTCAATTGATCTCGGTCGGTCTGACCTCCGAAAAATACGTCGCCTTCCGTCAAATATCCGATCAAGCGGTCGAAATGTGTCTCATTGACGATTCGTGTGAACCGCTTCGTCCCGACGCCATTCCCGAACATCGTGAACGCTTCACGTTTAATGGCTTCGAGGAATACCTCTCGTTTCGATTCATGGACGAGGACATAGTCTGGAGCGACGCACGTTTGCCCGGCGTTCATCCATTTGCCCCAAGCGATCCGTTTCGCCGCAATCTCGATATTGGCATCGTCATGGACGATGGCCGGCGATTTCCCGCCGAGCTCAAGCGTGACCGGCGTCAAATGTTTTGCCGCCGCCTCCATGACAATTTTTCCGACCGGTGTCGACCCAGTGAAGAAGATATGGTCCCACTTCTTTGCGAGCAGTTCCGTCGCCACGTCTTTATCTCCTTCGACGCTGACGACGTAGCGGTCAGTGAACGCCCGTTCGAGCACTTTTGTGATTATTTGGGCGACGTTCGGTGTCAATTCCGAAGGCTTCACGACGGCCGTGTTCCCTGCGGCAATCGCTCCGATGAGCGGTGCCATCGCCAATTGAAACGGGTAGTTCCATGGAGCGATAATCAGTACCGTGCCATAAGGTTCATACATGACCTCACTTTTCGTCCCGAGATGAATCGAAGCACCGCGGACTCGCTTCGGGCGCATCCAACGTTTCAACTCACGAGTCGTCCGTGTAATCTCATCGTAGACGAAACCAATCTCCGTCGTGAACGCGTCGAGTTCCGATTTGTTCAAATCCTGCTCCAACGCTTGGAGAATTTCGGCCTCATGATGTTTGATCGATTCTTTTAAAAACGTCAGCATACTGAGACGGAATGCGAGCGATTTGGTCGCTTGTGTCCGATAGAAGCGACGTTGTTTACGGATGAGCTCTTCGATGGTCAACTGTTCGATTGGTGCGAGCATAAATCTGCCTCCCTTAGATGATAGCGCTAGCTTCATCTTATCATTTTCTCTTGGCCATCGACCATTTTGAACCTTCGCTCCGCACACTCTCGGTCTGCCTTATCTCACGGGCACGTTCCGCTTTTTCGCTTGTTGCATCATGACGAGAACCAACCCGGCGGCGAGCAAGATGCCTCCGGTCACCGTGAATTTTTGCGTCAACGTGATGGAAAGCCAGCCTAAAAAAGCCGATCCCGTTACCGTCCCGAGCGAGAAGAAGGCATAAAAATATCCGTAGGATTTGCCACGGTTGGCATGGTTGGTGGCTTTGATCAACATCGTGTTGATGGCTGGGAATAAGATCGCGAAACCGACACCGTACAAGGCGAGCACCCCGTATAAGAGACTAGATGTCTCGGCACGGCCGATCAACAGTTGGCTCACACCAAGAATGCCGACACCGAGTGCCGCAAGTTTCGCTGGTTCGATTTGATCGAACAAACGGTTCGTCGGTAACACAAATACGAGCACCGCCATGATTCCGAACGTACTAAGCAGTGTCCCGCTCAAGCGGGAGTCATAGCCGAGCGACTGTACATAAAGCGGTAGCAAGAACGCGATCGCACCTTGCGAGAACATTAAAAGGAAGGCACCGATATACGCCTTCACGACGTCACGTTCAAGCCGTGATTTCCCTTCCTCTTGACGGCTCGATGTTCCGAGCGACAGTTTCGACGGACGTAAAAAGATGAGTGCGAGTAATGCGACCATCGCCCCATAAAACGCGACGTATGTGAAAACGACGGGGACGGTCGTTCGACTCGCCATGATCCCACTGAACGCCGGCCCGATGATGGCCGCCAACCCGACAAAACTGCCGGTCAATGCCACTTTCTTCCCTTGACGGTTTGCTGCGGTCAAATTAGCAGACAATGTGAACGCGGCCGGTACGATCAAGCCGGCGACGAACCCGTGCACGATGCGGACGATGAGAAGCGTCGTCGATGTGTCGACGAGATGGTATGACAATAGACTGAGGCTCGATAGCCCGAGACCGACGAATAAGATGACAATCGGACCGATCCGGTCAGTCCAGATTCCCGATAAAATGTTGCCGAACGTGTTCGACAACGAATAAATGGCAATGACGAGTCCGGCGATGAACGGTGTCGCACCGACCGATGTCGCGAACGTGCTCATGACCGGAAGCTGGGCAAAAAGATCAAAGAAAGCAAAAAAGACGATACTATAAATGACAAAAGCAGATGCTTTGTTCATAGTCACAACTCCTTGGTACAGCCCGATTTTCGAACTGTTCGTTTCAGCTTCAGTCTAGCTTGCCGGTTTCACTTTGTATACACGGGAAGGCGCACGGACACAAAAATGCCCTACAAACCAGTGGCTTGTAGGGCATTTGCATCAGTTCGTGACTTCGACCGCTGTATCGAGTGCGACACGGATCATCTCGTCAAACGTCGTTTGACGTTCTTCGGATGTCGTCTCTTCTCCTGTCAACAAGTGGTCTGAGATCGTAAGGATCGTCAACGCGTTCACTTTATGTTTCGCAGCGAGTGTGTAGAGTCCTGCCGCCTCCATCTCGATGGCGAGGCAACCGAAGTCGGCCCACTTCTTGAAATGGTGGAAATCATCTTGATAGAATTGGTCGGCTGTGAAGATTTGACCGACTTTGACCGGGATGCCGGCCTTTTCAGCGTTCATATAAGCGCGATGTAGGAGGTCGAACGTCGCTGTCGGTGCATAGTCCATCCCGTTGAAGCGCACACGGTTTTGACCCATCTCACTCGATGCGCTCATCGCGATGACGACGTCACGTACTTTAACGTCTTCTTGAATCCCACCGGCCGTACCGACACGGATCAAGTTTTTCGCGCCGTATGACATGATCAATTCGTTCACGTAAATCGACATCGATGGAACGCCCATTCCTGTCCCTTGAACCGAAATGCGTTTCCCTTTATATGTTCCTGTGAAGCCATACATCCCGCGGACCTCGTTATATAACTCGACGTCCTCAAGGAACGTTTCCGCGATATATTTCGCGCGAAGCGGATCTCCCGGTAACAATACCGTTTCTGCGATTTGTCCTGGTTCTGCCCCAATGTGTACACTCATGATTAAATTCCTCCTTCAAGATAGTCGGTGACACTGCTCCCGATATTCATTCGGGGTGATGCCAACCTGTTTTTTAAAGACTTTCCGGAAATATTTATCATCCGAAAAGCCGACCGCTTGGGCGACTTCATAAATACGTTGTCTACTCGTCTCAAGGAGACGTTTCGCCTCGAGCATCCGGATCGACAGCAAATATTCGGATAAGTTGACGCCGTACTGTTGTTTGAAGCGACGCGATATGTATTCGCGGCTCAAGTAAAAGCGCTCGCTCATCCCTTGTAAGCTGAGTTCTTCCGCATAATGGCGCTCGATGAACGCACCAATCTGTAGAATCGGATCCGCTTCATCAGGCGTGACGTCAGCAAGAGCGCGTGCAAGCGTCTCATTCAAGACGTCCGGGTCGATCGGCTTCAACAAGTAATCAAAACTACCGAGCTGAATCGCACGCCGCATGTACGAATATTCGTCATAACCGGTCAATACGATTAGCTTGGTCGCCTCAGCTTCCTTATGAACCCATTCCATCAGCTCGATGCCGTTACAACGAGGCATCTGCAGGTCCGATAAAATCAGTGCCGGCCGTTCCTTGGCGATGATTCGTTTCGCTTCTTCCCCGTCCTGCGCCTCGATCACTTTCGTGACGCCGAGCTGTTCCCACTCCCCGAGCAGTTTCACCGCTTCCCGTACCGGCGACTCATCATCGACGATCAATACTTTCGTCATGACGCATCCGCCTCCTTTACAGCCGGGAAACGCATGACAATACGAAATCCGCCTGTCTCTGGTGTAGCCAACATAAACTGAGCCTCCCGATTATAGTTTAACATGAGTCGATCCCGAATGTTCTTTAAACCGGTGCCTTCTGCACCATTCAAAGGTTGGGTCGACTTCTCAATCCGTTCTTTTAACAGCGCTAGCTCTTCGTCCGAGATATCGCGTCCGCTATTCTCACATCGAATCACGAGATCTGGCCCCACCTGGTGAATCCGGACCGAGAAGCGGTTCGCTGCTGTCGCACCGTCCCGCTCAAACCCGTGCTTAAAGAAGTTCTCGGCGAGCGGCTGTAAAATCATCTTCGGCACGGTCAAGTCGAGGAGCGTCTCCGGCACGTCGACCTCGATCTCGAATTGATCGGGGAAACGGACTTTCTGCAGCCGAATGTAAGACGTGAGGTGGTCGACTTCTCGCCTAAGCGTCACGAGCGACTCATCAGGGTGCATCGTATAGCGCATCATCGAGGAGAGCTGCGTGATGAGACGGTACACCGTCTTACCGTCCCCTTTCAGGGCAAGCGTCCCAATCGACTGCAAGGCGTTGAATAAAAAATGTGGGTTCGTCTGGGCTTGGAGCGCTCTCAGTTCATTCGTCCGATTTTCGAGCGCCAGACGATACTCGCGTTGAATCAAATCGTCAATGCGTTCGATCATCCGTTTGAATTGCCGTCCGAGCACACCGAACTCATCATTTCCCAGGGAATCGAACGAGACCGTCATATCCCCTTGTTCAATGCGCCATATATTCGATGTCAGTGTCTTGATCGGGGTCGTCAAGCGCATCGAAGCGTAGGTCGCACCGATCAACGCCAATACGAGCGACACCATCCCAACAACGAAGATGATAAACGATGTCCGCGATGCCGGTTCGGTCAACAGACGATCAGGAATCGATTTCCCGACGTAAAACGTCTGGTTCTCAAACTCGAACGATTTGACAATGCGGTGATGCTTCCCGTCGCTCGACAACGAGTTCGTCGACACGTTTTGCGGGATTTCACCGTCACCGAGTTGCGCGAACACTTGATTACTGCCTCCGATGAACCAGAGGCTCTCAGTCGGGTTGTTCTGTAACGAGGCGAGCTGACCGATGAAGACGTCTTCCGGGATATCAATGGAAAGAATCGCGAGCGGCTGGTCCGTCTCAATCTTATCGAGCCGAAAATGAAGCGTGACGACATCTTCTTCCGAGACGAGCGGACCGAAATCATGATACGGCACAAGCGGATGCGAGGCCTCGAGCAGGACGCGACTCTCTTCATCCTTCAACAACTGCTGTTGAATCGCACTCGGTTGCTGTTTCGAACGCGGGGACACTTTCATTTTATAAGCGGCGAACGAGTCCATGTCCTCGAGCATGAGCAGTTGAATCTGGGCCACATCCTCGCGGGACAAGTACATTCCGAGGAGCGCCCGTCTCACTTCCAATTCGGTCTGCTGAAGGGATAGCCCCGGCCCATACTCGAGAATATCGAGCACGTCCCGGTTCGCATATAGACTTGTCGGCAGGCGGCTCAAGTCCGAGATATATCGCTCCATTTGCAGCGTCCCACGCTCAAGCGACCATTCGGTGAGCTGGAGCCCCCGCTCTCGCTCCCTGTCTTTGACGTACCAAAAAGAAATGACCGTCGCCAAAATGACGGGAACGATAATCGTCAAGGCGATCATTCCCGTCAGCTTCGTCCGAATGCTCATCCACGTATCGCCTCCTCGCTGTCATTATATCACGGCTTATGCAAGCGTTTGCAATAGCTGTTATTAAAAAGGTTTATGGCCACACGCATGGCCATAAACCTCTCTGTTCACTCGTACGATTGAATCAATTCGATGATTCCTGTTGGTTGACCCGAGTCGGCAGCGAGTTCAGCCGGGGTCATCCCGTCCTCGTTCTCGAGGGACACGTCGGCACCGCTCTCGAGCAACAGCTCGACCGTGTCGATGTCCGCGCCTTCCCCGTATAACAAGTTATGGAGCGGCGTATCGCCATACAGATCTTGCGTGTTGACGTCAGCCCCGTCTGCCAATAAAGCCTCAAACTCTTCGTACGTTGCGGCGTTGTAGGCAAGTTCTTGAATCGGTTCTTCTGACATCGCATCAAGTGAGCCGATGCCTTCCGATAAGCCCGTCAATCCGTCGCTCGTGAACAACCAGGCGACGATGGCCACGTTGACAATGACGCTCAAGATGATCGTGCTGATAATCGAGCCTTTGACGTATCCGGCCGTCTTGAAGACCGGAACGTTCGTCTCACCCGCGTTCGTCGCGATGGCCGCAATCCGTTTCGGGAGCGGCGGATGCGTCGATAACAGCTCGCTCAACTTGGCGATAAATCCGTTCTCACGGCTCGCTTCGTACAAGTAGTCAAACTCGCTCACTTCTTTTGCCAACTTCCCACCGATCGCAAGAATCGTGAGGGCACGTTTCGATGCGGCTTGGTCTTGAATGTAGTGGGCGGCCATGCGGTCACACGTAAATTCACAGGCGCGCGAATAGGCAGACCCTAAAAACGGGATCCAGCCGCCGAGCATCATGGCCCACTGTTTTTGAACGTGATTACGGCGAATGTGTGCCAGTTCATGCGCAATGACAAACTCGACTTCTTTCGTGTACCCATCACGTGACAACTCGACGATATCCGAATACAAGATGACCATGTTCTTTTGGAAGAAACGTGTCGCGAAAGCGTTCAAGACGCCCCCGGCTTGAAGAATATAGACGTCCGGGAGTAGGCGAATCCCCATCTCTTGCCCGACACGCTGATACGTATGATGCAAGTCGGTAAATTGACGCTCTGTCACTTTGACGCCGTTCGTGCGAATATATCCGATTTGAAGCCAGTGCGTGAATAGAGACAGTGCTAAAATCGTTCCGATTATCCATAAGAAAATACCGAGTGAGGCGATTGTGAAGACGATTCCTAACACCACCGTCAACACGCTGGCCGCGACGAGCAGTCCAAAATACAGCTTTTCGTTCTTATGTACCAATTGCGATTGTTTCATGTAAAATTCCCCTTCATTTTCCATATGAAGTCCATTATACCTGATAATTGGATATCGACAACAAAAAAATAGAAACTGACACGGGTGTCAGTTTCTATTCGAGGGTCAAGCGATACAGCTGATCATCCTCATTGCTCGGATTTCCGCGTCCATCCGTATTGTTTGTGATGAAGTAGAGCTCTCCGTCTCCTAACCAGACATCACGGATACGCCCTTTGTCCTCGACGAGCGGGGTGACCTCTTTTGTCTCTCGGTCGATGGCAACAAGGCGATTCCCCCGAAGCGTCGCCATGTATACGTAACGGTCGTCCGCCGCGATTCCCGAAGGTGCCCACGATGTCTCCCCGACTTCGAACCATGGTGTCTCGAGACCATCTTGTTCCTGGTCTGCCTCGATGAGCGGCCAGCCATAGTTGTTTCCCCGCTCGAGAGTGTTCACTTCATCGTGACCGGACGCCCCATGTTCACTCGCATAGAGCGTGTCGCCAACTTTCGTCAAACCTTGGGGATTGCGGTGGCCCGACGAATAAATCCAATCGGTTGGCTCGCCTGTTCCGGATAAGGACACCCGTAACACTTTTCCGGCAATCGACGTCTCATCTTGAGCGAGATCCGGAACGAGGGCGTCTCCCGTGGTGACCCAAAGTGCGTCGCCATCGAGCAATAAGCGGCCGCCGTTGTGGAACTGGGCGCCTGGGATGTCATCGAGCACGACAGCCGTCTCTTCAAAGCGCTCCCCGTCCCACGTCAATTCGACGACCCGGTTTCGTACGTCCCCAGGTGTCCCGTACGTATGATAGGCGTACACTTGTCGGGATGTCGTGAAATCTGTCGTCAAGGCCAGGCCGAGTAAACCACCCTCGCCGATTTCGAGCACATCTTCTTCGAGGACGACCGGTTGTCGATCGAGATTCCCGTCCGCATCGATGACGGCGATTGTGCCACCTCGTTCCGAGATAAGCCATCCTTCGTCGGTCCTTACCATCGACCACGGTACGTCCAATTGCTCAACGACAGACTCGCTCGCACCGAATGTCAGCGAATCGTCTGCTTCCGATGTTGGTGCATCGCCTGGTGTATCTTCCGCAGGTGTTTCTTCGGTCGACTCTTCGACCGGAGTCTCTTTTGGCGCCGGTGCGTCAGCAGGTTCCGATGCACAACCTGCTAATACGGCAAGAGATAACACAAGGATCCATCGTTTCAACATGATCGCCTCCTTTTCACCATCATACCGTGTCTTTAGTTGTCGCGTGAAGGTTCGGGTGGGTTAGCTGGTAAGCGAAGCGCGATCAACAACGCGATGAACGCCGCGAGTGCCGCTCCGATGAAGACGGTATTCAATCCGGTGGCGATGAGTTGCTCGCCTTGGAGCCGGACCGTCGTGTTTAACGTCTCGGTGACGCTTCGATTAAAGAACGATTCGAGTGATACGTCGCTCAAGCCCGCCTCGTCACGGAAACCGCTGAGGACGATAAAGTTGAATACTGCACCAAACACGGCAACACCGAGCGTCTGACCGACGGTACTCAAAAATGAGTTCGCGGCCGTCGCGGTCCCGCGTTGCCGGTAAGATACGACGGTCTGCAAGACGACGATGAACATCGGCTGTGACAAGCCGAACCCGACGCCAATAATGGCGACAGCGAGGTAGACGAACAGATCTGGGCTTGATTGCGTGAGCAGCGTCAAGATGATTGTCCCGATCAACAAGAGACTCATTCCTGTCACGGCCCGACGCCGTGGCGAGGCCGCTCCAAGTGTACGGCCGCCGATAATCGACGTGAATGTCCAAGCGACCGAGAGTGGCATGAGCATGAATCCGGCTTCGGTCGCTGATTTCCCAAGGACGGCCTGTGCCCAAATCGGGATATAGGCCGACATTGACACGAGGACCCACGCCGCGAAGAAGACGGCCCCATTGATCGACGCGATGATTGGTTGTTTCAATAATTCGAGTGGCAACAACGGTGTCTTCGCCCGTCGTTCCGATAAGAAGAAACTGGTGAGCAAGATGACGCTGAAGACGGCACTGGCGACGACCGAGGCCGTCCAGACGTTCGTCTCGCTGAACGTGATCAGCCCATACAAGAACGCCGTCGTACCGAACGCGAACAACAACGCTCCTTTGACGTCAATCCGTTCCGTCGTCTCGGTCACGGTCTCTTTATAGAACGTGACGATCATGATGAACGATAAAAGTGCGAACGGTACGTTCAATAAGAAGACGTAACGCCAAGACAACGTCTCGACCAAGAACCCGCCGATGACCGGACCGAGCACGCCCGATACGCCCCACACCGCGCTCAAAATCCCTTGAATCTTGCCGCGCTCTTCGTATTTATACAAATCGCCGATAATCGTCATCGAGATTGGTAATACCGCACCGGCGCCGAGCCCTTGAAGCGCCCGGAAGACAATCAGTTGTTCCATCGATGTGGCAAGTCCGCAAAGAAGTGAGGCGAGCGTGAACAGCCCGATTCCAAATAACAGGACACGCTTTCGGCCGAACAAATCGGCCACCTTCCCATAGATTGGTGTCGATACCGCCGTGAACAGCAAGAAGGCGGCAAACACCCAGCTCACGAGGGCGGCCCCATTCAATTCGCTCGCGATGACCGGCGTTGCGACGGAGACGACCGTCCCTTCAATCGCCGCTAAAAAAGTCGCCAATAACAGCGCGACCGTAACATTCTTTCTCATTTGTTTCATCTCCCCAATAAAATAGTGGTGCCGGAAGGTTCCGAGCACCACTTCAACTGTCTATTATTTTGTGCGAGCCGCGCCGGTTTGACAAGCCTCAACTTCCGATTCGAAAAAGAAACGTTTGATTTCAGCATAAGCCGCCGCTTCGTCCGTGACGAGGACGCGACCTGCGAGCCGACCGTCCTTGAGCATCCATACTTCATCAGCGAGCATCGCTGCTACATCAAGCTGGTGTGTCGAGCAGACGATCGTCGCACCACGCTCAGCTTCTTCCCGCAACAAGCCACCGAGCAGACGCATCCAAGTCGGATCGAGTCCGTTCGTCGGTTCATCGAGGAGCAAGATGTCAGGTTTCGTCACGAGCGCCTGCGCCAGTAGGAGACGTTGACGCATCCCTTTCGACAACTTCCCGACGGCTCGGTTTCTCAATCCATCGAGACCGACGCGCTCCAACAGCGCTAAATCCGGTTTCACGCCTTGCCATAATGCGTAATAGGCGTACGTCTCACCGACGGTCCAAGACGGATCGAACGCAAAGTCGTCTGGCATGTATCCAAACGTCCGATGGTACACCTTCCCGTCATCGATCGTTCGACCGTTCAAGGACACGCTCCCGACGCTTGGGGGAATCGTGCCGTTCATAAGATTCAACAGTGTCGACTTCCCAGCCCCGTTGCTGCCGCATAAAGCGACGACCTGGCCTGAGTCAATCGCACCGTCAAGCGGATGGAGCGCCCATGACTCGCCGTATCGTTTTCCCACTTGATTAAGTTGAATCATGTCGACCCTCCCGTCGTAACCACCACGCCGCCGCGCCCAACATACTGAGAATGACCCCGATGATTGTCGCACCGACGACAGCCGTACCGACCGGGCCGTCGAGCCACCCAATAAACGTCTCATAGATGGCCCCGAACAAATCGGGGGCCGCCAATACTGCGCTCACCCAGACGCGCAACAACTCAAATCCGTTCAAAAACAAGGCGCCGACCATCGCTTCCGCCTGAACACCGTATGGTATCCACGCAATGACACTGACGAGCACCGTCGGCCATAACAAAATCAAGACAGTCCAAACGAGGAAAGACATGAGGACAGCTTGAAGCCGATTTCGACCGATGACGCCAACGAATGTCCCGAACGCCGCCCCATACGCGATGAGCCCGAGCGAATATGCCCAAAGGACGACCCACGTCTTGAGAGGCATCGATACGAAGAATGACGAGAGCGCATAGGCGAGCGTGACAATTAAAGCCTGCGTCGCGAGAAAGGCGGTGTAACGCATCCAGACGAGGTGAAACATCGATAGCGGGTACGTCGTCAAGAGACGCAAACGTTTCGACTCCCGCTCCCCTCCCCACTGGAGCGCCGTCGTCAACATGACGAAAAGCGGTAAGACGAGTCCGATGATGGTGAGTAATGTCGCGTTGACGTTCGTGTAGGCGGTCGCCACCGGTAGCGCTTGTCCGAGACCGCCAAGCAGCACGAGCGTCACCATCCAGGTGAACAGGAAGACGTAACTCTCTTTTTGACGTAACGTGCGCGACCACTCGATCCGCCACAGCATCATTTACTGTCCGTGGCCTTCTGAGGAATCATTCTCACTCATCTTGCTGTCATCATCTGCGTTCATCTTTTTATGCTGTTTCATTTCCCCGCGCTCCCATGAATGGTCTTTCAAGTCGTCGAGGTCCATGACCATGCCGCCGTTCTCGTCCACGTATGCCTCAGCATCCGCTTCCTTCGCAAACGAGACGATATTGTAAGCCATCGGTGTCTTCGACATCTTATCGTAGACGAATGTTCCTTCTTCAAGGTCGACCCATTCTTTCGTGTTGTAGTCTTTGACGTACATAGCTGCGATGTCTTCTTCTGTCTGTTCCGGATACCAGTCCCGCATCAAACAACCGATGTCATCGAATGCATAGCCTTTTCCGTTGTCCATGATCGCCTCGGCAGCGAACTGTTCGTCCATGATCTTCATGTTACATACTTCGCATTCGGTCTCGCCCCATTCGATGTCAAACGGTTCCGCCGCCGCGCTTGAACACGCACCCAATGCGAGCGTCAATCCTGATACGGTAAGTAATCCTGCCATCTTCTTATAAGTAATCATCTTGTTTCCTCCCAAATCGCCATAATAAAATCAATAATCCACTTAACACGGTTGCCCCAACCGTTCCCTGCCACTTTAACTCGAACGTCGTCGCCCGTGGCGAAACATCGGTGAGCGTGACCTCGTCGGGGCTCCTGAGGACACGCTCGAGTACGGTCAACCCTGGAGCCCCGTACAGCAATTCAAACGCTTCATACGAATCAGCGAGCAAAAACAAATATGGGTCGGCCCGATACGGGATCTCGCTCTGCCCGTCCTGGGTCAAATCGAGTGTCTGCCCGCCCCATTCGTTGCCGACAATCACGTTATCGGCCGCTTCAAATGATACGACGGGATAGCGATTGTTCGTCACATCGTTCCCGGTCAACGTCATCCCGTTGGCCCGTTTCATCCTTAGGCCGATATCATTTCCGTTCACACCGTTATCATGGATTGTCGTCCATTCCGATTTTTCGGCATAAATGCCGACGCGGTTCCCATAAATCGCATTGGCACGGATGCTCGTTTCAATCGCTTCGAACAGCATGAGTCCCATTCCTGTCGCACCGACTTGATCATAGATTTGTCCATTCTCGATACGGACGCGCTCGGTCCCCATCACCATCGCGCCAGTTTCATTGTTGTGCAGATTCGGGGACACAATCGAGACGTCCGTCGGGAACATAAGATGAACGCCGTATCGTGAGTTCGTGACGAGCGGCCGGGTCAACTCGTGTCCGGTCCCGTTTTCAATATAAATGCCGTCACGGACGTGGTCGACGATGGCTCCTTTGATGACGATCGCCTCGCTATCCTCGATGGAGATTCCTTCCTCCTCACCCTTCCCTGTCACGTTCGGTCGAATCAACCTGACCCCGTAACTGTTCTCGACGGCGATCCCGGTCCCGGTCGCCTCAATCGTAACGTCGATGACTTGATGGCCGAGTCCCACGACGAGCACCGCGGGCACGGTCGTCCGTTCGCACTGTTCGATCTCGACGTTCTCGAGCACGGCCCCGGTCCCTTCGAGTTGAAACGCAGGATGTTCACAACTACTGAACCGCTTTCCTTCACCGTTAAACGTTTCGTTCGATTGAATCACAATCGGTTCTTTGAGCGACACCGGTTCCTCGTTCGCTTGAACAGTGATCGGTGAGAAGAACCATAACGCGAGTAACCCGCTTAGTCGTTTCATAACCCCTCCTCTTGATGAATCGCTTACAGAACATATTGTACGAAAACCTAGGGGGGTATGTGTGTCATTTTTATGGGATTCATGTGACAGTTTCTTCATAAAAAAAACACAAGTGGCGAAGGGGTCATTTCGCCGCTTGTGTTGCTATCATTTCGCCTTATCGGCCCATACTTTCGTGAAGTCTTGAAGCATCTCGTCGCCTGTCTTTTGACCGCCAACGTATGCTTGCATCAGTGCGCCATACTCGTTGACCGCACCATCCGGATACTTGAACCAGTTCCACGAGATCGTCTTGCCTTCGTTTGAATAGGCCAAGATATCGTCCGCAAGTGGTCCAAGGTCGTTCGCTTCAATCGATTTGAACGCCGGGATAAATTTGAACTTGTTGACCATGTAGTCTTTACCCGTATCGGACGTCGCCATCCATTCGAGGAAATCCTTCGCTTCTTCCTTATACTCGGAGTTTTTGTTGACGACCCAGTTGTTCGGGACACCGACCGGGAGGCGGTCCATCTTCTCTTTGTCATCATTGATCGGAATTGGCACGAAGCCCATCTCGATGTCCGGGTTCACGTCAAGAATCATCTGTTGCGCCCAGTTCCCTTGTTGAAGCATCGCCGTCTCACCTTGAGCGAACTGAGTGACTTGCGTGTTATAGTCCGTCGTAAGTGGATTTTTATTTCCATATTTGATCGTGAGGTCGAACAGTTTCAAGAACTGTTGGAATTGCTCGTTGTCCTCGAATTTTCCTTTATTCTCGTTCAGCGCCTGGATAAACGCATCCGGATCGTCTTGCTGCGCCATCGGAATGTTGAGCAAATGGATACCGAGAATCCAGAATTCGGCATAACCGACCGAGAACGGCGTGATGCCTGCTTTATCCAACTTCTCAGCCGCATCCGTCAACTCAGACAACGTCTTCGGCAGTTCGCTGATGCCCGCCTTATCGAACAGCTCTTTATTATAGATGAAACCATAGCCTTCCAAGTTCATCGGCATCCCGTACAGTTTGTCGTCCATCGTCATCGGTTCTTTGGCCACTTCGGTCAAGTCACCGACCCATTTCTCGTCCGACAAGTCTTCCAACTTGTCTTTCCACGTTTGTGCTTCGGTGAAGCCACCGTTATTGAAGATGTCCGGTTCATTGCCTGACGCGAACTGGGACTTGAGCGCTGCCCCATAGTCGGCTCCGCCTCCGACCGTTTGGACGGTCACTTTGACGCCCGTCTCTTCTTCGTATTCTTTCGCCATCGCCTCGAGGTCTTTGGCGATTTCCGCCTTGAACTGGAAGACGTTCAACGTGACGTCTTGTTTGTCCCCGCTATCCGCGTTCGCATCGTTCGATCCTTCATCTTCCGTAAGCGACCCGCCGCCACAGGCCGCAAGAGTCAATACCATCCCAGCCGTCATCACGGCGGTCGATAATCTCCATTTACGTTTCATTTCGCTTCCTCCCTAAGTATAGAGTCGACAATCATGATTCCAATCGGTACACCCTAACTTTAGATGAAAACGCTTCCATTATGTAGGTGTCAAAATTGACGTGTAGGGTGGAAAATGTTGCACAGAAAACCAGGACTTTCTTATTGAAAAAGAAAGTCCTGGTTTTAGTTTCTTCTATATAATTACAACAGGCTGATTCCGGCTTCTTCACACGCGGTGATCATCTCACTCGGCCAAACCGAAGATTGGACTTCGCCGATATGGCGGGCACGAAGCAAGTACATGGCGACACGGGATTGCCCGATGCCCCCTCCGATGGTAAGCGGGAGGCGTCCTTCGAGGACGGCTTGGTGGAACGGGTACTTCCGTTTCTCTTCGGCACCGGCTGTCACCAACTGCTCAGCGAGTACCGTCTCGTCGACACGGATCCCCATCGACGACAATTCGAACGCCGATTCGAGTTCCGGGTGCCAGACGAGGATGTCGCCGTTGAGTGACCAGTCATCGTAGTCGGCCGCACGACCGTCATGCTTATCGCCTGAGGCGAGTGCACCACCGATTTGCGAGAGGAAGACCGCACCGTACGCTTTACAAATCGCGTGCTCACGTTCTTTTGGCGTGAGCGTCGGGTAAAGGTCTTCGAGCTCTTGGCTCGTCAAGAAATGAATCGACTCTGGCAAAATCGCCTCAATCCCGTACATCGATTCGACCGTCTGCTCCGTCTCGCGGAGTGCCGCGTAAATCGATTCGACCGTCGCCTTCAAGTACTCCGTCGTCCGGTGTTCCCGGGCGATGACGCGTTCCCAATCCCATTGGTCGACGTGAAGCGAGTGCGTCGCGTCGAGCTCTTCATCACGACGGATGGCGCGCATTTGGGTGTACAAGCCTTCCCCGACCTCGAATCCGTAACGGCCGAGCGCTTCTCGTTTCCATTTCGCGAGCGACTGAACGATTTCAAGTTCGTGTCCCGGATACTGCGTGTCGAACTGAATGATGCGTTCGACGCCGTTCAAGTGGTCGTTGACCCCGCTCGCCGATGTGACGAACAGTGGTGCTTGAACTTGTGTCAATCCGAGCGCCGTGCTGAATTTGTCTTCGAATGTCGCCTTCACTACTGTAATCGCCTGTTGTTTTTCCTTCATCTTGCTCATTGCTGTCGTTGTCATGTTTTCTTCCTCCAATTGTGGGATTTTGGGACGGAGCAATAGAAAAAAGCCCTCCAATCCCATGGACTATGGGACGGAAGGCTTCAAGCTCCGCGGTGCCACCCAAATTAGTAGACGAATCTACTCACTTTTTCGAGACGAACATCTCGTAGTTCCGATAACGGGGAACATTCCGGCTACGTCTACTTGCAAAGCGTTCGGGTAGCGACTCCAGGAGGTTCTTCGACAGAGATTTCAGTCCGGGCTCTCACCTTCCCCGGCTCGCTTTGCTTACGTCTTCTGTGTACTCGTCCTTTCAATGTCGTTCACAATTGAATTGACCCAATTATTATAAATATTCCGACGAATGTCAACAGCTTTTTTCAAAAAAATTCTCCCCCGTGTAGCGGACGGGGGAGATCCCTTGGGAAGGGTTATTTGATCGAGCCGCTCGTGATCCCTTTGATAATATGCTTTTGCATACCGAAGAAAAAGACGAGGAGCGGAACGATCCCAAGGACTAAACCAGCGAGTGCCAAATCCCATTGTTTTGTATATTGTCCGAAGAAATAGAACGTCGCGAGCGGAATCGTCCGCAGTTCGATGTCTCGGAGGACAAGTGAAGGTAACAGAAAGTCGTTCCAAATCCAAAGGCTGTTCAAGATGACAATCGTCACCGTGATTGGTTTTAAAAGCGGGAACACGATGCGCCAAAAGACGCCCCACGTCGAGCAACCGTCAATGATGGCTGCTTCTTCGATTTCTTCCGGAATCGACTTCATAAACCCGTGATATAAGAACACGGAGATGCCTGACCCAAACCCGAGATACATGACCATCAGTCCCCAATGGCTATTTAACAGCCCGAGTACGCTCGATACTTTCACGAGCGGAATCATGATTGACTGGAACGGGATGACCATCGCCGCGACGAACAAGAAGAAGATGACCGTCGAAATCCAATGTTTCGTCCGGACGAGCTTCCAAGCCGCCATCGATGTGAACAACACGATCAGTAGGTTCGCGCCGGCCGTGATGAGGAGTGAGTTCAAGAAGACGCGTCCGTAGTTCATCGCCTCCCATGCCTCTGAATAGTTCGAGGCGAGCCAAACATTCGGCAAGGCAGACGTATTCGTGTAAATCTCGGCGATCGATTTGAACGAGTTGACGATGACGTAATAGAACGGGACGAGGTACAAGAGCCCGAGTAAGATCGCCACCAACTCGACGAGACCGAGCCCCGCCGTATATCCGCCCGTCCGCAACGGCTTTTGCGGCAACAATTGTCGTGGTGCCTGATCGATATTCGCTTCGATGCGTTCAATTTTTTCCGTCGTCATGCCTCCACCTCCCGCTTTTTCGTCAAGTATACTTGCGTGACGGTAATCGCCGCGACGACGAGGAAGAAGATGACTGCTTTCGCCGAGCCGAGTCCGTAGTTGTTATTCACAAACGATTCGGTATAGATGTTCAAAGCGAGCATCTCCGTCGATTTGAACGGCCCGCCGTTCGTCAGTGACAAGTTCGTATCGAATACTTTGAACGACCATGAGATCGTCAAGAACAGACAAATCGTGATCGACGGCATGATCATGGGGAGGGTGATATGACGAAGCATCTTCAACCGGTTTGCCCCGTCGATTTTAGCCGCTTCGAGTAAATCTGTCGGCACATTTTGGAGCGCCGCGATGTAGATGACCATGACATAGCCCCCACCTTGCCAAATGGCGACGATGACGATGCCCCAGAACGCCGTCTGAGCGTCACCTAGCCATGGCAGCTCGAACAGACTCCACCCGGTCAGTGCCCCGATTGATTCAAAGCCCTTCACATAGATAAACTGCCAAATGAACCCGAGAATGAGCCCGCCAATCAAGTTTGGCATGAAAAAGACGGTGCGCAGGATATTGCGCGTCTTAATGTTCATCGTCAATAGTAAAGCCAATAGGAAGCCGACGATATTCGTCAGCACCACGGCCACGAGCGTATATTTCGTTGTAATCCAGAACGAAGCGCGGAACTGTTCATCTTCAAATAAAATCCGATGGTAGTTGTCCAGTCCGACCATATTCAATTGCCCCGTCACACCGTTCCAATCTGTGAAACTGTAATAAATCCCGTTGAAAAATGGAATAAGCACGATTGCCACAAATGCCAAAAAGGCCGGACCAACGAATGCGATAAAACTCGCCGGCTTCTTCCAATTTCGTCTCCGTTTGATTCGTTTCGGTGTTTCTGTCATGTTCATCGCCTCCACTATCAACTTACCTTCCTGGACCAAAAATGAAAACGGATACATTTGACGGAAAGGGTGGAATATATTGCACTCAATGGGTGAATTCTACGAAGCGATGGGTTATGATAAACTCAATGACAACACGAACGAGTCTTCCCCAACGAAAGATTAAACCTTGATTCCGGGTCGATTCACGAATGAAATGGACTAAATAGATTACAATGTTCGAAAGTGGAGGGATTTTATACATGACGACGATTAAACCGTTATCCGACCTAACAATTGCCCAACAAGCCGAGATGCTACCTGTCAAAGAGATTGCGGAAAAACTCGGTTTACAAGAAGATGACCTCGATCTATACGGGAAATATAAAGCCAAGTTATCATTCGATGTCATCGATCGGATGGCGACTCGAGAAGACGGGAAACTCATCCTCGTCACGGCGATTAATCCGACTCCAGCCGGTGAAGGAAAGTCGACCGTGACCGTCGGACTTGGACAGGCGTTGAATCAACTCGATAAACAAGCAATCGTTTGTCTACGTGAACCATCACTCGGTCCGACGATGGGCTTAAAAGGCGGTGCGGCCGGCGGCGGTTTCAGCCAAGTGTTGCCGATGGAAGACATCAACCTTCACTTCACAGGTGACATGCATGCGATCACCGCAGCTCATAACACGATCAGTGCCATGCTCGATAATCATCTTCATCAAGGGAACGACCTCGGGATCGACGTCCGTAAAATCGTCTGGAAACGTGTCCTCGACTTGAATGACCGTGCACTTCGTCACGTGACGATCGGACTCGGCGGCAGTGCCCACGGGGTACCACGTGAAGACGGATTTGACATCACCGTGGCGTCCGAAATCATGGCCATCCTCTGCCTCGCCGATTCGTTGACCGACCTTGAGACGCGCATCAAGCGCATCGTCGTCGCCTACGATCAAGACAACGAACCGATCACGGCCGAACAAATCGGGGCGGCTGGTGCCGCGACCCTGTTGTTGAAAGAAGCATTCAAGCCGAACTTGGTGCAAACACTCGAACAGACGCCCGCGCTTGTTCATGGTGGTCCGTTCGCCAACATCGCTCACGGCTGCAACTCGTTGATTGCGACAAAAACTGCGCTCAAGCTCGGTGAATACGTCGTCACCGAAGCCGGATTCGGAGCCGACCTCGGTGCCGAGAAGTTCTGTCACATCAAGTCACGCATCGGTAAATTAAATCCGGACGCCGTCGTCCTCGTGGCGACAGTCCGTGCCTTGAAAATGCATGGTGGCGTCGCCAAAGACCAACTCCACGTCGAGAACGTCGGGGCCGTCGGGAACGGATTAAAACTTCTTGCCAAACATGTCGAGACGATGGGGAAACTTGGCTTGCCGACCGTCGTCGCCCTCAACCGATTCAATTCAGACACGACCGAAGAGTTGGCGGCCGTCCTCGACTGGTGTGAAGCGAACCACATTCGAGTGGCGCTCAGTGAAGTGTGGTCAAACGGAGGCCAAGGCGGACGTGCGCTCGCCGAGGCCGTCATCGAGACGATTGAGTCGAATGAGAGTGCGTTCACCCCGCTCTATGCGTTGACCGATTCGATCGAACAAAAAATCTTGACGATTGCCCGTGAAGTGTATGGGGCGGCCGACGTCACCTTCACCGTGACCGCAAAAAAACAAATGGCTCAAATCGAAGCGAACGGCTGGCAACACTTACCGATTTGTATGGCGAAGACACCGTTCTCGCTGTCAGACGACCCGACGAAACTCGGCTACCAGCACGGGTTCACTGTGACCGTAAGAGAGTTGAAACCGTCGGTCGGCGCTGGCTTCCTCGTCGCCTTGACCGGAAACGTCTTGACGATGCCAGGTCTGCCGAAGCAACCGGCCGCCTTGAATATGGGAATCGACGAGACCGGTAAAGCGATCGGATTATTTTAAACGACACGGAGGGATACAGATGGACGTCACGGAACATACGTATGCGGACGGGTATCGGACGCATGTGCTACACATTCCCACCTCACAATCAATTGGAAATTGCTTCATCTTTCACGGTATGCTCGAGCATCACCGACGATATGTCGAATTCGCTGATTTTTTGTCAGAAATTGGTTTTAACGTATTCCTATGCGATCTCCGCGGTGCCGGTTCTTTGGCACGGGATCAGTCCACTTACGCCCACTTGTCTCCACATGAAGGATTTGATCAAATGGTTGATGACGCTATCTCACTCCTCGATCACTATCAAGACGAGTTGCCGACTGTCGTCCTCGGCCATAGTTTCGGCTCACTGCTCGCCCGTCGCCTCGGGCAACGGTTAGGTCATCGCCTGGCTGGCGTCATCGCCGTGTCTCCGCCTCCACATTCGGGATGGATCGGGCGGATCGGACTGTATGCAATCGATTTGGCCATCCGGTTCAAAGGGAGCCAATATGAATCTCGCTTTTTCGAACGCTTGCTGTTCGGACGATACAACTTAAAGTTCTTACCCGCCACGACCGAGAGCGATTGGATTTCAAGCGTTCCAGAAGAAGTATCCGCCTATGTAAACGACCCGGATTGCGGCGGGATTCCGACGCTCGGCTACTTGCATGAGGTCGCCCGCGCCTCACTCGATGTGACGTCCACTGCCCGGATTCACGAGCATCCGAAAACGTTACCCATCTTGTTCGTTGTCGGGGCTGACGATCCGGTCGTCCATGACGGTGAAGGACTCACGGGAATCGTTCGTAAACACCAAGTTGCCGATATCGAGTTGACCGTTCTCACCTATGACAATGCCAGACATGAGATTTTGCGTGAACGACAACGACAAGACGTGTGGACCGATATCGGCGATTGGATGCATCAAACCGTACAAATCGAAAAAAGAACCTCCATTTCCTAGGAGGTTCTTTTTTCTTTCCATAATAATACATCACTTTTCTAATTCATTTACCTTTTTTGTAATTTACATTCTTCTTTCCAATTTTTAAGTACGCTATACTTAGACCGCACACTACATGAATACATACATGTTGATCTGTATTCACCGAAAGGGGTAACACATTGAAGCCAACAATCACACGATTGAGCACGGCCGTCCTCATCTCTAGCACAATGTTGAGTACGCTTGTTCCCGCTCATTCATATGCAGCAACATACGAAGGAACCGTGAATACATCTATTTTAAACGTACGTTCCGCCACTTCGACCACTTCGGACATTGTCGGGAAATTGACGCAAGGCGAGACCGTTCAAGTGTACACAACGAACGATAACTGGGCCCAAATCGAATTCGAGGGCGAAAAACGCTACGTGTCGGCGACGTATTTGACATTGAAATCAACCGTTGAAAAGACAGCGACGACAACGGCCTCGGCCTACACAGCGGACGCGAACGTCAACTTGCGTTCGTCGACGTCGACTTCTGCCGTCATCCTCACGACGATCCCGAAAGACGCGACCGTGACCTATATCTCTTCGCACGGCGCGACCGGCTCGTGGATGAAAGTGACTTACGGGAAATATACAGGTTACGTTGCAGCCCGCTACTTCACACCGACGACGCCTGTCGAAACGCCTTACTATGCGGTCAAGACAGCCGTGCTGTATGACTCGACAGGTTCAGGGGCGACGAAAATTGGAACGATTCCGGCAGGTGCCAAAGTGACGCACCTCGCCTCACTCGGCGCGACCGGTTCGTGGTTTAAAATCGAGTACGGCTCGACCGTCGGATACGCCCCGGCCCGGAACTTCTCGACTTCGCTCTTGACGCCGGAAGCGACGACCCCTTACTTCGCGGTCAAGAACGTCGCTCTCTATAACAGTTCCGCCTCGGGCGCGACGAAAATCGCGACGATCCCACTCGGTGCCCAAGTCGAACAACTCGCGATGCCAGGGCTGAGCTCATCTTGGTTCAAAATCCGCTACAATGGCGTGACCGGCTATGCGGCAGCACGTAATTTCTCAAAGACAAAACCAGAAACCGTCGTGCGGACGCCTTACTATGCCGCTCGTGACCTCGTCTTGTATAAATCATCAGCTTCAGGGGCGGAACGTCTACGGACAATCCGAGCCGGTAGCAAAGTGACACAAGTGTCAGAGGCCGGACTCGCAAGTTCGTGGTTCAAGATTGAATATGATGGCGTGACCGGCTATGCCGCGGCTCGAAACTTCTCGACGACTCCGCCAGAAGTGATTGTGATCAAGCCTTATTACGCGATTCGCAACGTGGCGATGTATAATTCATCGGCTTCGGGTGCGACGAAAATTGACACGATTCCATTCGGCGCGAAAATCGAGCAGATTTCGCAGAGTGGATTGTCGAGCTCATGGTTTAAAGTACGTTACGACGGGAAAACGGGCTATGCAGCTTCACGCCATTTCTCAGTCGACAAACCGGAGGTGATCGTCGTGACCGATTATTATACGACGCAACGAGTCGTCCTCTATGACCGGTCTGTTTCACCGAAAACAAAAATCGCCGTCATTCCGACGGGAACGAAAGTTCAGCAAATTTCTGAGGCTGGCTTGACGAGTTCGATGTACAAAATCAAGTACGGCTCGCTCACGGGCTATGCGACCGCCGCCTATTTCGCCGACAAACCACCGGCTCCAGAAGAACAGTTAGAAGCTGAACGGGAAGTCGAGGTCGTCGTCGCCAACAATGGCACGTTGAACGTCCGGACGAAACCGGTAGACGGGAACGTTATCGGTACGCTCGCGAACGGGACGGTCGTCAAAGTGAAGCCAATCGTCGGTAGCGACTGGGGTGTCATCTCATATCTCGTCAACGGCTCGCTCGTGAAAGGATACATCTCTCTTACCTACACAAAACCGTACACGCCACCTGTGGCCGGAAGTAAAGAAATGGTCATTACGGAGACATCTTACCCGTATACACTCGCATCGATGATCACGACGCAACGCAACGTGTTCGCCCAGTCGGATGCCTTTCGGGCCGCGAGCGCCTATGTGCCGAAAACGTTTGTTACGCGGATGACACCGACTGCTACGACCGGTACGATTAACTCGACGGAACTGTTCACAACCCAGTTCCAATATTTAAAGGCGACCGCGTCATCTGTCTCAGCCAGTTTAGTCGGGTTATCGACAAATACGAAACTTGAGTACCTCGGCACCCAAAAAGTCGGCTCAACAACGTGGTTTAAAGTGAAATCTGGATTGTTCACAGGTTACGTCACTGCAGCATTTGTCGCAGGAAACGTTAACGTATTGAAAGACGCTTCCATGACATCGCACTCGTTCGGGGTGCTCAACCCAGGTGAGACGGTAACCATTACCGGTGAACTCGGCCAATATTACACAATCAGCTACTATCGTCCGAGCGGCTACAACGTTCGTGTCTATGACCGGAATTGGCGTCTTGCGACGGATGAGGAAATCACACGTCACGTGTCACCGTCTTCATTCGCCACGACGTCACGGGAATATTTCCAGTTCCTCGACTTGTCGAAGGGAGCCGATTTGACAGCGCCTGTCTTGAACAAATCGCTCGTCGGCAAAGGGATTTTAGCCGGCCGCGGTCAAGCGTTCATCGATGCGTCACGTACGCACAATGTCAATGAAATTTACCTGTTGTCGCATGCATTGCTTGAAACCGGTCATGGGACGTCCGCCCTCGCGACTGGGACACTCGTCTCAAGCGTCGACGGCAAGGCCGTCACACCGAAAACCGTCTACAACATGTATGGCATCGGTGCGATTGACGGGAACGCCCATGTCAAAGGTGCTGAGCGCGCTTATAAGGAAGGGTGGTTCACACCGGAAGCCGCCATTATCGGCGGTGCCAAGTTCATCGGGGAAAAATATATCAACAATCCGGAGCGGATGCAGAACACACTCTATAAGATGCGATTCAATCCGATTAAACCCGGCGTAAACCAATACGCCACGGATATCGCCTGGGCGACGAAACAGACCACCAACATTTACAACATGTATCAACAACTCGAATCCTACACGCTTTACTTCGACGTTCCAAAATTCAAGTAAGACACAAAGAGACACGCAGCCGACGTTGGCGCGTGTCTCTTGTTATGTCCATTCAATGGAGTCGATAATCGATTCAATCTCTACTTTTTCATTCGTCACTTCATCGGCGACGTACGTCAAAAACAAGAGTCGTTTTCCGTCTGTGAGTGACCAGACGTCGAGATGCATCCCGTCCTCGATTCCGCTCGCATAGGCCGTCGTCATACCGCCTGCCTCCGTCGTGACGCTCGGGGCGACTTTGACGTCAATCGGGAACTCGCCTAAAAATGTGTTCAACTCTTGGAGAGCCGCGTCGCTCGGCGCTTGCGCTTCCTCGGCTTCATAGATGGACATTTGAAGCGTCCCTTGGGCGTCGGCTTCTACCGAATAAAAGCTGACATGGTCTTCTTCTTCATTGTATTCAAAGTGTTCTGGGTAGTCTAGACGGATCCAACCGTCAATTTCGTATTCCTTCATGCTGTTTGCTCCTTCGTTTTCTTGAATGCCAGCCCGGTCACCATTTTCGCTTGAAGCGCATATTTGAGACGTTCCGTTACGTAAAGGCGTTGGCTGTTTCGATCTTGGGCAATCATATGCCCGAATAAATTTAGTCTCACGGTTTGCCGTGACAAAAAATAGAGCCGGTCCGGATCTAACGGTCGATATTCGCCCGAATCTTCAAGATGTTCAATCTCGAAACGGCGTAGCACGTTGAATGCGCAGTATTGATCCGTCTTTCCGGTGCTCGTGTGCAACTCGACTCGAACGAGTTGAATATCATATGGGCATAAATTCATAAAAATCGGGCCGATTCGTTCATGGATGAGCAGGACGCCCATATCCGTCTCAATCAAATCGGGAAGTGCCTGCATGTCTTGAGAGATACTCAAGACGACGTAAGGGCGTTCAGTCGGTGCGAGCAATTCCCCTTTAAAAAAGCGGAATCGTTGGATGCCGGTCAATACACGGGCCCGCCAGGCACTCCCACGAGCTTCCGCTTCAATCCGATATAGCCTTTCTCGACTCACGACTACTCCCCCTTCAATTGTTTGAGCGACGCGACGAATCGTTCCCACTCCTGGTCGTCACAGACGACCTTACTTTCAATTCCCCATTCTTCATCGATAGTCAAACGTACTTCGTTCGTTTCGAGATGACGCGTGAGCTGTAACGTCCCGATTTGGACGAATAACGGTTCAATGATGAACTGATCGGTCGCCGGACTGACCCATTTCAAGCGCTCTGTCCGGAGAATCACATGCCAATTCGCCTCACGGCTGATTGAGAATGTCCATTGGCGCAGCTTAGTCTCATGATTAATTTGTTTGCCTTCTTTCATCATCCGAAAGCCCTCGCTCATCATCTGTAAATAGGATTTACGCTCACTCATGCCCCATCCACTCCTCTCTCCTATTATCTTAGCAAGACGACCTAGCCGCAACAACCAATGTTTTTTCAAAAAAGGGTTTGCAAAGCTAAAATCCTGTGCTATTATATTACCGTAACGTTAAGCGTTTCGCGGGTGTAGTTTAATGGTAAAACCTCAGCCTTCCAAGCTGATGACGAGAGTTCGATTCTCTTCACCCGCTCCATTTTAAAATTTCATATGCGGGTGTAGTTTAATGGTAAAACCTCAGCCTTCCAAGCTGATGACGAGAGTTCGATTCTCTTCACCCGCTCCAATTACCGACATATACGCGAGAATTTGCTCGCACACATAACCGCACGGTGTACCGTGCATGAAGCAGGACGTCATTTGACGTTCTGCTTTTTTGTTTTTCACGATAATAGCAGTCATACCGGCGACGCTTAAATGATGACGATTCGGGAAAAGGATGGAAGACAAGAAGGAGGGATTCCCGTGATTCAAGTACGTCTTCAACCGTTCACTGTTTACGAAAGTGCACTCATGCGAACGACTTCGACGTTGATTGAGACGAATGAGAGCTTAATCGTCATCGATCCGAACTGGCTGCCTGAAGAGATTGCTACCATCCGCCGAGACGTCGAACTGCGTCGACAAGGCAAAAAGCTGTATGTCATCTATACGCACCAGCATTACGACCATATTATCGGTGCCTATGCGTTTCCCGATGCGACCGTCATCGCATCTCAGGCGTTCGTCGAGACGGATGCGCGCTCGCAGTTAGACGAGATCCAGTCGTTTTATGAGCAGTATTATATCGATCGCCCCATCGTCAAACCGGCCGTCGACATCATGATCTCCGAGGACGGGACGCTCGCACTCGGCTCTACCCCCATCACATTTTTATTGACACCCGGACACGAGTCGACTCATATGTCTTTAATCGTCGAACCGCTGCGACTCCTGATTTGTGGCGACTATGGGTCCAATATCGAGCCTCCGTTCATCGAGCATGATGCCGAGGCGTATTTGAATTCCTTGCAAAAACTCCAAGCCGCCATTTATGAGTATGAGATTCGTTGGCTCGTCCCGGGCCACGGCGATTTATGCGACGATCGCAGCAAGATGATGGAGCGGCTGAGCGCGGCCGAAGAGTATATCCTCGCTCTGCCCGAGGAACGGGTTTGGTCTCCCCATTGGCCCGAGCACGCCTTTTTCCAACGCGTCCATGAACGGAACCGTAAGCACGTCGAACAAAAAGCGAAAGATCGCGAGTCACGGCAGCAAGATTATTGACACAAAAAAATCGCAACGTCTCCCCAAGACGTTGCGATCCCCCCTATTATGTAGACCTATTTCTTTGTGATGCGCTCTGAACGGACCGTGAACATACGGTCAATCCCATAAATGGTCACGCCGGTTAAGGCGAGCAATCCAATCATAGCTGATGAAAACATTGACCATACCCCCATTGTTCACAAATTCGTCAAAATCACCCCGTGCCTTCATTATAGAAGAAAACAAACAAAAAAGAAAGCGTTTTCTTCTAACTTTCTTCACAATTTTGTCACCTCTTTGAGTTCCCATTTGCTTGTCCAGCCTTGCGCAAATATGTGTAGCTTTTGTGGAATGTGGGAATACACTCTATAAGAATAAAGAGACAGAAAGCTGTTCGTTGAGGAGGAAGAGGCATGATTAAGTACGGCACATTGGTGCGGGTCGAAGGGAAGTATGCCGTGTTACGTTGGAACAACGGCTCGAGTTTCATCCCAAGACGATTCTTGCCATCAGAAGCACGTGTTGGCGATACAATCATTCGAGATAATCATCACTATTATCTCGAGGAAGACATGACACCGAATTTTGATGCGCTCATCAAACAACATTATAAAAAGTAGACAAAGACAGACCGGTTCACTCCCAGTCTGTCTTTGTCCGTTCATTTACTTTGTTTTGTCTCGCAACCAATCGAAATCGACCGGTCCGACTTGTTTGGCGGTGATCACACCGTCTGATCCGATGACATAGGTCGTCGGCATGGCCACAATGCGATACGTTTTTACAGCCTCGCCGTCTTCGTCTAACAGGACCGGGAAACTGAGCGGCACTTCTTCTAAAAATGCATCGACATCTCGTCGGCCGCGACGTTCGTTATTCGTGATGTTCACGCCTAGCACAGGGACGCCCGTCTCATCGCTAAATTTAATCAGTTCAGGTAGTTCTTCACGGCACGGAGGACACCACGTCGCCCAGAAGTTCACTACAACCGGCTGTCCTTTGTAATCGGCGAGCGATAGGCGTTCCCCTTCGACCGTCTCCAGTTCAAGGGCCGGCGCGCGTTGACCGACCTCGAGACCGCCAAGTACGCTATCGTCCGTGGCGATGCTGACCGCCGGTTCCTTCGCCTGACTATTAAACTCGTCATATCCTTTATAGCCTAAACCGGCCACGAGGCCAGCCATGATCAATCCAATCGCTAGTTTATGAAATCGCATGATTTACCCCTTGTCCTGTGTACTGTTCACTCCTAAACTTAACTTATCATATCATTCAAAGGAGAGTAACTATCTTGCAACTTTACAACGAGAAAGTTAGCGTCACACTAAAAGCACACGGTGCCGAAATGACCAGTTGGAACGTCGACGGGACGGAGCTCCTCTGGCAAGGTGACCCAACGTATTGGGGCCGGCAAGCCCCGATCCTTTTTCCATTCGTCGGACGCCTGCTCGACGACCGTTACTTATATGACGGAATGACGTACACGATGAGCCAACACGGATTTGCGCGCGACGAACTGTTCGAGGTCGCCGAGGCAACAGACACACACGTCCGCTTTGTCCTGCACGATTCTGTCGAGACGCGTAAACACTATCCGTTTTCATTCGAACTAAATGTCATCTATCGTCTCATCGGCGAAGAGTTGAGCGTGACGTATCGCGTCGTCAACCGAGATGATGCCGTCCTCCCGTTCAGCATCGGCGGACACCCGGCCTTTAATATCCCATTTGCCGGGGGGACGTTTGAAGACTATACGATTGACTTTGGGGAGACGCGAACACTCGACCGTCTATTGCTCGAAGGACCTTACTTGACGGGTGCCTATCAACCTCTCGGGGAACGCCGTTACATCCCGCTGACGCATCACTTGTTCGACCAAGATGCCCTCATCTTTGAACAAATCGAGTACGCAGCGCTTCGACATCAACCGAGCGGTCGGGCCATCGTCATGGAATCCCCTCACTTCACCCATTTCGGCATCTGGTCGCCTCCACACTCCGACGCCCCGTTCGCCTGTCTCGAACCTTGGTTCGGACACGCTGACTACAAAGGCCATCGGAAGGACATCCTCCATAAAGAAGATATGCAATTGCTCGACCCTGGTGAGTCGTTCGAGGCGACTTACACGCTCTATACCGAATAAAAAACGAGCTGACCGATGCGGTCAGCTCGTTTTGTTAAAAGCGATTTTCTTGCTCTGCCTCATACTCTGACGGCGGTTTTTTCATGACGATGGCCAGAACGATATAAATCAATAGACCAGGACCCCCGAACAAAGCGAGGACGACGAAGATGATGCGCATTAACGTGACATCGACCCCGAGGTATTTCCCTAGTCCCGAACAGACACCGGCAATCATTTGATCAGACGGATCTTTATACAATTTTCGTTCCATCAGGACACCTTCTCCTCCAGATTTTCGTTAGCGTTGTGGTCGACGAAGCGTTGTTCTGCCTCCAGTCGCCACTTCCCCACGACTGTCAAAATCGAGTGCTTCATTGATTGGGGTACTGCCGGATTTCACTTCGATCCGACGGCCATACAATCCACGATTATCGAGCGAAGCGGTGATGATCGTCGCGACGTCCGTTTCAGAAATCGTCGCACCATTCGCATCACTCAAGTCTTCCGATGCCTCAATCGAGCCTTTCCCTGGCCCATCTACAATTGTCACTGGGCAAATGATCGTGTAGTTTAAACCGCTATGTTCGATATACTCATCGGCCGCGTTATTGGCAGACAAGAAGTTGAAATGTTCTTTCGGTGCCGCGTCCGGTTGATCCGCGCCGTATGCACTGAGCAAGACGACGTGACGGACACGTTCTTTTTTAGCAGCGTCAATCGCTTTCATCGCGACGTTGCGGTCCAGCAGTTCGATTTCCTTGCTTGACCCATCTGCCCCTGCCGTTGCCGCGATGATGACGGCATCTTGTCCCGAGGTCGCCTCGTGAATCCCTTTATCCAATTCTTTCTCGACGTCGACGGTGAGCACGCGCGCACCCATCTTTTCATACTCTGCCTGTAGTTCAGGATAACGAATTAAAGCGGTCACTTGATGCGATTTCGCTAAACTTTTCAATACACGTCTACCGATCTTTCCTGTTGCTCCAATGACTAAAACTTTCATTCAAATTTCCCTCCTCAAAAGAGTAGTTCATTTGATTAAATTTCCTCTTTCGGAACGGAATCAAACCCTTTTCGCGAAATTATCTCACCGTTCCCCACATCGTCAAGTCGAGGGCGTCACGAATGGCTTGAACACTCGCTTCGGTCGGTTGATAGTAATAGACGTTATCGATGTAGGCGTCTTCTCCTTCAATTTGAAGTTTATCCACCTGCGGCTGTAATACCATCGTCATTCCGATCGATGCCATCTGCAACGGATTCATTTCGAGTCCCATTTCGTCTTTCATGAAACGATACGTCGCCGGGATTTTCGTCCACCCCGTCGGACTGGCCAATTTATCGGCGACGGCCGACATGACTTCGGTTTGACGGTTCGAGCGGGCACCGTCCGTGTCTGTCTTCCGGTGACGGGCGTAGGCGAGCGCCATGTCCCCGTCCATGGCGTAAGACACTCCTTCAGTGTACTCATACGTTTGATTGAAGCCTTTCTCGCTGAACGAGTGGGTCGCTGTGACGTTGACGCCGCCGACGATGTCAATCAATTCCATAAACGTTTCAAACGTGATCACGACTTGACCGTCAACTGAGGTTTCCGTCAGTCCCTCTACCGCCCCGACCGTACAATCCGCACCGCCATAGGCAAACGCATGGGTGATCTTATCGCCTTCTCGTTCTGGTTCGCAAGGAATCGCTGTATACGTGTCCCGCGGAATCGAGACGTTTTGAACAGTGCGTGAACGTGGTACAAATTCCATCAACTGTAACGAGTCTGTCCGTGATCCAGATAATGATTCTCCGACGCGGGCGTCACTTCCCATCACTAAAAACGTGACAGGACGCGTTGCCATATAGCCGACTGCGATGAGGAGGAGCAACATGACAAGCAATAGCTTCCCTTTCCACTTCCGGCGGCGCGGTTTGTCTTTCGGTGCGGTCGCCTCATGTTTGACGTGAGTTCGTTCCGGTTCACGTGTTTGGCGTCTCGGTTCCCGTCGTTCTTCTCGACGTGGCTTTGATTTACGTTTCGTGCCGAACGGAAAAGTTAACTTCGCTTTCGGTTTCCGGACGTCGCGCGCTTTCTTTTTCGGTTCAGACGACTGTTCATGCGCTCGGTTTAGAAACGGATGCTCGCCTTGTGTCGTCTCTGCTTGCCGGCCCGTCTCCCATCTTTCCGGGTTCTCTTCGTTTGTTTGATGATCTATCGTTTCGTGTCGAGCTTGTTCGTTTAGCTGAGCCTCTTCACTCAACCGTTCCCGTTCGAGCTCACGCTTTCTGCGTTCGACACGTGATAAGTGTTGATCGTCATTCATATGCAATACCTCAATTATGGTTAGATTTTTCTACATTATCATCGACAAACGTTTTTCTGACAACGGTTAACGTAAAAATCCGTCTCAAGCATGAGACGGAAGGGTTGTTTTGAATCGAAAGCGGGAAAGGAATAATAATTGGTGTCTGCCCATCTGCGGACAGTTACTTTGTTCGACGTCCTCTTGAAAGGAGGGAGAGCTAATGCGTATCGGGAAGTTACGGATGTTGCTAGAACAGTACGGCGAAGCCACGCTTCGCGATGTGATTGTCGAGATGTATCGAAACATCCCTAAAACCGTGATTGAAGAGAAAGACATCGACTTTATGGTCAGCCAGTTCACACGATATAAAGAACAAAAATCGTCAGACGAACGTCATTCGCTCTCACAAACCATCGTCCTCGCTGAACGTTTTGTCGAATTGGCTTATGATCACTTATATGTAGTACCGAACCAAGTGATGAGTGAACGTGACCAAAAAAATTGGTACATTCATGCGAAAAAAATCATTCGCGATTTAGCCTATTACGCGGATGACGAGCCCGAGGCCCGGACGATGTACGAAGAAATGTTTTTGTTGCTGTCGTCTTCAGCGGGAGAAGAACCGCTCTTCACAACGAGCGATCCTTTCCGGTTGTTAAAATTGTCTCAAACCACGATGTTATCCCAACTGATTCAGTATTATCAACTTGATGCCCCCACGACCGCCGTTTGGATCGATCGTTCCTTATACACCGCACTCCATGTCCCAAAAGATGTTGACTCGACTCGGGTCGACCTGCTCTCGACACTCCTCGATCAATCTTATAACTCGTCCGAATGGAATTTGCTCCGTGAACGTTTGACCACGTTATGCGACCGCACATTAGCCAAAGCCCACACAGACGAGAACGCCCTTGCCGATTATCAAGCCTTAAAGATGCTTGAGCTGGAATTACTCGTGGAGCGCGGCCATTTATCAGAAGCCGAACAAAAGTTGTTCGCCGAATATATCCCTTTCTTCTCCCATCGTTCAGAACCGTTCAAAGTATATGTGAATATGCTCGAAAGTCGTGGCCATGCGAATGAAACGAAACGATTGCGACGACTCGCCAAAGAAAAACGAATCCAATTTTAATCATACAAAAAAGGGAGTCAATCGACAGCGTCGGTTGACTCCAAAACATGATATGAACGAGGGGTGTTCATCTGAAAAGGAGGGGAAGTTGGTGCAGAACTTCCTTCCTACACGTTTAGTATAAATCAGATTTGAAACCGCTTCCGATTCAGATATTGCATTTTTGTGAACGTTTTCACGTTATTCAATCGCATTGATAATCCCTAGCCCAATCACGGATAATAATACAATCAATACAAAAATGAACACCATCTCGTTCGGGGAGCGAAACCCTTCATATAGTTCTACCGCTTCGTCAACGATGACGTTCTCATGGACAACGATCGGATTCGTTTCCGCCTGCGCCGTATGCGGTATACCCATCAACACTACTGCTAATAACCAAAAACTTATTACGTATCGCATAGTCGTCTCCTTGACTCGTTTCTTACCCATCAGTATAGCATGTCTTTTTCATTTAACATGAATTGGATTGTTCTACGTTTTAACAAATATCACACCCTGTTTCATCCTCCGCCATCAAACCTCTTTATGTATGTCTTAGCCAGATAGAGTCTCGTCCTTGAGCCATTTCCACGTCAAATCGGAAAGATTTTTGGGTGTTTTTTGAAACAAATACGCCCTTGATTTCCCAATAAATGTTCATCAATTTAATACGAGCATTTATATGTGGTAACGCTTACAATTTAAGGGTATCTCATTTTATATAGAAAGTAGGACCGCTCGGATGAAGCAGACCTTTACCATCAAAGAAAGTCGTGAACTTCCACCCCATCTTCGACCATTGCTCCACAATCTTTATAACCCTCAGCACGTCCCGAATCTGTTCAGCTTTCCACCACAGTGCTCGTTGTATACCGGTTGGCTAGGAAATGAGCTCATGGCCGCCATCACCGTGGATTATCGTGACCTCCCCACCACCCAACAGATTCGCATGACTGATGCAGCCTATACAAACTTCGCGGCATTGCGTGGGTTGATCGATCGCGTCTTGTATCAATTCCATCCGCATATCGGACAAAAAACGATGGTCTCTTTAAATGTCCAAAACGCAAAGGCACTTCAACGACTCGATTCGTTCACCGCCATCGGGTTCACACCTCATCTTGAGTCGACCGTTTATGATTTACCTGTACTACCGTTCCAAAAAGAGACATACGCGCAATGGCAACTCTGCCTTGAGCATCCGGAAACGTATGCGTTATGGTCATCGACCCGCAATCAGTACGCCCGTCTTTTGCCAGGCGCCTTACCGGTTTCGGCTAGAACCATCGACGAATGTCATCGAAATCAAGGTGCGTTCCATTCATTGAGACGGAACGGTGCTGTCGTGGGCACAATGTATAGCCGAATCGAGTTCTCGCGCTTGCATATTCATGAGCTCCACATGACGTGCGACTCATTCACGACCCGAGAAGGTCTTTCGTTCCTCCAACAATCATCTTTCATAAGGTTGAAAAAGATTCAAGACGTCAAGGTCACCGTGACATCGCTCCAACCAAGCTTGCGAGACGCCCTACTAAAACAAAAAGCCACCCAAACATCTGTTAGCACTCATACATTTTTAAAAGAATTGGTCCCTTATCCTTCTGTACAGTAAACAGTAAAAAAACACGAAACGTTCTGGGTCCTTCATCGGACTCGTTCGTTTCGTGTTTTCATTCGGCAGCGTTTGTCGATTCCATCGCGAGCGGTGGCATCTGTTCAAAAAGATCGGTTCTAAGTCCTGTATCGCGCCGATCCAACGATTCGATTCGATCGAATTGGATCTCGCGGTCCGCCACGCTGAACCAATAGGTGATATGTGGCTCGTCTGTAAAACGCAGGGCATAATTGGAACCGTTCAAATGAAAGTCCACTTCCGTCGACAAGATTTCAGCAGGACCAATTTTTTTATGTGTCGTCAATCGTTCCAGGACGACTTGTTCTTCATTGATCCGATAATCGACAAACGTCGCAAGTGAGAGTCCAAACACAAATGACACCAGCGCGAACGCGCTGATCAATCCAAGAGTGATCTTTCCGTTCATTTCGCCGTCCCTCCCTCTTTCAGTATATCGGATTCCGACAAAACGTTGTGAAGTGACATTTTGTTCAAGTTTCGTCAAACTAGAGTGTGAGGAGGGATCAAGATGCACATTGACCATACCGGAATCGCTGTCCGTGATTTAGACGAAGCGATTTCATTTTACACGACCGTCCTACAAGGGAAGCTCGTCGATCGCTACACAAACACAGCGGTCGGCGTCGAGACGGAAATCGCCGTCATCCACGTCGGTGACGATGTGATTGAACTGTTGTTGCCGACGAGCCCAACGAGTCCAATCGCCCGCTTCATGAAAGCACGAGGCAAAGGCGTCCACCATATCGCCTACCAGGTTGATGACTTAACTCAATCGATCGAGTCGCTCAAACGAGACGGCATTTCCTTTTTAGAGGACACGTTGCGGACGACGGCAAAAGGCCGACGTCTCATCTATATGGACCCACGTCATTCGGGCGGCGTCATCGTCGAACTGTGCGACTATCCGACAACAAGCAAGCAGTGAGGGAGCCCCTCACTGCTTTTGTAATGCCTGCTCGATGATATCACGGTTTTTTGTCTTCAACCGATCGTTGTGCGAGGACACCATCGCCGCTTTCGTGGCGTCCGGATCGATGAACGTCTTTGCACGGTTGACGGCATTGGCCGCATCTTGGAAAGCGCCCGCGATGAGGTGGACTTTCCCTTCATGCGTCAAAATGTCGCCAGCCGCATATAAACCTGGCACCGACGACTCGCTGCTCGCATTGCCTTTCACGTAAAAACCATCCACCATCTCGACTTGTAACTCGCAATCACCGAGCAGCGCCGTATCCTGCTCGTACCCATGGTTGATGACGACTTCGTCGACTTCTACGAGATCACGTTCCCCCGTCCCGCAATGGACGAGCGAAACCGCATGAATCGTCGTCCCATCCCGAGAGATGAGGTCTTCGATTTGCGTATGCAACCGACAGTCGACACGGCCACAAAGCAACTTATCGACTTGTGACTCATGTCCCTTGAGCGCTTCTTTCCGGTACGTTAAAATGACGCGCTCAGCAATCGGTTCGAGCTCATTGGCCCAGTCGATGGCACTGTTGCCGCCCCCTGAGATCAATACCGTCTTTCCTTTGAACGCTATGAGCGATTTGACCGTATAGTGTAAATTCGAGACCTCGAAGCGCTCTGCCCCGCTGATATCGATTTTCTGTGGTTGTAGGATGCCGCTTCCTGTCGCGACGATGACCGTCTTGGAAACATGCTGTCCATGTGTCGTATCGAGTACGAAATGGCCTTGGTTGTCCTTCGTCATCGATTCGACTTTCTCTCCGAGCACGACGGTCGGATCAAACGTCAAGCCTTGTTCCACCAATTGTTCGATAAGGCGAGCACCGGTCGTCGGTGTGACCCCGCCGACGTCCCAAATCATCTTCTCTGGATAGACATGGATTTTGCCGCCGAGATGTGGTTGAAACTCAATCAATTTCGTCTTCATCCCACGAAGCCCACTATAAAACGTCGCATATAGTCCGGCTGGTCCGCCCCCAATAATCGTTACATCATATACATCTTGTTCGCTCATCGCCCTCACCCTTCCTTGAAACTCCAGCGCCATTGATTCTCATTCTCATTCACTATACCTTGAAACACGCCTGTCGACAATCTATTTTGACATCAAACAAACATTGACACGATGTGTGGCACTTGCTATAGTAGATTCGATATTGAGAATCATTATCACGGGCGTCATCTACGGAAAGGGGAATCCATCATGTCACGGATACATACGACAGATATCGAGGTCGGATATGGCGACAAGACGATTGTAAAACAATTGAGCTTGTCGATTCCCGACCATAAAATCACGACGATCATCGGACCGAACGGCTGTGGAAAATCGACGCTCTTGAAGGCGATGACCCGGATTCTTTCTCCGTCTAACGGTTCAGTCCATTTGGACGGAGCCGACATCGCCAAATGTAACACGAAAGAGATCGCCCGAAAAATGGCGATCCTACCGCAAACGCCCGAAGGTGCCGGCGGATTGACGGTTGGAGAACTCGTCTCCTACGGCCGGTTCCCTTATCAATCCGGATTTGGCCGCCTCTCGAAACATGATCATGAAGTGATTGATTGGGCGCTTGACGTGACCGGGACACTCGCCTATAAAGACCGCAGCGTCGATGCCCTCTCAGGCGGACAACGTCAGCGTGTATGGATTGCGATGGCGCTCGCCCAAGAGACCGATTTGATTTTCTTGGACGAACCGACGACGTATCTCGACTTGGCCCATCAGCTCGAAGTACTCGAACTGCTCGAGACACTCAATCGAGACCAAGGACGAACCATCGTCATGGTCCTCCACGACTTGAATCAGGCCGCTCGCTTTGCCGATCACATCGTCGCGATGAAAGACGGCGAAGTACTCGCGACAGGAACGGCCGAAGAAGTCATCTGTCCGCTCGTCCTCAGACAAGTATTCCACATCGATGCCATCATCGGTCGCGACCCACGGACCGAGAAGCCGATGTGTCTCACGTATCACTTGATCAAAGAAGAGACAAACGAAGTAAAACACGACAAACAGGTCGCCGCAGCACTGCTTGCCAACGCGCATTAATCGGCTGAGCACTACTTGACGTCCCGCACATTGCGAGACGTTTTTTCATTCAGCGTGCGTTTTTGGGGAGGAAGACGCGGGTATTGAGTGGAAGATACTGAGAAAGGAGGCACGCTATGGATTGGTTAGACGGGTTCTTCATTCTCATCTCAGTCGCTTGGCTATATGAAATTTGGCGTTACCGAAATCGGTCCGAGCCGACCGACGGCGCCAGTGAGCACGCCAGTTTTTACATCGTTTCATTGATCATGGTCATCGTGTTTGCGGTTTCCATCGGATTATCCGTCTGGACAGATGTACGTCAACCGCTTCCCCAACGTCTGCTCGGACTCGGTTGCTACGTAGCCGGAGTGTCGCTCCGCTATTGGGGCATCGGGCAGTTGCGCCATCAGTTCACCCGTCACGTCGTCGTCCGTCCCGAGGATGAACTCGTCAGTTCGGGGCCGTATCGCTATTTACGTCACCCGCTCTACACAGGGCTCTTGTTTATCACACTCGGGTTTTCACTTTACTTCACGCATTGGGGCATCGCCTTATTCGGCACATTCTCGATTGGTTTAGCGCTGTTATGGCGAATTCACATCGAAGAGAAGATGCTGACCTCTCATTTCGGGAGCGCGTATCGAACGTGGGCCAAATCGCGTAAACGATTGATCCCGTTCATCTATTGAGCAACAATCGCTGAATAAACCAAAAACATGCACGCCGTCAATCGATGACGGTCGTGCATGTTTTTTATACAGAGAAGCGTCCGAGCAGACGGACGATCATAAAGCCTGCCCCAAATGAGAGGATACTGAGCACCCACATGAGCGTCGTGTCCGGGAGACCCGGGAATACGACCGCGAGCGAGCCGATGACGAGGCCTAAAATGACGGAAAACGTCATGCCTGGAAAATGGCCGAGCAAATAGCGGATCACTTTACTGCTGACGATGAAACCGACCGCCACCCCAAGACCGACGATACCGATGATGAGAATATTCAAGTTCGATAACGCACTGATGACGGTTGGATAGACCCCGATGAGAAGCAAGACGAACGAGCCGCTAATCCCTGGCAACAACATGGCCATACTACCGAGCCATCCTGAGAAGAACAACAGGATCGCCGTACTTGTGGAAAGTTCTGTAATGATGGCCGTATCCGCCGGTTTAATGATAGCCATGCTCGCCACAAGAATGGCCCCGATCACCATGGCGACGATATGTACCGGACGCATGACCGCACGCGATCGAAATTCAAACAGGAGCAACGGAATTATCCCGAGAATCAACCCGATGAAAAAGAACTGGGTCGGCTCGTAATATTCAAGCAGCAAAAATTCGATCACGCGGCTAAGACCTAAAATCGCACCCGCCATCCCGATCCCGAGCGGAATCAAGAACAAGATATGCTGTTTCCAATGTCGACTGAAAATCCCACTGATCGCTTCGATCAACCGGTCATAAATCCCTAAAATAACTGCAATCGTCCCACCACTGACACCGGGAATCAAGTCACTCGTCCCCATCGCGATGCCGCGCAGGATATTTTTCCATTCCATACATGATCTCCTTTTTCGCTACTGATTCATTTCAAGCATTTAGTATAGCCGAGTCGCAATCATTTTGCATCGGTTTTAAGACTGATAATTGACCGATTGACGGTTCAGTCAAAGCGCGAGCGCCATATAATCAAACCGTCCTCCGGAGATATCGATTTCTTTCACTTTTTTGAAACCGAGCCGCTCATATAACCGCCCGGCTGCCGGATTCGTCTGGTCAACGTTGAGCGTGACTTGTGGGATGCCTGTCTCACGGGCATGGTCAATCGCTTGTTGAATCAGTTTCGTCCCAATCCCACGGCCGCCGAACGACGAGTCGACAGCGACCGAATCGATATAGAGCACATCCCCTGACGTTTCGACGTCTAATGTGTCCGGTTGCCCTTGGGTCCGGAGCCACGTCTTGATCGGTTCATCCAACTGCGATGCCCGTTCCCCGTGGTAGGCAATCAGAATGCCCGCCATCACTGTCTCGTTTTCCGCCACCCAAACGTTTTCGTAGCTCAAGCGGTTTCCGGGCTGACCAATCCACATCGAGAGTCGTTCGAGTACTTGTTGTTGGTCTGACGTACCGGTCAACGAATACGCAATTTCGTGAATCGCCGCGTAAACGAGCGGTGCGATTTGCGTGCTGTCATCCGGTGTCGCTTTTCGAATATTCATCTTTATCGCCTCCACCCATCAGTCTAGCACAAAGCTTCTTTCAAAGGGTTTGTCGGACAGTGAAGTGTGGGATGATACAAACAGAAGGGAGGAATAAGTAATGAAAGCAATTTTGACAGGCATGAACGGGACGGTCGCCCCTGTTGTCGCCCGTACATTAAAGCTGCACGGCATCGAGCCGGTCGCGTGGGACCGCACGAAAGTGTCCACATCTGACGAGGCTGAGATGCGAGCCTTTATCGAATCGGTCCGCCCGACTTATTTTCTTCACATCGGCATGGGTGCCGCCGAATGGGCCGATACGCTCGCACGTCTATGCGGGGAATATAAAATCCCCTTCCTCTTCACGAGCACCGTCTCCGTCTTCTCCGACAGTGTGACGGGACCAATCACCCCGGACACACCGCCCGATGCAACAGATGAATATGGTGCCTATAAACGGGCGTGTGAAGAAACCATCGCCAGGACTAATCCCGGTGCCCAAATCGTCCGCCTCGGTTGGCAAATCGGGGACGGTCCCGGTTCGAACAATATGATGGATTATTTCGAGACCGAGATGAAGCGAAACGGTGTAATCGTCGCGAGCGCACACTGGTACCCGTCCTGCTCGTTTTTAGAAGATACGGCGGACGCCTTGTTCGAGATTTTGACGAAACGTGGGCCGGGACTGTATCAATTGAACGGCAACCCGAGCCATTCCCTCTATGACATCGCACTCGGCTTGAAAGAGTTGCATGACACATCATGGCAAATCGAACGAACCGACGAACCGAAACGGGATAACCGTATGGTCGACACGAACATCACAATCCAACCGATCACGAAACGGTTAGCCTTGCACACAAAATGAGTCGCCTCTCGGCGACTCATTTGCGTTCAACCCGTTCCAACACGAGCCCGCTTTTCGGCAAACTCGGTAAGTCCACAAAACTATAACTAAGGTCTTGAGACGGTACCTCATAGCGATAGCGGTTCAAGAACACGTCGATCGTTTCACGCATGATGGCGATCGTCACATGTTCCCCGGCGCAGCGATGCCCAAAATCCACATCCCCGCCACCTTGAGGGATGAACGTGAACGGGCTCTCGGTCCAACCTTTGAACCGGTCTGGATTGAACTGTTCGGGTTCCGTCCAAAGCGAGGGGTCGTGGTTCGTCCCATACAAGTCGAGCAAGACGAGCGTCCCTTGCTCGAACGCAAACCCATCCCATTCGAAGTCCTGCTTGACGCGCGCAGCCGTCACCGGGAAGAACGGATAAAAGCGCCGGACTTCTTGGACGAACCATGTCGAATCCGTCTCGCCGTAGGCCAACCGGGCACGAGCCTCCGGAAACTGATGCAACGCGAGCACAGTGAACAAGACGTAAATCGACACCGCTACGGTCGGTCGTATAATATTGATCACCTCGACCGCCACGACATCGGCCGGAAGCAGCTCCCCTGCCTCATCACGATGCCATGAAAATTCATACAACGCTGTCTGTTCGTTCGGAAGCAACCGGTTCGTCCGCACTTCCTCGACCATCTTCCGAACCCAAGACTCGGCCGACGACCGGGCCGCCCGTCCACGTATGTGCTTTGGTCCAAGGGCCGTCCCCGATTCGAACAACAACCGCATCTCGTCCGTCCGCTGTTTCACTTCATGCTCGCCGAGCGGGACCCCGGCCCATTCACAAACGGCCCGCATGAGGACTTCTTGCGCCATATCATAGAGCATTGTTTCGTCTTCGGCCGCATCGAGCGCTCGTTCCCATTCACGGCTGACAAGTCTCGTCAGTCGCTCGATATTTCCTGGGAACATGAGCGACATGAACATCTTTTTTCGATGTGCATGCGCCGCACCGTCCAGCGTCTGCACCCCGTCCTCCCCGAACAACGTCTTCAGCAACCGCTTCGGTGCCGCGTCTTGCCGAACGAATTTATCCGCGTCATAAAATAAAGCGGCTGCCTCGGCACCACCGAGACAGATCGCTCGCTCCCCAAGCAAACGCGTTTCGAATAGGTTTGACTGAAAGCTTTTTCTGCGGTTCGGGACATACAAGTAGCCCTCCCGGAGGAACGCCAAGCTATGGTCGAGCCCTTGTTCTTTCGGGATCGGTCGTGTCATGATGTATCATCCTTTCCAACTTTTCTATAGAGGATGTTCCCCTGTTATTAGCGAACAAACCTATAAAGAAAGGAGGCGGGCGAATGCTCTCATTTATTTTGACATTTCGTCGCATGTTTCGCGGAATCTGGCGCGGTCTGAAAGACGCTGAGTTTCAAGTGTTGTTCAGTCTCGCCCTCCTGACCATCGTCTCGGGGACACTATTTTATTCACGGTTCGAGGACATGCGTTGGCTTGACGCCTTGTATTTCAGCGTCGTCACGCTCACGACGATTGGCTATGGGGATTTCGTCCCGACGACCGATCTCGGTAAAGTGTTCACGATCGGCTACGTCATTACTGGTGTCGGCATCATGGTCGGCTTCATCACCAAAGTCTTTGACCACCTCCAGCAAGCGCGACTCGAAGAGGTGCGCAAACGAAACACGCCACCGTCTCCTTGAAGACGGTGGCGTGTTTCGTTAAGATGCTTTTCGATTTCGATTTTCGAGCTCGAGTTGCTGATTGAACCGTTTCGTCTCGGCGATCACGACACCCGACAAGAACAGCAGACCAATCAAGTTCGGGATGGCCATCAAACCGTTAAACACATCGGAAAGGGCCCAGACCAAGTTAAGGTTCGTCGTCATCGCGCCGAGTCCGGCCACGAGGACGAAGGCGATGCGATACGGAATAATCGATTTCTGGCCGAACAAGTAGTGAATCGAACGTTCTCCATAATACGACCATCCGAGCACCGTCGAATAGGCGAACATGACGAGGCCGATTGTCACGATATATCCGCCAGCCGGCCCTAAAAATTGCTCGAACGTCGCCGTCGTCAACGCGACCCCTTCGAGCCCCGACCCGATTTGTCCGCCCATGACGAGCGTGATCCCTGTGACCGAACAGACGATGAGCGTATCGAGGAACACTTGCGTCATCGAGACGAGTGCCTGACGTCCTGGCATATCCGTCTTGGCCGCTGCCGCCGCGATTGGGGCCGATCCAAGACCAGCCTCGTTCGAGAAGACGCCGCGGGCCACCCCGTAACGAATCGCCGCCCCGATCGCTCCTCCACCAATTGCCTCGGCGCTTAACGTGCTGCTGAAGATGAGTGAAATCGCATCTGGAATGAGCGTATAGTTCATAATCATAATCAATAATCCACTGCCGAGATAAAAGACGATCATGACCGGTACGAAGTAACTGACGACGCGTCCAATCGATTTGACACCACCTAAGATGACCGCACCCGTGAAGATCATGATCAAGATACCGGATACGTAAAGCGGCACATCAAACGTCGTTTGGAGTGCCATCGCCACCGAATTCGTCTGTACCCCGTTTCCAATCCCGAACGCCGCGAGGGAAGCAAACCCCGCGAAGGCGACGGCGAGCCAGCGCTGTTTCAAGCCACGCTCCAAGTAATACATTGGTCCCCCAGCCATTTGTCCCCGCTCATCAGTGACCCGATATTTGACCGCGAGCACGGCTTCCGCGTATTTGGTCGCCATTCCGAAGAAACCGGATACCCACATCCAGACGATCGCGCCTGGCCCACCGAGCACGACGGCCGTCGCGACCCCGACGATATTCCCCGTACCGACCGTAGCCGCGAGCGCGGTCATGAGTGCTTGGAAGTGACTGATGTCCCCTTTCGATGACTTGTCCTGATTTTTAGAGAATGCGAGCTTCAATGCGTAAGGCAACTTCGTGATTTGGATTCCCCCGAGACGTACCGTCAAATAAATGCCTGTCCCCACAAGCAAAATCAATAACGGTGGTCCCCACACAAAGTTTGAAATCGTACCGATGAGTTCACTGAACGATTGACCCATGTTGTATTCCCCTTTCCCCGTATGTAATGAGTACACCTCTATTTTTTCAGAATACTTAGAAGATTGTCAAAAGTATTGTGATAAAACAAGTCAGAGAAAGAGGGGCTGTATCTAAAACAGCGAGCCGTCGATTAGACGTCTCGCTGAGATGGGGGTTTTTCACGTTGTAACGGCGCCTTCCAATCGAACTCGTCCGGCACGTAGTCGAGCCCGCCCGAATGGAACGGTTGGCAACGCATGAGCCGGCGCGTCGTCAAATAACCACCTTTGAGTGCACCATGTTTCTCGATCGCCTCGATCCCATAATGCGAACAACTCGGATAAAACCGACACGTCGGTGGTTTCAACGGAGAAATGAAGCGTTGATACCCTTGAATCCCCCGGACTAACACTCGTTTCACGTTTCATCGCCTCCTGATTGATTACTGCCATGATAGCTCGACCGGTCCGACTTGTCATCCGTGACGTCTGCGACAATCCAGTGACAAGACGGTGTCACGTTTTTCCTTTGTTTTACAATTTGAGCACGAGAGGCGCTATTTGACGCATCATTTGTTATGATAGGCAACATGTACACGACCGAATCTATATGAAGAGGTGACGATTATGAATATTTTAATGGTAGGAGCAGGATCGATGAGCGAGTCACTCGTCCGCGGATGGTTAGCCTCAGGTCTGTCTCCTGAACAAATCACGATGACGAACCGGAGTGACCGGACACGTCTTACAGAACTTCACACTGAGCTCGGCGTGCAAATCGTCGACGAAGAGGATGTCAACGCGTATGACATTGTCGTCCTTGCGATGCAACCGGACGGGGTGCTTCCATATGTAAGCTCGAAGACGTGGACCACACCGCTCCTCGTCTCCGTAGCGGCTCATATCGAACCGAGCGAAATTGAAGAGGCGTCAGGTCTCCCTGCCGTCTGCGCGATGCCGAATACGCCAGTGGCTTATCAAAACGGGATGACCGGGCTCTGGTTCGGACCCGAGACCGATGATACGGTCCGCGAGACCGCGACGGCTTTGTTTGAGCGTGTTGGTCGTACAGCTGTGACTGATGCGAAGACGATGTCGGCCTTTATGGCCGCCGCCGGTTGTAGCCCCGCTTTCTTTTACGAGATTGTCGGGTCGATGACACCGGTCTTGACGGAAGCAGGATTTGACGAAACGACGGCCCGTCAGATCGTCGCCCAAGCGATGAAAGGATCAGCTGAGCTTCTCCTCCATGAGACACGGCCGACGAACGACTTGATCGCAGATGTGGCCGCGCCGGACGGTCCGACCGATCGGGGTGTCGGTGTCCTTCGCACACGCGACTTGGCTGACGTCATGTCATCCGCACTACGTGAAAGCGCGAAAGAAGACCATGAAGCGATCGACGCACCGATTGAAAGAACGTAACCATTGAATGAAATGCCCGCTAGAAGTCGAACGTTACGTTCTGACGTCTAGCGGGCATTTTTTTGTTTCCTTTCGTATGCTCGATAAGTCATAAAATCCACATATTATAGGAACTTTCAACGACAAAGGGCATGGTATGCTACTGATTGAGAACAATTATCATTTAATGAATATGGAGAGATCTCAATGCGTTCACTACTTGCCATTCCGTTACATCAGCCTGTGTTCATATCCGATTTGACGAGAATTGATGATCGTCTGCGCCGCCGCATGATCGCTTTAGGGTTTTATGAGGGCTGTTCCATACGGATCAAACGTCGGGCCATCCTATCCGGGCCGCTCACCATCGAACAAATCGAACATCAACAAATGATTGCGATTCGTCGTTGTGACGCCGAACAAATCGAGGTGATCGTCCCGTGACCCAACGAATTGCCCTCATCGGGAACCCGAATACCGGAAAAACGTCATTGTTCAATCGATTGACAGGTTCTTTCGCCCACGTCGGAAACTGGTCCGGCGTTACCGTCGAACAGAAAGTCGGACAATTGCATGGAAACATCGGACAGTTAATCGACTTGCCGGGTGTCTATGATTTAGACCCTCTGTCGGCTGACGAAGCGATCGTCTCGAGGTTTCTGTTACAGGAATCGTTCGATGGGCTGTTCAACATCATCGACGCCTCACAGTTCGAACGCAATTTACAATTGACGCTCCAGCTGCTCGAAATGGGGCGCCCGCTCCAAATCGGATTGAACATGGTCGATGTCGCTGAAGGACGGGGGATCACCATCAATCTAGAACGGTTGCGCGAACGGTTGAACGTCGATATTTTCCCCATCACAGCGCGCACCGGAGCCGGTTGTGATGTCCTTTTGTCCTCGCTTCAATCGAAACCACGCGACCCGTTCATCCTTGACTACGGGCAAGATACCGAACGAGCGATTCAACAAATTTTGGACGCGACCGGCCGCTCCGACCGTGACCGCTGGGTCGCTGTCCAATACTTGGCTGGAAACCGCGTCATTTCCGAGCTACTTGAGTCTTCAGCACCAACCGTCCTCGCGATTCGAAAGACGTTGGAAATGAAACTCGGTCGCTTCGCTCATGCCCATATCACGGAACGAAGACGCGAGTGGACGAAAGACGTTCGTCAGCACGTCGTCGAGGAACGGAATACCCGGCGCGTCACGCTGACTGATCGCATCGATGCCGTCGTCACACATCCGATCTGGGGTTTACCGATTTTCTTCGCGGTGCTCTATAGCTTGTTCCATATCACGTTCAACTGGGTCGGCGCGCCCTTATCCGATGTATTGGATGGATTGTTGACCGGTCCCCTCACATCGGGAACGAGCTGGTTGTTACAAACGCTCGGGACCTCGTCCTTCATCCAGGCGTTGATCATCGAAGGTGTGATCGCCGGTGTCGGCGGCGTCCTCGTCTTCGTGCCGCAAATCTTTGTGCTCTTTTTCTTCATCTCATTCTTAGAGGACTCAGGGTATATGGCGCGCGTCGCCATCGTCATGGATCGTTTCATGCAACTCGTTGGACTGAACGGGAAAAGCTTCATCCCGATGATCATCGGCTTCGGCTGCAACGTCCCGGGCATCATGGCCGCCCGAACGATCGAGGAGGAGCGCGAACGGCTGGTGACGATATTCATTTCACCGTTCATGTCTTGCTCTGCACGTCTACCAATTTACGCTGTCTTTGCTGCTAGCTTTTTTGCATCGAATCAAGCGCTCGTCGTCCTGTCGCTCTATATGTTAGGAATCATCTTGGCATTGATCATCGCTAAAATTTTTACGTCCCTCTTGGCCGCAGAAGACCAAAATAGCCTCTTTATCGTCGAACAACCTCCTTACCGGGTCCCTCAGGGGTTGACGCTTTGGCGCAGCACGTGGCAAAAAGCAAAAGGGTTCGTCCGAAAAGCCGGTACGTTCATCTTTGGAGGTTCCGTCTTCATTTGGTTGCTCGCTTATTCCGGCCCAAATGGGTTCGACGTGCCGATGGACGAGAGTTTTCTCGCCATGGTCGGTGGCGTCATCGCGACGTTGTTGGTACCGCTCGGATTTGGGACATGGCAAGCGGGCGCTGCACTCATCACCGGTTTTTTGGCGAAAGAAGTCGTCGTTTCGACGATGGCGATCATCTATGCGGTCAGTGAATCCGATTTGTCGGCTTCATTATTTCCCGTGTTCACTCCGTTGAGCGCGTATAGCTTCATGGCGTTCGTCTTGCTTTATGTGCCGTGCCTGGCGACCGTTGCTGTCATTCGGCGTGAGGTAGGAAGCGCCAAGCTGACATGGGTCGCTAGCCTTTACGGATTAGGCGTGGCGTATGTCGTATCGTTGCTCATCTACCAAATCGGCCGTCTACTCGGATTTTCGTGACAAGGAGGAAATGAGATGTCTTTATTTGATCCATTGATTGGCCTTGGCGTCTTCGGATACGCCGTTTATGCGCTTTATCGATACACACGAAAAGCAAAAGGCGGGAAATGTGCCACTTGTGAGATCAAACCGACGTGCACATCATCCTGTGAGGCCGCCGACTGGGATCAACTCATCACCGAGGCTTTACGTTCCAACTCAAAAAAGTCATGACCTATACAAAAATGGACGGGCGCGTTTTTTGCGCCCGTCCATTTGTTCATTGAAAGATATGTAACACGGTGACGATGATGGCGACCATCAAAATCCCCGGCAATAGATTCGCGACGCGAATCCGAGTGATGCCGACCAAATTTAAACCGATTGCGACGATCATGACGCCGCCGGTCGCTGTCATTTCTAAAATAAAGTCATCCATGAGCGATTCCGGGATAAACTTCATGATTTGGATGGCGAGCAAGGCGATTGCCCCTTGGTATAAGAGAACCGGGACGGCCGAGAACATGACCCCAATCCCTAGCGTCGAGCTAAGGACGAGTGCCGTGAAGCCGTCAATCAATCCTTTTGTATAGAGGACATCATGATCCCCGCGCAATCCACTGTCGAGTGCCCCGATGACGGCCATCGCCCCGATGACGAAGATGAGCGTCGCCGTGATGAAGCCTTCGGCGATACTCGACTTGCTCTTACCGCCGAGTCGACGTTCCAATTGATAGCCGACCTCGTTCAACTTCTCATCGAGCTTCCACCATTCACCGAACGCCGCCCCGATGACGAGACTGCCGATGACGATTAAAAAGTTCTCACTCTTCATCCCCATTTGAATCCCAAGCAAGACGACGGCGAGACCGATGGCTGCGGTGACCGTCTCTTTCATTCGTTCGGGGATGCGGTGAAATAAAAGTCCAAGTAATGTGCCAATCACGATCAACGCCGCGTTGACGATTGTTCCGGTTAAGACCATTGTAATATTCCCCGTTTCTGTATGTATTGAGAGGAATATACCAACTGTGTATGTAGACTGTCAATTGAAAGAAAAACAAAAAAAAGCCACTTCTCGCAAGAAGTGGCATCGCGGAAACCCACGTTCCTATGGGTTTCGCATCGGGTTTGGCACCCAAGTGATTCTGACTGGGCTCGAACCAGCGACCTCTACCCTGTCAAGGTAGCGCTCTCCCAGCTGAGCTACAGAATCAGGTCGTGTCCTCTCTTAAGGACACTATTAATATATCAAGAAACTAATGCCTTGGCAACTGTTTTTTAAAACTTTTTTACTTTTTTTTAACGCGTCATTTCTTCCCGTTTCATATGGCGGCATAACCGCTCTAAATCACCGGCATAGACAGAGACGAGCATGCCTTGATACTCAGTGTCACGGTCCCAATGCAGTCCGTTCGCTTTCGCGACCCGTTGCGATGGGACGTTATCCGGATGAATCAAGGAAATGATCTCTTTCTCACCTTCTTCGAACGCATGACGCATAAGACGAGCCGCTGCCTCGCGTCCGTAGCCCATATGCCAATGCTTCGGCGCCAACCAATATCCGACTTCAAGTTCAATCGTGCCGTCGAGTTCATGGAGCAACGTGCCGGCATGACCAATCGGCTCGTCATTTTCATGCGACATCAATTTGAGCAACCCGGTTTGACGACCCGTCTGATAGCGGGCCAACTGGCGCTCGAACCACTCGATCGTCTGTTCATCCGTATATGGCTTTCCGTCCGGGCTAATAAAACGCATCACGCGCGGATCTTGGAGTAGCGATTTCACGAAATAAAAATCAGCAATCGTGTAAGGTTCGAGTCGTAGACGCTCGGATTGCAGTTTGATATGACTCATCGTCCCCGCCCCTTTCGTTCACAGTCTGAACTATTCAATTCCCGTTTTTATTCGAAGCTAATCCTGATCATGCGACAACTTTCAATCCGATGACACTACCGATAATAAGCAATAAGAAGAAGATACGCCACCGGTCCCGGGATTCGTTCAAGTACAGCATGCCGAGCATGACCCCGCCGGCCGCCCCAATCCCGACCCAAATCGAATACGCCAATCCGAGCGGGAGCGTCTCGAGCGAACGCGACAACAAATAAAAGCTCAAGGCAAACGTTCCGACCGACAAGATCGACCATTTAACAATCTGATAGCCTTTTGATTTACCCATCCAAAAGACGGCCATCATCTCAGCAAGACCCGCACCAATCAAAAATACCCAACTCATGCCGACTCACCTCCCGTCACTTGTTTCAGTCCGACCACACCGATCAGAAGCGTGATGATAAAGACGAGCTTCATCCCGGTGAGCGCCTCGTCGAACAAGAGCGCCCCGACGATGACCGTTCCGACGGCTCCGATGCCGGTAAAGACGGCGTACCCCGTCCCGGCCGGTAAGGTGCGGAACGACATCGCCAACAATCCAAAACTCACAATCAATAAGAGAATCGTCACCACGCTCGGACCGAGCACCGTGAAGCCGTTCGACAGTTTCATCGTCGTCGCCCAGACGATTTCGAGCAGACCGGCGAGCACGAGCCAAACCCAGGCTAGTTGATCTTGTTTCATGTCCAACCGACTCCTTTCTTGAAAATCGTGAATGCGGCCCGTTGCCGTTTGACGCGATTCGTCTCAAGCGTGAAGAGCGAAAGAAGCGCCCCGTCTAGAAAACAATAGTACGCGTCATACACGTCCTCGAGTGACTGTTCGGGTAACGCCCCTTGCTCCATCGCCAATCGAAACTGTTCTTTCTCGAACGCTTGCAGTTCCGTCTCGACCGAACCGAGCGTCGTCTCGATGAACGATCGCAACTCGGGCGGTGGGACGAGCAACATCCGCTTCGTCAGCATCCATGTCTCCTCCTCTTCAAAGAAGCGAATCAACGCCTCGACGATCGCCTCGATCCGCTCGAGCGGCGCAGCGTCAACGGAAGCGTCCCGTGCCCCCTGCCAGATGTGTGCATAACGGTTCCCCATGTCCTCGACGACTTGCTTGAACAGTTGTTCTTTCCCTTCGATATGGGCGTATAGCGACGCTTTTTTGATGCCGACATCCTCAGCGAGCGAGGCGAGCGACAAGCCTTCATATCCTTCAAGAGCAAACCGGCGCCGCGCCGCCAGTTCGATTCGTTGTTTCGTATTCATCACAGATCGTCCCCTTTCTCTCTCACCACCTTACCTAACGAACGGTAGGTAGTCAAGTGTGCGGATTGCATTCCCCGGTTCCACCCGGCAAAATGGAGACAGTTGATGGGAAAGGAGCGCTTTATATGCTTGAGCAATTCAGCTTTACGTTACCGACCGAGACGACACGCGGACGGAAACGAATCGTCCGTGTCTATCGTCCCGACTTTGTTTCGGCTGACGAGCGGATCCCGGTCCTCTATATGCACGACGGTCAAAACGTGTTCGACGGCAAGACCGCCACAATCGGCGAAGGTTGGTCGATCGACCGCCACATCGAGGACTTACAATTGCCGCTCATGGTCGTCGCCATCGCGAGTGCCCCAGACTGGCTCGACCGCTACGATGAGTATTCGTTTTATGAAGATGAGATGCTATACCGGCGGATTGGACCGGAACTTGCCAAGACACGGCCCACGCTCGGGGGTAAAGGGCGTGCTTACGCCGACTGGCTCATGCAAGAGTTGAAGCCGTGGATTGATGAACGCTACGCGACCGACCCGGACGACGTCGGCGTGATGGGCAGCTCGATGGGCGGGGTCATCTCGCTCTATATGATGACGGCCTATCCGTCCATCCGGCGCGTCGGCTCGCTCTCGACGGCCGCTTGGGCTAATCTCGACTCCCTCATTCGGGAAGTGAAGCAGGCCGATGTGACGGCGCGTCTCTATATGGACATCGGGACGAACGAGACGAGCGGACCGATCACGCCCGAGGATTACCTTTATACGAATGCGAAACTCGTCGAGACGGTCGCGCGAACAGGGATCGCCTTTCGCTATGAAGTCGAGCCTGGTGCCGTCCATAACGAGATCGCGTGGCGGCGTCGGTTACCGAACGCCCTCGCCTTTCTCTATGAATTGACATGAAAAAAGAGACGAATTCCACGAAGGGATTCGTCTCTTGCTTGATTAAATGACCCAGTTGCCGTCACGCATGATGGCTTCGCGTGAACCGTCTTCGAGTTCGCCGTCGATGTTCATCTCGGCCGAGCCGATCATGAAGTCGACGTGTGTCATCGAGTCGTTCGCACCGTTCTCGGCGAGCTCTTCGGCTGACATTTGCGGTCCGCCTTCGAGACATGTCGAGTACGCGCGTCCGAGCGCCAAGTGGCACGATGCGTTTTCGTCGAACAACGTGTTATAGAAAAGGAGACCCGAGTTCGAGATGGGTGAGTCGTCCGGCACGAGCGCGACTTCTCCGATACGACGCGCCCCTTCATCGAGGTTCAACAACTCATCGAGTGCCTGTTGTCCTTGTTTCGCTTCCGCCTTCACGACTTTCCCGCCTTCGAACCAGAGCGTGAATCCATCGATCAAGTTGCCGCTATAGCTGAGCGGTTTCGTGCTCGACACGTGTCCTTCGACCGAATCTTTATCGGCGAGCGTGAACACTTCTTCGGTCGGCATGTTGGCGATGAAATCGACACCGTCGATGTTCGGACCGCCGCCGCCAAGGAAGACGTGCTTCTTCGGCAAGCCGATCGTCAGCTCCGTGCCCGGTGCTTTGTAATGGAGCTTCGTGTACTTCTTGTTCGTGAGTAACGTCGCGCGTTCACGGAGCGATGCGTCATGCGTATCCCACGCCGCGACCACATCCGGTTGGTCCATGCGTGTCGCTTCGAAAATCGCTTTCCAAAGGGCTGGTACGGCGTCTTCACGGTCTGGGAAGACTTTCTTCGCCCATGCTTCCGAAGCGCCAGCAACGATTGACCAGCTGACATTGTCGCTCATGACATATTTGCGCCATTTCGCGAGCGCCACGCCGGCAGCACGGTTCGAGTCCGCGATGCGTGACGACTCGACGCCGTTCAGTGCGTCCGGGTCGTCGCTGACGATCGATAGGAATGCCGTCTTCTCTTCGGCCAATTGCTCAAAGCGGGCCTTGAGCCATTCCGGGTATTCTTTGAAAGCATCCGCCGGGGCGTTGAAGTAACGGACTTTCGTCGTCTCTTCGTCGCTCCAGTTGACATACACTTGTTTCGCGCCAGCCGCGTAAGCTGCTTTCACGATTTGACGGACGAGCGGTGCTTGGCTAATATCAGCTCGGACTTCGAGCTGTTGGCCCGGCTGAATGTTGACGCCTTTTTTGACGGCAAGCTCAGCGTAGCGGGCAAATTCTGCCTCAGTCGGCATGGTTACAGTAGACATATGTACAGTTCCTCCTTTTTCACTTATTTCTATTTTCTTAAATTTTCGGAAAAGTTGCAACCAAATCGCAAAAACGGGCATATTAGTAGATGAAGACAGAAGGAGGAATATACATGTCAGATTGGAAAACAACGTACACACACTTTTTAACGAGCGCGACCGAGGACTATACCGACAATGAAACATTAGGTGACCTTTTGGTCCAAGGCGAACTCGCTCTCGCTAAAGTGACGGTCGACGTCGCTTCAAACGAGATTAGCAATATCGAGCGAGAAGAAGAACTGACGCTCTACTTCCAAATGAAACAGTTACTCAACATGTTGCGTGCCGTCTATAATCACCAGTTCGAGATGCAGCCGGACAAACAACATGCCCTCGTTGCGGCCGTCTTATACTTCGTATCCCCATTCGATGCGATTCCGGACGACGCCCCACTTGGCTTATTCGATGACGCTCAAGTCATCGATTACGTGCATGAACAGCTCGCAAGCGATATCGACCGCTTCCACAACGAATTGTAATCGTTCGGCGCTTGAAATTCCTCCACCATCGGAGTACGCTTGAGTGAGTTTATTTCAAAGGGGGCGTATGGCGCCTAGCCATCATCTATGTACGCAAAATCAAGAAAACGAATCGCCGTCGAGACGACTTTGTTCATCATCGCCGGAACGATTCTACAATCGATCTTTGTCGGCTTATTGCTCAAACCAAACGAGATCGGGTCCGGGGGCATCGTCGGGATCACCTTGATCATCAACGAGCTGTTCGGCACACCGATCGGATTCACGCAACTCGTGTTGAATATCCCGCTCTTTATCGTCGGGATTAAATATCTGGGGAAACGGTTCATTCTCATGACCGGGCTCGTCGTCGTCTTATCATCTATCTTGATTGATACGTTGCCCGTGCTCATCCCGCCGACCCCGCTCGACGACCCGCTCGTCGCCTCGGTGTTCAGCGGAATCGTCTCCGGTCTCGGACTTGCCTTGCTGTTATTCGCAGGTGCCTCGACCGGTGGCCTAGATATTCTCGGGAAAGTCATTTACACGAACAACCGCAATTTATCGCTCCCTAAGATCTTTTTGACGCAAGACATCATCGTCTATATTCTCGTGTTCATCACGTTCGATATTAAAGCGGTCATGTACGCGCTCGTGCTCAGTTTCGTCCGGTCGCGAACGCTGTTGACGATTCACCGATTCTTCTCGGCACAAAAGCAGTGCTTCATTATCTGTAAGAAAGCCGATGAAATCAACCTCGTCATCAAGCAAAACTTGAAGCGTGGTGTCACAATCATGGACGCAACCGGTGGTTATTCGAACGACTCGAAGAAAATGTTGTACGTCGTCGTGCAAAACAATGAAATTCCGAAACTACGTCAAATCGTCTCCGATATCGACTCGGAAGCGTTCGTCACCGTCTCGGAAATCGATTCGGTCGTCGGTAACTTCAAAGAGCATTCGTATACCTTGTAATCGACAGCAGCTTGCTGTCGATTTTTTTGGTGTAACAAATCCATAAACAATCCGATAATAATGATGAGCCTCTTAGACATATACAGAAGGAGGTGCATGAGTTGACCAACCACTCGTTGCGCCAAACAGTCCCCGCTTTGCTCGTCGGGACCTTTTTTCTCGGCCTTTTATTGATCCTGTTCACCCCTTATGACTTGAGGGAGACGAGTTTGTTCGTCTATTTCACGGCGGTCACGCTCATCGCGACTGCCTTCAGCATCACCGCCGTCCTTCGGAATCGCGGCATGCGTCGCTACATCTATTTACTGATTAGCGCCGGCAATGTTTGTTTCATCGCCTATTTAGTCGGGCATCACTTCGTCATGTCAACTGGAATTGAGCTTATGCCGTTCATCCAAAACTTCTTTTATTTAATCATGTCGTTGATCGTGATCACCCAGTCGATTGAGATTCGGACATTGAAACTGCGGACGTTTGACATCTTCGCCTTGCTCAGTTTTCTGTTGATCGGCGCCATGCATCTGTTCATTTATTCGAGCGAGAACGGGAGCTATGCCGCCAACTTGAATGGGTTTGAAGAACAGATGGTGCTGATCAGTCTGTACATGATGCTCGGCTTTCTCTACTTGAATCGAATCACTTCGGCAGGTCAGAGCTTCCGCGTATTGTTATTGGTCGGCGTTCTTAGCTTCACGACCGCTTCGATTTTGAACCAATTGCTCATCTTCAACGGCATCGGCCACGAGTTAATTCATTTGCTTCAAGTGACCAGTATTTTCATCATTTCCATCAGTTACGTGTTTGATGAATCGACCGAGGACGCGCTCGTCCATGACTCCGTGTTCGATTACGTCGTCTATAGCACAATCGTCATGCTGTTCATGCTCGCCTCCGATCGGCTGCTCGGTACATCCGTGCTCGATTCGATGACCGCGAATGCCGTCTTGTTGCTACTCATTCGTCAGTTCGTCGTCGCCAAGCAAAATGCCTTGATCAGCCACCGCTTACATACCGTCAACACTGACCTTGAAGTCGCAGTGACGACGAAAGCACATGAGCTTGAAATTCGGGAGCAACAGTATCGGTCCCTGTTCGCCTATCATGCCGAACCGATTTTCTTGTTCGACCTTCACGGTGAAGTGTTGTCCGTAAACGAGGCCGGCAGCTCGGTGCTCGGTCATGACACAGAGACACTCATCGGTTCCAACATATTAGATATCATCGAACAAAAAGACCGGTCCGCCTATGCGACCGTATTGCATGATTTGAAGAACGGTCGCCCGCGTACGCTCGACGTCGATGTCGTCACCGAGGACGGGGCGAAGCGAGTTTGGCAGCTGATGAACATCCCGATGATTATCGACGGGGAAGTCGAAGGCATTTATGCCATCGTCAAAGACATCACCCAAATGATCGTGCAACAAGAACAAATCTACTATCAAGCAAATCATGACAGTTTGACGGGACTACACAACCGTTACGCGTTGCAAGAACAAATCGAACGGCTCATCGCCGAAGGACGACGATTCTCGCTCATGTTCTCCGACCTGGACGGCTTCAAAGAGATCAACGACCAGTTCGGCCATCATATGGGCGATGAATTGCTGCAACACATCGGCAAACGACTAAGAGGTGCCTTATTGCCGAACGAGTATGCGGGACGGCTCGGCGGTGACGAGTTCATCGTCGTCGCCGAACATGATGATGATGAGATGTTAGTCGAACGGTTGCGACGCTTCGTCTATCGCCCGCCTTACTTTATGGGCGGAACGCTCGTCGAGATCCATGCGTCGATTGGCATCGTCCGCTATCCCGACCACGGATCGACGCTCAAGCACTTGCTCTCAAACGCAGACCTCGCGATGTACAAGGCAAAGGACAAGGGACGTAATGAGACCGTCCTGTTCGCGCCAGAGCTGCGTGCGGATAAAGAAGAACGCAAGCTGTTGATGGAAGGGCTCGACACCGCCCTTGAAAAAGGCGAGATCTCGCTTTACCTTCAGCCTCAAGTCGACGCCTCGACGAAAGCCATCATCGGGGCCGAGGCGCTCATGCGCTGGCAACGCGATGGGGTCTTCATTCCGCCGAGCCAATTCATCCCGATCGCCGAGGAGACGGGCCACATCCATGATCTCGGTCGCTGGATGATCCATGAGACGTTCCAATTGATGTACGCCTTCGAGCAAGGAGACATCAATTTGCCGAAATTGTCGGTCAACCTCTCCGTCCGTCAATTGTTCGATGAACATTTAATCGAGTATTTGACGACTTTGTTTGAGCGGTTTCCGATCGAACCGAGCCGACTCAACTTCGAATTGACCGAGACCGTCGCCGCCCACCATTCCGACCGGGTGTTGACACGGATCCTCGAACTCAAGGCGCTCGGCATCAAACTGTCGATCGATGACTTCGGGACCGGCTACAGCTCACTCGCCTACCTCGTCCGCTATCCGATTGACGAGTTAAAGATTCCGCGCGAGTTCACGATGCAACTCGAAGAGAACCGGGAGTATCAAACCGTCACCGCGACGATCGTTGCCATGGCCCGACAACTTGGGATGGCACTCGTCGCCGAAGGGGTCGAGACAGAATATCAAGAGAATTTCTTACGAAAGATCGGCTGTGATTCGATGCAAGGGTATCGCTATGCGAAGCCGATGCCGCTCGATGAGTTTGTCATCTACTACATGAAGCAGACGATGTGACAAAAAATGCCCCGAACCGGTAAACCGATTCGGGGCATTTGCTTATTTCATCTCATAAATTTTGACTTCGCCCGGCTTCAAATCGACCCACAGGTCCCAATTCTCATCGAACGAGTGCTCGGCATACGGCCATGACGTCGGTGAGTAGACCATCTCGGCGAAACGGCTTGCGTTCCAGTTACGGCGGCGCACCCCGTCGAGCGGGACTTTCCCCTGCAGCGGATGATGCATGCTCGTGTTGGCAACGACAAGGAGCGTCTCGTTCGTATCCGGACGCAGCCAAGCGAGGCCGATGAACGGCGCATCCATGTGCGTCATCGCGAGCGGTTCGAAATGACTCGGGTTGACGAGGACGTCCAACCAACGACGACGCACTTCGGCAACTTGATGCATGAGTTCGATCATCTCGTCTCGTTCCGGGTGATCCCAATGGAACTGATACGCGTCGAAGAAGGCGAGCTTACCAAAGTACGGATCGGTCGGGAAGAGTTGGTACGCTTCTTCCGGTCGGCAGTCGAGCCCGGTGTTCATCGGTTGCGTCTCATACAGTTCGAGCCCCGAGTTCGTCATCGGGACCCCGTTCGGCACGAAGCCGTTCAACACAGTGAGCAAGCGACTCGCTTGCCGTCCCCCGTCCCGTGTCGCCACGCGGCGCGTGTCCGCTGTCTCTCCGGCCGCGAACACCGGCAACGGTAAGAAACGTGAGTCATAAATGAACTGGTGTGTCTCATGCGTATCGAATCGAGGTTCTTTATAGAACCCGTAGCCGATAATCATGTTATAGCCCGCTTCTTTCGCTGCCCACGCTCCGATTTCGATCAATTCTTCAGCGATGAAACTGAAGTTGGCGTCGAGTGCGCGTGGCTGTTGAAGGATCCGTTGTGCCAAATCGACCGGCAAGGCGTGACCCATATCGATGCGGGCCCCATCGATTCCAAATTCGCGCTGGTAGTGCGGGATGATATCGGCGAGCATCGCCCATAGCGGCTCATTGATTTGATCGCCCCGGAATTGATTCGACTTGATTGAATCGAACAGAATGTACGGAGCCAAGTTCGCCTCGCTGACGTAAGGCGCTGCCGCTGTCGGATGATCGAGGAACAGACGGAAGTATGTGACGTCCGACCATGGCGGTTGCGGGTCATTGATACAATCCGAAAAAGCTGGAGCGGTCGTCAAACCGAACTCACGCTCGATGACCGCGAGCAAGTTCTCTTCCGGGTGCTCGAGCAAGTACGTCTTCACCGTCTCCCACTTGTCCGCGTCAACGAGGTTCGGCGCCATCGAGAAACGACGCAAATGCGCCCAGACGTCTTCCGACCCGTAAATCATTGGCAAGAAAGCGTGCTCTGGTTTTACGTTTTCTCCGATACCGGGCACGTGCGGCGGGTGATAGTAGTCGAGTTCCGTCACCGGGATCCAATAAAACCATTCCGGATTTTCTAGAATGAGACGGTTGTCACGGGCGCATGTGCGCGGGATGACATCGATGACGACCCGAATCCCGACCATATGGCATGCCTCGACGAACGCGGCGAACTCTTCTTCGACCGTCAACCCGTCTCCCGTCAACGTCTCTTTCAGTTCTTCATCGATTCCAAAGAAGTCTTGCACGGCATAAGGAGAACCAAACTCGCCTTTTTTATTTTTGTGGCTATGTTGCGAGATTGGCAATAGGAACAACGTGTCAATTCCCATATAAAGCAAGTGCGGGATTAGCGCGAGCGTTTTGACGAACGTTCCCGTGTCCTTCATCCCGACCGAGTTTTCCATCTCGACATAACCTGAACCGTCATGATCCCATGACGTCGAGGTCCGGACTTGCATCGAATAGACGGAGGCACGCTTAATCCAATCGCCGCCCGTTTGAAGATATCCATCCGCTTGGGCGACCGACTGATGATAATCCCGTCCGTCGACCGCATGCGGGAGAATCGCTTTTTCAATCGTCTCGATTAAAAAATCGTAAGGATTGACCCGTTCGACGCCATCTCGGACAGGCTCTGAAGGGAATTGCAGGCGGTTCCACAAGGCCGGAATGTCGTATTCCATGTTCGTTCGTTTTTCTTTCAAGACCTGGTGTAACTTGCGTAACGATGAGTTCTCTGGCATGTGTATTCTCCTTATGAATGAAATCGTTCCTCATTTCATTGTAAACGATAACAAGAAACGCTTTACTATATATTTATACCTTTACCCGAAATTTTCCTTTTCCAAAAAAATATTTTGCGACGAAATCGGTAAATATTGTACGATTGTATGGAAGGAGGGATGACCGTGTCCCAACAGAAATGGCTGACCTTACTCATCTTGTTGTCACTTTTATCCGCGCTGATCCTTGCGGGTTTTGGGTTTCAACTTCGAGACACGAGACATCAGCTCGAGTCGATTCATAGTCAACGCCTCGATTCCTATGATGCCATCGAAGAGATCATGTATTTTAACATTGAACGAGCCAACGCCATTCGCGGGTTGCTCGCCTACGAAGACCGGCGTTTTTTAGAATCGTATTACAGTATGTCCCAGCAAGCTGAAGAGTTGAAGACGTCGATCACGAACGACCCGCACACACCGAGCTCGCTGATTGATTTGCTTTACCGTGACGGAATATGGGAGCAAGGCGCCGCCGAAGTGCTTGTCTTTTATGAGCGCGGCGATCTCGAGGCCGCGACCGAGCTAGCCGAGACGATGACCGATCAGCGCCAAACGATCCTCGAAGATTTGCGCGCATTGAAGAAACTACAGTATGAAGACATCCGCAAACAACTCGTCGCGACCGAGAATCAAATCGATGTGTTGATTCAAGCCCTCACGTCGATTGCCATCTTGCTCATCGCCGCACTGCTCGTTTTGCTGTTTCTCCTCTTCAAAACACGAAAAAAAGACCGTCTCCAATGAGACGATCCCTCGACCTCAATTTCCATTGTGAGGTCTTTTTATTTGGAATGAATGAGACGTGCGGCGTTCCCGATGGCGAGCAAGGCAACCCCGACGTCAGCAAACACCGCTTCCCACATCGAGGCTAGTCCGAAGAGACCGAGCAAGAGGAAGAGCGCCTTCATACCGAACGCGAACGTGATGTTTTGCCAAACAATCCGCCGTGTCCGCTTACTTAATTCAATCGCTGCCACGACGTCTCGCGGAGCGTCGTTCATCAGCACGAGGTCGGCTGCCGTGACCGCTGCATCACTCCCGACGCCGCCCATCACGAGTCCGACATCGGCTCGTGCGAGCGCCGCCGCATCGTTCAATCCGTCACCGACAAAAGCGACCTTGCCGGTTGTCGCCAACCGCTCGACTTCTGAGACTTTTTGATGCGGAAGCAATTCGCTTCTCACTTCATCGATTCCAATTGCCGAACCGACGGCGGCTGCGACTTCTTGCCGGTCCCCGGTCAACATGACCGTCTGATAACCATAGCGCTTCAAAGCTTGAATCGTTTCTTGCGCATCTGGCTTCACTTGGTCTCTCAACTCGATTCGGCCGAGCCAACGGTCATTTTTGACGATATGGACGATCGTCCCCGATGTCTCCGCCGGGGTTGGATAACCCAATTTTTGAACATAGCGGGCGCTGCCGACGTAAATGCGGTTTTCACCGTCGATCGCCATCAACCCGTATCCCGGTTCTTCTTGAATCATCGAGAACGGTGCGACTGGACCCGCATGCTCGACGATTGCTTTTGCGAGCGGATGCGTGGAGGCCATCTCAACACGGGCGGCAAGCTGAAGCAACTCGTCTGTCGTCAGCTCCCCGTTTGTCACGACATCGGTCACTTCAAAGCGGCCGGTCGTGAGCGTACCGGTCTTATCGAATACGACCGTATCGACTTCGGCGAGCACATCTAAATATTCGCCGCCTTTCACTAGGATGCCCCGCCGTGAACCTGCTCCAATCCCACCGAAATAGCCGAGTGGAATCGAGATCACCAAGGCGCATGGACAACTGATGACGAGGAAGATTAAGGCCCGGTATACCCATTCCTCGAGATTTCCGACAAACAGTGGTGGAACAAATGCGACGACCGCCGCGAGCACGACGACGACCGGCGTGTATACTTTCGCCAACCGTGTGATCATCTGTTCCGTTCTCGCCTTGTTCATGCTCGCTTGTTCGACGAGGGCAATCATTTTTTGCAGGCTCGATTCAGTCGCCGGGCGTTCGACTCGTATTTCGAGCCGCCCGTCAAGGTTGACCATTCCCGCAAGGACGTCTTCCTCGGGACCGATTGGGCGTGGTAACGACTCACCTGTCAGCGACGCCGTATCCAATGAGCTCGAGCCTCGCAGCACACGACCGTCCATCGGGATCTGTTCGCCTGCTCGAACGATGATGATGCTACCGACCGCGACCTCTTCAGGACGTCTTTCTACTTCACGTCCATCTTCGAACACGCGCGCAATCGTCGGCTTCATGTTCAACAGCGATTGAATCGACCGTCGCGAGGCGTGGACGGCCCGTGCTTGGAAGTATTCACCGAGCTGGTAGAACAGCATGACGGCGACCGCTTCCGGATACTCCGCAATCGCAATCGCACCGATCGTCGCAATCGTCATTAAAAATTTTTCATCAAACCATTCCCGATGCCATACGTTACGAATTGCGGCATAGACGACGTCATAGCCTGCGACCACATAGGCAATCGCGTACACAAAGAGCGAATCGGTGTACAGACCGACGAGCAGCAGGGCGAACGCGACGCCAAACCGCCACAATAAGCGACCCGACATCGGCACTTCCGCCTCGTCTTTGACAAAATGTGCACCCGGTTCAATTCGCCCCATCGTCGCTTCGATGGCGCGGAGCGTCTTCGTGTGATCCTTCGAATCATCCCATTCGATAATCATTCGACTTGTCGCAAAATCGATTTGACAAGCGGCGACACCGTCCTCTCCCGTCACGCTTTTCTCGATTTTGGCGGCACAGTTCGTACATGTGATCCCTTCAACAGGTAATACATCCCGTTTCATAATTATCTCGCCCCTTTACATTCAAACGTTCATTTGAATATATCATAACGCTGTTCACTCACAATTACAACCGAAAAAAGAGCCGACTGGAATCCCAGCTGGCTCTTTGTCACGCATCAATTTGTTCGGCACTGTGGGCCATCGCAATCTCGACGAGTAGCCGGACGTGATCATCGTCGAGTGAGTAGTAGACGACTTTTCCATCTTTTCGATATTTGACAAGCCCTTGCTCGAGCAACGTCCGTAAATGATGCGACGCCGTCGCGTTTGAATGTCCAATCACGGCCGCCACATCACAGACGCACAGTTCCCGTTCTAACGTCAGGACGTACAACACTTTGAGCCGGGTCGGATCGGCGAACGCCTTGAACAATCGACTGACTCGAACCGCATCTAGGTCTGTCAGTGCCCGTTGTAACACCGTCACATCTTCACTTTGAATGGCGATTGTTTCACACTGGGGTGCTTTCATCCGTCTCACCTCGTTTTCTGTACTCTCATTCTAACAAAATCCGATTTATAAATCTGTTATATATTATTATTGACTTACACACCACTGTTATAATACAATCAAAACAACATAACAGCTACGTTACTTAAATAAAGGGGGCAGTTACAATGAATGAATGGGCAAGCCGACTTGAATCTTCCGTCGAATTTTATCGGAAGTTACCGGATAAGACGTGTCAAGAGTGTGGGAAACAGATGGATGAGCAGTGCGAGTCTTACGAGAACACATGCCCATCTTGTGCTGAAAAACTTCAACTTAGCGAATAAAACAAATCCCTCGGAACAAGTTTCCGAGGGATTTTTCATGGCAGATGATAACCGAGATAGGCCGCCAGCAGACCAAGTACATAGGTCGCAAGCAAATACATCCCGAAACGAAACCAGTCTTTGGCAACGAACCGCATCACTTCGAGCTTGAACGTCGAGAACGTCGTGAACGAACCGAGAAAGCCGACACCGAGACCGAGCATGAGCGTTTGGTGAACATTCGCCCCGTATAAATACCCAAGTCCAAACGAACCAGTCACATTGACGATGAGCGTCGCCCACGGGAACGCCGATGTCGTCCGGGTTTTGACGAACTGACCGACCCCGAATCGCGCCATCGCCCCGAAGAACGCGCCGATCATGATGACGAGAAGCGTCATCGCACTCCCTCCTCTCGCATGACAGCCCGATCGAACCGTCGCCGCCCAAACCAAAATCCGAGCCATGAACTAAACAGCCCAAGTCCGAGACTGAGCGTCACATAAAGCAGAGCTGAACCGAATGCGTCAGCCTCTAACAATTCAATCGTCTCCACACTGAACGTCGAGAACGTCGTAAACGAGCCGATGAACCCTGTCCCGACCGCAGTGACGACACTTGGGGAGAGACGTCCGGAACGAAACAGAAAGTGTGTCAGCCAACCGAGCGCGAAACTTCCTGATAAATTGATGAGCAGCGTCCCGAGCGGAAACAGACCGATCCAAAACGTCTCGATGCCTGTCCCGATTCCATAACGTGCCAAGGCACCGAGCGCTCCTGCCAAGCCGACGTACACATAGAGCATGGCCCCGTCTCCCTTCAAAAAAACACCTGCCGCGAGCACGTCGCGAGACAGGTGTTTAAGTCTGTATTCATTATAACAAGCGATGCGCAATCACGAAATAGCGGCTGGTGCGAACACGGCCGAAATCGCCTCGAACGCCTCATCGAGCTCTTCTTTCGTGATGACGAGTGGTGGCGCCAAACGAATCACCGTCTCATGCGTCTCTTTGCAGAGCAGACCGCGCTCTTTGAGCGCTTCACAATAAGGACGTGCCGCTTCTGTCAATTCGATTCCGATGAACAGACCGCGTCCACGTACATCTTTGATGAGCGGATTGTCGATCGATTTCAATCGGTCCATGAAGTACGTCCCGAGTTCAAGTGAACGTTGTGGCAGTTGTTCTTCCTCTAACACTTCAAGCGACGCGATCGACACGGCTGCCGCGAGCGGGTTCCCGCCGAACGTCGACCCGTGCGACCCTGGATTGAATACGCTCAAGACGCTCTCATTGGCTGCGACACATGATACCGGGAATACGCCGCCCCCGAGCGCTTTTCCGAGAATATACATATCCGGCTCCACATCTTCCCATTCGATGGCGAACCATTTGCCTGAGCGACCGAGCCCCGATTGAATCTCATCGGCCACGAACAAGACATTATGCTGCTGGCAGAGCTCACTGGCACGTTTCAAGTAATCAGCCGGTGGGATGATAATCCCGGCTTCGCCTTGAATCGGTTCGACGATGAACGCCGCCGTATTTTCAGTGATGGCCGCCTCGAACGCATCGATGTCACCGTACGGCACGACTTTAAACCCTGGCAATAGCGGCCCGAATCCGCGTTGATATTCCGCTTCTGTCGACATCGACACCGCCGCCATCGTTCGGCCGTGGAAGTTGCCCGAGCAGACGATGATTTCCGCTTGGCCTGGGATTTGTTTCACTTCATACGCCCAGCGACGTGATGCTTTGACAGCCGTTTCGACTGCTTCCGCACCCGTGTTCATCGGCAACACCATCTCTTTGTTTGTAAGCGCTGCCACTTTTTTGTAGAAACGACCGAGTTGATCATTGTAAAACGCACGTGACGTCAGCGTGATTTTATCCGCCTGATCTTTTAGCGCTTGGATGATTTTCGGATGACAATGACCTTGGTTGACGGCCGAATAGGCACTCAACATATCCATGTAACGGTTCCCCTCTGGATCCGTCACCCAGATCCCTTTCGCTTCCGAGATGACGATTGGAAGTGGATGATAGTTGTGCGCCCCGAACTTCTCTGTCAATTCAATCACTTCTTGTGTCTTTGACATTTGATTTCCCCCTTATCAAAAAACTATCTTACTCCTTCAGTATATGATGACCGTCTTTCTTTTGACAACGACCAACTTGCCCATTCCTCGGGTTGGGAAAATAAGGTACACTGAACGTAGAGTACGATTCATTTGATGTAGATTGGAGGAAATGCTGTGGCTTCATTGCGCGATTTGCCGATTGACGAGTTCATCGATGCTTTATCTGTCCCATGCTGTTACATCAACCTCGACGGCAACGTCCTTCTTTGGAACGAGCATGCGGAAACGCTCTTCGGATGGGAACGGGACAAGGTCCTTCACCACCCACTCCCGGTCGTCCAGCACTTAGAGCATACGCTCGAGACGTGGTCGCCACTGCTCCTTCAATATCCGTTCTCGACGACGGCGATGACGCCGTTCAAACATAAAAACGGTTCGGTCGTCTATGCGACCGCCTATTTACAATCCTTCTCCATCAACGATTTCACCGGCTATTTTTTAGCCTTTTTACCAAAAGGGTTTAGTCCGCTCATCAGCACGGAACAGTTCAACTTACTCCATCATTTTCAGGCGATGATTGAGCAGTCGACTTATTATCTGGCTGCGAACGCGTATGGGGAAATCACCGAAATCAACCCGTTGTTATGCGGATTGATTGGGGCCCCTGATCACCAATTTATCGGTCGTAATTGGTTCGAGCTCATCCATCCGTCATTCGAGAATGACCCGATCGCCGAGGACGTGCTTCAAGCGCTTACGACCGACCGTATTTGGAACGGCGAGATGCCCATCCGCTCGGAACGTCATACGGCGAACACGTGCTGGCTCAATTTGACGGTCGTCCCAATCTTGAGCGAAGAAGGCGAAGTCGTGCAATATACCGCCTTCGGATTTGACGTCTCGGATAAAAAACGGCTCGAGCAAGAGGTCAACTACCTCGCCTATCATAACGATTTGACCGGTCTATTAAATAAAAAAGGGTGGCTTCGCCAATATGCCCACGTCTTGAAAACTGTCGATCAAGGGGATGGTTTGGTCCATGTCGCCTTGTTCGACATCGATCGCTTTAAAATCATCAACGAATCGTTCGGCTCTCGTGTCGGCAACGAACTACTCGTCCAAATCAAAGACCGGGCCACTCAGTTCATGCCTGAGACGAGTGTCATGTTCCATCCGTCGGGCGGCTTGTTTGGACTGCTGTTCTTTGAAGAGTCGAAAGAGGAAGTGTTCCAGTTGTTGCGTCAATTGCAACATGAACTGCAACGACCGTTCCGGATTTATCATCACTCGATCATGGTGTCGATTTCCATCGGTTGTGTCTTCTATCCATCGGCCACATCTTCATTAGAAGAACTGTATACGCGTGCCGAAAGCGCCTTGTTCAAAGGGAAACGGATTGGCGTCGGGACGATTCAGTTCGTCACGAAAGACATGGACGACGCGTTCTCACGTCAAATCCATATCGAAAAAGCGCTCTATCAAGCGCTCGAGGAAAAACACTTTTATTTGGAATATCAACCAAAGTTCGAGTTGAAGACCGACCGGCTCATCGGGTTCGAGGCGCTTCTCCGTTGGCATCACGATGAGCTCGGTCAAATCCCGCCGTCGGAGTTCATCCCGCTCGCCGAGGAGATGGCGCTGATCGTCCCGATTAATAACTGGGTCATCCTTGAGGCCGCCAAACAGTTGAAAGCATGGCAACGACTCGTTGATTATCCGTTGTCGATGGCTGTCAACATTTCACCGAACCAATTCCGGAGCGACAGCTTCATCAATACGCTCCGAAATATCAAGCAACAGCTCAATTTAAACCCGTCCGACATCATTCTCGAGATCACGGAAAGTCTCGTCATGCAACAGACGGATGAAATCATCGCCCGGATGAATCAAATCAAGCGGCTCGACTATCGCCTGTCGATTGACGACTTTGGAACTGGATTCTCTTCACTCCAATACTTGAAGTCGTTCCCGGTCGACGAGCTGAAAATCGATAAAGTCTTTTTAGACGATTGGCTCGCCTCGAAGTCGCACTTGCTCGATGTCATCGTCTATCTCGGCAAGAGCCTACATCTGCACGTCGTGGCCGAGGGTGTCGAGGACCAAGAGATGCTCGATCATTTGAAGCAAACTGCCTGCGATTCGTTCCAAGGCTTCTTGTATGCGAAGCCGATGCCTCCAATCGAAGTCGTTCGCCTGATAACCGGCGGAAAGCAATAAAAAAAGTCATCGGACGTCTTCACGACGTTCGATGACTTTTTTTATAGGCTGATCGTGGCCGTCCATAGTCCATAGACGCCGTACGTGGCTGCCAACAGGATGACGACCGCAATCATATATTGCAGACGGCTCAGGAACGGCCGGCCCTGTTCACGTTCGGCTAGCATGAAGACGAACACGCCCGGCGCGTACAAAATCATCGCGATGAGCATATATTCGACACCCGACGCATAGAGGAGCCATGCCGCGTAAACGGTCGCGATGCCCGACATGACAAGCATCGAGCGCGTCCCTGTGCGTCGTGCCTCTTTCCAACCGAACAAGGCGGAAAACAAGTACGGGACGAGGGCCGCAATCCCGGCAATGCTCGAGAGCACCAAATAGGTTTGTTCGGAGAAGAGTGCAATGATGGTGACGAGTTGTGTGAAGACTTGCGTGATGAACAAGGCACTCACCGGCGTCTCATTCCGATTGAGCCGATTGAACAATTTCGGGAACACCCCGTCGCGACTTGCCACATAAGAAATCTCTGTCGCGAGAATCGTCCACCCGAGCAACGCACCTGAGAGCGAGACGAGGAGGCCGATATTGATGAGGGTCGCACCGACGGGACCGACGACCGCCTCAAGCACATACGCCATCGATGGTTCCGCCAGTGACGCGAGTTGCTCTTGGGTCATCACCCCGAACGATAGGATTGAGATCATCATATAAATGACGAGTGTCCCAACCAGTCCGATCACCGTCGCTCGTCCGACATCTCGTTTATGACGGGCCCGTGATGATAAGACGACCGCTCCTTCGATGCCGACGAACGCCCATAACGTTACGAGCATCGTCGATTTCACTTGCGGGAACACCTGTGACCAGCTGAAGCCCGACTGACCCCAAAAGTCGATTTGGAACGTGTCGATCCGGAACGCGAACAAGATAAGGATGATAAATAAAAAGATTGGGACGAGCTTCGCGATCGTCGTGACGATATTGAGGAGGGCCGCTTCTCTCATCCCTCGCGAGATGATCCAGAACAGCCCCCAAATCACGATCGCGCTCATAATCAATCGAAACGACCGATGCTCTGACGAAAAGATCGGGAAGAAATAACTGAGTGTGCTAAAGATCAACGTGATGTTCGCCACCGTCCCGATCCACGCGGACATCCAATAACCCCACCCGCTGTTGAAACCGACGAACTTGCCGAACCCTACCTTTGCATAGGCATAAATCCCGCCTTCAAGCTCAGGACGCGTATTCGCTAAAAATTGAAACACGAACGCGAGCATGACCATGCCGATGCCCGTGATCGTCCAACCGATCAATACCGAACCGACCCCGGCACCTTGCGCCATCGCGCCAGGCAAGTTAAATGCGCCTCCGCCGATCATCGTTCCGACGACCATGGCAGCAAGCCCGAAAAAGCCGATTCCGGCTGATTGTCCCTTCATTCCAAACCCTCCAAAAAAAGTTGACGTCTGACGAATAACTATACATGGATAATGTATAATCATTCGATGATTTCCTTATTCTACTGAATCCAATGACGTTTAGATAGGTATTTCACTAATGTTTATATTTTCGAATAATTTAAAAAATTTTATTGCGCATTCATCTTGTTTGTAGTTTAATTGCAATATATTCGAAAGAATCAGAATTTTCGGGAGGTATGACAATGCGTAATAAGAAATGGTTAGCTTTATCGGGTGTTGCCTTGCTTGCGACAGCAGCATGTGGCGGCGGAGAAGAATCATCGTCGAGCTCGTCGGACGGATCATCATCGGGTGATGCGAAGAAGGAAATCACGCTCGTCTCGGCGACGGATTTACCACAACTCGACCCAACGCTCACAACGGACTCGACATCGATCATCGTGACGAACAACGTCTTCGAGGGACTATATCGTCTTGATGAGAACAACCAGCCGGTACCGGGAATTGCTGAAGACGTTGAGATTTCAGAAGACGGACTTACATACACCTTCAAATTGCGTGATGCGAACTGGTCAGATGGCTCACCGGTCACAGCTGAAGACTTCGTCTATTCATGGAAGCGCGCCCTCAACCCAGAGACAGGTGCGGAATATGCGTATATCCTTCAAGACTTGAAAAACGCCAACAAAATCCTTGCAGGCGAAGAAGAACTCGATGCGCTCGGCGCGAAAGCGGTCGACGAGAAGACGCTCGAAGTTCAATTGGAGGCGCCAGCCCCTTACTTCCTCGGGTTGACAGGTTTCCCGACGTACATGCCACAAAAACAAGAGTTCGTCGAAGAGCAAGGCGAGTCGTTCGCGAGCGCGGTCGATAAGACGCTCTACAACGGGCCTTACGTCTTAGACAGCTGGCAAGACAACGAAGGTTGGGTGTACAAAAAGAACCCGGACTATTGGGATGCTGAAAACGTCAAGATGGAGACAATCAACGTCAAAGTCGTCAAAGAAGTCGCGACGGGTGTCAACTTGTTCGAATCGGGCGAAGTCGACTACACGCTCTTGTCGTCTGAATTCGTACCACAATTCCAAGACAGCGAAGAGTTCAAGACTCGTGCCGACGCACGCATCAACTTCCTTCGCTTCAACCAGAAAAACGAAGCACTCCAAAACGTCAACATTCGTGAGGCGCTCGCGAAAGGCTTCGATAAGCAAGGTGTCACAGACGTCATCTTGACAGACGGCTCACAGCCGGCCAACTATATCGTCGCGAAAGACTTCACGTTCACAGAAGACGGAGCCGACTTCCGCGAGAAGTATCCAGACCTTCAAAGCTACAACGTCGACGAAGCGAAAGCGGCATGGGATAAAGGTCTTGCCGAGCTTGGCGTCGAAACGATCGAACTTGAATTCCTCTCACGTGATGAAGAAGCGTTCAAGAAAGTCAACGAGTACATCAAAGGTGAGCTCGAGAAGAACCTCCCTGGCCTCACGCTCAACATCAAGCAACAGCCGTTCAAAAACTTCCTTGACCTCGAAGGTAAAGGTGAGTACGACGTCTCAGCTGCTGGCTGGGGCCCTGACTACCAGGATCCAATGACGTACCTCGACATGTGGGTAACGGACGGTCCGTTCAACCGGATGGCCTACTCGAACGACGAGTACGATAAATTGATCCAAAGCGCGAAACAAGAAGCCGATCAAATGAAACGTTGGGAAACGATGCAAGAAGCAGAACGCATCTTGCTCGAAGATGACTTCGCGATCGCACCGATCTATCAAAAAGGTGAAGCGTACCTCGAACGCTCAAACATTCAAAATATGCACCGCCATCCGTTCGGAGCTGACGCTAGCTTCAAGTGGTTGGACGTCAACTAATCAGCAAGGCCTGTCACTCCTGTGGCAGGGCTTGTTTGTGCATCGACACCTATGCCAATACACAAAAAGAGGCGTGCCACGAGCAGTGGCACGCCTTTGATCTAGATGATGAATTACGCTTCGCGTTCAGCGCGCATTTCAGCTGGCACGCGTCCGCGCTTAGAAATGATTTGCGCGACGACAAGGGCCACGACGAACGTCGCGAATGCTGCGAAGAACCCGATCCACATCGAGCCTGTGATCCCGAGGACCAAATACCCGACCGCTGACACACCAGCCGCAATCAACGCGTATGGAAGTTGTGTCAACACGTGGTCGATATGGTGCGATCCGGCACCCGTCGAACTGAGGATCGTCGTATCCGAGATTGGTGAACAGTGGTCACCGAACACCGCACCAGCGAGTACCGCCGCGAGTGTCGGGAGCAACAGTTCCGGATCGACGGCCATAATCAAGTCTGCCCCGATTGGAAGCATGAGACCGAACGTCCCCCAGCTCGTCCCTGTCGAGAACGCCATCAGACCGGCGATCGCGAACAAGATGAGCGGCAAGTAAGATGCTGCAATCGAATCTGTGACAAAACTTGCCAAGTAATCACCCGTTCTCATATCTCCGATGACGGCAATGATCGTCCAGGCAAAGAGCAAGATGAGTACGGCGGGCCACATGGCACGGATCCCGGCCCACGTCGCATGACCGTAGTCTTTAGCTGGAATTTTACGACCAATCAAGAGCAAGAGCGCAACGAGCAAGCTGATGACGGCACCGGTCACGAGTGACCGTGTCACATCTGTCGACTCGAACGCACCGAGAAGCGAGAAGCTTTGACCATCGGCAGCAAGCGCTTGTCCGCCTGTGTACAACATGGCTGAAACAGTGGCAATGATCAACACGATGATTGGGACAATCAAGTCGCGGACTTTCCCGCCATCGTGTTCTTTAATATCTTCACTCATCCCCATCGGTGCGCCTTTCGATGAATCGTAGAGCTCACCTTGAAGGGCACGTAGCTCATGTGTACGCATCGGTCCGATCGCGAGTCCCGTGTAAGCGACATACGCCGTCAACATAAGTGCGAAGATGGCATAGAAGTTCATCGGGATGATTTGGATGAACGCTGAGAATGACGAGTAGCTGTCGATTGAGTACTTCGCAAGAATTCCTGCGATGATGGCGATGATGTACGCTCCCCAACTCGAGAGCGGGCTGATGACACAGACCGGTGCGGCCGTCGAATCGATCGTATAAGCGAGTTTCGCGCGTGATACTTTTTTCCGGTCCGTCAGCGGTCGGCTGATATTCCCGACGGCAAGACTGTTGAAATAGTCATCGATGAAAATCAAAATCCCAAGACCGAACGAGACGAGGCGAGCGCCACGAGCCGTTTTGACATTAGAAGCGGCCCATTCTCCGAACGCACGGGCTCCGCCCGACGTTTGAATGATGGATGACAAGATGCCAAGCAAGAGCAAGAACGCGATCAACAGCACGTTCCATTCATTGATGGCCCCATCCGCCCAAAATAGCGCGATGATGTTTGACCATAAATACTGAATCGATTCGAGCGGGTTGAAATTGTGAAGCAGTAGCACCCCTGCGATAATCCCGACACCGAGTGACGGAATGACTTTCCGTGTTGTGATGGCCATAATAATGGCGAGTAAAGCCGGTACGAGTGATAGTACCGAAGTTGAATAATCTACCATGCTGATTTCCTCCTCTTCTGTTTGAGATGAGGCCCCCCTATGCTTAAAAAAACGCAAAGCGAGGGCATCGGCAACAAAGCCGACACCCTCGCTGGATGTTCCGTCTTTCTTAGCCGACTTGGAGCGCTCCATACGTAAATATGTATGGCAGTCTGACGGGTATTTCCCGTCAGCCCAGCACAAAGTCAGAGACATGACTTTACACTTCGGCGATCTTGCCTTTCTGTAGTCTTCACCGTTGTCATCCTCGGACTACTTACTCATCAGCATCGCACCTCTACCTCATCGATAGCACGAATATTCATTTAAAGTTACGTCTAAATTATCATAGGTCATAGTGACTAATCAATAGTTTTTTTCATCTCGGATGATTTGTTTTAACACAGCGAGTGCGGCTTGATCGTCGGACTCGACCGCTTTAAAGAAATCACTAAAGAAATGATACAAGACGAATCGTTCGGCGTGTGACGATGTATGGTCTTTAATCGTCAGTAAGACGAGATGACGCAACCGCCGTTTCGTCCGCGTCTCGTCAGGCAATTCTTCACATCGATCCTGGAAGGCACGATACACAGAATTGATCAAATCCTCATGTTCATCATACGACCGGTTGTAAGCAACTTGTTCCATCTGTTATATCCCCCCTTTCCATTTGTACCGATGAAACTTGTCGTAACTATACCAACTTAACCAAGAGCGTTCAATCGTTTCGGGTCGTTCTTAACAAAAATCATACGTTAGACTGACTTACGACTCGATGAATGAGAACGTCGTCACATCGAATAGTCCTATATCAGTCAACTTCAAATCCGGGATGACCGGGAGCGCGAGGAACGACATCGTCAAATATGGATTGAAATGACGATGGGCCCCGACGACGTCGAGCGCATCGTTCAACTGTTCGAGTACGTCCGCCACTTCCGCATACGGACGTTTCGTCATGAGTCCTCCAATCTCGAGCGGTAAGACCGCCAGCACCTTCCCTTCAGACACCGCGACGACACCACCGCCCACTTTTTCAAGTGTTTCGGCAGCGAGCAACATGTCGTCCGGGCTTACTCCCGCGATGACGAGGTTGTGGCTATCATGGGCGACCGTCGCCGCGAGCGCGCCCCGCTTCAAGCCGAACCCTGTCACCGGGGCCAGGGCCATGTGCCCCGTCCCGTGATGGCGTTCGATGACAGCCAGCGTGGCAATGTCTTGGGCGAGGTCGGCTCCGGACGCGTCAGGTGTGAAGACAAGACGCTGTCGCTTCGTCAAGAGACTGTTCGGCAATACTTGAATCACATCGACCGCTTCTTCTTTCACGGCTAAACGGAACGAGTCCGCCGTCAAATCGGGTAGTTTGAGCTCACCTTTCATCGGTTTCGGCACTTCAATCCCGTCGGCTTCGAACGTCGCCTTGCCTTCTTCGGCGACGACTTCCCCGTTCACGTAGACGGTTTCGATTTTTACCGATTGGACGTCTGACAAGATCACAAAGTTTGCTCGTTTGCCAGGAGCGATGGCACCCACATCTTTGAGTCCGTACGCCTCGGCCGCGTGCAGACTAGCGACGGCATAGGCCGTTTCTGGTTTGACACCTTGTTTGATCGCCATGCGAATGTTGTAGTCGATCCCGCCTTCGGCGACAAGGTCGTCCAAGTGTTTATCGTCCGTACAGAACAGGAAACGGTGAGCGTTGCTTTCCGTGATGGCCTGACTGACTTTCTCCACGTTCCGCGCGACCGACCCTTCTCGAATTTGAACATAAAAGCCGCGCCGGACCCGTTCGAGCGCTTCTTCGGCCGTCGTGCATTCGTGATCGGTCATGATCCCTGCCGTCCGGTATACGTTCAGCTGGTCCGGACCGAGGCCCGAAGCATGGCCGTCGACGACTTTCCCGACGTGTTCAGTTTGTGCGATTTTTTGAAGCATATCCTCACTTCCGGACTCGACAGACGGATAGTCCATCACCTCGCCGAGACCGTGGACGCCCGGGTCCCCTAAAAACGGCGCCAAGTCCTCGGCGTATAGCTTCGCCCCGGCGTGCTCGAACGGCGTCGCCGGCACACAGCTCGGGAGCATCATCCGCACGTCGAGCGGCAACCCTTTGGCGTCGGCGAGCATATACTCGATGCCGAGTGCCCCGTTCACGTTCGCAATCTCGTGCGGATCGGCGATGACCGTCGTCACCCCGAGCGGAAGCACCGCTTTGGCGAACTCGTGAGGGGGTACCATCGACGACTCGATATGGACATGCGCGTCGATGAATGACGGTGCGAGCGTCCAAGACGGGTCATGGTATTCGGTCTCCCCTTCGTAGCCGTCCCCAATGGCCACAATATAGCCGGCGTCGATGGCGACGTCGGTGCGAATCGTCTCACGGCTGTAGACGTCGATGACCGCCACATCTTTAAAGACGACCGCTGCTTTCTTTTTTTTCGCCGCGATGTCGATCAAATGTTGTTTCTCCATCTGTGTGTCTCCTTTTTTCTACGTATTTTTACTATCTTAACAAGAATAATCTTTCCGGTGCAATTTCTTTTTCAACTTATGCGACAATGAAAGCATATCCGTTTGAAAGGGGTTACACATATGCAATACAAATTAGGAGAATTAATTCCACATGTTGATGAGACGGTGTTCATCGCACCAGGGGCGCACGTCATCGGCGATGTCACGATTGGCGCCCATTCCGGCGTTTGGTTCAATACGATCATCCGCGGCGATGAAGGACCGATTCAAATTGGTTCGTACGTGAATATTCAAGACGGATCGATGGTCCATCAATATGAAGGGTCCCCGACCATCATCCATGACCGGGTGTCGATTGGACACATGGCGATGATTCACGGATGCGAAATTGAAGAAGGGTGTCTCATCGGCATGCATGCGACCGTCCTCGACGGAGCCAAAATCGGCAAAGGCTCATTCATCGCAGCCGGTGCACTCGTCACACCGAACATGCAAATCCCGGAAGGCGTCATGGTCATGGGCGTGCCCGCCAAAGTCGTCCGTCCGCTCAATGACGAGGATCGCTTCATCATGGAACGGACCGTCAACAAATACGCGAAACGGGCTGAGCAGTACTTGACGACATGCGAGCCACTCACATCGACACAAAGGTTGTGAAAGCGTTTTCAAGATTCATAAATTGTTAACGATTATCCCGATTTTTCTTCATGTTTCCTTTGTATACTGAGGATGTAGTCAAGCCGACGTGTCGAAAGGGGCCAATTGTAATGTATCCAAACCATGCCGAACTCATGTTAGACTTGTACGCCTCGTCCGTTAACCCAAGCTATTGCCTGCATATCGAGGATTCGTTCGACGATACGCTGCAAGGAACACATCGAGAGGTTTGGGAACGATTGCAATCGGATAATACTAAAGAGGAAGAAACTAAAGTTAAGGGAACGTGAACAAAATGATTCCAACGAATGTCATTCAAGACTGGCTCGCAGCCAAGTTAAAAAAATAAACTGAGCGCTCACATGAACGGCTCAGTCTCATTGACCTATAAATACTGGTCCGATCGTAGTCACCTACGCTCGGACCTTTTCGTTCACTCAAAAATCGTCAAGCAAGCGTCAATCGATTGACGTTGCTTCGTCGGCGGTACGTCTTCGTAACGACCGAGCTGGAGCAGTCCGACAAACGTCTCACCCTCAGCTCCAATCATCTCTTGAAGCCTGGCATCCTCAAAAATACCGCCCGTCCGCCAGACGAGGCCGATCTGTTGCTCACTACATAATAAATGAAAGTTTTGAATCATCGTCGCCGTCGCGAGCAGCGCATCTTTCTTCCCTTTGTCCGTCTCGAAATGTTTCGTCGTCACGTAGACGCAAGCTGCGGCGTTCCGGATGCGTCCCGCGATTTTCTCGCGCTTCGCCTCTGGTCCATCTTGAAACGCCGGTTCGAGCGCCTGAAGCAAGACGTCTTTTCCATCTCCGTTGAACAAATAGAGATTCCACGGTTCGACTTTGTTATGAAACGGTGCCTGATGCGCCGATGCCAACAACTCATAGAGTACTTTCGTCGCAATCGGTTCTTCAGTGAACATCCGAATCGTCCGCCGCGACTCAATCAACTGTTGTCCTGCTGTCTTTTCCATTGAAGTCACTTCCCCCTCTATTCTCTCTATCATCATAATTGAAAACATTTCTCACGTGTAGAAATTTGACCGAAAAGAATGGGAACCTGACGCCTTCCAATCAAGTATATAAAGATGAAGGCTTTTCACGCTCTTTTGATTACGTTTATAGATGACACGGAAAAGGAGAGGATCGCCGTGCCCACACGTTTCAAATTATTTCTCATATGTACGCTTTCGTTCGTCATCTTCATAACAGCATGTCAATCAGCGGCATCGCCCCAAGGAACAATTGTAATGAAAAGTGAAGAAGAACAACGCCAAATCATAGATGAATTTTCGTTCGATGATTACAAAAAATTGTTTGATGACGTGATCATTGAAGCAAATCAGTTCGACGTCGAGGAGCCGTTGCGGAAGTGGATTATTCGAACATTGGCACAAGAGAGGCTGTATTATGAAACCGACTTAACAGATGAACAAGTCATCACTCTCTCGACTGAAGCGATGGAAAAGGATGTCGTATGGAAAACAATCGCAAAAAATCAATACAACATTCATGTTACGGAAGATGAGATTGACCATTACATTCAACAAGGACCGGATCAAAGTGATTTACCGAACCATCTTGCCTACGCGAGCGCGCTTGGGTTATCGCTACAAGAATTAAACCATCAGTTTGACCGAGACATCTATGAAAAAAATACAATTTGGCTTAAGTTGAAATTGGAATTGGAAAAGAAGTATCAGACGGACGATAACAACGAGCTCGTTGACCGATATGAAGAGGAAATCAACGCACAACTAGATTAACTGAATCGATTGATTCGGTGAGGCCATATTAGCCATTCATATAAAAAGGGATTCAGTCTTGTGATGTGACTGAATCCCTTTTCTCTATTGATTTACACCGTCATGTCGATTGCCCAACGACCTCACAGGCGACCAAGTCCTCGAGCGTCTGTCTGCGGACGACGAGACGATGTGTCCCGTCTTTCACGAACACGACGGCCGGACGGAGCATCTGGTTATAGTTGCTCGCCATCGAGAAATTGTACGCTCCCGTCGCTTTGACGAGGAGGAGATCGCCAGCTTCGACCGTCGGGATGAGCGAACGGTTCGAGATGATGTCTCCCGACTCGCAACACGCCCCGACGATTTTTGCTTCAATCGTCTTCGGCTCATCCATCCGTGTCGCCGCGATGACGTCATACTCGGCGTCATAGAGGGCGGGACGAATGTTATCCGTCATGCCTCCGTCGACCGAGACGTACGTGCGGACACCGCTCACATCTTTCACCGTCCCGACTTCATAGAGCGTCGCGCCGGCGTTGGCGACGAGCCAACGGCCCGGCTCGATGCCGATTTTCGGAAGCGGCAAGCCGAAGCGTTCTACTTCCGCGACGAGCGTGTCCATCACTTGCGTCATCGTATCGGCGAAGTCGAGCGGGTCGTCCGACTCGAGATAGGCGACACCGAAGCCGCCACCGATATTCAAGACGTCGGCCGTATATCCCGTCTCTTGACGGATCGTCTCGATGAAGTTGACCATCGTCTTGACGGTATTGATGAACAACGTCGGTTCTTGAATCTGCGAGCCGACGTGACAGTGGATGCCTTGCAAGTGCAGACGTTCCGCCTGCAGCGTCGCCTTGATCGCTTCGAGATACGTGTCGTCGTGGGTCGGGAAGCCGAACTTCGTGTCGACCCCACCCGTCTGAATCGCCTCATGGGCGCCTCCGACGACTTGTGGGACGATGCGGAGCAGGACGTCGACGTCGACATCGTGTTCGACCGCGAGGCCCGACAACAGTCCGATTTCGCGCATATTGTCAATCGTGAAATGGGTGATGCCGTTCTCGAGTGCGAACGTGATGTCCTGCACCGTCTTGTTCGACCCGTGGACGTGAATCCGGTCAGCTGGGACACCTGCGTGGAGCGCGACGAACATCTCACCGCGTGAGACGACGTCGATGCTTAAGCCCGCTGCCATCACTTTATCGTACACGGCCGCGATCGACATCGCTTTTGATGCGTAGAGCGCGTATGTGTTCGGATACTTGTCGAGGAACGCGTTCCGGACGAGGCCGAGGCGACGCTCGAGTTCAGGCTCGCTCATGATATAGAGCGGTGTCCCGTACGTCGCTTGAAGTTCAAGGACGGACACTCCTTCGATCATACAAACTGATTGGTTGGTGGTGTACATACATTGCCTCCTTCAAAGCGATGCGGGACACGCCATGAGCGTGCGCATAATTGTTCTGAGTTATTGGCGTGCCCGGTGCGGGTCACGTCATCGATTTTCGTGATATGGCCGTACAGCTCCACACGGTCTCCGACTTGAATCGTGTCATCGACGCGCAAGAAACTGTGGCTCATGAAGATGTTGCTGATGAACGGATAGGCCCGTCCTTCGATGTGGGCCGGTAAGAAGCGCCGAGCCCGCATGAGTCCGTCGCCATAACCGACGGAGAGCACGGCGATGCGTTCCTTCGTCTCGGCCGTGTAGCCCGTACCGTAACCGACGTGGGCACCGGCCTCGATGTCATGGACGGCAACGACTTCTGTTTCCCAGTGAAACGCCGGGATGAGCCAATCGACCGGTTCGACCGAAGAGTAGCCATAGAGAAAGATGCCGACACGGACGTGCGTGCAATGCCCGAGGCGCGGATCCGCTTGTAGTGTCGCGGCGCTATTGGCCGCATGCACGATGTCGAACGAATGCCGTTCGATGAGACGATTCGACCAGTCGGCGAACCGTTCCACGTGCACACTGTGTTCGATTTCCGCGTTGTCGGCGTCAGCAAGCGGGAAATGAGTACATAACCCGACGAGGTCGAGCCCCTCGTCTTGGCAAAACGCGACGATGGCCAGCGCTTCCTGGAACGTCTTGGCACCGAATCGGTTCATCCCGACGTCGAGCTTTAAATGAAGGCGGACACCGTCTAACTGATCCCGTTGCGAGACGAGCCAGTCATAGGAACCGATGGCGACGTCAAGATGGTCACGATGGACGATTGCCCAGTCGTAGACCGGGTTCATGACGAGGACGCGCGCTTCCTGAGCTGATGCCCGGACCTCGCTCGCCTCGTCCAGCGTCGTCACCATGAAGTGACGTACCCCTTCTTCGTACAGTGTCGTCACAACTGGCTCCATCCCTAAGTTATAGGCGTTGTTTTTCACGACGGCGAACACCGGTCGGCCAAGTGCTTCAATCCGACGTTTGTTTTCGCGAATCGCATTCAAGTCAATTGTGACTCCCATACAAAAAACTCCTTTATTCTATGACTCCTGCTTTGACGAACGTGATCCAATCGCGGTGTGTCGGAATTTGTCCCGTCACAGCCTCACGGTAACGCGCGAGCATGTTCGTCGCGACCGTCTGGACGCCGCCGCCGATTGAGATGTTGTCGATTTCGATGACGCTCGTCACTTCAGCCGCCGTCCCCGTTAAGAAGATTTCATCTGCGACATATAGTTCGTCACGTCCGATGTGGCGCTCGATGACCTCGAACCCTTCCTCACGGGCGAGTTCGATCACCGTTTGACGCGTGATGCCGTCGAGCACCGAGCAATCGAGTGACGGTGTGAAGATTTTGTTTCCTTTGACGAGGAAGATGTTGGCGACGCTCGCCTCGCTGACGTTTCCGTTCATGTCGAGGGCGATCGCTTCATCATATCCATCGCGCACCGCTTCTCCTTTAAGGAGTTGCGAGTTCATATAGTTCGCCGCCGCTTTCGCTTGCATCGGCATCATCGTCGAAGAAACGCGACGATACGAGGCGACTTTCGCGCGAATCCCGACCGTCTTGCTGAAATATTCGCCGAGCGGCCAGCACGAGATCGCGACGTGTACTTTCGTTTCCTGCGTCGGCATGAGTGCCTGCCAAGGTGTGCCGAGGAAAACGAATGGGCGGATGTAACAAGCCTCGAAGCCGTTGCGTTCGATCAATTCGATTGTCGCTTGTTCGAGCTCATCGACCGTGTACGGCAAGTCGACGTGATAGTATGCACACGAACGAACGAGTCGCTCCAAGTGTTCACGGAGTCGGAAGATCGCCGGGCCTTCCTCTGTATGGTATGCCCGAATCCCTTCGAAGAACCCGCTACCGTAGTGAATCGCGTGTGTCATGATACTCGTGTTCGCGTCACTCGGCTCGATCCAAGCCCCGTCTTGCCACATCCATTGTCCATACTGTTCCATTGTTCAACTCTCCCATTCATTGTTTATATTTTCTGTCTATTATACGTTACAGGGAGCGTAAGTCATCAACAAGTTGTGTTTTTTCTGCGGTTTTTTCATCTTTTTGCTTAATGACACGGGCTGGTGTACCGGCGACGACGCTTCCTGCTGGGACGTCTTGCGTGACGACACTCCCTGCTGCGACGACTGCGTTTTCACCGACACGGACGCCTTCCAAGATGACGGCGTTCGCACCGACCATGACACCGTCTTCGATGATGACCGGGTCTTTTGAAGGTGGCTCAAGGACACCCGCCACGACAGCGCCGGCTCCAAGATGGACGTTCTTCCCGAGCGTTCCACGGGCACCGATGACCGCGTTCATGTCGACCATCGATCCGTCACCGATGACGGCACCGATATTGATGACGGCACCCATCATGACGACGACGTTATTGCCGATTTGAACGTGGTCCCGGATGAACGAACCTGGTTCGATGCGCGCGTTCAATTTCGTCGTGTCGAGCATCGGCACGGCGCTGTTCCGGCGATCGTACTCGAGGTGCGTGTCCGTGATGACGGTAGCGTTCGCTTCTAGGAAAGCAGCCGCACGTTCAGCCGTTGTAAGGAACAGTTTCGACTCGTCTGTTCCAAAAGCTTTGGCATCTTCGATCGTCAGACCGGCCAATTGACCGTTGACGTATAGTTTGACAGGTGTTTCTTTCTTGGCATCTTTAATGTATTGCGCGATTTCATAAGCGTTTGTGAGTAACATGAGTGGCCTCCTCGTATAGGTTCGTTAAATTATATAGTCCGGCCGGGCGGTCGAGAATCGTCGCCGCCGCGGCGAGTGCCCCGTTCGCGAAGACGCGTTTGGACAGGGCCGTATGTTTCAATTCAAGCATTTCGTCGTCTCCGGCGAAGAGCACCGTATGTTCCCCAAAGATCGTGCCGCCGCGCACCGAGTGCATGCCGAGTTCATCGGCTGCACGCGCTTCGCGACGCGGTGTCCGGTCATATACCGGTGTCACATCGCGTTTGGCTTCGATGGCACGGGCGAGCAATTCCGCCGTGCCGCTCGGTGCGTCGACTTTTTTACGGTGGTGTGCCTCAATCACTTCGATGTCATAACCGAGCGTGAGCGGGACGAGTTGGTCGAGCAGCTGTTTCAAGAGCGCGATCCCATAAGACGTATTATACGACTGGAAAATCGGGATCTCCTGAGACGCCGCTTCAATTTTGGCGAGTTCCGCTTCCGAGAAGCCCGTCGTCGCGATGACGAGCGGGATTTGCTTGGCTTTCCCGAACGCGAGCACGTCATCTAACAGTGCCGGGTTCGAGAAGTCGATGACGACATCGACGTCGGCCTCGACGTCTTGCAACGAGACGGGATGCTCCCCTCCGGCCGGTGAGACGATGGCCGCAACGTTCAAGTTTTGTGTCCGGGCGACTTCTTCGACGATCTGTCCCATCGCTCCGTAGCCATGAATGAGTAAGTTCACTGTCTCACCTCATTGAACTGCTCCATTGCCGACAACAAGCGGGCCTCGGCCGTCGCACTCATCGGGACGAGCGGGAGACGTGGTGCACCGAACTCGAAGCCGCGTGCATTCAATGCCGCTTTGACCGGAATCGGGTTCACTTCCGCGAACAATTCGTCGATGACCGGGAGCAGTCGGAGCTGCCATGTGCGGGCCGTCTCTAAATCTCCGGCGAGGAGCGCTTCGGCTAAAGCGACCGTCGCGCCCGGATAGACGTTCGAGAGGACCGAGACGACACCTTGCGCGCCCCAAGCCATATAAGGAAGGATTTGATCATCGTTCCCGCAATAGACTGGGAAGCCTTCCGGCACGTGCGCCATCATTTGAGCCATCACCGAGATATCCCCGCTCGCTTCCTTGAGCGCAGCGATGCGTGGGTGATCGGCGAGTTCCCCAACCGTTGCCGGATCTAGGGCGACACCCGTGCGTGACGGTACGTTGTAGAGCATGAGCGGAATCGGTGACGCGTCGGCGATCGCTGTGAAGTGGGCAATCAGACCTGCTTGCGTCGACTTGTTGTAATAAGGCGTGACGACCATCGCCATCTCGGCTCCGAGTTCGGCGGCCCGTTTCGTCTTTTGAATGCTGAGCGCCGTGTTGTTCGACCCGGTTCCGGCGATGATAACGGCGCGACCGGCAGCGACTTCAATCGCTTTGACGAGAAGCGTCTCGAACTCGTCGTCCGTGATGGTCATGCCTTCACCGGTCGTTCCCCCGATCACGAGACCGCTGACACCTTCTTTAATTTGATCTTCAATCAACGCTTCCCACGCTGTGAGATTTAGCTGACCGTCTGCTTGAAACGGTGTAGCGAGTGCGGTTGCGACTCCTGTGAACATATAATCTCCCCCTTATTTTGTAGCAGTCTGCCCAATCATGCATTGGGCGATTTGGACGGCGTTCGCTGCCGCGCCTTTTCGAACGTTATCAGCGACACACCAGAGATGGAACGTGTTCGGCTGTGACTCGTCGACACGGACACGACCGACGTACACGTCGTCTGTCCCGTTCGCATCGAGCGGTGTCGGGTAGACGAGTTCGCCCGGGTTGTCCATGAGGACGACACCTGGCGCGTCCGCGAGCACGGCTTTCACTTCGGCTAGCGTCGCCTCGCGGTCGAGCGTGACCGTGATGGAGACGGCGTGGCTGTTACGGACCGGGACACGGACGCATGTCGCCGTCACCCCGAGGTTCGGCGCGTTCAAAATTTTACGTGTTTCCTCGATCATCTTCTGTTCTTCTTTCGTATAACCGTTCTCTAAGAACACATCGATGTGCGGCAAGACGTTATCGTAAATCGGATACGGATAGTTTTTCGGTTCCTCGCCGCGCGCTCCGCGTTCCAAGTCTTCAATCCCTTTTTGACCCGACCCGGAGACGGCTTGATACGATGTGTAAGCGACGCGCGTCAACCCGTATACTTCCGCAAGCGGCGCGAGTGCGACGACCGATTGAATCGTCGAGCAGTTCGGATTGGCGATGAGTGTCTTGTCCGGGCTCAGTTCGACTCGGTTCACTTCCGGGACGATGAGCGGGATGTCCGCCTGCATCCGGAACGCGCTCGAGTTATCGATGACGATGACCCCTTGTTCACTCAGACGAGGTGCATATTGTTCACTGAGGCTCCCCCCGGCTGAGAAAAGCGCGATATCGATTGGGTCGGCGTAAATCGCGTCCGACAGTTCCCGGATGACGACATCTTTTCCGTTCACGTTCACGGTCTTTCCGGCTGAACGGGCTGAAGCGTAAAGCAATAATTCGTTGATTGGAAACTCGTATTCGGTCAAGACTTCAATCATTTTTTGACCGACGGCTCCGGTCGCGCCGACGACGGCTACGTTATACATGGTGACTCCCCCTTATAAATGGAAACGTTCGGCGATGGCTGCGACCGCCGTTTCAACGTCTTGATCGTTAATCGTGTACGAGATGCTGATCTCGGATGTCGTGACTTGATAGAATGGGATCCCGCTTTCACGGAACGTGGCGAACAATTCGGACGCGACTCCGGTCGCGTCACGCATGCCGATGCCGACGACCGAGATTTTCGCATGCTCGGTATGACGGTCGATTTTGATTTGTGGGAACGTCTCAGTCAGTTCCGCGAGCGCCTCTTCGAGAAACGCTTCTTCATCGAGCGGACAGGTGAACGACAGGAATACTTCACCATCGAACGCGGTCTGACTGATCATATCGATATTGACATGACGCTGTGACAATTTCTCGAAAATGTCGGCAACTCCTGCCACCGAATGTGGAATATGTTTGATTGAGACGCTGAGCACGTTCTTCACGACGCTCACGCTCGTCACCGCTTTTTGTTCCATCGCCTGTGTCATATCCATGATCCATGTTCCTCCTTCGCTCGCAAGCGTCTTTCCTACAAAGATGTTCACATCAAATTTTTTCGCGAGCTCTACGCTACGCATCTCCATCACTTTCGACCCGAGCGCGCTCATCTCCATCATCTCGTCATACGAGACGGTATCTAATCGGCGGGCCGTCGGATGGATGCGCGGGTCAGCCGTATAAACACCGGCGACGTCTGTGTAAATCTCACAGCGTTTGCTGAGGACGGCGGCCAAGGCGACAGCGGTCGTATCCGATCCGCCTCGTCCGAGCGTCGTCACATCACCGAACTCGTTGACACCTTGGAAACCGGCGACGATGACGACGTCATATGTCCGGAGCTTCTCTTCGAGCACTTCTTTGCGAATTGCCTTGATTTTACTTTTCGTGTGAATGCCCATCGTGTCGATCCCGGCTTGTTGTCCGGTAAGCGAGATGGCAGCCACGCCTCGAGAGTTTAAAGCGATGCTGAGCAGGCTGATCGTCTGCTCCTCACCGACCGCGAGCAAGCGGTCCAGTTCACGAATCATCGGGCGTTCCGTGATTTGTTTGGCGAGTGACAAGAGTGAGTCAGTCGTTTTCCCCATCGCGGAAACGACGACGACGAGCTTTTCACCGGCGGCGGCCCGAGTCTGTAAATATTCAGCAATGGCCTGGATTTGTTCAATCGTGGCAACGGAGCTGCCTCCGAATTTCAATACGGTTGTCATCAGGTTCCCCACTTTCATGATGTCCACCAACAGAAAAAGCGGCAGACCGGTAGGAAGCACTCTCCCTACGGTCTGCCGCTTGTACGCGCAGTTGAAAAACGATTAAAAAATCGTTCCGTAGATAGCGCTCCATGGCATTTCATCCATGGCAGTGTAGGCGTTATTCACGACTACCCCAGCCTTCGTTCGTACGCATGCGAACGTCGACTTCGGCGAATTTCCCCTTTCGGCTCGATCCGGAATGCGTCCGTGTCGATCAAGCTTACTCATGTCATTCGCAACCTCTATCTGTCAGTTGTTAGTTTTAGTTATAACAAATGCTTCCCGGCTTGCCAACCTTTTTTTAGAAAAAAGGAAAATTTCAAACAATGGTCACCACGCCTTGTGCATCATCCGGTGTGGAATGTCAGCATCTAAAAATTCATCGCCGTACGCCTCGTACCCGAGTCGTTCATAGAACGGAAGTGCCGTCAGTTGCGCCCCTAGTTTGAGCTCGTGTAACTCCCTCGCCCGCGCGACAGATTCAATCGAGAGCATGATCTCCTTGGCATACCCGTTGCCGCGCTTCGTGGCAAGTGTGGCGACCCGTTCGACTTTCCCGACCCCGTCACCGATTGGGCGCAGACGTGCCGTCGTGACAGGCTCAGCGTCCACCATTCCGACAAAATGGATACAGTCCGGGTCGAGTTCGTCATACTCAAGTTCCGGCGCGATCCCTTGTTCACCAATAAACACCGTTTCCCGCACAGACCGGGCCAGTTCAATCAGTTTCGAGTCGTTCCCGTGTTCAATCTTCAACATGATACCATTCCTTCCTGTAGCCGCTTCACAATCTCCGCTGTCGCTCGTTCTAACTCGAGGATAGACTCGAAGCGGGCTTGCGCTTGTTTGTGACTGCCGCCCCCTCGACCGATGCCGAGGTCGTCGAGCGTCCGTTTCAAAAACTTACCGATGGCGATGTCGTGTGTCCCATCATGCATGAGCCACAGCTTCTGTCCCGAGTGGTTCGCTCCGACGGCAATCCGTCCGGTCGCGGCGATCCGTTCGACGATCGTCGTCGTGAGCGTCTCTGCTTCCGTCTTGCCGATGTGGGTGATGACATAATTGTCTTCTTGCAAGAAGGCGGCGACTTTCGCTTTCGCGACGCGGGCCTCGAGCGCCTTCACTTCTTTGTCCCGCTCGAGACGAAGATTCCGTTCTTCGATGACACGGGCGGCGACCGTCTCGTTCGTCGTCGACAACGTTTGGTGAATCGTCCGTAGTGCGGTCCGGGACGAATGGACCGCGGCCAAGGCCCGAAGACCGGCGACGTACGTCAAACGGACGTTACCGCGGACTTTCTTCATCGAGGTCACATGGACGATTCCGAGTTGACCCGTTGAATCCACATGGGTCCCGCCACAGGCGTTGTAATCGAGGCCGTCGATGGCGACGATGCGAACGGTTCCGGTGCGGTCGGTCGCTTTTCGTAAACGGTCTTGTTCGACTTCTTCGGACGACAGTTCATATGTGGAGACGGGGCGATTTTCAAAAACGATACGTTGCACGTCCCGTTCTAACGATTCGATTTGATCCCAATCGAACACGTCCGTCTCGATCTCAAGCGACGATTCCTCAGGCCCAATCCCAAAACTGAGCGTCTGAATACCGTACTCATCCTCTAGCAAAGCCGTCAACACGTGCTGGGCCGTATGTTGAATCGAATGGTCGCGTCGGACAGCGTCGTTGACGATGCCGGTCACAAGCGTTCCAGGTTCAAGCGCACGTTCGATCAAGTGCCAGACGATCTCATCGACCCGTTGCACATCGAGCACGGGCTCTCCGTTGAGTGTGCCGGCATCCGGTGGTTGTCCCCCGCCTTCTGCATAAAATAATGTGGATTCAAGCGCGATCCATGTCCCGCGCGCATCGGTGTGGGTCTCGGTCACCGTCGTTTCAAATTGCCATGAATTCATTGCTGCCGCCGCCTTTTCTGTAGGATATGTTCAGACAACTAGTCTAATTTGGTCTATAATAAGAAACACTTACTTTCGAAGTCAGGAGCGATATGCATGTTACAGATTGATAAACAATCACCGCTACCTATTTATTATCAAATCGAAGCCTATTTAAAGCAACAAATAGATGCCGGCGAGCTTCAACCCGGAGAATCGATTCCATCCGAACGGGAGTTTTCCGAGCGCTATAACGTCAGTCGGATGACGGTCCGACAAGCGATCACGAACTTGGTCAACGCCGGTTACTTAAGCCGGCAAAAAGGCCGGGGAACGTTCGTCGCCAACAAGAAAATCACGATGGCCTTGTCTGGATTGACGAGTTTCTCAGAAGAAATCAAACATCGAGGCATGCGACCGTTCAGCCGCCTGTTATCGTTCCAGACGATTCCAGCCCCGGCGAAAATCGCTCAAAAGTTGAGCGTGTCCCTCGATACCCCCGTCTATGAGATGCGACGGTTGCGTCTCGCCGATGAGAACGTGCTCGCCCTCGAGACCGCGTATATCCCGGTCGCCTTGTTGCCAGAACTGACCGAGACGGTTGCCGTCGGCTCAATCTATGAGTTTGCCGAGCAGTCGGGTCTCCGGCTTAAAAATGCGACTCAAACAATTGAGGCGCGGAGTGCGGGACCGGAGGAAGCGAAGCTGTTGACGATTTCTCCGAACGCCCCTGTCCTTTTGATCGACCAACGGACGTATCTCGAAAACGGGGACATGTTTGAATATAGCCGGTCCTTGTTCCGTGGTGACGCCTACTCGTTCACCGTCTCCATGGATCGGACGTAAAAAAAATGGTTTGCCGCGGACGGCAAACCATTTTTTATTGTGCTTCGTACGTGATGCCGGCAGGGTCATACATATACGTTTCGAGCTCTGTATCGGTCATCGCCTCCACTTCATTGCCCGCATCGGCCTGTTGGACGCGATAGCGGACTTCTTCGAGTAACGGCTCGTTCAAGAAGTAATAGAAATGGCCGTCGTTGCCGCGGGCCCCTTCACCGGTCAACTGATACTGGACCGTGTTGTTGAGGGCACCAACGTCTTCGATCAGACGCATATAGTCGTTTGGACCGAGCGTCGTCTGCATGTTGTCACCGACCGCCTTCAACACCTTGTCATAGTTGTTGATGAGTGATGTGCCGAGCGCTTGGTCAAGGACCGCGTTAATCACTTCCATCTGGCGCTGTCCGCGCCCGATGTCACCGCGTGGGTCGTCATAGCGGTTCCGGACGTAAGCGAGTGCCTCTTCACCTGATAGCCGTTGACGGCCCTCTTCGACACGAATCACTTCTTTGGACGTAGTATGTTTGATTGTTTCAAAAGGAAACGCGACGTCTACAGAAACGCCTCCTACCGCGTCAATGAAGTCAATAAATCCTTGAAAATTGAGCGAGACGACGTGATCGATATCGATACCTACCAAATCCTCTACTGTATTCGTCGCTACTCGCATCCCATTGTTCGGGTTCGACTCGTCCATCGATCCGAAATAATGTGCGTGCGTGATCTTATCTTGATCGAGTCCAGTCTTCCCATACGGGATGTTGAAGCCCGTGTAGTCGATATTGACGTACGAGTCACGCGGGATGCTGAGCATCGTCGTCTGCTTATTTTTCTTATTCAAAATGACGACAATCATGACGTCAGAGCGGCCATATGCTCCTTTAGCTTTCATTTTCGGGGATAAGTCAGTTCCGAGCACGAGGAAGCTCTCGGTATCCTCTTTATCGAATCGCGTCGGTTCGAGGGTCGCATCATCCTCAAGTGTCACTTGCGTACCGGACAACATGTTATGTGCTTTATAAAACGCTGTCCCATACATGCTCGAGCCTACGATGACGGCAATCAATACGAGGGCGCTGAACAGCTTATAAAACGCAGACGGGCCTTTGCGACGTCTACGAGCCTGGGTTCTTGAATTCATGATTTTCTCCTTCACGGTCGATTGATATGAGCTTCACCTATTATAGAGGAATCCTCGACTTTTGTCGAAAACGTTTTGATTACAAATCCATTTCCATACAATTTCCCACAGTTGGCCATAAAAAAACCTGGAGACACTTGTCTCCAGGTCGTTAAGCTCGGATGGAAAAGAATCGGTCGGCCGCTTCGCTGCCACGTGCCTGTAACACGTCACTGCATCCTGAAGCCGCTTCGGCGTCGAGAACGATGGTGACGCTTGGATGCGCCTGTAAGATGGAAGCCGGCCACTCGATCGTCGGTACGCTCTCAATCATGTGGTGCACGGCTTCCGCTTTACGATCACCTGTTGCGACGAGTACAATTTCTCGCGCGTTCATGATCGTATCGAGCCCCATCGTGATGGCATGTGTCGGCACTTCTTCAATCGTGTCAAAGAAACGACGGTTCGCTTCCCGCGTCGACTCGGTCAGTTCGGTCACGTGCGTCTTCGCATCGAGCGCGGTACCCGGCTCATTGAAGGCGATATGTCCGTTCTCTCCGATGCCGAGCAATTGAAGATCGACCCCGATCGACCGGACGAGCTGTTCGTATCGTGCCGCTTCCGCTTCCGGATTTTCCGCGTCACCACGAGGCACATGGCTCTCTTTGAACGGGACGTCATTGAACAGGCGCTCTTCCATAAAGTGATGATAACTTTGCGGATGACTCGGTGCGAGTCCGATGTACTCATCTAAATTGACGCTTGTGACATGACTGCAGTCAAGCTTGTCACGTTTGAACATCTGATACATGCCGACCGGCGTGCTCCCCGTCGCCAGCCCGAGCACGAACTCTCGTTTCCCGGCCAATCGTTCAGTGATGAGTGTATAAGCGATCGTTTCTGCATCTGTCGGTGTTTTCGCAACTAGTATGTTCATTCCATATCCTCCTTCGAATAAGCGATACGTCCTTGAAGAATCGTTGTCGTGACCGACAGCGCATCGTCCCAAATGACGAGGTCCGCATCAAAGCCAGCCGCAATCGATCCTTTGTTCGTCAATCCGAATTCACGCGCTTGGTTCGCCGACGTCATCTTCACCGCTTCAGGTAATGTGCATCCTGTGAACGTGACCACGTTTCGGAACGCCGCGTCCATCGTCAAGACGCTACCGGCCAAATTTCCGGCTTCAAGGCGGGCTGCCCCGTCCGCAACGATGACCGGTTGGCCTCCGAGTTCATAGCGGCCGTCCGGAAGCCCCTTCGCCCGCATTGCGTCCGTAATGACGACGAGCCCGTCCGCCCCTTTCATGCGATAGGCGAAGTCGACCATCTCGTGACGGCTGTGAATCCCGTCTGGAATGATTTCGACCATGACGTCCCGCTCCAATAAACAATAGCCGACCGTTCCCGGCTCCCGATGGTGAAGTCCGCGCATCTGATTGTATAAGTGCGTCGCATGTTTGACGTTCGCTTCCTTGTTCTCGGCGAACGTGGCGTTCGTGTGCCCGGTCGACCCGATTGCCCCGGTCTCAAGCATCGCTCGTTCGAGCTCACGTGCCCCTGGACGTTCCGGTGCATACGTGACGAGACGGATGTGACCGCCGGCCTCCTGTTGCCATGTCCGGAACTGCTCCGCGTCGGGGTCGATAATATATTCTGCCGGTTGCGCCCCCGCGTTATCGACGTTGACGAACGGTCCTTCTAGATGGATGCCGACGAGCGACGTGTCTCCCGCCTCGATGACAGTCCGGGCTGATTGTAGCGCCTTCGTGATGGCAGTCGGTGACTGCGTAATCGTCGTCGCAAAGAATGATGTCACTCCTTCAGCAAGCATCGACTTGGCAAGATGACGCAATCGGTCTTCATCCGCATCCATCGTGTCGACGTCATACCCGCCGTGGATATGAACGTCGATCATGCCCGGCGTCACAAGCGCCCCGTCCACATCGAGCTCCGTCTCACCTTCTGCTCTATACTCATTCATCGAACCGACGCTCTCAATCGTCGCTCCGTCGAACCGGATATATCCTCGTTCCCATGTCTTGTCCCCCGAAACGATATGTGCGTTGATAATCACCATGATTGGTCATCCACCTTTCCTCAAGTAGCTTCATCGTCATCATAACAAAAATCAGTATAGTTGTATAGACCAATTTTGTTTTGTAAAAAGGATTGATTCCCTCAATCCTTTGCCCGACTTATTCATGCCTAAAACAACAAAAGTTGACGTCAGTGACGTCAACTTTTGCAGGTTATGAGTTCTCGTTCATGAGCGGTTTCCCCTCATACCGTTTGACGATATGAATGAGACGCATGAACAACAAGACGGCGCCTGCCGCAAGACCTGCGATCAACCCGATCCAGTAACCATCCGGTCCGAAGCCGAACTGTTCGGCGAGTGTATAGCCGAGCGGGAGACCAATCACCCAATAGGCGATAAGCGACAACACGAGCGTCACGTTCACGTCTTTGAAGCCACGCAAAATCCCTTGAATCGGTGCGGCGACCGCATCCGACAGTTGGAAAAAGACCGCGAAGATCATGAAGTGGGCCGCGAGTTCCACGACGGCCGCGTCGTTCGTATAAATCGCGGCAACCCGTTCATTTTGCCAGAACAAAAGACCACCCGAGAAGAGCGAGACGGCCAGACAGAGTACAATCCCGATTTTAGCATAGCGCACCGCATCCTTCAGTCGCCCGGCCCCGAGTTCGTACCCGACGACGATGGTGAGCGCGCTCGATGCCGACAACGGCAACATATAGACGAACGAGGCGAAGTTGATGGCCGCTTGGTGGGCCGCGACGATATTGTCACCATAGGCACTAAGGAGCAATGTCACTGCCGCGAAGATGCTGACTTCGGCAAAAATGGCGAGACCGATCGGCGTGCCGAGCTTGAGCAACTCTTTTTGTCTCGGCCACATAAGACGTTCCACCGAGCGCAGGAAGCGATATTCGAGGAACGGTTTTCCGTTCCGGACGAACGCGAACGCCATAAAGAACAGCAACCAGTAGGTGATCGCCGAGGCAATCCCGGCCCCGACACCGCCGTATGCCGGCACACCAAGTTTTCCAAAGATGAAGATGTAGTTTAACCCGACGTTAATGGGTAACCCTAATAATATAAGCAGCATCGAAATTCGTGTTTTGCCGAGCGAGTCCATGAGTGTGCGCAGCACGTTGAACAAAAACATCGGCAATACTCCGAATCCGAGTGCGAGCAAATACCCTTTGGCAATCCGTTTGCCTTCTTCACTCAGCCCCATGCCGTCGACAGCGCTTGGGACGAGAAAGAAGCCGAGAACGAGCGTCGCGACGCTCAACCCGATCGCTAAGTAAACACCTTGATACAGTGTCCGTTGAATCTGTTGGATGTTGCGTGCCCCGAGCGCCTGCGCGACGATTGGTGCGACAGCGAGCAAAATCCCGCTTAACCCCGTATAGACGGGCATCCATAGACTCGACCCGACGCCGACACCTGCCAAATCGACGGCACCGGCACGGCCTGACATGACCGTGTCAAAAAAGCTGATTAAGTAAAAGGACACTTGTGTCACCAAAATCGGGAAGAAGATGGTGAAGAACAGTTTAATTTTTTCATTAAGTGAATGTGTTTGATACATGGACAACCTCATCTCATTTCAGAAAGGAAAAATTAGAATGAATCAACGGAATGCGGAGAAATTAAAATACGAGCTTTTGGAGACGTGGAACACGTTCAATCATTATATGACCGAGGCGCTCACGTTCCAAAACAGCGAAGACATCCACCAAGCGCGGGTCCATCTTCGGAAACTATTGACGTTCATGCAACTGTACGACACGAAACCTTCCACGTATCGTCAGTTGAAACAGTTGATGGAGGCGCTCGGTGCAGTGCGTGACGGGGACGTTCTTCTCGAAGGGCTCGCTGTCGAGACCGAGCTCGAGCAGGCTTTCGCCGATCACGTCGAAGCGAGCCGCGCCAAAGACCGCACGATTTTAAATACGCGCGTCACGGAGAAGATGACCCCATCGCTCGACCAACAAGTTCGCCGCTTTATCGGCGGACAGTTGTTCCGTGCCTTCAAAAAGCAGGACGCCTCGTCATTTATCGATAAAGCGAGGAGCGACCGCAAACGACGGATCGACGCCCATCACGACGCGACGGAGATGTCCGACCGGCTCGAGACACTCCACAAGGTCAGGCTCGCCGTGAAACGCGAGCGCTATTTGAACGAGTACTTATTGAACTATGAGACGAAAGCCTCAAAAGATCAAATTCAAAAACTGAAGCGGCTCCAGACCGAGCTCGGCGACATGAACGACCGCCATCAACTGTTATTGCGTTGGAGCGATTTCACACCGCCCGCCGCCTTGGCCGACGATTACGAACAAGTCGTGCACGAGCTGCAATTTCGGCTCAACGAATCGGTCGATGCCATCCAGCTTTAGCGGGACGTGTAGCGCTCGACGAGCAGTTCGAGCAGTTTCATCCCGGCAATCGAGTTCCCTTTCGAGTCGAGCGCCGGTCCGAAAATCCCGAAGCCGACATCGCTCAGTCCGAGCTCGTGTTTTCCGGTCGCAAGGATGGCCCCGGACACTCCGCTCTTTCCCGGAAGACCGACACGGACGGCAAATTCCCCCGACGCATCGTACATGCCGCACGTCGTCATGATCGCTTTGACGATTCGGACGACGCGACGCGGGATCAGCTCTTCGCCCGTGACCGGGTCTTCCCCGTTGCCCGACAAAATTCGGCCAATGCGGGCCAAGTCAAAGCAATCGATCTCAATCGCACACTGCTTTGTGTACACGTCGATGATTTCATCGACATCACCCTCGACAATCCCGTGATGGCGCATGAAATAGAGCAAGGCCCGGTTCAAGTCGGTCGTCTCGTATTCTGAGCGGGCGACTTTTTCGTTATACGTGATTTCCTCCACCGGCACGTCGAGCAACGTCGCCAAAAACTGGCGGAACTGATAGATTTTCAGTTCCGCCGTGTCCCCTAAAATCATGCTCGTGACAGCGAGCGCCCCTGCATTGATCATCGGATTGAGCGGCTTTGATGGCACCGTCTCTTCAAGCTTGGCAATCGAATTGAACGCGTCGCCGGTCGGCTCCATCCCGACTTTCGAGAACACGTAATCTTCTCCAAACTCCATCAAGACGTAACAGAGCGTCAACGCCTTCGAGACGCTTTGGATTGTGAACTTATGGTGGACGTCCCCCGCATGAATATATGAACCATCAGGCAAACAAATCGCCACGCCGAGCAAATCATCCTGTACATGCGCGAGCTCAGGAATATAGTCGGCGACTTTCCCTTGTGCTGTGTACGGACGACACTCATCGACCAAATGCGCCAACTGTTGTTCCAATACGTTCATCCAATCACCCCATGTCCGATAGTTTTCAACCGGGTCATCTTATCATATTCGAAGACGGTTAACCATCAAGTGGTCCGTCTTCCTTTTCTGGCTTATACCATTCCTCATCAGCCCAAAGGACCGACGGGCTGTCTTCATCTCCGTCGAGCTTCTCCCCGTACCGATTCATCGATGCGATGAAGGCGATAATGCCGACCACGACGACTGTCGCCGTTATGCCGAACCAAACCATATGGAGCCTCTCCTTCCCAATCGTGACGAATTTGTCTAGAACCATGTGAGACTTATCCTATGTCTACGTCAATATTCTCGGTACCGTTAGGAAGAACACTACATAGAAATGGGTGAATGGATTGAACAAAATTGCAATTATCGGTGGAGGAATTACAGGCATGGCCGCCGCCTATTACGCGAAACAAGCCGGGGCGCACGTCACCATGTACGAAGCGAGCAATCGAATCGGTGGAAAAATCAAGACCGTCTATCAAGACGGCTTCGTCTTAGAATGCGGACCGGACGGATACATGGCCCGAAAACCGACATTGACCGAACTGATCACCGAGCTCGGACTCGACGACCATCTCGTCCGGTCGATGACCGGGACATCGTACATTTATGTCCGCCAACAGCTTCGACAAATGCCGGACGGATCGGTCATGGGCATCCCGACCAAGTTTTGGCCGATGGTCAAGACCGATTTGTTCACGTGGCGCGGTAAACTTCGGGCCGGGATGGACCTCGTGCTGCCACGCGTCTATACGGGGACAGACATCTCGCTCGACAAATTCTTCCGGACCCGGCTCGGATCAGAAGTCGTCGATGCGATGATTGAACCGCTTCTCTCGGGAATCTACAACGGGACGCTCGACGATATGAGCATCGAGTCTACTTTCCCTCAGTTTATCACGATTGAACAAAAAACACGCAGCCTGATTCTCGGTATGAAAGCATTGACACCACCTGTTCAAGCCGGCGTCAAGCCACGTGAAGCCGGGAAGTTTCTATCCCTTCAGCAAGGTCTCGGCGTCCTCATCGAGGCGCTTCGCCCGTCGATTGACCGCCTCTATACAGAGACGAAGGTCGCGTCGGTCCGGCCCCATGAAGTCACCCTCGCCGACGGGACGACCGAGTCGTTCGACGGCATCATTTTGGCCACTTCGCCGAATGCGCTAGGTCCGATCCTCGGTCTCCCGGAAGCAGAAAAATTGTCCGAGTTGAAACGGACGTCTTCCATCACCGTGCTCGCGGCGTTCGATGAAAAAGAGGTCACGTCACTCGACGGGACCGGTTACGTCATCGCCAAAGCGGAAGGGAACGCCTTGACGGCCTGCAGTTGGATGCATAAGAAGTGGCCCCACATGGCACCAAAACATAAGGCGCTCTTACGCGTCTACATCGGATCTGAGTTCGTTCCCGATTTGTTGACGGAATCCGACGAGACCATCGCCGACTTCGCGCTGCGTGAACTGCGGAAGATTGAACACGTCGGTACCCCGATTTTCACAAAAGTCGAACGGCACATCGATACGATGCCGCAATATGAGGTCGGACATAAACAATACGTGCGCGCTTTCGAAGAGCAGCTGTCCACACTCGACGGGATCGAGGCATGCGGCGCCATCTTGCATGGCGTCGGTCTCCCCGACTGCGTCGACTCGGCCAAACAGGCCGTCTCCCGGGTGATGGCGAGACAGGCGGTGTCCGTATGAAACGAGTCGACTACAACGAAAATCCATTCATCGTCATCTGGGAAGTAACACGTGCCTGTGCGCTATCGTGCGTCCATTGCCGAGCCGAGGCCCAGTTCCATCGGTATCCGGGTGAACTCGATACCGAGCAAGGCAAGGCACTCATCCGAGACATCCAGGCGATGGATAATCCGATTCTCGTCTTCACCGGGGGCGACCCGCTCATGCGTGAGGACTTGTTCGAACTGACCGAATATGCCGCCTCGCTCGGCATGCGTGTGTCGATGACCCCGTCGGCGACACCTCGTGTGACCCATGACGCCGTCATACGGGCGAAAGACGCCGGCTTGACGCGCTGGGCGTTCTCACTCGACGGTCCGGACGCCAAATCACACGACTACTTCCGGGGTACGCGTGGCAGTTTCGAACGGACGCTGCGTGGCATCTCTTACTTCCGAGAAGAAGGGATGTCATTCCAAATCAATACGACGGTCACGGAGTATAACGTCGACCAACTCCCGGAAATCGCCAAACTCGTCGGTGAACTCGGCGTCTCGGTATGGACGTTGTTCTTCCTCGTGCCGACCGGTCGCGGGTCACTCCTCCAACCGATCTCGCCAGAACGGCATGAAGATGTACTCCGTTGGGCGTTCGCGTTGCAAGAGCACGTCCCGTTCATCATCTCGACGACCGAAGCCCAGTTTTATCGGCGCATCGCCCGGCAAGAGAATTTGAAGCGAAAACAAGTTGGGTTGCCGCCCATCGGCCATCCGCATGACGACCTCGCCAAGGCGCCCCGCGGCACGAACGACGGGAACGGCTTCGTGTTCATCTCGCATACGGGCGACGTCCAGCCGTCCGGCTTTTTGCCGATCACGTGCGGCAACGTGAAAGAGACACCGCTCGCTGAGATTTATCGGCACCACCCGGTCTTCCAATCGCTGCGTGACCCTGATACACACCACGGGAAATGCGGCTACTGTGAATATCGATACGTCTGCGGAGGATCTCGGGCCCGCGCTTATGCCGTCACCGGCGACTATAAGGCCGAGGAACCGTACTGCGTCTATCAACCCGAACCGATTGCATAAACAAAGAGCGCCGGCGTCAGCCAGCGCTCTTTCGTTATTCAGTGAGTGACCGTCGCGGGACGAAGCGTCAACTCGTCGTTCTCGACGTCGATGACGACCGTCTGGCCGTCCTCGATATCTCCGGCGAGAATGCTACGGGCGAGTTTCGTCTCAATCGTCCGTTGTACGTACCGGTTGATCGGACGGGCCCCGAACTGTGGCTCATACGCCTCGTCAGCAATGAACACCTTCGCGGCATCCGTGATCTCGATTTGAATCGAGCGCGCCGTCAAGCGACTGCCCATGCGTGCGACCGCTTTTTCGACGATTTGGCCGATTTGAGCCCGCGTGAGCGGATGGAACAAAATCGTCTCATCGACCCGGTTCAAAAACTCGGGACGGAAGTGGCGGCGGAGCCGCTCGATGACTTGGCGTTCTTCCGCCTCATCGATGACGCCATCTTTCGCCGCTTCGAGCAAGATGTCGGCCCCGATATTCGACGTCATGATGACGATCGTGTTTTTGAAGTCGACGACACGCCCGTGTGAGTCGGTCAAGCGACCATCGTCGAGCAGTTGCAGCAAGATATTGAACACATCGGCGTGCGCTTTCTCGACCTCGTCGAGCAGGAGAACCGAGTACGGGTTGCGGCGGACCGCTTCCGTCAACTGGCCGCCTTCTTCATAGCCGATATAACCCGGAGGTGCCCCGACGAGACGCGACACGGCGTGTTTCTCCATATACTCGCTCATGTCGAGGCGAACGATATGGTCCTCCGAGTCGAACATCGCTTCGGCGAGCGCTTTCCCGAGCTCGGTCTTCCCGACACCGGTCGGTCCGAGGAACAAGAACGAGCCGATCGGACGGTTCGGATCTTTGATGCCGGCCCGAGCCCGAATGACGGCGTCGCTGACGAGCCGAATCGCATCGTCTTGTCCGAAGACGCGTTGATGGAGCACCGTCTCGAGGTTGAGCAACTTATCTCGTTCTCCTTCGGTCAATTTCGTCACAGGGATGCCCGTCCATTTCGAGACGACCTCGGCGATTTCTTCCTCGGTCACTTCTTCCCGAACGAGTTCACGTGTCACCGAACCAGCAAGCCGCTCTGCTTCTGCAAGCTCGCGTTCGAGTTCCGGGATGCGGCCATATTTGAGCTCGGAGGCCCGGTTCAAATCGTAACGGCTCTCGGCTTCTTGCAGTTCAAGTTTCACTTTTTCTAAATCCCCACGGATATGTTGGACACGATGGGTCGACTCTTTCTCGTTTTCCCAGCGGAGTCGGAGCGCGTCCGACTGTTCGCGGATTGAGGCGAGCTCTTGCTGCAGCGCATCGAGTCGTTTCTTCGAGGCGTCATCGCTCTCTTTCTTCAGGGCCGCCTCTTCGATTTCGAGTTGCATGACGCGGCGCACGAGTTCATCGAGCTCGGCCGGCATCGATTCCATCTCCGTCCGAATCATCGCACACGATTCGTCGACGAGATCGATCGCCTTGTCCGGCATGAACCGGTCGGTGATATAGCGGTTCGATAACACGGCCGCTGCGACGAGCGCGTTGTCGTGAATGCGGACACCGTGGTGAATCTCGAAGCGCTCTTTTAATCCACGCAAGATCGACACCGTGTCTTCGACGTCCGGTTCGTCGACGAGCACTTGTTGGAAGCGGCGCTCGAGCGCTGGATCTTTCTCGATATATTGCCGATATTCATCGAGTGTCGTCGCACCGATACAGTGGAGTTCACCGCGGGCGAGCATCGGTTTGAGCATGTTCCCGGCGTCCATCGCACCTTCGGACTTACCGGCCCCGACGATTGTGTGCAGTTCATCGATGAAGAGGATGATTTTCCCTTCCGCTTCTTTCACTTCGTTCAAGACGGCTTGGAGCCGCTCTTCGAACTCGCCGCGATATTTGGCCCCGGCGACGAGCGAACTCATATCGAGACTGAAAATCGTTTTGTCTTTCAAGCTCTCCGGCACATCGCCGCGGACGATGCGTTGGGCGAGCCCTTCGACGATCGCCGTTTTCCCGACGCCTGGTTCCCCGATCAAGACCGGGTTGTTTTTCGTCTTCCGGCTCAAGATGCGGATGACACGCCGAATCTCGCTATCGCGCCCGATGACGGGATCGATTTTGCCGGTCTTCACTTCTTGGATCAAGTCGCGTCCATATTTCGTCAAGACGTCATACGTCGCTTCCGGTGATTTCGACGTGATCCGTCGATTGCCTCGGACGGCGACGAGTGCCTCACGCAATCTCTCCTCGGTCACACCTTTGCGCTCGAGCATGTTCTGTGCTTGACTCTTATTCATAATGATCCCGAGCAGGATATGCTCGACCGAGACGTATTCATCACTCATCCCTGTCGCTTCACGTTCCGCCGTCGTCAACACGTTCAACAACGAGGCCGAGATCATCGGCGTCGTCGGTGTTTGAAGTTTCGGTGCGTTCTTGAGCGCCATCGCGACCTCGGCCTCGATATCAGCGACACTCAGTTCCATTTTTTGCAGTAAGAGCGGCGCGATGCCGTCCGTTTGTGAGATCATCGACGCCAAGACGTGCCATTCGTTCATCTCGCTATGGTGGTACTGTTTCGCAAGTGCCTGCGAGCTGACGATGCCTTCATGTGCTTTATCGGTAAATCGATTGAAATCCATTCTGCTTCCTCCTTAGGCTCAGCGTTCGAGTTGTTCGTAAACAGATCGGTGGGCGGCGTCTAGCGGCAAATCGACTTCAAGTTGGACGAATAGATCCGATCGGACTTTCGAAGCGGTCATGAATCCACGTCCCGGGATGCGCATCCGTTGACCAGGCCGCGACCCCGGTTTGACTTTCAGCTTGACCCGACCACCATCGAGTGTCGCCACGACGACTTCCGCGCCGTCGAGGAAAGCGAGCGGACGCAACCGTTTGACGGTGATGACGTTCGCCCCTTCGCGCCGGTACGTGTCGTCATCGGTGAAGTGGAGCTCGACGTACACATCGCCTCGATCGCCCGACTGTCCGACTTTACTGCTCTTGCCTTTGAGCCGCAGCTTTTGTCCTTCATGGGCGCCTTGCGGGATTTTGACGTTGACCGTCCCCGTCTGTAGGCGCAGGCTCACTTTGGCATCACTCGTCAACTGACTGAGTGGGACATTGACTCGGACCGTCTCATCGAGGTCTTCTTCGACCGCCTGGTCAAAGAAGCTGCCGAACATATCCTCAAAACCGAATGTGCGCGACGTCGTTCGTGACCCACCGCCGAATTGACGGAACAAGTCCTCGAATTGGGCCGATCCTTCCCCGTACCCATCACCACTGTACCCTCCACCGAACGTCGGCCCTTCCGGACTTCCGTAACGGTCATAGTTCGCTTTTTTGTCAGGATCGCTCAACACATCGAAAGCCTCTTGGATTGCTTTGAACTTGTCTTGGGCACCCGGGTCTTTATTCACGTCCGGATGGTATTGTTTTGCCAACTTTCGATACGCTCGTTTTATGTCTTGGTCGGATGCCTGCTTCGGCACGCCAAGGACGTCATAATAGTTTTTTGCCATCTCGTTTCACCTCACCTATCCCTTTCCCGATTCTGTTAAGTCTATTCTACCGATTTGGTCAAAGAAGGTCAAAGAATTTCCTCGTTACTTGTCATACGAAAAAAAGAAGGCATTCGTTTCATCACGATGCCTTCTTATCGGTTAGAAATATACTTTCGGACTATCCATGCCCTCTTCAAACACGATCGTCACTTCTTGTTCGCCACCGAGCGAGGTGACGTTAATCCGGACGGGTACGTTCCGGTTGTATTCCCAGCGGTTCTCGAGCAGGCCGACGACGTGCTGCGTGAAGCCGACGAGTTCGGCCCGGCTATAGAACTGGATCGGAATATCGATCTCAATCCGTGACAATTCCCCGTTCTGATAAAAACCTTTCCCGATCATCCCGCTGAAATCTGGGAACACATCAGCGATTCGGTCGCTGAAGAGGGAGAATTTTTGAGCGTCATCGCGCACTTCCGTCGTCGCTTTGGCGGACGGGAAGTAATAATACGTCTCGTCGACATCTTTCCAATCACTCGCTGTCACCTCGCCAGCCGTGCCAACGAATGCCGATTTGACATAGTTCCCCGGCGTCGGTGACCCTTGCGACGCTTTCATATACAATGCGACGTTGATATCGAGATCTTTGAAGTCCTCACGCTTGCGCAACTGGGCGACGAGTTCATTCGCCATACGCTCTCCTTCGGCAATGACTTTCTTCTCGTCAAGCTTCTCCGTATACGTCGGACCGAAGTTCGGCGCTTGGAACACGTACTCCCGGTTCAAAATCAAAGCGAACGAAACGCCGCCGAGTTGATAGCCGTTATCCGTCTTCGTCATATAGTTCTGTTCGACGAGCGACGCCAAATAGAGTGGCGACTTTTTATTCTCCTCGACGAACTCGTCTTCGGCCACTTCGGCCGTGCCGTTCGCATACGCCGGGTTGAGCGGTACGAGCCCTTCTGCCGTCTTGTCCTTACGTCCGAGCAGACGCGAGACATCTTCGCTCGTCAACAGCTGTCCTTCTTGATACGCATAGTTTTCCGGTTTGAACGCACCGGTCGAATGACGCATAAGGCCGAGTTCGACTTCTTCAAGTTCGAGCGACGAGCTCACTTGGCGCTGGGCCAAACCTCGGGCTGCCGCCGGTTTAAATGGAATGACCATCTGGTAATATGAATCACGCGCTTGAATCGCTTCTGTGACGCCTTCGGCTGCCGTCTCTTCACCCGTCGGTGTGACTTCCTCTTCCCCCATCGGGATTTTCATCGAGCACCCGCCGAGGAAAACCGTCGCGGCGAGAGCTGGGATAATCAATTGTTTCCATTTCATCTATGTCTGAACTCCTTTGATGATTCGATTCGTTACACTTCGTCCATTATAACAAAATCGTCCGTCGAAAAAAGTGTCGAAGCGGAATCAGTCCCGATTCAAAGAAAAGCACCCCCCGACTCGTGTCGGGGGGCGCCTGCGATCATGCTTTTGTGGATGGACGGTGCCGATGCGTCACGAACAAGAGCCCGTGCACGATTAAAACGAGACCAATGATCGTCCCCCACGTTTCCGTCGAACCTGTCATCGGTAGCGTCGCTTGGTCAGGTGTCACCGGGGTCGTCGGTTCAGGCACATACACAGATTCGTCGCGTTCAGGTTCCGGGATGGCTTGTTTCACATGCACCGTCGCCTCGGCCGTTCGGGACACACGCGCTTCACGATTGACCTCGAACGTGAACGTCGTCCGGTTCGTCAGTACTGCGCCCGCTCGCACATCATAGGATGGTAACAACACTTTCTCCACTTCAAGCACGACTTCCTCACCTGGGATGAGTCCGTTCTCGACTTCAGCGAGAGCCTGCATGCCGTCTCGAAGCGTCTCGGTCGTCTCGCGCTGTTCTTTGGTCGTCAACGCCCCGCTCGTCCATTCATCGATGACATCGACAAAGTACAAGGTGACATTCGACGTGTTTGTGATTGTATACGTATAGCGAATCGCCTCGCCCGGGTGCACCGTCCCTGGGCTCGCCACTTTCGTGACCGTGAAATCAGCTTGGTTCAATAAGACGATCTGTTGACTCTCGGCATCGACGACCCGTCCATAGGAATCGGTCGCACCGACCCGGAACACGTTCCCGATCTCAGGAGCGTTCGTCCGGTCATAGTCGCTCGGGATTGTTAAGTTGACCGTCGCCTCGACGCGTTCACCTGCCGCGAGGCCGTTCTCCCCGATGAGCGCCATCAACTGCTCACGCACGTCGGCATTGAATGCTTCGACCTTGTCAGCATCGATGTCGCCGCTAAAGAACTCATCTTTGATGGAGGTGATCGTGAGCGCCGTCTCGCCTGTGTTCTCGATGACGAACGTATACGGAATCACTCCGCCGACGACGGCTTGATCAATATTTGCCTCTTTACCGACCTCGAGACCAATCGTCTCATTCGGTACGACCGTGACGGTCGCCTCGGCACATTCGGCCGGAATCAATTCATCTGCTCCTTCAACACCGATACAAAACGTATTCGTCACCACCGTCTCATCTGTCACGTCTGGTGCGAACACATCGAACTGGATTGTCGTCGTCCCGACCGGTATCGTCGGAAACGTCCAATCGAAGGCGGGTGGTCCACTCACGGTCGTCGGAGGTACCGAACCTTCCGGACCGAGAACTTCAACCGAGTCCGCGACGACGGTCAACGCTTCCGGGACCGTGTTGGATACGGAAAAATTCTCGACAGGGGTGCCCGTCACATCGATGACGAGGCGATACGTCACTAAATCTCCGCCTAACACACGCTCGATTAGCCCGTCTGCACCGAGCACCAATTGATTGATGGCAACTACTGGGGTAGCGGAGGGTATGGTCACTTCTTCTGTGACAGGTTCTTCTGGCGATGGCTCTGGTTCAACGAGCGGAGGCTCGACCGTTGTTTCAACGTCCGGAACCGTCTCCGTTCCATCATCACCCGGCTCAGTCGACTCGCCCGCAAGTTCCTCAACATGAAATGCATAGACGGCGTCCGGGAACGAATAAGGAACGCCCTCACCATTATATAACGTGACTTGATCGATGGTCGTAACGTCAACGTCGGCCGCATCCACCATGAACCGCCAAATCGTTGACGATTCACGCGCCCCGTAGTACGTCACGTCGTCGTAAATCAGGCTTGCGTCATCGTACGCTTCGATTTCTTCAGGGCTCAAATCAATTTGTGCGTAAATTGGAGTCGGTGTCATCGTCGTGTTCGCGTAAAGGCCATTCGGTGCCCACATGCCAATCAATACGAGGACGAATGTGATGAGTTCAAAGATGCGTCGGTTAGTGTTTCGCATGATGCTCCCCTCCTCTAAGGTGTCTGCCAAACTGTGACGAAAGTTTGCGATGACACGCTCCGGCACGGGAGAGGGATAGAGGATGATTGTGCGCGAGTCGTGGTGTGAGTTCTTGGTGTCAAAAAGTATTTGTAGATACTATTCATTACCCTTCGCACGTTCTCACGAATCCGACGCCATCCTAAAACGGTTGAAAATTAGGTCAATGAAAAAAGGCCTTCCACACGGAAGACCTTTCCTTCAAGATTGTTCTGACAAGAAGGCGAGCAACGCCGCCTCGTCCCACACTTCGATGCCAAGCGATTCGGCTTTCGTCAGTTTCGACCCGGCTTTCTCGCCGGCGACGAGAAGGTCGGTGTTCTTGCTGACGCTTCCCGTGACACTCGCACCGAGCAATTCGAGCTGCTTACCGGCTTCTCCGCGCGTCATCTCATGCAGTTTCCCGGTCAAAACGACTGTCTTCCCGGCGAGCGGCGCATCAGCGTCAGCGACCGGTCGTTTCGTACCTTTGAACGTCAGGTTGACACCTGCCGCGCCGAGGTCACGAACGAGGTCACGAGCTTCCGGCTTCTCAAAGTATAAGCCGATCGATTCAGCCATCTTCGTACCGATACCATCGATTGACGTCAAGTCGTCGATCGATGCCTCCATGACCGCTTCCATCGTCTCGAACCGTTCCGCAATCAACGCGGCCGCTTTTTGTCCGACGAGGCGGATACCGAGCGCGAACAAGACGCGCTCGAGCGAGTTCTGTTTCGACTGCTCAATCGCCGCGAGCAAGTTCGTCACCGACGTTTCGCCCATCCGGTCGAGCTCGAGGAGCGCGTCCCGGTCGAGACGGTACAGGTCGGCCACGTTATGAACGAGCCCAGACGCGTGGAGTTGTGTGATCACTTTCTCGCCGAGCCCATCGATGTTCATCGCCGGGCGTGACACGAAATGAATCAACCCTTCGAGCAGTTGGGCCGGGCATTCCGGATTGACGCAGCGGTGGTCCGCCTCTCCTTCTAAACGCACGAGTTCAGATTCACAAGCTGGACAATGCGTCGGGAAGACGATTTCCGTCTCCTCCCCGGTCCGCTCACTGACGAGCGCCGAGACGACGGCTGGAATCACATCGCCGGCTTTCTTGATGACGACACGGTCCCCGATGTGAAGGTCCTTCTCTACAATGAAGTCCTCGTTATGGAGCGTCGCATACGTCACGGTCGACCCGGCGACCGAGACTGGTGCGAACCGTGCGCGTGGCGTGACTTTTCCGGTCCGCCCGACACTGAAATCGACGTCTTCAATCGTCGTCACGACTTCTTCAGCCGGGAACTTATACGCGACGGCCCAACGCGGACTCTTCGCCGTGAAGCCGAGCTGTTCTTGCTCTTCGTAAGCTGCGACTTTAATAACGATGCCGTCAATCTCATATGGTAGCTCCGACCGCTTCGTCACATACGTTTCGATATAGCCCCATAACTCATCGGCCGTATGACACGTCGTGTATTCTTGGCTGACGGCGATGCCAAGACGGCGCAAATACGCGAGCGACTCGTCATGTGAGGCGACGAGGTCGTCCGTCGAGACGAGCCCGTAGGCGAAGAACGCCAAATTTCGCGACGCCGCGATTTTCGAGTCGAGCTGCCGGAGCGAACCTGCCGCCGCATTGCGCGGGTTGGCGAATAAAGGTTCTCCAAGACGTTCTCGCTCGTCGTTCAAATGTTCGAACGACCGTTTCGGCATATATGCCTCACCGCGCACCTCGAACGTGACGTCCTCGTTCAACCGGAGCGGAATCGAGCGGATCGTCTTCAAGTTTTGCGTGATGTCTTCTCCGGTCGTCCCGTCACCGCGCGTCGCGCCACGGACGAGCCGACCGTCTTCGTATTTCAGTGACACAGCGAGCCCGTCAAACTTGAGCTCGGCGACGAAGAGCGGACTGTAACCGAGATCTTTCTCGATGCGTTCGACCCATTCGACGAGCTCTTCTTTAGAAAACACGTTCCCGAGCGAGAGCATCGGCGTATCATGCGTCACTTTGACGAACGCATCGAGCGGGGCACCGCCGACCCGTTGCGTCGGAGAGTCTGGACTCCGAAGTTCCGGATAGTCCGTCTCGATTTCAATCAATTCGTTCATGAGGCGGTCGTATTCAGAATCCGGGACACTCGGGCGGTCGAGCACATAATATTCATATCCGTATTGGTTTAACTTTTGACGAATCGCTTCAACACGTTCTGCCATCTCCATATGATCACCTCACGCTTTTTCGATTGGGGCAAACTTGGCGAGCAGGCGCTTGATGCCGACTGCAGGGAAAGCGATATCGAGTTCGAGCTGATCGCCTTCGCCACGCGTCTGGACGACCGTGCCTTGACCCCATTTTTTATGATTGGCCTTATCCCCAACGTTCCAACCGATCGATTCGGCGCCGGACGACTGGGCGAGCTTCGGTTTTGGTTTCGAGCTGAAGCCGTTCACCGGAAGTTTCCCCGGCGACTCGACCGGATTCCATGGCATCGCCTTTTTCGCTTTGCCCGAACGCTCCAAGAGCGTCTCTGGCAACTCGTGCAAGAAGCGCGATTCCGGGTTGTTTTGGAAACGACCGTACAACATCCGAGACTGGGCCCGCGTCAAATAGAGACGTTTCTCGGCCCGTGTGATCCCGACGTAGGCGAGGCGACGTTCTTCTTCCATCTCTTCCGGATCGTTCAAGGCACGGCTGTGTGGGAACAACCCTTCTTCCATCCCAATCAAGAAGACGACCGGGAACTCAAGTCCCTTGGCTGAGTGGAGCGTCATGAGTGTGACTTGGTGCAACTCGTCGACTTCTTCGAGCGTGTCGAGGTCCGAGACGAGCGTCAAATCGGTTAGGAAGGCGACGAGTGTCTGCTCGTCACTCTCTTTCTCGAAGTTTTGGGCGACTGAGAGGAACTCTTGCAAGTTCTCGAGGCGGCTCTCGGCTTCAAGCGTCTTCTCGATTTTGAGCATCTCTTCGTAGCCTGACTTCTTCAGCACTTCTTCAATCAATTCGGAAATCGACAAGTAGTCGGCCATTTGACGCAAATCGACCATCAATTGACGGAACTCGGCAAGCTTCGTCGCTGTGCGTGGGGCAATGCCCGACAGTTCGATGTCACGAATCGCTTCCATGAGCGACACACCTTGCATCCCGGCGAAGTCGCCGAGCTTATCGACCGTCGCGGCGCCGATGCCGCGCTTCGGTTCGTTGACAACACGGACGAAGGAGATGTCCTCGTCCGGGTTGGCGATCAAGCGCAAATACGCCAAAATGTCTTTGATTTCTTTTCGTTCATAGAACTTCGTCCCGCCGACCATCTTATACGGGATGTTCGACTTGAGGAGCATCTCTTCAAGTCCACGCGATTGAGCGTTCGTCCGATACAGAACGGCCATTTCGCCGTAATCGACACCCTCTTGACGGAGTTCTTTCATCTGGTTGATGATAAAGAACGCTTCATCTCGATCATCCGAGGCGACGTGAAGGAGCAGTTTCTCCCCTTCGACGTTCTCGGTCCATAGCTTCTTATCTTTTCGGCTCGAGTTGTTTTGAATGACACCGTTCGCCGCTTCCAAAATCCGTTTCGTCGACCGATAGTTTTGTTCGAGCAAGATGACGTGCGCACTCGGGTAATCTTTCTCAAACGTCAAGATATTGGCGATATCGGCCCCGCGCCAGCGATAGATCGACTGGTCCGAGTCACCGACGACACACAAGTTCTCATGCGCTTGCGCGAGCAGTTTAACGAGCGTGTATTGGGCCCGGTTCGTATCTTGATACTCGTCGACATGGATGTATTGGAACTTCTTCTGATAAAACGCGAGCACGTCCGGCGCTTCTTGGAACAGCTGAATCGCCTTCATGATCAAGTCATCAAAGTCGAGCACGTTGTTTTGCTTCAACTTTTTCTCATACGCCGTATAGACGTCCGAGATGACTTTCTCGTATGGGTTGTTACCGACGAGTCCAGCCGCGTCTTGCGGCGTGCGGAGTTCGTTCTTATGGTTCGAGATCATGCCGAGGAGCGTCCGCGGCTCATATTTTTTCGGGTCAAGGTTCAGCTCTTTGAGCACTTGCTTGATTGCCGTCAACTGATCGGACGAGTCGAGAATCGAGAAGTTCCGGTCATAGCGGATACGATCGATGTCGCGGCGCAAAATCCGGACGCACATCGAGTGGAACGTCGAAATCCAAATATCGTCCGCGACACCGCCGACGAGGCGGGCGATCCGGTCTTTCATCTCGCGGGCCGCTTTGTTCGTGAACGTAATCGCGAGAATGTTCCACGGCGCGATTTGTTTCGACGCCATCAAGTAGGCGACGCGATGCGTCAAGACACGTGTTTTCCCAGACCCTGCCCCGGCCATGATGAGGAGCGGCCCGTCCGTATATTTGACCGCCTCCGCTTGCGGAGGGTTCATGCCTTTGACTAGTTCTTCACTCAAGTTATACATAATCGTTTCCTTTCTCCAACCAAACGTTTGTTCTTATTTTATCGAAGTGCTGCGACAGTCGCAAGCGCTCCTTCGAAATTGTCATAAATCACATTACCGACGACGATCGTGTCCGCGTATGCGGCCATCGTCTGAGCTGATTCAAAATCAGTGATGCCGCCCCCATAAAACAAGTGGGCGTCCGGCACCGCCAAACGTACTTCTTTGACGAGCTCGACGGATCCCAGTGTGCCGCTATACTCCACGTAAAGCGAAGGCAAGCGGAACAAGCGATGACCGGCTTCTGCGTAAGCGACCGCCTCTTCGATGGAAAGGTCGGTTTTCGCCTCGGTCACACGGGCCACTTTCGCGTCCGGGTTCAAGACGATATAGCCTTGTCCGGTCACCTGGTCATGAAACAAGTGTCCGTGTCGTTCAAACGCCTTCACTTGATGACCGATGAGCCAGTCGACAGTTCCTGCATTCAGGACGGTCGGAATAAAATAGTGATCGAAGCCTCGAACCACTTGCTCGGGATGGCTCATCTCAAGCGCGAGCGGAATGCCGCACCCTTCGAGTCGGGCATAGAGCGCGAATGTGTTCTCCGCATCGACCCCGTCGGTCCCTCCGATGAGGAAGGCGTCCGTACCGGAGCGGATGAGCGCCGCGAGCGCCGAATCATCGAGCGGTTTATTCGGATCTAGTTTAAACACGTGGCGCCACGATTGAAAATCCATTCGGCTTCCCTCCCCTTCGATACCTTCTCTAGTGTAGCGATTTTTCCCGCCACTTGCATCTGTTGAACAAAAAAAGACTTGCCGAGGCAAGTCTCAAGCACGTCTCGCGTGCGTCTTTCGTTCGCGGGCCGTCATCCACTTGGCGACGAGCAGAGCGAACAGCCCGTACACCGGGATGAACCAGAGCGGATTCGCCAAGAAAAAGCCGAGCACGGGAATATCAAGTAGCGGAGAATCCGGTGAACAGAGCGCCGTTCCGTTCACAACCGCGATGAACGGCAACACCGGGACGGCGAACACGTAACCGAAATTGATCCAAAAAGCTTTCATGTTCTGATCTCCTTACCCTAAGATGATTGATTCTTTCGGATAGTTGTACATCCGTTTCGGCTGTCTCCGCTGCAAAATCAAGATGAAGGCGATGACACCGATGCGTCCAATGAACATTAAAATGGTGAGCACCCACTTGCCGACGTTACTAAATTCGGACGATAGCCCGACCGACAACCCGGTCGTTCCGAACGCCGAGCACGCCTCGAACAAGATACGCGTGAGCGATGCGTCTTCGAAGAACGTCAGCACCATGACCCCGGTCAACAGGACGGCCAGAGACACGGTAATGATGACGAACGCTTTCCAAATGTCCTCAAGCACGATCTCACGTCCGAAGATTTTAATGGACGAGTCCCCGCGAATGAACGCGACGACCCCGAGCACGGCGACGGCGAACGTCGTCGTCCGAATCCCCCCACCGACCGAGGACGGTGACGCCCCGATGAACATCAGAATCGAGAGCAGCAACATGCTGCCTTCCGAGAACAAGTTGACATCGACGGTCGACAACCCCCCGTTTCGCGTCGTCACGGACTGGAACAACGAGTCCGAGAGTGCGAGCCAGAGCGGCAACTCTTTGAACGCGTTATCATACTCAAACAGGAACAAACCGACGGTCCCGATGGCAATCAAGATGAAGAACGTCGATACCGTCAGTTTTGTGAACAGTGAGAACCGGCGTGGGAAATTCTCGCGCTTCCGAATGATTCGGTTCGTCAAATACGTGCGAATCTCGACGAGGACCGGGAACCCGATGGCACCGCCGGTCATGAGCGCGATTTGGGTGAAGATGACGAACGGGTCTTCCCGGAATGGTGCGAGCGAGCTGCCGGTGATGTCGAAGCCGGCGTTCGTCGTCGCACTGATCGAACCGAACAGGCCTTGCAGGAACGCCTCGCTGGCCGTATCGAAGTAATTTAAGTAATGGACCCCAAGCAACACCGCACCGACCGCTTCAATCGCGATAACGGTGATGACAATCTCGGTGATATACTTGACGATTCCAGACATCGACGTCTGGTTTTGGTCACGTAAAATCAGCTGGCGCTCGCGAAAACCGATGCGCTTGCCAAGCAAGATCCACATGATGACGTGAAGACTGATCAACCCGACCCCGCTCACTTGAACGATGAACAAGATGATAAATAATCCGAACGTCGAGAACGTATCGGTCACGACGATCGGGGTCAATCCGGTGACGCTGACACAGCTGACCGCGAAAAAGACGAGATCGGTGAACGTGATCGAGACGCCCGGTTGTCGCGCAATCGGTAAAGCGAGCAAAATGACGGCCAACACGACCGCCGCGCTATAAATCAACACGAGTGTCTGGACCGGTGTCAGCTTCCGAAAGAACAGCTGTAAATTTCGCTTCATAAACTTGTCTTGCATCTCGCCCCTCCTCTCCCATCAAAAACAAGATGACTCTTACGAGTCACCTTCTGATTGTTGTAGACGTTCAAGGGCAAGATCATAGCCGCCTGACCCGTAGTTCAAGCAACGCTTGACGCGGGAAATCGTGGCCGTCGAAGCTCCTGTCGCTTCTTCAATTTTATGGTACGTGCTACCTTCACGAATTTGGCGGGCCACTTCTAGCCGTTGGGCGAGCGCCTGCACTTCGTTCACGGTCGCTAAATCTTCAAATAGTTGATAACAATCTTCGAGTGTATCGAGCTTCAAAATCGCCTCAAACAGCTGATCGAGCTCTCGTCCTCGTAATTTATCGAGTTGCATCCGCAAGCATCCTCTCTCCATCGTACTTCTTTATCATTCTAAAGCACGACCGGCTCGGACTCAACTGTTCATCGTAAAATCGCCGGAAATAGTATTTGTTTCTTCATCACTTCGTAAATTCCGAGCGGTGTGGCCCGCACATATGGCAAGTGCGTCGACGCCAAGAACAAGAGCGTATAGATCGGGTCTTCAAACTTATACCCGCGCGTGAGCAGTTCGGACCGCAACACTTCTTCTTGGACGATCAACTGTTCAATCGGCTCCTTCGACGTCATGCCACAGAGCGGGAGCGGAATTTCCGCGATAATCTCACCACGGTCGACGAGGACGATGCCGCCGCCGAGCTGTTTCATCCGTTCGAACGCCGTCAGCATGTCTTGTTTACATTTCCCTAAGATCAAGTAGTCGCCACTAATCGAATACGAGCTGACGAGCCCGCCAAAGTCGTTGGCAAATCCTTTCAGTACCGTGTTGAGGCGCCACTTTCCTTCTTTATCAAGCAACATGAGGAACGACTCGTCCCCGTCACGCGGCAATTCGTCTTGACCGGTGTCGTGCGAGATTTTGAACAGTTTCATGATGACCGAGTTGACCATGTCGAGCCCGACAGGCATGCTGAACGACAGATCGTTCGGCGTCAGTTCGATGTCGACGTCCGTCGACGGCATGAGCGCGAGCGCCGCATCGACGAGCTCGTTCGGGAACAACGATGCCCCGTCCCGGTAAATCCATTGTCCTTTGGCGATGACGGCGGACGGGCGCGGCTCGTCGATCGCATCAAGAATATTGAGATGGGCGATGCGTCCCGGCGCAATCGAACCGAGGACGTGATCGAGCCCAAAGTGTCGCGCCACGTTCAATGACACGATGCGGTACGCCTCAATCGGCGGCAATCCGGCCTCAATCATGATCTTGATAAGCGCGTCTTGCAGCCCGTCTTGATAAAATCCTGGCGTCGACCCGTCTGTCGTGACCATCACATGATCGAACGCCTCGAGTCCGGCGTCGAGCAGGCCACGGATGAGTCCCGGAAGGTCAGGACGAATCGAAGAATGACGGAGTGTCGTCGTATAGCCGTGTTCGAGCCGGCAGAGCGCTTCTTCGGCCGTCATCGCTTCATGGTCGCTGTGAACACCCATCAGCGCCATCTTCGTCAACGTCTTCGCCGAGGCACCCGGGAAATGCCCTTCGACCGGGAGCCCGCACGTCTCCGCGTCGAGCATCCACTGCAACATCTCGTCATCGCCTTTCAACGTGCGCGGCCATGCCGTCAATTCACCGGCCATGATGACGTCCGGATGATTGAACCAGTCGTGAATCCGCTCGGAATCGACAAGGACACTGTCCCGGTCGAGCTCGGTCTGTGTATCGAGACGCGCCCACCAATATGTGCTCGTCGGAAGCTGTTGGATCGCATCGAGTTGCGCAAACGCTTGCTCCTTATTTTGTAAAAAAAGAAGCATGTTGTCATTCACGAGCGTCGTCGTCCCCCGCTCGCCTGCATACTTCGACAGCGTCGCCGGATTATAAAGTTGGAATGGATGCGCATGTGGCTCGATATAACCAGGCACGATATATTTTCCGGATACGTCCACCGTCTCGACGGCCGCTTTCGGTACATCTGGCCCGACATAGACGATCCGGTCATGCTCGATCCAAATATTTGCTTGTTTCCACTGCTTCACGTACATGTTCAAGTACGTGGCATTCGTCAATACGAGCGAAGGTGGCCTGACTTGGCTCACGACTTCTAGTTGTGACCGAATCATCGCTTTAGACCACGGTGCCCGCGCCGATCGTTTTGTTGGCATCGAACCCAATCCTCCCTTAATCGCCTCGCCATTATTATCAGACAATAATTTTGTAAGCGTTTTCTTTCATCTGTTTCAAGTTTACCTTTTCTATGAAAGGGTCGCAAGTTATGTTGCTAATTGTAACGGAATTCACATGAAATTCACACAAATAAAGACACCTCCCGCAGGAAGTGTCTTCACCAGTCATACATCGTGACCGTTTTCTTCAAGTAATGCTCAAGTTGTGCCAGCGGAACCGGTTTGCTGTAATGGTAACCTTGGATGAGCGAACTGCTATGTTCGAGCACGAACGCGAGCTGCTCGGGACGCTCCACACCTTCCGTGACGATATCGAGACCGAGTGTATGGAACGTTTGATATAACCCTTCGAGCAATGCCCGGTCGAACGTGTTCTCGGGAATCCCTTTGACAAAGTTTTGATCGATTTTAATAATATCGAGTTGAAGCGACTGCAAGAACGAGAGCGACGATGTCCCGACACCAAAGTCATCGAGCGAGATTTTGACGCCGATCGCTTTGAGCGCGTGAATGAACTGCTGAAGCTCATACAGATTCCCGCCGACCTCACTCTCGGTGATTTCGACATGAAGGCGATGAGGGTCAAATCCCGTTTCGGTCAGCACGTGTTCCAATGAAGCTAAAAACGACCCGTCGGCGATTTGGCGTTTCGATACGTTGATCGAAAGGAACAAGTGGTGTCGTTCCACATGATCCTTCATCTCCGTGACCGCCTGTACGAGCACCCAGCGTCCCAAGTCCGAGATAAGGCCGAGCTGCTCGGCGACCGGGATGAACAGGCCAGGGGAAATCTGACCTTTGCCCGGATGATTCCAGCGAATGAGCGCCTCGACTCCCCGTACTGCAAACGGCCGTGGCGATACGATCGGCTGATAATACAGTTCAAACTCATCATGTTCGAGGGCATGGCGCAAATCGCGTTCCATCTCGAGCGTCTGTAAATAATGGCTCCCGTCCTCGATTTCTTGGAACGTCAAGACACGGTTCTTCCCTGACAGTTTCGCCTCGTGAATGACCACGTCGAGCCGCCCCATCATGACCTCATACGTGTGTTGCGGCTCGGCATAGGTGAACACATCGATGCCGATTGTCGCCGCCATCCCTTTCACACCGTTGACATGGGCCCAGTCCTTCAAGTCTTTCGTCAAGTGCCGGGCGACCGGTTGGAGCTGGTCAAGTGTCCAGCCCGGATGGACGAGCATGAACTCATCGGCACCGATGCGAGCGACGAACCCGTCTTCTTTATAGAAGTTGAGCCGTGAGGCGAGATAGATGAGAACAGAATCACCCGTCCGATGTCCGTATTGATCGTTGATCCGGCGGAAGTCATCCAAATCCAATCCGAGCACTCCGATCCGTTCCTGCTTTCCACGCAATGTCGAGAAATAATCTTCTAGCGCGAGCCGGTTCGGAAGAAGCGTCAATGCGTCTCGGAACGCCCGGTCGATCACTTCGGCGCGCGTATCTTCGAGTGCCGCGAGCACCTCGTTCATACTCGTCGCCATCTGTTCGATTTCGTCGTGGCTGTGCGCGTCCCGACTGAGGCGGAGTCGGCTGTCCCGCTCGAGTGTGATGATCTTCAACTCACTCACGATCTCCATCAGCCGCCGAATCACGACCCGGTGAATCGTCCATAACAAAGAGAAGAACAGACCGAACCCGAGGATGACGAGCGCGAGCATGCCGAGCCGCAACATCGTGACCGTATTTTCGTAGTGCGTTTGCGCGACGGTGAACCCGACTTCATAATCGGATTGCTGAAACACCGTGTCGAGTGGGATCACCACATCGGTCCCATCCGTCCCGCTCTTGATGGCCGTCTCTTCTCGACGAACCGGCTGAATCGTCAAGGGTATCTTCGTTTGGGCACTTATATCTGCCATGACCGTCGAATCGACGAACTCGAGCATGATGAGCGTTCCTTGGCGTGGTCCACTACTGTCACTTCGTAGAATCGGATGACTGACATATAACGTCGGGCCAAAATCACTGGCGTATACGCCGTTCTGTGCATCGCTCCGATTGGTCAAGCGAGAGGTAACCGCCCGGATGATCGCTTGTTGGTCGTCTTTCGACAATGACATGGCTGTCGAACGAAACGCCGAGTAGAAAGCTTCCCCCTCGTTGTCCAAATAGACGATAGCGTTGACGCTCAAGTTCTCGAGCGACTGTTCACTGATGTTACTTTGGATATAAGCGGCATTTCGTCGCTGCACGAACGTGTACGTATCATTCCAGACAGCCCAGTCGATGAGTGTGCGCTCGAGTGTGCTCTTCCGATTGGCGAGCGTCTCAGATACGCTCGCGATTTGACTCTCGACTGTTTGACGATCTTGCTCCATGCTTTTCTCGATGAAATATGGTCGTACCCCAAAAAAGATGACACCGACAAACACAATTATATTCACGGCCACCGCAATCATGAGCTTCGTCCGAATGCGCACGTCGACCACCTTCTTCCTTCAATCTACTCCATTATTGTAGAGCAGGAAGTACGGATTCCCTTCTTTTCGCATGAAAAAAAGGACGGGTTGACCCATCCTTTAAAAAATCTGAGCCAACGCCCGCCCTCCGATATCACGTCGGTAAAACGTCTGTGGCAAATCAAGTTGTTCGAGTGCCGTATAGACGGCCGTCTTCGCTTCAAGCAACGTCGGTTTCGTCGACGTGAGGACGAACAATCGCCCTCCGTTACCGATGATGTGGGTCCCGTCCCGGGTCGTCCCCGCATGGAACACGAGCACATCGTCTGGCAAGTCACCGAAGCCTGACAGTACCTGCCCGGTCGTCGCTCGATCAGGATAGCCTTCTGCCGCGACGACGACTCCAATCGTATAGCCTTCTACCCATTCAATCGGATACGGTTTTTGGTCCACGACCGCCTCGATGACGCCGAGGAGAGGAGATGCAAAGTTAGGAAGAATGACCTCGGTCTCGGGATCGCCAAATCGAGCGTTGAACTCGATCACTTTCGGGCCATCCGCCGTCAAGATGAGGCCCGCATACAAGAACCCTTCGAACGGTGTGCCCCGCTCGACCATCGTCCGCGCCAGCGGGAAGAGCACACGTTCGACCGCCTCTTGATACACAGCATCATCTAAGTGGGGCATCGGACTGTAGGCGCCCATGCCGCCCGTATTCGGTCCTGCGTCTCCGTCATAGGCACGCTTATGATCTTGTGACGTGATCATCGGGATAACGTGCTCCCCTGACACGAACGCCATGAGCGAGAACTCTTCTCCATCCAAAAATTCTTCGATGACGACACGTGATTGGTCCCCAAACTTATCGGTATCGAAAATGTCATGGATGGCTGCTCTCGCCTCTTCAAGTGTGAACGCGACGGTCACCCCTTTACCGGCGGCGAGTCCGTCCGCTTTGACGACGAGCGGCGCTTCGAGTTGATCGATCTGTCGGAGCGCTGACTCGGCGTCGGTGAACGTGTCGTACCCTGCGGTCGGGATATTGGCTTCACGCATCACTTCTTTCGCGAACGCTTTACTGCCTTCAAGCAACGCCGCCGCCTTCGTCGGTCCAAAGATTTTTTGTCCATGAGCTTGAAACACATCGACGACACCGGCCATGAGGGCCGACTCTGGACCAACGATCGTCCAGTCAATCGCCTCGCGTTTCGCAAACTCGACAAGGCCAGAGACATCTGTCTCTTCGATTGGTACACACGTCACGTCGCCCATATTAAGATTACCCGGAGCGACGAACACCTCATGTCCGTCTTGTCTCAACTTCCAAGCGAGCGCGTGCTCACGCCCGCCGCGTCCAATGACGAGTACGTTCATCTTATCGCTCCTCTCAATGTTTGAAGTGTCGAACTGACGTGAACACCATCGTGATGCCGTGACGGTTCGCCGCTTCAATCGACTCCTCGTCACGAATTGATCCGCCTGGTTGAATGATGGCCGTGATCCCGGCTGCGGCTGCGGCTTCGACCGTATCGCCCATCGGGAAGAACGCATCGCTACCGAGAGCGGCCCCTTGAGCACGTTCACCCGCTTGTTCGAAAGCGATTTTCGCCGCGCCGACGCGGTTCATCTGTCCCGCACCGATGCCGATCGTCGTCTCATCTTTGGCGACGACGATGGCGTTTGATTTCACGTGCTTAACGACACGCCACGCAAGTTTCAAGTCTTCCCATTCAGACGCCGTCGGACGACGGTCCGTCACAATTTGGCATGACGCATCATCGAGTGTGACGTCGTCCCCATCTTGTACGAGGAGACCGCCCGCGACGGCTGTCAAGCGCATCCCTGTCATCTGGCCCATATCGAGCGTCAATAACCGAAGATTCTTTTTCTCTTTCAATCGGTCAAGTGCTGCCTCGCTAAAGGATGGCGCGATAATGATTTCTAGGAAGATGTTACGGAGGGCCTCTGCCGTTTCCACATCGACTTCACGGTTCAAGGCGACGATGCCCCCAAAAATCGAGACCGGATCGGCCGCATGGGCTCTTGAGAACGCTTGGCTGATCGTCTGTCCGACAGCGACACCGCACGGGTTCATATGTTTGACGACGACCGCTGCCGGCTCCGTCAATTCACTGAGCGCCTCGAGCGCCGCATTCGTATCTTGGATATTGTTATATGAGAGTTCTTTCCCATGGAGCTGCTTCGCGTTCGCGAGCGTCATCCCGTGATAGAGCGGCGTCTTATAAAACGCTGCCTGCTGGTGCGGGTTTTCCCCGTAACGGAGGTCTTGTACTTTCTCATACGTGACCGTGAGCTGTTCCGGGAACGTCTCGCCGATCTGCTGCCCTAAATAGTCGGCAATCAAGGCGTCATACGCCGCCGTGTGACGGAACGCTTTTGTGGCAAGACGTTGACGTGTTTCGAACGTCGTCCCGCCGGCACGAACCGCTTCGGCCACATGACCGTAGTCGGCCGGGTCAACGACGACCGTCACGCTGGCATGGTTTTTCGCGGCCGAACGGAGCATGCTCGGTCCACCGATATCGATATTCTCAATCGCTTCATCATACGTCGCGTTCTCTTTCGCAATCGTTTCTTTGAACGGGTACAAGTTGACGACGACATAGTCGATTGGCTCAATGTCGTGGTCTTTCATCTGTTCGACGTGCGAATCTAAGTCGCGGCGTCCGAGAAGTCCGCCATGTACGAGCGGATGGAGCGTCTTCACGCGACCATCGAGCATCTCTGGGAACGATGTCACTTCCGAGATATTTTTTACGGGAAGACCGGCCGCGATGAGCGCCGCTTCCGTCCCGCCTGTCGAAATGAGTTCGATGCCCGCTTCATGCAACGCCTGCGCGAGCTCGACGATTCCTGTTTTATCTGACACACTCAGTAATGCTCTCACTTGAAAACCTCCTGTTGGATAAACACTTGTTGTAGTACGTGCGGATAGAGCTGATGCTCGACCGCTTGGATGCGTCTTGCCGCTTCCATAGCATCACAGCCTGCGATGGCGACTTCTTTTTGGGCAATCATCGGCCCCGTATCCATCCCGGCATCGACGTAATGGACGGTGACACCGCTCGTCGGCACGTTCGCCGCGAGCGCCTGACCGATGGCGTCTTTTCCAGGGAACGCCGGTAAGAGCGACGGATGGATGTTGATAATATGGTTCGGATATGCTGACAGCAATACGTCCCCAATCAACCGCATATACCCGGCCAAGACGATATAGTCGGCGCCGAGCGTCTGTAACAAGACGAGAATCTCTTGTTCGAATTCCGCTTTTGACGCATATGCCTTCGGTTCGAACGAGAAGCTCGCGATGTTGAACCGATCCGCCCGCTCGAGTACTTTCGCTTCTGGTTTGTCCGTGACGAGCAGGACACATTCCCCTGACAAGTCGCCTCGGTCGATGGCTTGCCAAATCGCTTCGGCGTTGCTACCGGACCCGGAGGCGAAGATGGCAAATTTTTTCACTGGTCGACCCCCATGATGCGGACGCCCGGTTTGGCATCAACTTTCCCGATACGGTGCGACGTCTCTCCAGCGCGTTCGAGTGCGGCTTCGACGGCTTCGACATCTTCAGGCCGGACCGTGATCATGAAGCCGATGCCCATATTGAATACGTTGAACATCTCTTGTTTCGAGACGTGCCCGACTTGCTCGAGCCAGTCGAACACGGGCAGACTCGGCCAATTCGAGGCGTCGAACGTGACACCGAGACCTTCCGGCAGCATGCGTGGCACGTTCTCGTAAAAACCGCCGCCCGTGATATGGGCCATGCCTTGGACACGCCCCGTCGCGATGGCCGCTTTCGCCGCCTCGGAATAGATGCGCGTCGGCAACAAAAGGGCGTTCCCGAGCGTCGTATCGAGCATGGCGATCTCGTCGGTGTAGGCAAGGCCTTGCGACTCGACGATATGGCGGACGAGCGAGAATCCGTTCGAATGGACACCGGATGATGCTAAACCTAGGACGATGTCCCCCGCTTCGATCGTCCGGCCATCGATGAGTGCTTCCTTCTCGACGACACCGACGGCGAATCCAGCGATATCGTACTCGCCGTCCGGATACATACCCGGCATCTCGGCCGTCTCGCCTCCGACGAGGGCACAGCCCGCTTGGACGCAACCTTCGGCGACCCCTGCGACGATGCGCTCGAGTTTGGCCGGTTCTGCCTTGCCGGTCGCGATATAGTCTAAGAAATAAAGCGGTTCGGCCCCGTGGACGAGACAGTCGTTGACACACATCGCCACACAGTCAATTCCAATCGTATCATGTTGGTCGAGCGCGAACGCGAGTTTGAGTTTCGTGCCGACTCCATCCGTTCCGCTGACGAGAATCGGATGTTTCAACTGCATCGAGCCGAGGTCGATCATCGCCCCAAAACTGCCGAGCCCGGTCATCACTTCTGGACGCATCGTCCGTGCAACGTGACGCTTCATGCGTGATACTGCTTCATAGCCTGCTTCTAAATTCACACCCGCTTGTTCATATCTTAAACTCATCGTCAGTCCCCCTCAAGCTTTTGTCTCTGTTACAAGTTCCGCCAGTTCAGTTGGATAAAGTCCGGTGAAGCAAGCGGCACACTGCCCGCGCAAGTTCCCTTCGAACGGCCGGTCGATCGCTTCGACCGTTCCGTCCAATGTGAGGAACGCCAGTGAATCGGCCCCAATCTCTTCTTTAATCTCTTCGATGGATTTGGTGGCCGCAATCAACTCTTCCTTTGATGATGTATCGATGCCGTAATAGCACGGATGCTTGATTGGTGGTGACGTGATGCGAACATGCACCTCGGTCGCCCCGGCTTCACGGAGCAACTTGACGATGCGTCTGCTCGTCGTACCGCGGACGATCGAATCGTCGACCATGATAACCCGTTTTCCGTTCACGACGCCTCGAAGCGCTGACAGCTTCATCTTGACACCGCGCTCCCGTAGTTCTTGCGACGGCTGAATAAACGTCCGGCCGACATAGCGGTTTTTGATGAGTCCCATCTCGTACGGGATTCCGCTCGCCTCAGCGTAACCGATGGCCGCCGAGATGCTCGAGTCCGGGACGCCGGTGACGACGTCCGCTTCGACCGGTGCCTCGTCGAACATCTTCTTCCCCATCGCCTTACGGGCGGTGTGCACGTTGACGCCATCGATGATTGAGTCCGGGCGCGAGAAGTAGATGTATTCCATGGAACACATCGCGCGGACCGATGCCTCGCTGTACCGCTCCGACACGATCCCGTCTTGCGTGATCATCAACAGTTCCCCTGGCTCGACATCGCGTACGTACGTCGCCCCCACGACGTCGAACGCACATGTCTCTGAGGCGAACACGTAGGCTCCGTCCTCGGTCTGGCCGAGCGAGAGCGGGCGCAAGCCGTGAACGTCGACACCGACGTAGAGCGCGTCTTCCGTCAAGAAGAGGAAGGCGAACGCGCCGACGAGACGGGCCAAGCTATCTGCAATCCGCTCTTTCATCGAGTTGCCGCGGCTTCGTTTAATCAAGTGGGCGACGACTTCCGTGTCAGATGTCGTCTGAAAGATGGCACCTCCCGCTTCGAGCATATGTTTCAATTCGTTGGCGTTGACGAGGTTACCGTTATGCGCCATCGCCAAGTCGCCCGTAAGCGACTTGAAGTGGAGCGGTTGGACGTTCTCGAGCGTGTTGCCGCCTGCCGTCGAATAACGGACGTGACCGATGGCGTGATGCCCGGTCAATGCGTCGAGCGACGGTTCATCGAACACTTCAGCGACGAGGCCAAGTCCGCGTTTGGCGTGCAAACGCTCGCCGTCAGCCGTGACGATGCCTGTCCCTTCTTGTCCCCGGTGTTGCAGGCTGTGGAGGCCGTAGTAGGCGAGGTGTGACGCTTCGTGGTGATTAAAAACCCCGAATACCCCGCACTCCTCGTTCATGCCTCGGATGTCATATAACATGGAATAGCTCCTTCCCATACCCGTTCAAGTTCCGTGACGTCCATTTCGATGAGGCGGTCGCTCGCACGGACCGTCAATTGTGGCGTGTCTGTCACCTGTCCGATGCGTGTCGCCTTCGTCAACTTCGCGAACGCATCAGCCTGATGTGGCGCGACTGTGACGAGGAACCGTGACTGTGATTCGCTGAAAAGTGTCGTCACGAGATCTGCGTCGACTGTGACATCTGCGCCGAAGCCCGTGCCGAACACGAGCTCAGGAAGTGCCGCGGCCAGTCCACCTTCCGATACGTCGTGAGCCGCTGTGACAAGACCTTCCCGAATCGCCGTAAGCAATACTTGTTGCTGACGGCTCTCTGTCTCGAGGTCAAGCATCGGCGCCTGTCCGCTCACTTTACCGTCTTGCAGCATTTGGAGCGCACTACCGCCGAATTCTGGTTTCGTCTCCCCGAGTAGGAAGATGATGTCGCCTGCTGCTTTCGCGAACGACGTCGTGATATGTTCCGGCTTGTCGATCAAGCCGACCATGCCGACGACCGGCGTCGGATAAATCGCCGTCCCGTTCGACTCATTGTAAAGCGAGACGTTTCCGCCGATGACCGGTGTATCGAGGGCACGGCACGCTTCGGCCATCCCTTCGACAGCTTGGTCGAGCTGCCAGAAGCCTTCTGGTTTGTCCGGGCTACCGAAGTTCAAGCAGTCGGTGAGGGCGAGTGGTGTGGCACCGCTGGCGACGATGTTGCGCGCTGCCTCTGCGACCGCAATCGCACCACCGACACGTGGGTCTAGGTACACGTACTTGGCGTTGCAGTCCGTCGTCATCGCGAGTGCTTTGTCTGTGTCGCGAATGCGGATGACGGCCGCATCACTTCCTGGGGCGACGACGGTCGACGTTTGGACCATATGGTCGTATTGCTCATACACCCAGCGTTTCGAAGCGATTGTCGGCATGGCGAGCACGTCTTTCCATGTCGAGAGGACGTCCGTGACGACCGGTTGGACCGGTGCCATCGCTTGGAACGTCTCATAGTATGCCGGTACTTTTGACGGCTTATGGTAAACCGGTGCGTCTTCTGCGAGCGCGTCGACTGGTACTTCGGCCGCGACTTCCCCGTGATGGAGCAGACGGAGCACTTTGTCTTCGATGACTTCACCGACTTTGATCGCATGAAGTCCCCACTTCGTGACAATCGCTTCGATCTCATCTTCATGTCCTGCCTTGACGACGAGGAGCATCCGCTCTTGTGACTCGGACAACATCATCTCGTAAGGCGTCATGTTAGCCTCGCGTTGTGGGACGAGGTCGAGGTTCATCTCGATGCCCATGCCTGCCTTCGATGCCATCTCGGCCGAAGACGACGTGAGACCGGCTGCTCCCATGTCCTGGATGCCGACGAGGGCCGGGTGCTTGATGACTTCCAAGCACGCCTCAATCAACAGTTTCTCCATGAACGGGTCACCGACTTGGACGGCCGGGCGTTTCTCGTCCGCGTCCTCACCGAGTTCTTCCGAGGCGAACGTCGCTCCGTGAATGCCGTCGCGTCCTGTCGTCGCCCCGACATACATCACTGAGTTGCCGACACCTTCGGCAATCCCTTTTTGAATGTCTTCATGGCGAATGAGCCCGACACACATCGCGTTGACGAGCGGGTTACCCGCATAGGCCGGGTCGAACGCGACTTCCCCACCGACCGTCGGGATACCGACACAGTTGCCGTACCCGGCGATGCCGGAGACGACATGACCGAAGAGATGTTTCACACGTGATTCGTTCAAATCTCCGAAGCGGAGCGAGTTAAGGAGTGCGACCGGTCGCGCGCCCATCGAGAAGATGTCGCGGATAATCCCGCCGACACCTGTCGCCGCACCTTGGTACGGCTCAATCGCCGACGGATGGTTATGGCTCTCAATTTTGAAAGCGACGGCCTGGCCATCGCCGATATCGACGATGCCAGCACCTTCCCCAGGTCCTTGAAGGACATGTTTCCCGGTTGTCGGGAATTTCCGGAGGACAGGCTTCGAGTTTTTGTACGAACAGTGTTCAGACCACATGACCGAGAATAACCCAATCTCGGTGTAGTTCGGCTCACGACCGAGCAGTGAGACGACGAGCGCGTATTCCTCATCGGTCAATCCCATCGTGGCGTAAAGTCGCTCTTCACGGATGTGTGTTGCTGTCGGTTCAGTTGTAAGTAGCATGTCGAGTCCCCCATTTCACCATCGAAGTGAATAATCGTTTGCCGTCTTCCCCGCCGAGCAATACTTCGACCGCTCGCTCCGGGTGCGGCATCATTCCGAGTACGTTGCCTTGTACGTTCGTGATCCCTGCAATATTCGCGACCGATCCATTCGGGTTGTCGGTATATGTGAAGGCGATTTGCCCATTGCTACGAAGCGTCTCAAGCGTCGCCTCGTCACAGTAGTAGTTGCCTTCCCCGTGCGCGATTGGGACTTGGATTGTTTCCCCGAGTGCATAATCGTTCGTGAACATCGTCTCGTTCGTCTCGACTTTCAATTCGACCGTCTTGCACATGAACTTCAAATCACGGTTACGCATCAATACGCCCGGTAGGAGTCCAGCTTCGACGAGCACTTGGAAACCGTTGCAGACGCCGAGTACCGGACGCCCTTCTTCTGCGAACCGTTTGACTTCACTCATAATCGGTGAGAACTGGGCGATGGCGCCGCAGCGCAAGTAATCCCCATATGAGAATCCGCCTGGCAGGAGCACACCGTCGTAACCGTCAAGCGACGTTTCCGTATGGAACACATAGTCCGCTTCTTCGCCGAGGACATCTTTTACAGCGTGATACATGTCGAGGTCACAGTTTGATCCCGGGAAGACGATGACAGCGAATTTCATGCGAGTACCCCCATCTCGATCCGATAGTTCTCGATGACCGTGTTGACGAGCAACTTCTCACACATGTCACGGACCATCGCTTCGGTCGTCTCATCGGCGACTTGAAGCTCGATGACTTTCCCGATGCGTACTGATTCAACGCCTGTAAAGCCGAGATGTTCGAGTCCGCCTTTGACGGCGACGCCTTGTGGATCGAGTACACTTTCACGTAATGTCACGTACACGTTTACTTTTTTCATCAGTTCATTCCCCCTATGCGTGTTAACAACTGGCTATACGTATCTGTCAGAGATCCGAGGTCTCTGCGGAAAACATCTTTATCGAGCTTTTGTTTCGTCTCTTTGTCCCAGAGTCGGCACGTGTCCGGCGAAATCTCATCGGCGAGGATGATCGTACCGTCGACTTTACCAAACTCGAGTTTGAAGTCGATCAAATCGATGCCGTGTTCGTTGAAGAAGTCAAGTAACACATCGTTGACCCACAGCCCAAGTTGTCGCAATGTTTCGACTTCTTTGTGTGTGGCGACTTGCAGTAAACGGATATGGTCCTCTGTTAAGAGTGGATCTCCGAGTGCGTCATCTTTATAGTAGAACTCGACGATTGGTGACAGGAGCGGTGTCCCTTCTTCCCAACCGAGTCGTTTCGCAAGGCTTCCGGCGGCGATGTTGCGAACGACGACCTCAAGCGGAATGATGTCGACACGGCGCACGAGCTGCTCGCGATCCGATAGTCGCTTAATGAAATGCGTCGGAATCTTGTTATCGTGCATGAGTTCGAACAAGCGCGTCGTGATAGCATTGTTTAACACGCCTTTGCCGGCGATTGATTCTTTCTTCTCCCCGTTAAATGCTGTCGCGTCGTCTTTATAATAGACGCGGAGCACACCCTGTTCTTCTGTCTCGAATAACGCTTTTGCCTTACCTTCGTAAATTGCTTCCATCTGTATCGTCCCCCTTAAAAGTGAGAGGGGCATGACGCCCCTCAACGATCACAAACCACAGCGTTCAAAAATGACATCGACACGGCGCACGTGATGGCTCGGGTCGAATAGGTCGTCGAGCTCGTCACTCGTGAAGAGTGCGCCCATCTCGGCGTCTTGTTCAATCAAGGTGCGGAACATCGTCTCTTCTTCCCATGCTTGCATCGCCTTCGGTTGAACGGCATCATACGCGGCTTCGCGCGACCATCCTTTTTCAATCAATGCGAGCAAGATGCGTTGGGAGAAGATAATGCCAAACGTCCGGTCCATGTTCCGGCGCATATTGTCCGGGAAGACCGTCAAGTTCTTCACGATATTGCCAAAGCGGTTCAACATGTAGTTGAGGAGACTCGTCGCATCCGGAAGAATGATCCGTTCTGCTGATGAGTGTGAGATGTCACGTTCATGCCAGAGGGGAACGTTCTCATACGCCGTCACCATATGACCGCGAATGACACGGGCCAGGCCGGTCATGTTCTCTGAACCGATCGGGTTACGTTTATGCGGCATCGCTGACGACCCTTTCTGACCTTTGGCGAAGAATTCTTCGACCTCACGTGTCTCTGTCTTTTGGAGGCCGCGAATCTCTGTCGCCATCTTCTCGATCGATGTGGCGATTAAAGCAAGTGTCGACATGTACTCGGCGTGACGGTCACGTTGTAACGTCTGTGTCGAAATCGGTGCCGCTTGAATCCCTAATTTGTCACATACATACGACTCGATGAACGGATCGATGTTTGCGAACGTGCCGACCGCACCACTCATCTTGCCGAACTCAATCGTCTCACGGGCTGCCATGAACCGCTTCTTGTTGCGCTTCATTTCTTCGTACCAAAGGGCGAGTTTCAATCCGAACGTCGTCGGTTCTGCGTGAACACCGTGTGTACGGCCCATCATGATGTCATACTTATGTGCTTTCGCTTTCTCAGCGAGGATCTCGATGAAGCGGTCGATGTCAGCTTCTAAAATATCGTTTGCTTGCTTAATCAAGTACGATAAGGCCGTATCGACGACGTCTGTCGAAGTCAGTCCGTAATGCACCCACTTCTTCTCTTCTCCAAGCGTCTCTGAGACGGCACGCGTGAAGGCGATGACGTCATGGCGCGTCTCTTGCTCGATCTCCAAGATGCGTTCGACATCAAACGATGCTTTGTCCCACAGGACCGCGACATCTTCTTTTGGAATGACGCCTAGCTCGCTCCACGCCTCACATGCGTAAAGTTCTACTTGAAGCCATGCCTCAAATTTGTTTTGGTCTGTCCAAATCGCCGCCATCTCGGGACGGGTATAACGTGAAATCATAAAACGGTCTCCTTCCAGATTGCCAATTGTTCGATGGTCTGAAGCGCTTCTTCGACGGAATCGGCGAGCACGTTCAAGTGCCCCATCTTCCGACCAGTCTTCGCTGCTTCTTTTCCATACAAATGTAGTTTAACATTCGACGGTAACGTTTGCGGATTCAGCTCATTCATATGTTCGCCTAACAGGTTAACCATCACGACCGGGGTGTGGAGTGTCGTACGACCGAGCTTCATACCAGTGATTGCCCGTACATGTTGCTCGAACTGGGACGTCTCACAGGCGTCAATCGTGTAATGCCCTGAATTGTGGGGACGGGGAGCAAGTTCATTCACATACAAGGAACCATCTTCCATGATGAACAGTTCAACCGCAAGCGTTCCAATCAATCCGATGTGGTCAGCGAGTTGAAGGGCCAAATGCCGAGCCTCTTCCAAAATGTCTTGTTCCACTCGTGCCGGCACTATCGATAAGTGTAAAATATTTTGATGATGAATATTCTCGCTGATCGGGAACGTTGTCGTCGCGTGAGCCCCTCTCGTTACGATGACCGAAATTTCTTTTTTAAAAGGCAGCCAAGCTTCGGCCACGTACTCCGTCTCTTCGAACTGATCCGTAAATGTGCGAACATCTTGCTCCGTCCGCAAGACCGTTTGGCCTTTTCCGTCATATCCGAATCGGCACGTCTTGATGACGAATGGGAGGCCTAACACGTCTCTTGCTCGGGTGACGTCTCGGAGGGAACGAACTGGAACATATGGAGCGACGTGAAGGCCCGCACCTTCAATCATTTGCTTCTCATAGAGCCGATGCTGTGTCGCCTTTAAGACATCCATCCCTTGCGGACACTTGTCAGCGATAGCTTCAATCATCGCTGTGTCGATATTTTCGAATTCGTATGTGATGACGTCTGAACGCTGAGCGAGTTCACGAGCTGCTGTTACGTCGTCAAATGTAGCCACGATGCTTGGCGCGACTTGAGCGGCCGGTGCGTTTGGGTTTGGATCAAGACTTAGCGTTTCGTATCCCATAGCACTCGCGCTGAGTGACATCATCCGACCTAGCTGGCCTCCGCCTAAAATTCCGATTCTCATCAAATCAGCTCCTCTGTCGCTTTGAGTGCCATATCTCGTTTCACTTGGCGGTAAACCTCGAGACGTTCAATCAATTCAGAAGATTGGAGGCTCAAGATTTGCGCCGCGAGAAGACCTGCGTTCGTCGCCCCAGCTCGACCGATGGCGACGGTTGCGACCGGTACACCTGCAGGCATTTGAACAATCGAGAGCAATGAATCAAGTCCGTTTAACGCCTTCGATTGTACTGGTACCCCGATGACGGGTAATGTGGTCTTTGCAGCGACCATACCTGGTAAGTGAGCTGCGCCTCCCGCTCCTGCGATAATGACCTGTATGCCCCTTGCCCGAGCTTCCTCAGCGTAGTCGAACATTAAGTCCGGCGTCCGATGCGCCGAGACAACTTGTTTTTCATATGGAATACTCAACTCTTCAAGGATCTCACAAGCATGGCTCATTGTTTCCCAATCGGAAGAACTACCCATGATCACACCTACTGTTGCCTTCACTTAAATGTCCCCCTTAAAAAAAGAAATCCCTAAACCGAATAACCAGTTTAGGGTATAGACCACGACAAAAAAATGTCGACTATACCCCATAGTCTGATCAGAGTCGGCGATCAGGTAGAAACTTGCGAGCCATTTCCTCGCGATTATATGGAGCACTATTTAATTTGTTCTTAACTCACACGCCTATCGTACCTTGTTCATTCAAAACATGTCAACAAACAGCGAACAATTTAATTGTCTGAATATTTATCGTTCGTCTTTAGGCTCATTAAAACACAAAAAAACCGCCACTCATTCGTGACGGTTTGGCATTATGGTTGGAGAGCAACGCACTCAAATAAAATCGACTGATGGGAATGTACAGGTTCGTCTTTGGTTCCCGTTTGTTCAAAGACAGGCTTCTCAATCCTACGTACCGGGCGATACCCCATTTGAGCAATTCGATTTAAACACTCATCGATTGTCTCGTTTGGCTCGACGTATACTTTGATTTTTTTGGCCATCTGTTCTTCCTCTCTTTCATTTGAATCGCGATATAAATAAAAAAAGCGGCGGCCCTTGAGCGAATGCTCCAGAACCACCGTTTGCCTGGCGACGTCCTATCCTCACAGGGGGAGACCCCCAACTACTTTCGGCGCTGAAGTGCTTAACTTCCGTGTTCGGCATGGGAACGGGTGTGACCACTTCGCCATCGCCACCAGACAAGAGAGATCGTTCTCTCAAAACTGAAGACTCATCAATTCACTCAAACCGTTAGACTAGATCAAAGCCTCGACCGATTAGTATCATTCAGCTCCACACGTCGCCGTGCTTCCACCCATGACCTATCTACCTCATCGTCT
>NZ_JACSLN010000004.1:0-126788 GCF_018618155.1 Exiguobacterium sp. s6
CACGGCGACGTGTGGAGCTGAATGATACTAATCGGTCGAGGCTTTGATCTAGTCTAACGGTTTGAGTGAATTGATGAGTCTTCAGTTTTCAGGGAACAACCCTGAAATGGATTGACACGCCCTCGGGGCGATGTTAATATTCTTTTGTCTGGTGGCGATAGCGAAGCGGCCACACCCGTTCCCATGCCGAACACGGAAGTTAAGCGCTTCAGCGCCGAAAGTAGTTGGGGGTCTCCCCCTGTGAGGATAGGACGTTGCCAGGCCAACGCGAAGGACGATCAAGCATCCGCTTGGTCGTTCTTTTTTTCATGAAAGTGTTGACAAATGGGATATATAATGCTAATATAATAATTGTCTAGTGGCGATAGCGAAGTGGTCACACCCGTTCCCATGCCGAACACGGAAGTTAAGTACTTCAGCGCCGAAAGTAGTTGGGGGTCTCCCCCTGTGAGGATAGGACGTTGCTAGGCCAACGCGAAGGACGATCAAGCAGATGCTTGGTCGTCCTTTTTTGTCGTTTCCTTTGAAACTTTTCATCTAATCTTCTCGTATGAAGAGACAGAAGAGGGGGAGTCAAGTATGCAAATCCGTGAAGCGACAGTCTCAGACTACAAGGCGTTCACTGAGGTTTCACGAGCGAGTTTTAAACAAGAGGCAGATCGTCTCCGATTACCATATCGGGACTTAAATATTGAACCGCCGGGTTATGATGACGAGGCGATGAGCCTGTATTTGATTGAACAATTGATGTGCTATGTCATCGAACATGAAGGACAAGTCGTCGGGGGAGCCGTCGTGACGTTGACAGGGAAAGATTACGGACGGATTGACCGCATCTTTATTCATCCATACAGACAAGGTAAAGGGATTGGAAAACGGGCACTACAGTCAATCGAGAAGCTTCATCCGACTGTACGAATTTGGGAGTTGGAGACATCAGCAGCCCAACCCTACAATGTGGCATTTTATCGGGCAGTCGGTTACCAATCCGTCTTCGAATCAAGCGAAGAGGTCTGTTTCGTCAAACGAGTAAAGCAACCCGTAGATGAAGCAATCACATTGCGATATGAAGAGCGCTCGATCAAAGGTGCCCAAGCGTATGGAATGGATGCGAGTCAAATCGCCATCACGAATAGTAACGTCTCAGAACTACGGGCCAGCAATTGTAATTTCACGAGGAGCCAATTCCGCAATATTAACTTCAGAGAAACCGAGTTCGACGACTTGAACCTTTCCGGCTCACAATATCGATTCGTCACCATGTACGAGTCAGGACGGCCGACGACGTTTTTCCATACAAACCTGACGAACACGATTATGAAAAACTGTCGGCTTGATGGGGTCCAGATCGAGGATTCATCGATTGACGGCTTAACGATTGATGGGGTACACGTCAAAGACCTGTTAGAACATTATCGAAAAGAAACTGGAGGAATAAAACGTTATGAGTGATCTCTACCAAACCCAACACGACTTACAACAACAGATGGCAGAACGGGACCGACTCGCCCGGAAATTAAAAACACTCGACAAGCAAATTGCCGAACATGAAGCTGTACGAAAGCAACTTCTCAATTCGTTTACGAAAGAACAGCGCGATGTCTATGACTTGGATTCATTCTCGCTCGTCAACGCATGGCGTAAACTCAGGGGAACATTCAACGAACAAAAAACGATTGAATTAGAAGAGGCGGCCCGGGCCGAACTGAAGTTACGAGAACACGAGGCAATGGTCGATGAGTTAGGGCTTGAACGTCGTGATTTATATGAAACCTTTGAGACGTATAACGGGATTGACGCAGAGTGGGAAGCGTTCGTAAAAGAGAAAGAAGCCCACTTGAAGCAGGATCCTGAAGTTAAGGAAACACTATATCGGCTCACGAAGCAGCAAGTGGAAACGAATGAGGTGCTCATTGAGTATAAAGAAGCCATTAGTGCTGGACATACAGCGCGGACTGCCATTTCAAGAACACTTAAACATCTCGACAGTGCAAAAGGTTGGTCGACGTATGATACGTTCTTTGGAGGGGGCTTGATTGCGACAGCGATGAAACATGATGCCATCGATGCCTCGGAGCGGAAGATGCACGAACTTCAAGCCGCACTTGAGCGATTCTCGCGGGAGTTGGCTGATGTGAAAGGCGTCGTCAGCGGTTTACAGATTGAACGCGGGTCACTAATCCAGTTCGCTGACTATTTTCTCGACGACATCTTCTCGGAATGGACGATGCATGGACGAATCAACGATTCACTGGATAAAGTGAACGGGCTCGATCGTGAAATCGCTAAACTGATCGAGAAAATGACAAGAGAAGTCGAACGTTTGGAGCGACAACTCGAAGAAATAGAAGCGAAACGAAAACAGCTCATCCTTACGCGGTGAGCTGTTTAGTCATTCTGGTCGTTTCAACCAATGGCGCAACCCTTTCCCGGCATGGGGACCTGCCGTGTAACGCGGGATGACATGCAAGTGCGCGTGGGGCACGGTCTGGTTTGAAGCAATTCCGACGTTCCAACCAAGCGTATAGCCGTCAGGGCCATACGTCTCTTCGAGGAACACCTTCGCTTCGTGGAGCAGTGTGTATGTGTCATGCCATTCGAAAGGTGTGAGATCGAACGTCGTCGCTCGGTGTTGTTTCGGCACGATGACGCCTGAACCGACGAGCACGTCCTGTTCACGATCATGCATTAAAAAGTAGCATGTCTCGTTCTCGGCAACGATTCGTTGGGATGGATCAAGCTGTGGATGACAAAATGGACAAGTGGACATTGGATTGGTACACTTCCTTTCTATATGAAGTGCACCAAAAGGGGGATTCAAATGAATGATTTGATCGATTATATCGTCGACGAAGTCGGGCAAGAAAGACATACGGTCATCGGGATTTCGGGACACGGAGGTGCCGGCAAGACGACGTTCGCTGATGCTTTACGTGCGCGCCTCGGAGACGTGAACTACATCAATACCGACCCATATATCACGGACTCGATGTTACGAAAGAGTGCCATGCTCGATTACACGGTCGACGGACAGGCACATCATTATAAGATGACAGCCTGTCATCCGTCCGCGCACCATCTGTTATCTCTAGAGCGTGACGTCCGCATGGTACGTGAAGGCATCGGCTTTTATACGATCGACGTCCCGTATCTCGAACGGACTTGGATCGATCCAGCAAAACGAATCACTATTATTGAAGGGATGAGTGTCGCCTTCCTCGAACCTCACTATTTCGATGTATCGGTCTATTTGTATACGGATAGCGACACTGAGTTCGCCCGTCGTTCTGTCCGGGACATCCAAGAGCGTGGGATGGACCTGGGCTACTTGAAAGCCTCGCACGCCGAGCGTCGGTTTCAATATGAACTGTTCATGCATCCGCATCGTGAGAAGTTCCAGACGGTCGTCTCGACAAGCGATAATGTTTGGACGATTGAGCGGAGCCCACAAAAAAACCGCTCATCATGAGCGGTGGCTGCGTAACGTTTCTTGGATCCCGAGCCCGAGCCGATCTTGTTCGCGCTCGAGTTGGTCCCACGTGAGCGAGCGATGGCGCAACGTGACGTCGTTCGCAATCGACTCGAGTGTGCGCTGCTTCTCGATGTTGTCGAGCCAGTAATAGACGTCGACCCCATCCTCATCGATACGCCAGAACGATTTGACGACTTCGAACTCGTCGGCCCAGTCGCCGACCGGCTTAAACCCATACTTCTCGACGAATGGATACGGCCGTTCTTCTCCGAGCGGGTCGATGACGTTGCGGACGAACATGAGCTCGAGGCCTGCATGTTCGGTCGCCTCTAACAAGCGTTTCAAAGCGGGGAGCGGTTCGACTTCGACATTCTCGACAACATCGAACCAAACCCGTTTGCCGTCCGTGTCCCAGACGGTCGCTTCCACACTATACGGAGCGCCCGCTGTCGACGGGGCATACATCGTTAAATCAAACGTGAACGGGATATGCTCTTCAGCACCTGGTTCGAGGACGACCGATAGAGGGATTGGGACTTCTTGAAGATCGGCCTCGCGGTTGAACTCATTCCCTTCGAGCGTGATGTCTTTAAAGGTCGTCAAAAAGTTAAGCGTCAACTCCTGCAGTCGCACGACATGTGAAGTGGTGTTCGACACGCGTAACGTTCCATGGACGGTTTCGTTCGGGAGAAACGGTACGGTGTGAAAATAGACGGATGCATCCAGTTCGGAAAAGAACCATTTTTTAAAGCGATTACCCCATTTCGACATGACGGTCGCGCCCCTTTTCTCTAGTAAGTTACACTCCTTATCATGTTCCCGATTCCAATTCTCAAAAAACATTTAGAAAAAGGTTGCATTTTATAACTACTTCACTTATTATAGAGGATGTCGAAACAATTCAAACCATCGCGGGGTGGAGCAGTCTGGTAGCTCGTCGGGCTCATAACCCGAAGGTCGTCGGTTCAAATCCGGCCCCCGCAACCAATTTTTATTTAATTTCATATGTCGTCGCGGGGTGGAGCAGTCTGGTAGCTCGTCGGGCTCATAACCCGAAGGTCGTTGGTTCAAATCCAGCCCCCGCAACCAATTTTTTAAATGAGATAGCGAAACGATGACGTTTCGTGTTTTTTTTTGCGCAAAATTGAGTGTACAATGAGTACGTATCGCTAGAACCACTAAAGGAGAAACATCATGTATACATTGATTACCCATTCTGCGGCCGAAACGCAGGCGGTGGCAGAAAAACTCGCCACGCTCGTCAAAGCCGGAACGGTCATAACGTTGGACGGCGACCTCGGTGCCGGCAAGACGACGTTCACCCAAGGCTTTGGTAAAGGCCTCGGCGTCACGCGTAACGTCAACAGCCCGACGTTCACCATCATGAAACAATACCAAGGGCGCTTGCCGCTCTATCATATGGACGTCTATCGTCTCGAAGACACGGGGGACGATATCGGCCTCGAGGAATACATCAACGGTGATGGTGTCGCCATCGTCGAATGGTCGAACTTGATCGAGTCGTCACTTCCGACGGAACGGCTCGCCATCACAATCGAGCGAGTCGGGGACGAGGAACGTCAACTGACGTTCGCGCCCGTCGGCGACACGTACGATGCACTCGTGAAGGAGGTGCTCGCATGAAACAACTCATGATTGACACGTCGACGACACGTCTGTCTGTCGCCTTGAGTGAGCACGGACAGATTCAAGCCGAGGCGACGGTCATGGTCTCGAAAAATCATGCCGTCACGCTCATGCCGATGATCGAACAATTGATGAATGCGGTCAAATGGACACCGACCGAACTCGAACGCATCGTCGTGACGACAGGTCCTGGATCTTATACGGGGATTCGCATCGGTGTCACGACAGCGAAGACGCTCGCCTACACGCTTCAAATCCCGCTCGTCGGGGTCTCGGCGCTCCGTCTTATGGCGGCGGCCCCGAACACGGAGCTCCCAATCGTCTCGCTTATCGATGCCCGCCGAGGGAATGCCTATATCGGGCATTATCAACAGAACGAGGCCGTCACACCCGACCGTCACGCATCGGTCGCCGCTTGGCTTGAAGCCAATATCAGCGGACCGTTCGTCGTCGTCGGCGACGTGGAGCCGTTCCGTGACGCACTCGCGTCTTACGACTATACCGAAGCACCGGCCGCGCATAGTTACGGCCGTGCGAGCGATCTCGTCGCCTTAGGTGAGGCCACGAATGATGTCCATGCGTTTGAGCCCGAGTATCTTCGTCTCGCTGAGGCGGAAGCGAAATGGCTCGAGGGACAAAACAATGGCTGATATTAAAATCCGGCGCATGACATGGCTCGACGTCGAAGAAGTGACCAAAGTCGAGGAGGCCTCGTTCGCTATTCCGTGGACGAAAGAAGCGTTCATGAACGAGATGCTCCGCAATGACCAAGCGATCTATTTCGTCGCTGTGCATGAACGACGCGTGGTCGGCTTCGTCGGGGTTTGGCAAATCGTAGACGAGGGGCACATCACGAACATCGCCGTCTTACCGGAATATCGTGGGCAAGGCATCGGCAATCTGCTGTTGACGCAACTCGTTGAATTTGCCCGCTCGAAGTCACTCGCGGCGCTCACGCTCGAAGTGCGCGTCTCGAACATCGGCGCCCAAAAGCTGTACGAACAGTTCGGTTTCGAAAATGCCGGACGCCGGAAACGATATTATCAAGACAATAATGAAGACGCCTATATTTACTGGGCGAAGTTAGGAAGTGAAACAGATGGACACATCGCTCATCCTCGCGATTGAGTCGAGTTGTGATGAGACGTCGGTCGCGCTCGTGCGTGACGGTAAGACGCTTTTATCGAACGTCGTCTCGTCGCAGATTGAAAGTCATAAACGGTTTGGCGGGGTTGTGCCCGAGGTCGCCTCGCGCCACCACGTCGAACGGATCACCTACGTCATCGATGACGCCCTCAGTGAAGCGGGTGTGACGATGCAAGACGTCGACGCCGTCGCGGTCACGCAAGGACCAGGTCTTGTCGGGGCACTCCTCGTCGGAATCAGTGCGGCCAAAGCGCTCGCTTTCGCCCATAGCAAACCGCTCATCGGCGTGCATCATATCGCCGGACACATTTATGCGAACGAACTCGTCGAAGAGATGGAGTTCCCGCTCGTCTGTCTCGTCGTCTCGGGCGGACACACGGAGCTCGTCTATATGCCCGAACACGGTGTGTTCGAAGTCATTGGGGAGACACGTGACGATGCAGCCGGAGAAGCATATGACAAAGTCGCACGGACGCTCAGTCTTCCTTACCCAGGTGGACCTGCCATCGACCGTCTCGCAGCCGATGGGGAAGACACGTACAAGTTCCCACGGGTTCGGCTTGAAGCGGGACGTTTCGATTTCAGCTTCAGCGGGCTCAAGTCGTCGGTCATCAACGCCGTCCACAACGCTGAACAGCGCGGGGAGACGGTCATCCCTGAAAACTTGGCGGCCAGTTTCCAAGCGAGTGTCGTCGAAGTGCTCGTCGAGAAAGCGATTCGTGCCGTGAAAGAAAAAGGAGCGAAGCAATTGCTCGTCGCAGGTGGCGTCGCAGCCAACCGTGGACTCCGCGCTGCACTCAAAGAAGCGACGGACCGCGAAGGCATCCGCCTCGTCATCCCACCACTTGATCTATGCGGAGACAACGCCGGTATGATTGGAGTCGCGGCACATCACGCGTATGTGCGCGGAAAGCGCGATACACTGGCGATGAATGCGGTTCCTGGGTTATCCTTAGAAGAGAGCATGACAGTCTAGGGGGAAAATATACAGATGATGAAACGCATAATCATTGGAGGTCTCGTCGTACTGCTCGTCGTCGCGACGTTTTTGCAAGTACGGGAAATCATCCGCGCTTATAATATCGCCTATCAAGAAGAAATCGTTCCGGAAGCGACACGCGTCCGGTCGCTCACGGGAGCGGAATCGCTCGAAGGCATCGGCCGGGTCACGGGTGAGAACACGCTCGTCGAGACGTTGTACGGCTATAAGAGCCTAGACGACCAAGACATCGAAAGCGTCATCGTCGTCGACCGCAACCTCGGCGTTCAGCCGAAAGCGAGCGATGCGTATTATCAAATCGCACCGGGACGAGAAGCGACTGAAGAAGAGGCGGCGAAGTTCGAGGACATCGTCAACGAGTTTGACGAAGAGCAATTGTTCGCCCAAGTCATCTCGACGCATGAGGCAAAATATGTGACGAACGACGAAGAGGCGCTCACATTCTACAAAGTGTTCGTCCGTGACGTCGATACGAACGAGTACGTGTTTTTTATCACGGAAGACGGCATCAAGCTCGACTTCCACACGCGCGGTTTCCAACCGTTGCGTTATTTCTAAACGTAAAACAGGGAAGCTGACCTCCACAATGGAGTGCGGCTTCCCTGTTTTTATACTTCTGGATGATGTTTCTTTTGTTTATACCACATATTCACTCGGCTCACGACATAGACGATCAAGGCGAGCACCCACATGAGGAGCGTCGACTGATAGAAGTGGCCCCATACCGAGCCGGGCGTGTAAAAGCTGTGCACGGTCACATCGACCGGCCAGACGACGAGGCGGATAAAGAGCGTGCTCATGAGCAGACCGCTCAACAAGCTGATGACAATCCCGCTCCACGTCTGGATGATGAAGCCGATGACGACCGGCAGGAAATAAAACAGGAACGACGGGACGACGGTCGGTTCCCCACGAATCAGTTCGGATACGTACTCCGTCCCGGTCGGCACGATGTAGGCGAGACCAGTCAGGAAGGCGTGCATCCACTCGATTCGCATCGCACGGAATCGCATCATGAATGGAGCTCCTCCCATTCTGCATACAGCGCCGTGATCGATTCTTTCGTCGCATCGGACTCGGTCGACAGTTCCTGTGCCCGAGCGAAGTCGTTGAAGACGTCCGGTTCACACAACAGCTGCTCGATTTCCTCGAGCCGGGCCTCGTGTTGCTCAATCGTGAGCTCGATCTCCTCGATCCGTTGTTTCATCCGGCGCTCCTCGCGTTGCTGTTCCTTGTCGGCGCGCTGTTTCTTGACGATGACTTGTTTCGTCTCTTCACGAGCGAGTCGGGCCAGTTCTTCGAGTTCTTCTTTCTTCTCGACGTAGTACGAGTAATCACCGAGGTATTCGTCGATGCCGTTCGGCGTGATCTCCAAGACGCGCGTCGCGAGCCGGTCGATGAAGTAACGGTCGTGGGAGACGAACAAGATCGTGCCCGGGTAGTCGACGAGGGCGTTCTCGAGAATCATCTTCGAGTCGAGGTCCAAGTGGTTCGTCGGCTCATCCAAGATGAGCAAGTTCGGCTGCTCGAGCTTCAGTTTCGCGAGCGTCAAGCGGGCCCGCTCTCCACCCGACAGTTCATGGACGCGCTTCATCACGTCGTCACCACTGAACAGGAACTGACCAAGCAGGCTGCGGACTTCTTGTTCGCGCATGAGCGGCCAGTCGTTCCAAATCTCGTCGATGACGCGGTTGGCATCCGACAAGTTCTGTTGTTCCTGGTCGTAGTAGCCGATCTCGACGCCGGTGCCGTAGCGGATGTCACCGGTGAGCGTCGGCTGTTGTTTCGTCAACACTTTCAAGAGCGTCGATTTGCCGACTCCGTTCGGACCGACGAGGGCGACCGATTCGCCGCGTTGCAGCTGAAAGCGGAGATGCTGGGCGATCGGCTCCTCATAGCCGATGGCGAGGTCGCTGCCGCTCAACACGTCGTTCCCGCTTTGGCGTTTGATTGAGAACGAGAGGACGGCACTGCGCTCGTCACCGTCCGGCGCTTCCATCCGATCGACTTTCTCGAGACGTTTGCGGACGCTCTGGGCCCGTTTCGTCGTCGTCGCCCGGGCGATGTTGCGCTGGATGAAGTCCTGCATCTTGGCGATCTCTTCTTGTTGGGATTCGAACTGCTTCTTCTCTTGCTCATAGATCGCGGCCTTCTGCTCGAGATACTTCGTATAGTTGCCGACGAAACGACGGCTCCGGTGGCGAGAAAGCTCATAGACGACCGAGACGACGCGGTCGAGGAAGTAGCGGTCGTGGGAGACGATCAAGACGGCGCCTTTATAACCGCTCAAATACTTCTCGAGCCAGCCGAGCGTCTCGATGTCCAAATGGTTCGTCGGCTCATCCAAGATGAGCAGGTCTGGACTTTGAAGCAGCATCTTCGCCAGGGCGAGGCGGGTCCGTTGTCCACCGGAGAGCGTATCGATGCGGCGCTCGAAGTCGTCCGGATAGAAGCGCATCCCGTGAAGGACGGAGCGGATCGTCGCCTCGTATTGATAGCCGCCGCGGTCTTTGAACGTATGCTGTTCTTCATCGTAAGACGACAACAGGCGCTCATAGGCGGCCGGGTCGTTCAAGATGCGCTCAGATCCCATGTCTTGTTCCATGCGGCGCAGCGTTTTTTCCTGTTCAATTAAATCGGTGAAGACGGTGAGCATCTCGTTCCAAATCGTCTCGTTCGATTCAAGTCCTGAATCTTGGGCCAGATAGCCGATCGTCACATCTTTTGGCTTCATGATATCGCCTGAGTCATAGTTGTATTCCCCGGCGATGACTTTGAGCAGTGTCGACTTGCCGGCGCCGTTCCGGCCGACGAGGGCGACGCGTTCGCCTTCTTGGATTTCGAGTTTGACGTTCTCTAAAATCGGCTCGACGCCGAATGATTTCGATAAGTTATTGACTTGCAGTAGGATCAAGTGAAAAAACCCCTTTCTCTCTATTTAGTATACTGTATTTTTTAGTCTTTTCAGGTATATTCGTTGAGTGGTTATGTGAATTCGTTTACAATCAAGGTGTATGAAATTAGATTCGTTTGAAACGCGTCGTAAAAAGGAGGCTCTTTCCGTTGAGTCAAAACGAACCAAAGATTCCGCAAGCGACAGCCAAACGGTTGCCACTATACTATCGGTTTATCCAAAGCCTGCATTCATCAGGAAAACAGCGTGTCTCTTCTGCTGAACTGAGTGAGGCGGTCAAGGTCGATTCGGCCACGATCCGTCGCGATTTCTCGTACTTCGGTGCGCTCGGTAAAAAGGGATATGGCTATAACGTACAGTATCTGTTAGACTTTTTCCGTAAGACACTGAATCAGGACGAGATTACGAACGTCGCCTTGGTCGGGGTTGGTCATCTCGGGACAGCTTTCGTCAACTATAACTTCCTTAAAAACAATAACACACATATCGTCGTCGGGTTCGACGCAGACGAGACAAAAGTCGGCACGACGATGTCCGGTGTCCCGATTCATCACGTCGATGAGATGGAACAGATTATGAAGCAAAACAAGATTGACGTCGCGATTTTGACGGTGCCGTCTGCCTATGCACAGCCTGTCGCGGATGACTTGGTCCGCTTCGGCATCAAAGGCATCTTGAACTTTACACCGGCCAGGCTTACTGTGCCGGATACGGTCCGCGTCCATCATATCGACTTGTCGATCGAACTCCAGTCGCTCATTTACTTTATGCAACACTATCCATCTGCTGAGGGGGTCCATCAATAATGGAATTACTATTATCGTCACTCGTCGTCGGTATTCCAGGCGGAGCAAGTCTGTTTGTCATCGCGATTATCGCGCTCATCATCTTCGGGCCGAAGAAATTGCCTGAGTTCGGCCGTGCCGCCGGACAGACGCTCCGTGAGTTCAAAAATGCCACGAGTGGCATGATGAACGAGCATGACGAGAAAGACAAGAAAGAAATTGAGAAGAAAGAGCAGTAAGCGATGAGCCATCAACCTGATCAAGAACGGGCACTGTCCGACCACTTGACAGAGCTGCGGAGACGACTGATGCTGTCGGCATTTGTCGTCTTTGCCTTCTTTTTGATTGCTTTGCCGAGTGTCAAATATGTGCTCGCCTATCTCCAGGCCGACCTCGTCGAACGAGGCCTTGAATTGAACGCCTTTGGGGTCGCGGACCCGCTCATGATTTACTTGAACTTGGCGCTCGTCATCGGTCTCGTCGCGGCTGGTCCGTTTCTACTGTATCAACTGTGGGCGTTTGTCGCACCTGGTCTGCATCCGAACGAGCGGAAAGCGACGCTCGCCTATATTCCGATCATCTTTATCTTGTTCCTCGTCGGTTTGGCGTTTGCCTACTATTGGTTGTTCCCGCTCGTCCTCGATATCTCGACGGACCTCGGGCAAGACCTTGGTCTGACGCAAATCATCGGGGCGTCGAACTACTTCACGTTCTTGCTGCAACTGACCATCCCATTCGGACTGTTATTCCAGTTACCGGTCGTGACGATGTTCTTGACGCGCATCGGTGTCGTGACGCCGTACTTCCTGTCATCGATTCGGAAGTACGCCTACTTCGCCTTGTTCGTCGTCGCGGCCTTCATTACGCCGCCGGATTTGACGTCGCACCTCATGGTGTCACTGCCGCTCTTCTTCTTGTATGAGATTAGCTTGTCGATCTCACGCATCACGTACCGGGGCGTGCTCCGACGTGAGAAAGAGGCGATGGTGAAAGAACAGATGGATTTGATGAAACAAATGAATGAGAAGTAAACACCATGTCATGCGACGTGGTGTTTTTTTGATTTTAGGGCTATTCAATTTTGAAAAAACAACTTAAAATTAGGAGGGTTAAATCAAAAAATGGATTATTTTTGAAAGTTATACATTCATAAACAGAAATGAGGAGACTGATGAAGAAGTGGTTATGGAGCATGCTCGTGGTGCTCGTCATGATGGTGGCACCGGGAGTCGAAGTTCGAGCAGAAGACTATGCCAAACCGGAAATCATTCCGGCAGGAGAAGTCGTAGGAGATAGTGGGTATGTGTGGCGTTCGGGAGATCCGGAGACGCTTGTTCACATTGAGACCGGTGAGGAATATACGTTACCGATTCGCGTGTCTGCTGCTTATAATATGTATGCCATCGGAGACGGCCGATTTATGTTAAAAGGATGGCCGGAGTGGGTGATGTGGGATATACGTACGAATGAAGCGACGACATTCCCAATCGAAGCAGGAAGTGAGAATCGACTCGTGTCAACGAATGTAACAACAGGAATGATGTTATGGGCTGATGACGAAAAGTATATTATCACATCGATGTCAGGTGATATTCTCGGATCGCTCACGAAAGGCAGCGATCCGGTATACAGTCTGCTCGATGACGGGAACGTCCTCGCATTCGCCGACGGTCAAGTGACGAAGCGGACGGTGACAGGAGAAGTGCTTGAGACAATCAGTTCCTATTCAGGACAGGTGCGGTGGGCCCGTCACATGAAAGAAGCGAATCAATGGTTCGTGATCAAAAGTGATGACTCGGAGCACATGTTTATTTTCGATTTGGCGACGAAACGATGGATTGAGAAAGATGCGCCAAACGTAAGTAATCTTACGTGGAAAGACGGCACCTACTACTTCATGACGCGAGAAATGTATACGACATTCTATGTCAGTTATAACGTCAGCACGAATGAGTGGAAAGAGGCACCGATTGATGACGCTGACATTCGACAACACGGTCCGTGGTACGTGTTTGGTATGAAGAAGACGGAAGTGTACACGCCGGAGTCTTTATGGAAAGCGCCATGGCAATTGAATGTCAATGTGCCGAAAACGACGAATCGCTATGAGGTAGGTCGTCCATATGACGTCAACGGAACGGCCACGCTCGTTGATGGTACGGCCTTACCGATTCCAGCGACTGAGCTGACGGCACGTTTAGCCTATCAAGACGACCCGTTCGTTTGGGAGCAAGGGAAACTGACGTTACAGACGAATGAGTCGTATGACATGATTTTTAAGTGGAACGATTTTGAGCGCCGGTTAGACTTATGGGCATCGAACTATGTGCCACTCACACTCGACCCGCCAACCGGTGTCTTAGGTCCGATTAGCGGGAAGACGACACCGAACACGCCGGTGTTTGTCAGTGTGACGAAAAACTTGTATCAATCGAACTCATCGGATTCATTGTTGAACTATCAATCTGCGACGATCCAATCGGATGAGTCCGGGCGCTATACGTGGCAACCGGCGCGGTGGTTCACACCTGGATCGCGTGTGACTGTGAAAATCGGTAGTGGGTCAGGTGTTTACGCCGATCCGATTGAACTTCAGACGGTCAAAGAAAGTGACGATACTTCATCAAATGGTATCTCGGTTCTGACGAAAACGGTCACTTCAGGTGTCACATTGAAAACGACGCCGAACGCCGCAGTGGATGTGTTGATTCGCAGTGGGAAATACTACGAAATTTCGAATGAGCAGGCAGATGAAGACGGACTCATTTCGATTAAAGAGTTTAATACGATGCCTGTAGACATCGGAACAAAAGTCTACTTCAAATTAAAAGAGGCACCCGCTTCGGCGTTCCGGCTCACAACCGTGGAGACAAGAGTGGAACCGCCTGTCTTTTCGTGGACTCGGACACCGTTAATGTATGACAAATCCATCAACATCACATCGAGTACCGATCAGGCCTATCGCATCTATCGAAACGGTACACATGTGGCGACAACACGCGTCATGCCGTACACGTTCGAGACGCCATTAAAAGAAGGGGATGTCATTCTCGTCACACGTTCGAGCGGCGATGCGACGTATGAACTCACAAAGACGGTCCGTGCGTTCACTCCGACGCTCAGTGTGACGGACACGTTGATGACGAAGACACAAGCGACACTCTCAATCAAAAAGACGAGCACGGCGACAGTGCGCTTCTATGTAAATGACAAACTCGTCTCGGCCAAACGCCTATCGACGACACGTTACACCGTCCCCGCCAAACCGGGGGATCGCGTTCGCGTCAAAGCATCGGTCGGCTCGAAATCGCGTGACGTCTCGATTCAGTTGCCGAAAACGTCGCTGTCGACGCTCTCGATTAATGATGAGAAGTCACTCTGGGTCGGGTACGTGATCCCGAATAGCACGGTCACGTTGAAGAACGGTTCGAAAGTATTGGCTACTGCAAAGGCGAGCAGCACCGGACGTGTGACGCTCCGCTTCACGAGGCAACCGGTCAATGCGACGCTCTCGTTGACGAGCCAAAGCGGGACGTTCCGACATGCGCAGACGGTGAAGGTGACGACTGGACCGACACCGACGCTCGCGCCGACGATTCCATCGAGCGCATCGAAGACACTGAAGGCGACATCGAACGTCGCGTATGGCACATTGACGCTCACGCGGGGGTCGACGGTCCTCGCGAAGAAGACGGTGACGGCCACGTCGACAACGCTCAGTTTCACCCCACAAAAGAAAGGAACGAAATTGACACTCCGTCTCGTGACGCCAAAAGGCCGAAGCGTGACGAAGACGATTTACGTTCGTTAACAAAAAAGCCATTCGCGATGATGCGGATGGCTTTTTTTAGAGATAGGGAACGAGGGAAAGCCGTGATACGATGAAACCAATCAAACATAGGTCAGGGGGAGAAACGATGGCTTGGGAGTACTACGGGGATGAACTCATCATCATCGGCGTGTTGACGACAATTTTGTTGATTGCCGTGCTGAACTTTTTGAAATCGCGATTCAAGCGGAGACTCGTCTTCTCGTTGACGTTGCTCCTCGTGGGATACATATCGTGTATCATCGGACTCGTCTTCGTCCGCGGTTGGGACGCGCTGGGCTGGATTTTGATTGGCATTAGTCTGTATGTAATCGGTCTCCTCACCTATATCGGCGTCGTTATCTATCACTGGGTCAAAGGACGACGCACCACAAACTCATAAGTGAACCGTTCCGGTTGCGGGACGGTTTTTTTGTTGTCACACATGGAGTTCAAACTTTAGACATAATTACGTGAAAAAGTGAGCAAAAGGATTGTCAAACCTTCTTGTGAAATAGTACACTAAGTTCAGAAAGTAAATGTGATATTTATCACAAACACTAACTTGCCTAACACTCAAAGGAGAGACAACCATATGAAAATCGCAGTCATCGGATGTACACACGCAGGAACAGCAGCAGTCAAAGGATTACTCGCCAAGCACGACAATCTCGACATCACGGTGTATGAGCGCAACGACAACGTCAGCTTCCTCTCGTGTGGGATCGCCCTCCACGTCGGTGGTGTCGTCAAACGTGCGGAAGAGCTCTTCTACGCGTCACCGACCGAACTCGAAGAACTCGGCGCGACGATGCGCATGAAGCACGACGTGTTGAACATCGACACGGAAGCGAAGACGGTCCATGCGAAAAACCTCGACACGGGAGAAGACGTCTATGACACGTTCGACCGTTTGATCGTCACAACTGGTTCATGGCCGATCGTCCCGACGCTCCCTGGCATCGAGATGACTGGGATTGAGCTCTGCAAAAACTATGGCCACGCCCAACGCATCATCGAGCGGGCGAAAGATGCGACGAACATCGCCGTCATCGGTGCCGGCTATATCGGTGTCGAGCTCGTCGAAGCGTTCGAAGTGTACGGTAAACACGTCACGTTCATCGATAGTGCCGACCGCATCTTGAACAAGTACCTCGACAAGTCGTTCACGGATCAACTTGAAGCGGACATGACGTCACGTGGCATCGACCTCGAGCTCGGCCAGACGGTCGAAGCGTTCCGCGGGACAGATGGAAACGTCACGCACGTCGTGACCGATAAAGGTGAGTTCGAGGCTGACCTCGTCATCCTCTGTGTCGGCTTCCGCCCGAACACGGGACTCCTTCAAGGCCAAGTCGACATGCTCGGCAACGGCGCCATCATCGTCGACGAGTATATGCGCACGAGCAACCCGGACGTCTTCGCGGCTGGTGACAGCTGTGCCGTCTATTACAACCCGGCGCGCACACATGCCTACATCCCGCTCGCGACGAACGCCGTCCGCATGGGAACGCTCGTCGCTGAGAACTTGATTGCACCGCGTGTCCGTTATCAAGGGACGCAAGGAACGTCAGGTCTTCGCCTGTATGATTGGAATATCGCCTCGTCAGGTCTCACAGAAGAAGCGGCCGCCTTGTTCGGCCTCGACGTCGAGAGTGTCGTGATTGAAGATGCGTACCGTCCGGAGTTCATGCCGACGGCTGAACCGGTTCAGTTCAAACTCGTCTATGAAGTCGGCACGCATCGCGTCGTCGGTGGACAAGTCCTCTCAAAAGCGGACATGACGCAAGCGGTCAACACGTTGTCGCTCGCCATCCAAAACGAGATGACGGTCGAAGAGCTCGCCTATGTCGACTTCTTCTTCCAACCTCACTACAACAAGCCATGGCACTTCATCAACAGCGGGGCGCTCGCGGCGATGAAAGACAAAGTCAACGCATAAAAAAACTCGGGAGCCGCGGCTTCCGAGTTTTTTATAGATAGCGTGGAGCGTCCTTCATCGAGTTGGCGAGGATCATATAGATGAGAAAGTTCCCCGGTACGATCAGGAAGAGCAGACGAACGCCGAGCGGGGACAAGTCAAAGTATTCAGCGATGCCGCCGTAGACACCGAAGAGTGAGCGGTTCGTGGCAGATTTGCGAAGCGGACGGGACATAAGTGTAGCTCCTATCTCAGTTGTGATATGAAAATTTTACCATATAAACCTACTGGAAATGTATAGGTTCCACAGGTTTTTTTTCGTCTGAAGCCGGGGAAGGGGTAAGAGAAAGCTGATGTGTCACCTGGTCCTGTCAAAGGAGGAGCCAATATGGCCAAGAAGGAAAAACAACCGTACCATATCGTCACGTTCACGTTTCCAGAGGAGTCGATCTCGTATCAAGCATTCAGCAAGTTGAAGAAGTACCACGCCGAAGGACTCGTCGGGTTCGAACAACTCGTCGTCATCAAGCGTGAAGATAACGGGGCCTTCTCGTTCGAGGACGCCGTCCAACTGACGCCGACGAACAAGTCGACGAAAGGTGCCTTGATCGGGATGGCCGTCGGGATTCTCGGCGGACCGTTCGGGATTCTATTCGGCACGCTCACGGGAGGACTCATCGGAGGAACGAAAGATTTGAAACACGTCCAGAGCATTCAAGAGACGTTCAAGCGGACGGTCGGAAATATCGAGCCTGGACAGACCGGGGTGATGGCGATTGGGGAAGAGTTCGATCACTCGGTGCTCGATGGACTGGCGGCTGAACTTGGCGGCACGGTGACACGGACGGACGAAGAACTGTGAAGGGGAGTCGAACTATATGAAGATTGGTATTTTAGGGGCCGGAAAAGTCGGGCGGACGCTCGGACGCAAATTCGAGGACGTCGGCTATGACGTGTTGTACGGGACACGGTCAGAACGGGAAGGGACGATGTCGCTCCAAGAAGTGGCATCGAATGCGCAAATCTTGTTATTGACGACACCGTTCGCGGCGGCCGTCGATTTGATTCAATCGCTTCGGGACTTGGACGATAAGATCGTCATCGACGTGACGAATCCAATCGCCAAAGAGTTTGACGCGATCGAGCGACCGGAAGGGAAATCAGGGGCCGAGCATCTGCAGGAACTCGCACCGCACGTCCGCATCGTCAAGGCGTTCAACCAGACCGGCGTCGAGAACTTGGAGAATCCGAACATGTCGATGATGTTCATCGCCGGAGACGAGCAAGAATCGGTCCGGGCCGTCCAAGACCTTGCCTCGAAGATTGGTTTCGACGCCCATACGCTCCGTCACTTGAAGCTGGCGCGAGAGCTCGAGTCGCTCGCGTGGCTATGGATTCATTACGCGACGAAAGAACGGAAGCATCGGAACTTCGCGTTCTACTTGAAAGAGAATAGCTTCTAACAGAAAAGACGGTCACGCGTTGGCGTGACCGTCTGGTCGTTAAAAGGCAGCTTGACGCTCAGAGCGAGTCTTCAACGACTCGATTGTCTCGCGTTCGATGGCTTCGACTTCGCGCTGTTGCCAGCCTGGCATGAGGAACGCGTCGACGAGCGCCCAAATGCCGGCGACGAACAGCCCGATAAAACCAATCAATACAACCGTAAGGACGATTGAACCGACCGTGAGAGCAAGCATCGCGAGGGCGCTACCGGTTTTCTTGAAGTAGAAGCGGTGAGCACCAAATCCGCCGAGGAAAAACCAAAGCAAGTACGCGACGACGAGATTGCGTTTCTTTTTCTCGACTTCGCTGTTGACGAGGAGCATTTCCTCCGTCGATAAATCGGTACGTGAATAATTCATGATAGGATGTGCCTTCTTTCCGAGAATTGATATAATGAATGCAGACTTTATTGTACCGGGAAACGGATGAATTCCCATGATTTTCTATTTATTTTTTTTGGAAGTGAGGAATGAACCAATGGGCTTTGCGATTGTGACGTTCATCGTCGCGTTTATTCACGTCATCGCGGGAGCGGTCGTGTTACATAAATATCCACAATATAAGTCGATCGCCATCAGTGTGATCGTACTCGGTTTCTTATATGGTGTGTTGACGGTCGGGTTTATTGTGTTATGAAAAAATCACTGTGGCCCCGTGCATCACTCAAGCAAAGGGATAAACTGAAGCTCGGAATGTTCGCCATGCTCGGGTTTGTGATTGGGGATATTTGGTTTGGCGAGGTGCCGGATACGACCGTCATGATGTCTGCGCTGTTCTTTTATGCGTGGCGTCGAGACATAGCGTTTGCCCACGATGAAAAAGTCGGTCAAGCCATTGGACGTGAGGCGAATGAGCTCGCTTTACGTATCATCATCGTCACTTTGGTCATTGCTTCCTTCGTGTCGTTCTTCGTCGACACAATGAGTTATCCGCTTGAATCATTTGTATATTTTACCTTGGCGTTCGTATTCGGATTGAAAGGAATCGGACTTTGGTTTTTCATGCCGGAAACAGCGGTCGAGACCGAACTGAATTAATATGAAGAACGATGTGGCACACGCCTCATCGTTTTTTCTTATGGTTGATGTCAGTTGAAAACGTGAATAGGACAAAGAGTGCTGTTATTGTCTGCATTGGATTGGAAGGAGTCTTATTATGTGTACAGCAATCACGTACGCTCCGCACGCCCACTACTTCGGCAGAAACTTAGACTTGAACGTGTCCTATCACGAGCAAGTGACGATCACGCCCCGACACTATCCGTTCAACTTCAGACGGATGGGCGAGAATGCGAACCATTACGCGATGATCGGGATGGCGACCGTCGTGGAAGACTATCCACTCTATTACGAGGCGACGAACGAGAAAGGGCTCAGCATGGCGGGGTTGAACTTCCCGGGGAATGCCGTGTTCAAGCCGGAAGTCGACGGACAAGACAACGTCTCCCCGTTCGAGTTCATCCCGTGGATCCTCGGCCAGTGTGCGACAATCGAGGAAGTGAAAGAGCGATTGGCGACGATTCATCTGATCAATCTCAATTTCAGCGACGCGCTCCCGCTTCACCCGCTGCACTGGATGATCGCCGACAAGGATACCTCGATCGTCGTCGAGCCGATGACGGACGGGTTGCGCGTGTACGACAATCCAGTCGGCGTCTTGACGAACAATCCGTCATTCGAGTATCAGCTGTTCAATCTGAACGATTATCGGCACGTCTCGACGAAACTGCCGGCCAATACGTTCGCGCCGACATTGAACCTCGATGCCTATTGTCTCGGATTAGGCGGGCAAGGCTTGCCGGGTGATTTATCGTCGACATCACGATTCGTCCGGGCAACGTTCGCTACATTTAACTCGGTCTGCGAACCGACCGAGGTGTCCGCGGTCGGGCAATTTTTCAAGCTGTTGGATACGGTGATGCAAACACGTGGCTTGAACGAGGCCGAGGACGGGACGTATGAGTACACCATCTATTCCTCGTGCTGTAACGTCGATGATGGTATCTATTACTATCGGACGTATGACAACAACCAAATCACGGCCGTGTCACTGTTCCATGAACCGTTAGACAGTGAGCAATTGATTACGTATCCTCTACAACACCACCAACAGATTCATTACGAGAATTGAGAACAGCCCTCTTCGCGCGAAGGGGGCTGTGTGTTACAGTGTGTCGTTATAGAGAGGGGCCTCATCGTCCGTGCTGATGACTTTCAAATGACGTTCGTCTTTCACATAGACGCTCTTATAAGCGACGCGTTCACCTTCATAGAACAAGATGACGCGGTTGCCGTCGTTGTCCGTCTCGACTTTCGGTTCATACTGCGCAATCTCAATCGTCTCTTCGAGCACGCCATACTCTTCGTATGTAGACAGGTCGTCTTCGTTTGAGCAGGCGACGAGAAACAAGGAAGCGACCAGCACGAGAAATGCTTTCTTCATCGTATCTCTCCTTATTTGATAGTTAACCTATCAAATATAACGCAGATTGATATCTTTTTCAAAAATGATCCTACACAAACGGTCCCTCACATGTGAGAGGCCGTTTTGACTTAGGACGCTTTTTGATTCAAGGCCAACGTTTCTTTCATATAGATACCTGTATACACCAAGAAGCAGCCGACACAGACGACCAAACCGATATAGACGCTCATCATGAACGGGGAGAGGAGCGAGCCGATGAGAATCGTCGAGCGCGACATGAAGTCGGCACCGGCGAACGATGTCCCTGCGAACGCCGAGTAGGCACCGCGCTGATCTTCTGGCATCATGTTCGCTTTCTCCGTGTTCAGGACAGGTGAGTAGAGCAACTCACCGAACGTTGCGAGAATCATGAACCCAAGCAAGAGCGTCATCGAGTTCGCGCTCGTGATGACGGCGTAGCCAATCATGTACAGCAACAACCCGCCGAGCAACGCCTGTTTGTTGGAGAAGCGGGACGCGAGGCGTTGAATCATGAACGTCAACGCGACGACGATGAGCGTGTTCTCGATTTGGATGAGGCTGAACATCCGCACCCCGTTGATTGCCCAATCGTTGATGGACATCGGCTCGAACGAATCGGCGAGCCGGACGGCGACGTAGCTCCCCATCGAAAACTCGGCGGCGAGAATACACATCGTGCCGAAGACGACTTTGACGAACGGACGATCACGCCAAGCGATTTGATAGCTTTGAAAGATATCGACGAAGACGAGTTTCAGTCGCTGCGACGTCCACGTCCGCTTCGTATCTTCGAGGAAAATCGCATAGGCGATTGGAAGCGTCGACGACGTCACGGTCAAAATCCAAAACAGTAACAGCTGATTGCTGACGTAGAGCCAACCGCCGATGGCTGTTCCGATTGCAATCGATAAGTTGATTAACCAATAGTCGAGCGCATAGACGGCTTTCCGGTTCTCAGGCGTCGTCGCATCGATGATGATGGCACTCATGGCAGGACGTCCGAGGTTGCTCGTCACCGTGAAAATCGTATATGCAACCATGAAGACGATCATCTGGTCTATCATGAGGCAGAGCGTCATCGTGAGGAACATACCGGCCGTGATGCTCGACGTGAGGACGAGCAGCTGTTTGCGGGAGAAGCGGTCGGCGAGATAGCCGCCCAACAACCCGATGACATAGCCGAGACAGACGAGTGTGATTAAGAAGACACCGGCGATTAACTCGTTGAACGCTTTGACGAACAACAGCGCCATGAACGGCATGATGGCGAATGAGACGGAGCGATTGAAAAATGATGTGATGAGTCGAACTTTAATCGGACGAGGTATTTCTTTCCATTTCATATTGTCACCTTCCATTCTGTACCTGTATCATAAACAAGACAACAGAACTTGAAAATGGACGAATCGAGGGGATGATGTCCACTTTTGATGAGGGGGAATGGGCATGGATGCCTACTTATTTAGTTTGTGGAAGCAATGTCGGGACGGGCATTACACGATTGCGGACATGGCGGACGCCATCCATTTAAGTGCCAAACAGACGAGACGGCACTTGCTTCGCTGGCAAGAGGAAGGTTGGCTCACCTATACGAGCGGGCTCGGACGTGGCAACGTCAGCCAACTCGTCTGGTTGCGTCATGTGGAGAGCGAGTTGGCCGAACAATTATTGAAGCGGATGGAGACCGAATCGATCGAGGCCGTGACGAACCAGCTCGAGTGGGACTGGTCACCGGCGCAGGCCGGGCGCTTCATGCGTCAGCTCGAAAAGAAGTTCGGCTACGTCCAGACATCGAGTGACGCCCTCATCATTCCACGGCGGCGCAACTTTCTGACGACGCACCCGCTCGAGGCGGCCGATATTCATAGCGCGCATCTCGTCCAAAACGTGTTCAATCGACTGTTTACGATTGACGCCTCGGGACAGGTGACGGGTGAGTTGGCGCATCACTATGAGTGGCAAGGAGACACACTCGTGCTGTTTCTGCGAAAGGGAGTCCGCTTCCACGACGGCTCGCTCATGACGAGTAAAGACGTGACAAAAAGCTTGCGGGCGCTCTTCCAGTCGCCGGCTTATCGGGAGACGTATCGTTACGTGCGGCATGTCGCCTCGAATGGTCCATACCGAGTCGATGTGACGCTCGATCGTCGTCGCAACTCGTTCGTGCCACGCCTGTCGATGATTCACACGAGCATCGCTAAAGACACGATTGGGACGGGACCGTTCCTGTTGGAGCGGCATGACGCCGAGAAGACGGTGCTCGCGGCGTTCGAGAACTATTTTGGCGTCCGGTCGCTGCTCGATCGTGTTGAATTTTTACAGGTGCCTGACGGCTACGATCCGACGTACCGTATCTCATCGCGAGACTCCGAGGAGACAGGCTACATCTCGACACCGTCAGGCTTCACGCTCGTCTTCTTGAACGCTCAGCCGGGCGGGGTGTTCGAGCGGGACGAGGCGAGGCATTACATCCACCGACTCATTGCAGAGATTCGACCGGATGTCAGGTCGCTCGACAATCGAAAAATCCCGAACGACCGCGGCTTCCTCGGCGATGCGAGCGAGACGTATCAACTTCCGGATGGGCCCGTAGTGACGTTCGACCGTCCGATTCGCATCAAACAGACAGACTTCACGTCGACGGTGTCGATGTGGATTGCCGACATGTTGACGCGGCACGGGATTGCCTACGAATGGGTGCCGGTCAGTTTTAAGGACACGATTCATGACACGACGTATTTTGACCGGGTCGATATGCTCGTCCACGGCGAGATTTACGAGCGCAACACGTCGCTCGGGTTCGAACAATTTTTGACGAGTGATTACTCGCCGCCGCGTCGACTCTTGCGTCATATCGACGGGATGACGGAGCGGGTACGCCAGTATGATGAGCTGCCGTTTGAAGACTGGTTGCCGCTCCATCAGCAAATCGAGCGGGAGTTGAAAGAAGGATCATATTTCATTCCGCTCTATAACGAGGAGCGGACGATCCCGTTCCCGGTCGAGTTGAAGGATGTCTGTATCGACATCTTTGGGTATTTTGATTTTGCGAAGTTATGGATTCCATCGTAAAGAAAGAGGGAGAAAAATGAAGCTGACCCGAAACTGGTTTATCGTGTTATTGATAGGATGGCCTGTCTTGTTCGGTCTGGGGTTTTGGAACGGTGAAGTGGTGTGGATCGCTGCGACTGGATTCGGCGTCACGTTATCGGCTTACTATGAACAGCAATTGAGCAAACTCGACAAAGAAACGAATGTGACGATTCGTGCCGCCGTCAACCAGTCACTCGTGACATGGTTCGGTATGGGCCTCATGCTCATGTTTATCATCGCCGTCTTTTTCTTTGATGAGCCACGCGTGCCGTTGCTGGATACGATTTATCTCGTTCTAGGTATCGGATTGACGCTGAACGGATTGTTCATCCGAAGCGCGTATCGAGACGAGCTGAGTGATACGTCCAACGTGATTCGACACTAAAAAAGACCAAGCTGCGCGCTTGGTCTTTTCGTTATGCCGATTTATCGTTGTTCTCTTTTTTCGCTTTCCGGGCGAGCGTTAAAATCTGATACACCTTGAAGAAGTCATACGCGGCTACGGCGATGATGAAGTACGTCCAGAAGCTGAAGCCGTACTCTTGTACCGAGTAGTAGGCGAGGACGGTGAACAGAATCCCGAATGAGAGACTGAACAAAAACATAACTTTTAAGTGTCGCGGCATCAATGCCACCTCATTTCTACATTAAGAATAATACGACCATGACGAGCGCGTTGTTGAACGCGTGAATCGCGATTGGCACGATCAAGCGACGCGTCTTGGCATAAGCGACGGTGAAGGCGAAGCTCATCGCCACGTAAACGAGAATCTTGTTGTCGCCGTGGATGAGCGCGAACAAGAGCGAGCTGACCGCGAAGGCGATCCAGAACCCGAAGCGGGCACTCAAGTTGCCGAACAAGATGTGACGGAACAGAATCTCTTCCATAATCGGTCCGAGCAAGACGACTGAGAGCGTCATGACCGGGACGAGTCGGACGATGTCCGCGATTTGCTCGGTGTTCTGGGAGCCCATGACGTCACCGGAGATCCACGTCTCAATCAAGTTAGCGACGATGACGAGCCCGTACTGCATGAGGATCCCGAGTCCGATCCATTTGACCGTGTCGTTCAGATTTGATTGGATGCCTTGCTGTTTATATAGCTTCAAGTCGGGCCAAAGCAAGAAGACCGAGATGATGATCGTCAAGCTGAACCCGATGGCGAACCAGAGCCCGGTCGACGTTGGCGTGATCCATTCCGGACGCACACCGCTAATCAATACCGGAAAGAATTGAACAAACGCGTATAGCAGAATCGGGATGATATGCCGAATCCGAATGTTAGGCGCCATCGAAAAACGGGTATTTATCGATTGGTTTGAGTTTAGTGTAGCCAATTCAACACGTCCTTATTCCTAAGAGTCAACGTTCCTTTTGACCATTGTATCAAATAAGGTCTCTTGACCGCGAGTGGGAGCATTTTTTCGATGTTCCCGCTTGCATTTTCAGGCGTCTCATACTACACTAATCAATGTTAGCACTCCTTTTTGATGAGTGCTAAAACTTACGATTCAACGATACATCATTCATATTCGGAGGAGGTTTTTTCTATGTTAAAACCACTAGGCGATCGCGTCATCATCGAAGTCGTGGAGAAAGAAGAAAAGACGATCGGAGGCATCGTGCTTCCTGACACGGCGAAAGAGAAGCCGCAACAAGGACGCGTCCTCGCAGTCGGTACAGGCCGCGTCACGGACCAAGGTGAGCGGATCGCGCTCGACGTCAAAGAAAATGATTTGGTCATCTACTCGAAATACGCGGGTACCGAAGTGAAGCATGAAGGCAAAGAATACTTAATCGTTCGAGAGAGCGACATTCTCGCAATCGTAGGCTAAGACTCACCATTCTTCAAAAACTTTTCTAGGGGGAAATGAACAATGGCAAAAGAAATCAAATTCTCAGAAGACGCACGTCACGCGATGCTTCGCGGTGTCGACGCACTCGCTGACGCGGTAAAAGTCACAATCGGACCGAAAGGACGCAACGTCGTCCTCGAGAAGAAGTTCGGCTCACCGCTCATCACGAATGACGGCGTGACCATCGCGAAAGAAATCGAACTCGAAGACCACTTCGAAAACATGGGCGCGAAGCTCGTTGCCGAAGTCGCCTCGAAGACGAACGAAGTCGCAGGGGACGGTACGACGACAGCGACAGTCCTCGCTCAAGCGATGATTCGTGAAGGTTTGAAGAACGTGACAGCGGGCGCGAACCCGATGATTCTCCGTAAAGGAATCGACAAAGCGGTTCGTCGTTCACTCGAAGAGCTCAAGCTCATCTCGAAACCGATCGAGTCGAAAGAAGCGATCGCCCAAGTTGCGGCCATCTCGGCAGCGGACGAAGAAGTCGGCGAGTTGATCGCGGAAGCGATGGAACGCGTCGGAAACGACGGCGTCATCACGATCGAAGAGTCACGCGGCTTCACGACTGAACTCGACGTCGTCGAAGGGATGCAGTTCGACCGTGGTTACTTGTCACCATACATGATCTCAGACTCAGACAAGATGGAAGCGGTGCTCGACAACCCGTTCATCTTGATCACCGATAAGAAAATCTCGAACATTCAAGAAATCATCCCAGTGCTCGAGCAAGTCGTGCAACAAGGGAAACCGATCCTCATCGTTGCGGAAGACATCGAAGGCGATGCGCTCGCGACACTCGTCTTGAACAAACTCCGTGGTACGTTCAACGCGGTCGCGGTCAAGGCACCAGGCTTCGGCGATCGTCGTAAAGCGATGCTCGAAGACCTCGCGACGCTCACAGGCGGCCAAGTCATCACCGAAGACCTCGGCCTCGAGCTCAAGTCGGCATCACTCCAACAGCTCGGACGCGCATCGAAAGTCGTCGTCACGAAAGACACGACAACGATCGTCGAAGGTGCTGGAGACGAAGCCACGATCAAAGCACGCGTTCAAACGATTCGCAACCAAATCGAAGAGACATCGTCTGACTTCGACCGTGAGAAACTCCAAGAGCGTCTCGCGAAACTCGCAGGCGGCGTAGCCGTCGTCAAAGTCGGCGCAGCGACAGAGACAGAGCTGAAAGAACGTAAGCTCCGCATCGAAGACGCGCTCAACGCGACACGCGCAGCCGTCGAAGAAGGCATCGTCGCAGGTGGGGGTACAGCCTTCATCAACGTCATCCCAGCGGTTCGTGCGTTGCTTGCAGAAGTGACAGCGGATGAAGCGACAGGTGTCAAACTCGTCCTTCGTGCCCTCGAAGCACCGGTCCGTCAAATCGCGGAAAACGCGGGTGAAGAAGGTTCGGTCATCGTCGAGAAACTTAAGAACGAATCAGTCGGCATTGGCTACAACGCCGCAACTGGCGAGTACGTCGACATGATTGCACACGGTATCGTCGATCCGGCGAAAGTGACGCGCTCAGCGCTTCAAAACGCAGCATCAGTATCAGCCATGTTCCTCACAACGGAAGCGGTCATCGCAGACAAGCCAGAACCAGCAGGCGCTGGCGGCGGCATGCCTGACATGGGCGGCATGGGTGGAATGGGCGGAATGATGTAAGTCATACGCTCAATTAGAAACCATTCATCAGCGAAAGCTGGTGGGTGGTTTTTTGTATAGATTTTAAAAAAGATGGTTGTTAAAAATGGAACCTGAGTAGTGGTATTGACGTACATTTAGGTAGAGAATGGGGGTTGGTATTGTGGCACCACGTTGTACGAATTGTCACTACAAATGGAGAATAAAAGAAGTTTTAGCACTCGGTTTTTCTAGGAACGGAAAAGACTGCCCAAATTGTGGTCAAAAACAATTCATTTCTGCTGAAACTCAAAGTTTTTTGACCTTGGGATACTTAAGCCTCGTATTCGTTCCGTTTATCCTACTTTGGATTAAATTAAGTGATCACGATGAGAACGCAAGCAGATGATTAAATTCCTAGGGTTATGCTTATCCATTAGTTTAGCGTATTGGGCCATCGATTATGGGATTCACGATGAGGGGTTAGGGTTTCGTAGAAAGGTGCCGTTGTTTACTGTGCTGCCGTCATGTTTTTTATACGTAGTTCTTTATGGAATGGATTTAAAAGAACGCTTCAAAAAAAGCGACGAGTAACATCGTCGCTTTTTAGTCTGTCTGTTTCCGGTTATACATCACAATACTTCCTACGAATACAACAAGCGCCCAAGCCGATAGAATCACAAGCTCCAACCATGTAGCACCAAGGCCAGCCCCCGCCTCGATTTGATGCGCGAGGTCGATCAAGACGATGTTCGGCAAGTACTCGAGGAGACCGATGATAGAGAAACGATCCTCGTACACCAACAGCATCGGTGAGAACGAGAAGAAGAAAAACGCCGGCATGACGATGAGCGAGGCTTCCATGACCGTCTTCGTCATCAATCCGAGAATCGTCCCAATCCCGATATAAAAGAACGTCGAGACGATCAATGCGAGTGAGATGACGAGTAGGTTCGCAGGACTGTATCCCATGATGAAGGAGCACGCTGCAATCAAAACGAGCGTCGTCACAAACGTGAGCGCACTCTTCCCGAGCAAGATGTCGAGCGTACTCGCCGGTGACAGCATCAGCCCGCGGAGCGTGTTCTTCTCTTTCTCTTCGGCAATCAAGGCACACTGGACGAATGTCGCGACGAGGCTGAACGTGATGTTGATGACGAAGTATGTCACGTCGATGCCTCCTCCGCCGAGCTGTGAATAGAAGACGGCGAAGAACAGCGGCATGATCAACGTCGAGGAGACGAATAAGTTCCGCGACAAGTCTTTGTAGTCTTTCTGAAAAATGGCGAGTGCCCGTTTCATTGAAAATGTCATGATAATTTCCTCCCCGTCACTTCGATAAAGATATCCCCGAGCGTCGGCTCGTTCGAATGGATGGCCGCGATGTTTTGATCACGCATCTGTTCATGAAGCCAGTCCGCCCCATCTTTTCCTTGCTTCAATTCAACCGTTTCCCCGTCATGAAGTTCGACACGCATCGAGCCGTTCGCATAGTTCCGGCGCAATCGTTTCGGGGCGTCGAGAAGTTGAATCTCCCCTAGATGTAAGAAGGCGACGCGGTCGCACAGTTCCTCGGCCTCGTTCATGTCATGCGTCGTCAAGAAGATGGTCGTCCCTTTTGCCTTCAACCGTTCGATGCCTTTATAGATGTGGCGCGAGTTGACCGGATCGAGTGCGGACGTCGGCTCATCTAAAAACAATAGCTCCGGTTCATGTAACAACGCCCGGGCCAGTGTCACCCGTTGCAGCATCCCGCGTGATAAGGCGGAGATGCGTTTTTTGCGTTCCCCGGCCAAGTTCACCGTTTGCAGTACCTCATCAATTCGGGTGCGTGGTTCGTCGTATAGGTCGCAATAGAGTTGCAAGTTTTCTTCGATGGAGAGACGCGTGTATAGGCCGCTGTTGTCGGTCAATATACCAATCCGCTTCCGATACTGTTCTTGTTTCAACTCCAAGACCGGGACGCCGAATACGGTCGCGTCACCTGACGTCTGAGCGAGTTGGGACGTCAAGATTTTGATAGTTGTCGTCTTTCCCGATCCACTCGGTCCAAGAAAGCCGAACACTTCTCCCTTGCCGACAGAAAACGTCACGTCGCGTAACGCCTCTTCATTGCCGAATAGCTTTTTTAATCCGTTCACTTGAATGATTGAGTCCATTCTCGTTCCTCCTCGTCGATGTCGTCTTGCTTGCTTTTATCATATCGAGAGGAAGAGGAGAGCGCATTAGAATGGCGATAAATGGCGCTTTTCGAGGAACGAGTGGAGCGAATGAGGCGGTGAATGGAGCCTATTTCAGCCCGATCATCGTCTTCAATTCGGTCATTTTCGTCTTCGAGAGCGGGATGGTCGTCTTCGCTGAATCATCGAGCACGAGGCTGAAACTGTTCTTTGTATAGGTGATCACTTCCCGCACCCGTTGAAGGTTGACGATGTACGACCGATGGCAGCGGAAGAAGCCGTATGGGGTCAGACGTGTCTCGAGTTCGTTCATCGTGAAGACGCTCGGGAACTGCTCGGACTGACTGTGCAATACGGATTGTCCGTCCTGACTCTCGATGTAGTCGATTTCCGGCGGATCGAGCAAGACGATTTTCTCGTTCACTTTCGTTGGAATCTTCTCGAAGCGGACGTGTATCACCTCTGGCGTGACGTCTTCGTTCGTATCCGGTTCATCCGGTTCTACGTCGAGTAGGCGCAAGTGTCGGTGGTCGATCCGATAGACGGTCGACGTGACGAACAGGGCGCTTTCCATGTTGCTCGTCAGAAGCAGGATGGCTTTTTGTTGTTGCTTCAGTTGCAGCAAGACGGTCGCGAACAAGTGCCGTGTCTCTTGGTCGACGTTTTGATCCGGTTCTTCAAGCACATAGATGTCCCGATTATGTAAGAGCAGGGCCGCGTATTGGACGCGCCGGACGAGCGACAAGTTGAGCCGGTTCAATCGTTTGTTCCGATATGGGGTGAGTTGAACGTTTTGCAAGATGGTATCCAGTGATTCCGTCGATGCGTAAAGCGTATGCGTGAAACGCAAATATTCCTCGACCGTCAGCCGGTCGTATAAGCCGTCACGGATGGAGAAGACCGAGAGCGTACGATTCGCTGTATCGATGGTCCCGGAGTAGGTCGCATGCTTGTCGGTCAATAGCGCGAACAATATTTCCCGGGAAGTGACGCCGCAGTGGATGGCTGCGACTTCACCCGGATTGATGGTGAACGAGATATGTTCAAGGATGAGCGTGTCTTGTTGGCGAACAGAGACGTTGTCGAACGTAAGCACCGAATCCCTCCCTTTTTAGTTGGAGTATACCATTGATTCAGGAAAGACTTGAGTAATGAATTGGAATAAGTCTATGCTAAACTGGAGATAATTTGAAATTAGATGAGGGTGTGTCAGTGAAGATGATTGAGGTCATTCCGTTAGATTTTGATAAAACGAGTATAGATGAGATTGACCGGACAGCCGATTATTTGAACTATCCGGTGATTTATATTTTGAACGGACAGAAGGAAGCGTATATTGGGGAAACGGTGCATTTCCAAAAACGCATGAAACAACATCTGAAGCTGAAACAAGCTGATCGGAAAAATGTAGACCAAATCAATCTCGTGAAGCATGAGACGTTCAATCGGTCGGCGACGTTCCATCTTGAGACGAAGTTGATCAACTACTTTTTAGGGGACGAGAAGTACACCTTACAAAACAAAAGCAAGACGGCGAGCGACTTCACACACAATTATTACAATAAATCGTTCTACGACAATGAGCTGTTTCCTGAGTTATGGGGTGCGCTACATAAGAACGGGCTCGTCGAAAACGACCTGCACGCCATCGAGAACAAAGACATCTTCAAATTGTCACCGTTCAAAGAACTATCTGTTGAACAGATGGACTTGAAAGAGCGTGTGCTTGAGTTCTGTGAGACACGGATTGCGAAGTCCAAGCCCGAAGACACGTATGGAGATTTATACGTCATCGAAGGTGAGGCAGGCGTCGGCAAAAGCGTCGTGCTCAGTTCTATCTTCAATACCATTCAGGCGCGGACGAACGAGGCGGGTTCGAATCTGTATCAGACGGAGAACTATCTGGTCGTCAACCATGAAGAGATGCTGAAGACGTATAAAGGGATTGCCAAACAAGTCAAACACTTGAAGGCTGTCAATTTCGTCAAACCGACGCCGCTCCTCAACAAGTTACAAGATAAAAAAGTGGATATTATCTTGGTCGACGAGGCGCACCTCCTGTTGACGAAATCAGATGCGTACAACAATTTTCGAGCAGATAATCACCTCGAGGAGTTGATGAAACGTGCGAAGATTGTCATTGTCATCTTTGACCAAGACCAAGTGTTAAAGCTGAAGAGCCGGTGGGACCAAAGTGTATTAAAGAGATATAAACAAAAAGCGAAGTGTTTGAAAACATATAAACTGACGAATCAGTTTCGGATGCAGGCGGATGAGGATGTCATCGATTGGATCAACGCTTTTAAAGCTAAGCAGATACAGGCATTCCCGTCGTCTACAGACTATGATTTGCGCGTGTTTGAAACGTTGGAAGAGATGCATCAAATGATTATCGAACAAGATCAGAAACATGGACTCAGTCGAGTCGTGTCGACGTTTGATTATCTTCATAAAAAGGATGGAGAAACGTATTACGTCTATGAGTCGAACGGGGAGTATAAGATGCCGTGGAATACGACGGGCGGCAAGACGACGTGGGCCGAGAAGTCAGAGACGATTGCTGAGGCCGGGTCGATCTATACGATCCAAGGTTTTGATTTGAACTACGTCGGCGTCGTGCTCGGTCCTTCGGTAACGTACGATGAGACAAAGGATTGCTTGGTGATTGACACGAATCTTTATAAAGATACAGGAGCTTATGCTGGGATTGACGGTGTCAAGGATGTCGAGCTGGCGAAAGAACAGATTGTCTTGAACTCGATTAATGTGTTGATGAAGCGAGGCGTCCGAGGACTTTATTTGTATGCGAGCAATCAAGCGTTGCGAGATAAGCTGTTACACATTCAAAGAGAGAAGGTACAGATATGAACGAAGTACAACGACTGATGGACAAAGTGATTGAATTCCGTGACGAGCGCGATTGGGCGTTCCACCATAACCCGAAAGATTTGGCGTTGTCGTTATCGCTCGAGGCGAGCGAATTGTTGGAGTTGTTCCAATGGGTGTCGAGCGAAGAAGCGCTCGAGACGAAACACGTCGAGATGAAAGAAGAGCTCGCGGATGTCCTCATCTACGCGCTGACGTTTGCTCATGCGGCAGGGATCGATGTGTCGCAAGCGATTGAAGAGAAGCTCGAGAAAAATGCGGTGAAGTACCCGAGTCCGAACGCCTAAGTTGCAATCGACCGATTAACCCTGACCATTATTTTCACTACGTTTTGATATGAAATCGGATAAAGTGGTGAAAGAATAAGTCTGGAGAGGGTTAATGAATATGGGCATCTATTACACGTATCAGCATGAAGACGCTTGGAAAGTAGCATTGGAGCGAGGGTATCTACAAGGTGATCCTCACTACGCCTTGTTCAATGACGAAGGATTCGATTTTTTTAAACCGGCCTATGACTGGATGGTCGAACAATATGAGCAGCGAATTGGAATTTCGCTGAACGGGAACTATCCGGTCTGGTGTTGGGACGAGTTTCCTGACTTAAGTATCGGTGGACATATTGGACAAGGAAACAAAGGTGTGGTGTTGACGGTTGAATTACCGGATGATCAAGTATTGGCTTCGGAAATTTCATTTTGGGATTTTGTTCTACACAACTCTACTTTATTTGATACAGCCGAAGCATTCGACACCGAGGAAGAATCCACTCCAGCGTATACGCGAAAGTCTTGGGAGAAACTCTTTGACCAGAAGTGGTGCGAAAAGATGGCAGTCAATCGGTCGATAGCGGCACCTAGCTATCAATACGTGATTCATCGCATCGAGTTGCATCAAGTAAGGACCGTCACGCCGTTCCAAGACTTGAGTGACAGTTGGTTGGACCGGATTCGAGGATTGGGATGGCGTCTCGGCTATCGACTGGGTTTGAAGAAGTCGATACCGTTCCAGTGGCGAGACCAAACTGGGTTGAAAGAAATTAGTTGAACAAAAGGAGTCTGGTTCTATGACGCAGCGCGAACGGTTCAATCATTTGTTTGAGAGCGGCAAGCGCTCGACCCGTCAGGCAATCATTCTGTTTGCACTGATTACAGGAATCAGTGTGACCTTGATGATGATTGGCGAACGTCGTCTCGCTGAATTCATTTGGTTCCTTCTAGTGTTTCCATCTGTCGGTCTCGTGAAAATAGGGGCTCGGACGAACACATTGCTGCGCTTCAACCAGTCCGCCGAGTATAAGCGGCTTGTGCGTCTCGAATGGTGGACAGCATTTGGACTGATTGGAGCATATGTTGTATTGATCTTGACGCTACTGCTCAATCCGGAACTAATCAGTGTGACGGTTGTCGCAACCGGTATTTATGGAATCGGAATCATTGCGTCGTCTCGGCTTGATCAAAGACTTGGCAAAGTTGATCCGGAGCACGTGACGTACAAAGTGTATGCCCGAGGGAAAGTCGGTTTCTTTTTAAAATAAATGCAGTCAAAAAGGAGTAGCGCGCGCTACTCCTTTTCGTTTACGCGATCGACCAATTGTTTCGCTTCAAGCAGCGACAGGTCATATGTCTCACGCAAGAATTTAACGGTCGGAATCACGCCAATCGTATCGATTTTTTCTTTAATCGACGCATGAAACTCAGCATCTTGAACGATTGGTTCGGTATGGAGTTGTTTTCGTTTCAATGCACTCATGTCCTTTGCTTGTTGCGCAATGATATTGATCAAGAAGGCGTTCAAAATCAATGAGGCAGTCAACATGATCGTGTTCCAATCCATTCAACCACTCCTTTCGACTTAATCATCGATGATATCGAAACTGTAAGCATTGGTGAGCGGGTTATGGATGATCAACTCATAACTGAGCTGTTGTTCGTCCGCTTTATCGATCAACAGATTGATTTCCGACATATTGAATACGCGTTGGCAGGTAACAGTCGTAACGAGTAACAGACCACAGATGATGGCTGTGAGGACGAGACGTTTCGTCCAAATCGTGAGTGATGTCGACATTAAGGGCGTACCTCTATTTTTTCTTCGATTCGCTCGAGGCGCTCCACTAAGACGTCGAACTGTTGTTGCTGATGAGCCGCGGTTTGACGTTCCAATTCGAGTCGCGCGTCAGCTCGTTTCTCATAGCGACCGATAAATCGAACAATCATCACGATGACCGCGATGAGTAACGCGAGTGGGACAATTATTGCCAATAAACTAAATAGTAAGGTGATTAAAACATTCATCCTCTTTCCTCCTTTATGTAATTCATACGGCTAGTATACTTCCAAATTCAGACAAACCCAAACGATTCCAACAATGGATAAGGAAACGGCAGGTCAGTTATGCTAAAGATATTAACAAGAAAAAGGAGTATACCTATGGCAATTTACTATACATATCAACATGCGGGTGCGTGGGAAGCCGCAAACGAGCGAGGTTATTTGTTTGGTGATCCGGCCTACGGCATTTTTCAAGACGAGGACTACGCGTATCATCAGCCTGCCTACGACTGGCTCGCAGAACAATATGAACAGCGGACAGGGGTCTCGCTTCATGGAAACTATCCAGTTTGGTTGAGCCAAACACGGCCAGAAGTCGCACGGGGCGGTTACTTGGAACCTGGAGAACCGGGCGTTGTGCTGACGGTTGAGTTACCTGACTCACACGTGCTCGAAGTCGAGGCCGGTTATTGGATGTTTGCGTTGAACCGGTACTTTCTCTCGTTTGAAGACAGGGAAGTTATAGACGAGGAAGAGTTAAAAAAATCTTGGGAGAAGATGTTCGACCGCGACTGGTGCGAATCGATTGTCGATGAGTATCCGGAGACTAACACAAAGTATCACTATCTAGTTGCCCGGATTGATCTCGGGCAAGTGCTCGATGTGACGACGTTTGTCGAGGAAGGGGCAGCACTATGAACATCGCTATTATCGGAGCTGGCGTGAGCGGGTTATATGCCGCGTCGCTCCTCACTGAAAAAGGCTATGACGTCACCATCTTCGAGGCGCGCGACCGCATCGGGGGACGTGTGTTGAGCCATGACGGGTTCGACCTCGGCCCGACCTGGTATTGGCCAGAGACGGAGACGACAATCACGCAACTGATCGAACGACTCGGTCTCCCGACGTTCTCTCAACACACGACCGGGGATTTGATGCTCGAGCGCCAGTTCGGTGTCATCGAACGCCATACGCTCCCGCCAGGTCATATTGTTCCATCGATGCGACTCGTCGGGGGCATGGCCAGCTTGACGACGGCGCTCGCTTCGACACTACCGGCAGGGACAATTCAACTCGAGTCGACCATCACCTCAATTCAACAGGCGGAAGACGAGATATTGGTCGAGCTCGAAGGCGGACAGACAACAGCGTTCGAACACGTCATCCTAGCCATCCCACCCCGGCTCATCTCACGCATCTCGTTTCACCCGGAACTGTCTGAAACGACGAAGTCGAAGCTGGCAAACACTACGACCTGGATGGCTGGACAGGCGAAAGTACTCGCCGTGTATGACCGCCCGTTTTGGCGAGACAATGGTCGATCCGGTCAAGGGATAAGTTGGGCCGGCGTGTTGCAGGAGATCCATGATGCTTCGCAGCCGGGTGGACTTGCGGCGTTATTCGGCTTCTTCCGGTTGTCTGCTGCCGAACGCTCGGTACTCGACCGAGACGAGCTGAATCGTCGCGTCATCGATCAACTCGTGCGACTGTTCGGGGAAGAAGCGCGCCAACCGCGTGACGTGTTATACGTCGATTGGTCGAGTGACCGGCATACGGCCACGGTCCAAGACGGGGAACCGTTGACCGATTTTCCGGTCTATCAGCCGATCGCGCTCGATCCAACCTGGGAAGGACGACTCTCACTCGCTGGGACGGAGACGGACTCCTTGTTCGGTGGCCATATCGAAGGCGCGCTCCGTGCAGCGGAACGTGTCGTCGAGCAACTCTAACCAAAAATGCGTATCATCCCAAGCCAGGGACGATACGCATTTTTCATTTGAATTTTTTGATCATCAGCGCCAGCGAACGATTGATCATCGTCATCTCGTCATCTTCGAGCACGGAGAACATCTCTTCGGCGAGCCGTTCCTCGATCGCATCGATTTGTTTCGAATATTCCATACCGATTGGGCCGAGACGGATGAAACTCTCACGTAAGTTGTCCGGGTTCTTCTCTTTTTGGACGAACTCACGTTGTTCGAGCACTTTGAGCACTTGGCTGACCGCACTTTTCGAGATATTCATCTTTGTGGCAATCTCGGTCGTCGTCCATGTATCTTGTCGTTTGAACAGGAGTAACATCTGTTCTTGCTGGTAACTGAGTTCGAATTCATTCAACTCGGTAAAATATTTAGTGAACAACAAGTCGAGCTCGTCAATTTGACGGTACATCTCGATGACTTGCTGTTTGCGTGTGTCATTCAATCGTCGTTCTCCTTTCATCGCGTGTCACGGAACGTCTGGCTCCGCACGTATAACACGATACTGCATACTAACCCGATTATACCAAACGAGATGAGTAACGTTTGAATCGGTACGGCCAAGGCGACCAGAATCGATAGGACGGCGAACGCAATCGGCTCTAACCCGGATGCGGCGAGCGCCATGATGCTCATGACGCGTCCGATTTTGTCGTGATCACTATGTTCTTGCATGAGTGTGACCGTCGGCAAATAGACGAGCATCAACATGAAACCGCTCGCGGCCGCAGCCAAAGCGAGAAGCGTGATGGATTGCGCCTGCGTATAGAGGAAGAAGGCCCCAAGCGTCAAAAACAGGACGCGGAAGACGAAGCGTCCACGGTGGACCGAGCGGAACAACAGGACGAGAAAACTTGCGGCGAACGTCCCGACAGCAAGCCCACCTTCAATCAGACTCAAGTCAAACGCATTGCCGCCCCGTTCACCGACGAGAATCGGGATGCTCATGATGAGCGGTCCCATGACGAACAAGTTGACGATGGCGATCGACAGCGTTCCACTCCGTAAAATCGGTGTGCTCGAGACGTAACGGATGCCCTCTTTCAAGTCAAAGATGACATGACCGAGCGACATGGCACGGGCGAGAGGGATCGAGTCACGAATCAAGCGCGGCATAATCAAGATAGCTGCGATGAAAATCAAGACGGCCGCCGTCCCAAAGCTGAGCCCGAAGCCGCCCCATGTGAGTAAGGCACCGGCGAGGAACGGGCCGAACACGAACATGAGCTCGAGCGTCCCTTGGAAGAGCGAGTTGGCACGCTGCAACTCTTCTTGTTTGACGAGCGACGGAATCAAGGAAGACAACGCCGGATAGGACATACCGTCAAGTAGTCCAAACACAATGGAAATCATGACCAAAGCGAACACCGAATACGCGTCCGCGAGATGGAGCGCCACGACCGCAACCATAAGAAGACCTTGCCCGAGGTTCGTCAAAAACAAGAGGCGACTCTTTTGGAACCGGTCGGCGAATACGCCGCCGAACACCATCATTACGACACGCGGTAACGAGACGGCGGTCATGATAATCCCGAGAAGGGCCGGTTGCTTCAGTACATCGATCGTGAGCCACGATACGCTCAAGAAGAAAATCGAGAAGCCGAGCGTGAGCGTCATGCCGGATAACCACGTGAACACGAAGCGTGGATTTTGTAGCAAATTCATAAAGAAAACCTCAGTCTTTCTACCTTTTAATATAGTTAAGTTAACTAAACAATATAGTGAAGTGACTGGTTCGTCAAGCGAGGAGGCTACTACAAGACAATTGTAAAAAAACGGAACTTTTTTTCTGGTGGAATCGTATAGTGGGATAAGAGGTGAAGAAGATGAATAAACATCAGCGTTTGAAGCAAATGGTTACCGCAAATCGGAGATGGCTTCTCGTCAGGCTCGGTTTTGCGATTCCGGTTGGAGTATTGCTTTTTTTCTTTCTGCAAACTGAGACACGATCGCTCATGTACGGAAGTTTGATGGTGGTGTCGCTGTTGGCTTACGGCGTGATGATTGGGCGGGAAAGTCGATTCATGAGCAGTTTCACAGACCACATTCGAGCGAAGCGGATCATCCACATTCAATATGTGTTCGACTATATGATGGTTGTCTTCAGCTGTTTGTTTTTCCCGTTGCTCTTGAAGCTCGAAACAATCAGTTGGGTCCCATTTTTCATCTTCTCCCTTGCAGCGTTGGCGCTGGTAATTGTCGAACGGCTGCTTGATGAGAAAGTAAAGCGGATCGATCCCCAGCAACCGAGGCGTCGCGACGTCAAACGGGAAAGCTTTTAAGGGGGGGATTCGATGACCAAACAAGAACGCATCAATCTGATTTATAAAACCAATATAAAGACGGCTGTTCTTCAAAGTCTGCTCACGTTTCCGATGGTGTTTTGTCTCGTCGGATTGATTCAGTCGGATTCATGGAACGGTTGGTACGTGGCCGGCGTACTCGTCTGTCTCTTGCTGCTGGGAGGAATTTTCTCCAAGGCGAACCGAGTCGAGACCGAGTTGACCGAACGAGAGGATGCCAAAACCATCATCGCCCGTCGGAACGGATTTGTCTTTGCGCTGTTCGTCGTATTCATTTTATCGTTTGCGCTGACGCTTAACCTCGGTTGGATGTACGCCTGGATATTAGCTGTGGCAGTTGGTGTACTATACGGTGGCTACCGCTTGATTCGAAAACAAGACGAGCGATTGAGTGACATCGATCCGGAGCATCCAAAGCTTAAAGAGATTCGACTCGACAACGTCAGAGACTGAGGAGGTACTCGATGAACAGGGAAGCCCGGACTGAAGCTTTGTTACAAATCAATACGACGTATCGTCGTTTTATGATTGGGAGCAGTGTCGTCATCTTTGTGAGCGCACTCTATTTCATGATGCATACGACTTATTCTGGCGTGATTGCGGTGGTCAGTCTCATCCCGACGTTGTTTTTCGAATGGAAACAAACCGTCCTCTATCTTCGGTTTAATGATGACTGGACGTATCGCCGTCTCATTAAGCTACAGTTTTCTTTACTCGTTTTCACGTTCATCTTATTGTTCAGTCTGATCGCACTGTTTTTAACGGGACAGATCCATCCGGACGTGTTGATGTGGGCGGTGGCCATCGGGGCACCACCTTCAGTCTTGTTACCGCTGTGGATCGATCGAAAACTGCTCAAACTCGACCCGGAACACGTCACGTCGAACATGCTGGCCAAAGCCAATCGCGAGAAGCTGAAGCGTCGGCTTGATGGAATCAATGATTAGAAAAGGAATGGAATCGTATGACGAAACAACAACGGATTGACGAAATGAATCGATACCGTGAGCAAAGGAAGCGGCGACGAGACGTGATGTTCGCTCCTGTCCCTGGACTATTGTTTGTCACGTTGCTCGCGGATCATATTTGGTGGGTTGGCTTAGGGTTGATGGGGTTGTTCGCCAGCGGTTCAATCGTGTATTTGCTGAAAGAAGGGGAGGCGTTTGCTCGTCTATCCGATCAAAGCGGAGCACAAATGGCGACGCGGAACGTCTACCGGATTTTAAGCGGATGGTACGTCTTCATCGTCGGTAGCGTGGCGAGTTATAAACTGGTGGCCCCTTGGTGGACGTGGGTTCTCGTCATTGGGATTGCCTTCCTGTTGCCGCTTCTGTATAAACGCTTCAATGAAACTGTTCAAAGCGCAGATGCAGCTCAACCGGTCCGCTCTGAATTGGCAACGGCGAGTGGATTGCTATGAAGATGTTGACGAAACAGGAACGAATCGAGCGTTTGCTCGCACATGAGGATGCGACGTGGCACTGGCGCTACTGGGGCCTCTTCTTTAACCTCATCGTCGTCGCGTTCATCTCTTATCAGACATCGATTTACTTACCGTTGATCGTGTTCGCGCTGTACTTGCCGCAACTATGCGTCGAATGGAGGAAGACAAAACTATTGCTGACATTTAATCCAGATCCTCGCTATCGGCGCTGGATTTATAGTGATTTCATCGTCGAATGGTTCATCTTTTTGCTTTTCCTGTGTCTGTTCGCTTGCTATCACACCGGTTTCATCACGATTTGGACACTTGGACCCACCTTGGTGATTGGTGTGATTGGTGGGGTGCTGTTCTCGCATATAATCAATCGAGCTATTCTTGATTTTGACATAGAGCATGTAACCTCTAAATCATTTAATAAAGCCAAAGTGCGACGAAATAAAGCCGGGAAAATGAGTCATTGACATAAGTCAGGGCTCATTTTTTTATGGAACGATTCGGGGCAACGGGAATCTAAAGTATATTCAGTTCGAAATGGTTGAGTGAGGTGTATTTCAATCTGAAGATGATAATTTGCAGTAAATTAATACTTTTTATAGAAACGTTTCGATTAACCATTGCATCTCTTTTTGTAAGCGCTTATACTTTTGGTATACACAGGTGAAACGTTTCGATTTACAAATCATAGATAAAGGCGGGATGGAATGAGAGCGACACAATTAGTGCAGGAGATGACAGTGGCTGAAAAAGTGGGACAGCTTGTTCAGACACTGCCCTCCATTTTTTCGGATGATGAGCAAGATGTGATCACCGGACCGATCGCGGAGTTGTTGAAAGAAGACGGCATCACCGATGAGAATCGGTGGAACATCGGATCGGTCATCGGGATCAGCAACGCGAAACAAGCGCAAAAGTTGCAGGAAAGTTACTTGCGACATAATCGACTCGGCATCCCGCTCTTGTTCATGGCGGACATCATCCACGGTCACCGGACGATTTTTCCGGTCCCGCTCGCGATGGCCTGTTCTTGGGATCTTGCTGAAGTCGAACGAATGGCACGCACTTCGTCTATCGAAGCGACGGCATCCGGTCTACACGTCACGTTCTCTCCGATGGCTGACTTGTCACGCGACCCGCGATGGGGACGTGTCATGGAATCGACCGGAGAAGACGTGTGGTTGAACGGTGAGATGGCGGCGGCGTTCGTCCGTGGTTATCAGTCGGACGATTTGACGAGAGACGATACGTTGGCTGCCTGCGTCAAGCACTTCGCGGCTTATGGCGCGCCGGAAGGAGGACGCGACTACAATACGGTCGATGTATCTGACCGCGAGCTGCGTGAGTTCCATTTGCCGGCCTATAAACGAGCCCTTGAAGAGGGGGCGAAGATGGTAATGACGAGTTTCAATGTCGTCCATGGTGTTCCGGCCACGGCTAGTGAATATCTCATGCGGGATATCCTCCGCAGTGACTGGGGCTTCGAAGGTGTATTGATCTCGGACTGGACGGCAATCAAAGAACTCATCCATCATGGCGTCGCCGAGACGCTGAAGGATGCGGGAGAACTCGCACTCCGAGCTGGCGTTGATATCGATATGATGTCGGGCGCATACACGAATCATCTTGAAGCGATGCTTGCAAATGGGGTAGATGAGGCTTTACTGGATGAGGCGGTCTTGCGGATCTTGACGCTAAAAGAAGAGTTGGGTTTATTCGACAACCCTTACCGAGGGATTGATCAAGCGAAAGAGACAACGCTCCACCTTTCAGATGGGCATCGAAATCAGGCGCGTTGTCTGGCAGAAAAGAGTGCGGTCCTTTTGAAAAATGATGGTGTCCTTCCGTTACAAAAGCATCGTGTCGCGCTCATCGGACCATTTGTCGACTCGAACGACGTGCTTGGCCCGTGGGCCGGATATGGGAAAAGAGAAGAGGCCGTGACGTTGCGGCAAGCATTTGACCGGGCTGAAATTCCTTATGTGTTTGCGGAAGGATCGACCGTCGAAAAAGAAATTGATTGGACGGAGGCTTGCCGCATCGCAGAACAGTCGGATGTCGTCATCCTGGCGCTTGGCGAAGCCTCGTGGATGAGCGGTGAAGCCGGCAGCCGTACGGACATTCGTCTTCCGAAGACACAGCGCGAAGGGCTTAAGCGTCTAAAGGCACTCGGGAAACCAGTCGTGACGATTTTATTCAATGGCCGTCCGCTCGATCTTCGCGACGTCGTCGAACATTCGGATGCGGTGCTCGAGGCCTGGTATCCGGGCACTGAAGCTGGTTCGGCGCTTGTGAACTTATTATACGGGCAAGTCAGTCCGTCGGGGAAACTGACGATGTCGTTTCCTTATAACGTCGGCCAAGTACCGATCCGCTACGACTCGTTGCGGACAGGGCGTCCGTCAGACATCGAACACGCTGATCCACGCTACACGAGCAAGTATCTCGACGCACCGAACGAGCCGCTCTTCCCGTTCGGATATGGCATGACATACACAACGTTTAGCTACAACGATTTCATCGTCAAAGACGTGACAGGCGGCATCGTCGAGGCGACTGTCGTCATTCGAAATGATGGGGCGACGACGGCAGATGAAATTGTCCAATGGTATATCCAAGACAACATAGCCAAAGTCTCACGGCCGGTCAAACAATTGAAAGGGTACGAGAAAGTGACCCTCAAAGCCGGCGAATCCGTGACGGTGACGTTCACCGTTGAAGGAGATATGCTCCACTATCTTCAGCCGAACGGTTCGTTTGACGCCGATCCGGGAACGTTTACGCTCTTTGTGGGCCCGAACAGCCGTGACGTATTGGCAAAATCTTTTGAACTAAAAACAAAAACGAGGTGTACGACGTGAATGTATTAACCGAACAGACAACCCTAACATGCGGAGACGTGAGCCTTTCGCTCACTCCGATGGGAGACATCCGCCAATTGAAAACCGGACCGATCATGGTCAATCAGTTAATCCATCATCCATTCGACGGCTCGATGGCAAACCTTTATGTCCGACATGAGGGCGGAGTTGCCCGGCCGTTGCTGGGACTGCATTCACCTAGTGATTTAGAGGCCTCGGGTCAGGAAATCGTTTGGTCAGGACACTATCCGGAGTTTGCTTATGAAGTACGAGGGACGATCAGCGACCACGGCGTTCGCTTTGACGCTACATTCAAAGGGACAGGTCAATTCGACGTCACATACGTCCAAGATCTCGGACTCGCTGATGAAGGCGGTGTTCGCACGAACGAGGCTTACATGGCGCAGTATATCGACTATATGAAGACGGATACGGCGCTGATGGCGCGCCAAAATCAAAAGCAGTCGACCGGGTTCCCAGCGATTCGAATGACATCGTCCCGAGCTATCGCAGAATATGCGACGGATGGTTTTGACGTGTATGGCACATCCTATAAATTGACCGGGCGAGCCGTAGGACTAGACGGTGCACTGCCTTCCCGTGTCTATCAATATGAGTTCGCCTTGCCGACACTTCGGACTGAACCGTTAGACATGGGGACGGACCGAGAAATCGCATTCGAATTGTCATTGGTTCAAAATCATCCGGAAGCGCTGACAGAGCAATCGATCAAGCATTTCGCAACGATTGAAGCGGGAGCACCCGTCGAACAAACGGTACGTCCTCGTCCGTATCTTCGCCAATCGTTCCAATCAATCAGTGGCGGTGGGCTCGCGATGAGCGAAATCGAGCGCCTCTATCCGGTGCGACGACTCGAAGAGACAGAGGGTGGACAGCTCTTGTCCTTCTTCACAGAAGAGGGTTCGCACGTCGTCTTAGCGGCGAAAGAGCATCTCGTTGAGCGGAGTCACGGCAACATCTTATTGAACGCCGGGAGTCTGATGCCGGACGAGTCGAAGCTCGCCACGACCGTATTCATGAACGGTGTCTTCAACTCACATATTGTTTACGGCAATACAAACTTCAACAAATGGACGACTAACGTCCGAAATCCACTCAATGTCCCGAAAACATCGGGACAACGCATCTATGTCGAGATGGACGGGGCATACCATTTGCTGACGATGCCGAGCCTGTTCGAGATGCGTCTGAACGAGGCCGTATGGCGCTACGATTTGGACGGGGAGACGATTATCGTCCGTACGTCCATCGCCTCAGGTGCTCCTGTCATCAAGACGACCGTCGAATCGTCGCAACCGCGACGGTTCGTCATGAGTCACCAGGTCGCGATGAACACGCAAGAGTACGTCGTTCCGTTCCGTATGGAGCAGACGGACAACCGGCTCCTATTCAAGGCGGACGAAACGGCAGACAGCGCCGGTATACGACCTGATTTGACATATGCAATCGAGAGCAATCAGCCGTTTGAGCTCCTCAAAACGTCGGATTGGTTCGACCAACCGTTCGAGGACGATCTTGTTTGGATGTCATACGAACCAAGCGAGCGCGTGACGGTGCATCTTGGTTTGGCGAATCACAGCCCGTTTGAGCTAGACGAAAAGCAGGAGCGGAATGCTTACCGAATGTGGATGGATAGCTATATGAACGGTTTCACGCTTAAAGGCGAGGCATCTGACATCGAGGCGTTGAATATTCAAGCGCTATGGTACGTCCAAAACATGCGGGTGCACTATCAGTCACCACACGGCCTTGAGCAATACGGTGGAGCTGCCTGGGGTACCCGGGACGTTTCACAAGGGCCGATGGAGTTCTTGCTTGCGACCGGTCATTTTGAAGAGGCGCGAAAACTCTTGCTTGTGATTTTCAGCCATCAATTTAAGGACGGAGATTGGCCGCAATGGTTCATGTTCGATGAATATGCGGGTATCCAACAAGAGGATAGCCATGGTGATGTCATCGTTTGGCCGCTCAAGGCATTGTCGGATTACTTGGCCCGAACTGAGGACGTGACATGTCTAGACGAAATAATTCCGTTCCGCGACCGTGACGGAAAGACAGAAGCGGACGCTTCACTGTATTCGCACGTGGAACGAGCACTTGGATTCATTGAAGATCACTTTGTCGAAGGTTCTGTCTTCTCAGCCTACGGTGGAGGAGACTGGGACGACACGCTCCAACCAGCCGATGAAGATTTGAAACGTCACCTCATCAGTTCATGGACGGTCACATTGACGTACCAAGCGTTCCGTCAGTTGCACGAACAGTTGCCAGCGTCACATTTGGCAGATCGCTTAGGCGAGTTGAGCCAAGCAATTCGGAAGCAGTTCACAGACGAGATGATTCGGGACGGGGTTATCGCAGGATTCTTAAAAGAAGTTGATGGACGCTTCGAGACGATGCTTCATCCGTCCGACAAGACGCTGCCAATGCGCTACCGCTTGTTGCCAATGACGCGCAGTGTCATCGCTGAACTTGTCGATCAAGACCAGATGACACGCAACTTTGATTTGATTGCCACGCATTTGACGTTCCCGGACGGAGTCCGTCTCATGAACCGACCTGCCGAGTACCGGGGCGGAGTCAGCCGTCACTTTATGCGGGCCGAACAGGCAGCGAACTTTGGTCGTGAAATCGGGCTGCAGTACGTGCATGCTCACATCCGCTACATTGAGGCGCTGGCGAAGGCGGGGCTACGCGAGAAGATTCGTCCGGCTTTCAATATGATCAACCCGGTCCGGATGGACGAAGTGAAGAATGCCGCACCGAGACAACGAAACGCCTACTTCAGTAGTTCGGACGGAGATTTCGCTGACCGCTATGCGGCGGAGTCACAGTTCGGCCGCTTGAAAGATGGAACGGTACCCGTGAAAGCGGGATGGCGCATTTATTCGAGTGGACCGGGAATCTGGTTCAACCAATTTGTCTCGAACTACCTGGGGATTCGTCTCGGGACCACCCATGTCGAGTTCGATCCGATCGTGGATGCGGACACATATGTGCAGATCCGCCTGTTCGGTACGGAGACGATGGTCCAGTTCCGTACGGGTGAGCCGAGTATTACGCTGAATGGTCAGAGGTTGAACGGTCACACCCTAACGAATCCATATCGCGAAGCAGGACAGCGTGTCGAAAAAGATGAATTTTTGCGCTACGCCAAGGAAAAGAATGAGTTAGTGATTACGGTGAAGGGGTGACGAATTCGTCACCCTTTTCTTAATAGGAGGACCATATGGACGCAAAACAAGTGAGCACGGTCTATCAAGTATATCCAAAAAGTTTTCAAGACAGCGACGGCGATGGGGTCGGTGATTTACAAGGAGTGATCAGTCGCCTCGACTATTTAAGCTGGCTCGGGGTAGAGATGATTTGGTTGAATCCGGTTTACGTCTCGCCCGGTTACGATAATGGCTATGACGTCGCAGACTATACACGAATCGATTCTCTGTTCGGGTCGATGGATGATATGGACGAGTTGATTCATGAAGCACGTGGCAGAGGAATCGGCATCATGATGGACATCGTCGCCAACCACACGTCGCATCAGCATGAGTGGTTCCTTCAATCCGAACGTGACCCGGAAGGAGCGTTCGGTAATTTCTACATTTGGTGTGATACGCCGAATGAATGGAGCTCGTTCTTCGGGGGCGGGACGTGGACGTACTCACCGATCCGGGGCCAGTACTACTTCCATGCATTCGCTCCGGAACAACCAGATTTGAATTGGGGGAACGAGCAAGTACGTAAGGAGATGGCGGCAGTCTTAGCGTTTTGGGTCGAGCGCGGGGTGACTGGTTTTCGGTTTGATGTCATTGATTTGATTGGCAAAGACGTCAATCGAAAGCAATGGCTCGACTTTCCGTTGATGCGCCGTTACTTGAAAGATTTAGTGGCGCAAGTTGACACCTCTTCCTTGTTGCTTGTCGGGGAAGCTGGAGGATTGACTCCGAACGAAATTCTAACTTTGCAACGGGACGGTTCGCTCGACGTCGTCTTCAATTTTGAAGTATGTGCCCTCGATGAGCAGGCAGGACAAGGCAAATGGAAGCTCGCTCCGTTCGAGCCGTCGAGGCTAAAAACCACGCTCGATACGTGGCAACGAGCGTTTGCGGTGGAAGGACGCAATAGCCTGTTTTGGAATAACCATGACCAGCCGCGTGTCATTTCACGATGGTATGACGATGACGAGCGGGCTGCGAAGATGCTCGCGGTCCTCCTATACGGATTAAAAGGAATCCCATTTCTGTATCAAGGAGAAGAGGTCGGGATGACGAACGGTATGATTGCGACAGAGGAGTATCAAGACATCGAGACGCTAAATTATTTGCGGGCGGGTGGAACGCTTGATGCCGTTCGCATGAAAGGACGTGACCATGCCCGGATTCCGATGGCATGGGGCGAAGGGACGGACTCGTTCAGCACGGGAACACCGTGGCTTCGATCAGCTCACGACGAAGCAGGCAGGGACGTCGCGACGATGCGTTCAGATGAAACGAGTCTGCTTCATCTGTACCGAGAATTGATTGCGCTACGCCGGACAAATCGACTGCTTCGAGACGGAGCTTATGAACTCGTACCGACCGAGGAGCGGCTATATGTGTACCGCCGCATCATCGATGGGGAGCCTCCACTTCTTGTCGTCGCAAATTTGTCTCAAGATACGCTGCCGATGCCCAGTGGTTGCGGGGAACGTTTGGTTTCGACAGAGCAGGTTGAGGCGCCAATGCTACGGCCGTATGAAGCGTTCATATGTTATAATTTTTGACAGAAGGAAGTGAGGAAATGGCAGGAATTAAAGACATCGCAAAAGAGGCTGGCGTTTCGATATCGACCGTCTCATATGCGCTAAACGGCAGTCCGAAAGTGACAGAAAAGACGAGGCAACGCATCATTAAAATCGCCGAAGAGTTGAACTACGTGCCGAACGCCGCGGCGAGGACGCTAAAAACGAGAAAGACACATATTATCGGAGCGTTTTTAGGCGATTATTCCGGGTCGTTCTATGGAGAGTTATTAAAAGGCATCAACCAAGAGCTGTCTGATACTGGCTATGAGTTGATTGTTTGTAACGGTCCCGAATCACATCGTCTGATGACCGAACGCATGGTGGATGGGGCGCTCATCTTAGGGCATCGATTCACCCAAGAACAGATTTTAGAGTTCGCGGACCGAGGGCACCCGCTGACGATGCTCGACCGTGAGATTGAGCATCCGAACATCAGTTGTGTGTTGCTCGATAATCAGATTGGGATGAATCAAGAGATGGACGCCATCTTAGAGACCAACCCTGGACAAATCCATCTTGTGAACGGACCGGTCGGCAATCATGATGCTGTCGAACGACGGAAAGTTGTCGTTGATCGCGCGAACGCGGCTGGGGTAACCGTCCGGGAATGGACCGGTGAATTCACGAAACGGTCAGGCATTCGGGCAGCGAGTGACTTACTTGAAGTGCTCGAAGAAGGGGACGCCATCATGTGTTTAAATGATGACATGGCGCTCGGGGTTTATGACGTCTTGCAAAACTCTTCTTTCAGAATCGGGGAAGACATTTCGCTCGTTGGCTTTGATAAACTCGAGATTACAAACTATACGCAGCCTCGGATCGCAAGTGTCAGCTATTCGAAGCCTGACTGGGGCAAGAAGGCGGCTCGCGCGTTACTCCAACTGATTGAAGAGAAAGAAAATTCGAAAGAGACGATCCCTTCAAAGTTCATGAAAGACGCCTCGATTCGAAAAAAAAATAATAAAAGATAAAATACGTATTGTAAGCGGATACATTGTGAACTATAATGTTTATAGAAACGTTTAACCTGTTGATTTGCAGTAAAACCTTTGTATAAACATTATTTTTTTACATGATAATCGAAACGTTTCGATTATCGAGAAACGGAGGAATTCAGATGAAGAAATTAGGGTTAGCAGCGGTAGCGGGCACGGTAATCATTTCAGGTCTATTGGCGGGATGTTCTTCTGGATCGAGCGGCGATGACGCAAATACCATCACAGTTTGGGCGATGGGTGAAGAAGGAAAAGCTTTGCCGAAACTAGCAGAACAATATGAAAAAGAAAACGAAGGCGTCAACGTCAAAGTACAAGCAATCCCTTGGGATACAGCGCATGATAAACTGTTGACTGCGGTCGCTTCGAAAAATGGTCCAGATGTCGTTCAAATGGGAACGTCTTGGATGCCTGAATTCGTAGAGGCGGGAGCACTCGCGAATATGAAAGATTTCGTAAAAGATTACCCGGAACTTGATCCATCAAACTTTTATGAAGGATCGGTTGAAACGGTTCAATTCGAGGACGGTCTTTACGGGGCACCTTGGTATGTCGACACACGTGTTCTTTATTATCGGAAAGACGCACTTGAAAAAGTAGGTTATCCAGAAGCGCCAAAAACGTGGGATGAATTAGAAGACGCTTCGAAAAAACTTGCGGCTCGTGACGGGGAAGACATGTACGGGATTACGTTGGACACGAACGACCAAATGCTATCGTTCATGTTCGCTCGTCAAAACGGTTCAGAGCTGTTAACAGAAAATCAAGAGCCGCTCTTTGATCAACCAGAATTCATCGAAAGCGCAGAATATTTAACAAACTACTTCACAGAAGGATATGCACCAATCGATTTAGGGCTTGATGTTGTGCAGGCGTTCGGGGCAGAAGAACCGAACGTGCCGATGTTCATCAGTGGACCATGGATGATTAACATTATCAATGATCAAATGCCTGACATTGAAGAGAAGTGGGGTACAGCCGTTCTTCCAGCGAAAGAAAATAATATCTCGTTCCTTGGAGGATCGAACTTAAGTATTTTTGAAAGCAGTGAGAAGAAAGACGAAGCCGCGAAGTTTATCGCATATATGAGTAAACCAGAAACACAGACAGAGTGGATGGAGATGACGAAGTCACTTCCATCGACAAAAGCGACATGGGCAGAGAACGAAACGCTCAAAAACGATGAGAAACTCAAAACATTCGGTGAGCAGATGGAAGCGGCAGAGCCGATGCCGATGATGACAACGTGGGAAAAAGTAGCGCAAACATATTTGCAGAGCTTTGAGAAAATGTATCGCGGTGCGGCTACTGTAGAAGATGAAGTTAAGGTGTTCCAAGAAAAAGCGAAGTCGATTTTAAAATAAACGGAGGGGTACACCCCCTCTCGTTTAATTAAAGGAGAACCTTATGAAACAATTTCTTAATGATCGAGCGCCATACTTGCTCGTCGCGCCGACCGTTCTCTTGTTACTCATGTTCTCGATCATGCCGTTATTCATCGCTTTTTTCATGAGTTTTACAGACATGGATTTGGCGGGAATTGCGAACTGGGCAAACATTGAATGGATCGGACTCACCAACTACATTGAAATCTTCAAAGATGAAGTGTTCATCCAAGCGTTATTGAACACGATCGTTTATGTCGTTATTGGGGTACCGATTGTGATCGGTCTTTCGCTCGCGATTGCGATGGCAATCAATTTCGGGACTGGCAAAGTCTTCGAATGGTTCCGTGTCGTCTTTTATATGCCGTCGATCACGAACGTTGTAGCGGTCGCGGTCGTTTGGGGATTCTTGTTTAATCCGCAGTATGGTCTCTTCAATTTCCTGTTAAATACAATCGGCCTTCCAGATGTCCCGTGGCTACAAGATCCGTTTATCGCTAAATTATCGTTGATCATGCTTGCCGTATGGCGTGCGGTCGGAATCAATATGATTATTTTCTTGGCAGCTCTTCAAGGGATTCCACGCACGTACTATGAAGCGGCAGCGTTAGATGGGGCAAGTACGTTCCAGCAAATGTTCAAGATTACAATTCCGTTGCTCCGATATGCGATTTTCTTCGTAACGGTGACAACTTTGATTGGATGGATTCAGTTCTTCGAAGAACCGCTCATCATGACCGAGGGGGGACCACTCAATTCGACGACGTCACTCGCGTTGTTTATATACAACAACGGTTTCCAGCTTAGTAACTTCGGTTATGCGGCTGCCGGGTCGGTCGTGTTGTTCATTCTGATCATTACGGTGACACTCATTCAGTTCCGTCTTCAAAAGAACGAAAACAACTATTAAGGAGGGGCATTCATGATTCCAAATGAAAAACCGGTAGCCGTGAATGTGAAGCGGGAGAAATTCTCGCCACTTCCCGACTTAAACCATAAACGAAAAGCCAAACTCTCGCAGTTGCTGGTCGCGCTTGTTTTGACCGTCCTCGGTATCGCTTTTATGTTGCCGTTCTTCTGGATGGTGATCTCGTCCTTTAAGACGGATGCGGAAATCTTGTCGCTACCGCTGACGATCCTACCGGAAAATGTGACGTTCGAACATTACATCGATTTATTCGTGAATTTAAACTTTTTAACGTATTTGAAGAACACGTTGTTGATTGTACTCGCATCATTTTTCGGTTTATTGCTCACAGCAATGGCCGGTTATGCGTTTGCGAAGCATAAGTTTAAGGGGAGTAACATCTTGTTCGTCGGTGTCTTGGCGACAATGATGATTCCAGGACAGGTTACGATGATTCCCGTTTATTTGATGCTCAATCAAATGGGTCTGACGAACACCATGATGGGGATTGTCCTCCCCGGTCTCGTTGGTGCGTTCGGGGTATTCTTGTTCCGTCAGTTCATGACGACGATTCCAGAGGAAATGCTGGAAGCGGCTCGCTTGGATGGAGCGAGTGAGTTTCGAATTTTCTTCTCAATCGTCTTGCCGATGTCAAAACCGATTTTGGCGGTACAAGGGATTTTGACTTTCATCGGTGCTTGGAACAGCTTCTTATGGCCGCTTATTATTGCCAATGATGAAGCTCTTTACACACTGTCAGTTGGATTAGCGCTTCTACAGGGGCAACATGGTGGAAACTACGCCTTACAGATGGCTGGGGCCACATTCATGGTTGTGCCGATTATCATTATCTTTATGATTTTCCAAAAGCATATCATCGAAGGATACAATATATCTGGAATGAAGTGAACCTTACGCCATGTAAGGTTCTTTTTTTATACTCAGGACATCGGTCCTTTATGCTAAAGTGTGTGAGGGGTAAGCTTAACACGTACACAGTATATAGAGAGAATCGAGGAAGAGAAAATGTTAGCCATTGTAATTGGACTCGTCATCGGGATTTTGTTACCGATGCAGACGAGCGTGAACTCGCGTCTGCGCACCATCGTCGGGTCACCATTTGTTGCGTCGTTCCTGTCGTTCGCAATCGGGACGACTTTTTTAACACTTACGTTACTGCTCACCGGGCAGTCGTTCGGGATTGAATCATCCATTTCCCAAGGAGAACCGCTTTGGATGTGGTCGGGTGGTTTGTTAGGGGTCATCTTTTTAACGGGGAACATCTTGTTGTTCCCAAGGCTCGGCAGTGTCCAGACCGTCATCATGCCGATCTTCGGACAGATTTTGATGGGACTGTTGATTGATCACTTCGGGTGGTTCAACTCAGCCGTCAACGTCCTCACGCCGTGGCGTGTATTCGGGGCTTTGCTCGTGTTGCTCGGCGTCGTCGGGACGGTCGCGCTAACGGACTGGATTAATCGTCGTCGCGGCAAACTCGTCGCCTCGTCGCAGACGGGAACCGGCAATTTGAACGCCTGGCGCCTCGTCGGAATCGGGACCGGGATGATGAGCGCGACACAGACGGCCATCAACGGTTATTTGGGAACGGTGCTCGAATCGGCCTTGAAAGGGGCCCTCGTTTCGTTCGTTGTCGGGACGGTCACGTTACTGCTCATCTTGATCGTCTTGCGGCCGAGCGTCGAATGGCGCGGACTACGCGGTCAGCCGTGGTGGATTTGGCTCGGTGGGATCATCGGGGCACTGTTCATCGGTGGGAACGTCTTAATCGTACCAATGGTCGGGACCGGAATCACTGTCGTCATCGTCATTGTCGGCTTGCTGTGTGGGAGCCTGCTCATCGACCGCTTCGGTTGGTTCGGTGCCGCGAAGAACCCGGTCACCGGGATTCAACTCGTCAGTTTACTCGTCATGGTCATCGGGATCATGCTGATTCGTTTGTCATAAGGGAGGAGAGACATCATGCGCGGAGTACTGTTCGCCATCAGTGGCGGCTTCTTTTTGACGCTACAGAGCGTCGCCAACGCTCGCATCAGTTCGAGTATCGGGACGTGGCAAGCTGCGACGTTGACGCAATTGACAGGTTTCCTTGTCGCGCTCGTCATCATGCTTCTCGTCCGCGACCGGACGTACGTCCACATGCGCCGCGTCGAGCCGCTTTATTTGTCAGGGGGCGCGTTCGCTGCGTTCATCTTGTTCAGCAATATGACGGCCGTGCATGAGCTCGGCGTCACGTTGACGATTTCATTGTTTCTCATCGCCCAGCTTGCCCTCGCGCTCGTCATTGACTGGCGCGGCTGGTTCGGGATGTTGCGCCGTGACTTGAATCGGACGCAACTGCTCGGGGTCGTCATGATGATCGTCGGGATTCTCGTATTGAAAGGATGACGTGCGATGGAACAGATTGACCGTTATATGAAGCGGTATGGGTTGGATGAGGTGCTCCCATTAGCGATTCGACCTCAACTTAAGCTCGTCCGTTACGCGACAGGGGAGGCGATTTGCACCCAAGGCGCTAAGGCCGAGCAGCTCCACTTTCTCGTCAGTGGAAAGATTCGGGTGGCCCACACGTCAGCGACCGGGAAGCGGCTCGTCTTGTCGTTCAAATATCCGCTCGATTTGATTGGCGACATCGAGTACGTCCGACGTACACCTTTCTTGAACACGGTCGAGGCGGTCACGCCGGTCGAGATGATCGTCGTCCGCTTCGACGACCTCGCGCATCATGCCAAGGAGGACGTCACGTGGCTGCACTATTTGCTGGAAGGGATCACGAAGAAGTTCGAGATGAAGTCGCAGTCGATGAGTTTCAACTTGTTTTATCCGGTCGATGTGCGGCTCGCGAGCTATCTGTTGTCGATGACACCGGAAGAGGCGAGCCTCGGGTCGACCGTGGACGAGTTGACCGACATCGCCGATTTGATTGGGACGAGCTATCGCCACGTCAACCGAACGCTTAAACGGTTCGTGGAACAGGGATTGATTGAACGGGATCGTCGATCGATTGCCATCATTGATCGCGCCGGGCTGATTGCCGTTGCTGGGGAGAGTATTTATGAATGAGGAGGACACGGTATGGCACTTGGAATGATGCTCGCGGTCATGGGCGGCATGCTCGTCTGTGTGCAAAACACGTTCAACGCCAAAGTGAAAGAACAGGTCGGGGCGTGGGCGACGACAACGCTCGTGCTCGCCCTCGGTTTCTTGGCGTCGCTACTCGTCGGATTGATCAGTGAGGGAATGGGTCTGTTCGACGTCACGGGAATGGAGACGTGGTACTGGTTCAGCGGCATCATCGGGGTCGGTGTCGTCATGAGCGTGACGCAAGGCGTCCAACAGCTCGGGCCGAGCCATGCCATCTCGATCGTCATGGTGTCACAAATCCTGTTCGCGCTCCTCTGGGATACGCTCGGCTGGTTCGGTCTCGAAGCCATCCCGTTCACGTGGAAGACAGCGCTTGGCATCGTGTTGATTGTCGGCGGGGTGCTGTTGTTCCAGTTGAGTGGGAAAAAAGAGACGGTCCACCAAAAAGCAAAGCAAGTCGTCTAAAACGATTTCCGACAAGTTGAACAAGTTTGCCCGTGTTCCTGCCGTTTGACGACGGTTTGGCAATGCGGGCATTTTGTTGTGAGCGAGGCGCGTGGTTGGACGGGTGAACGGTCTCCGAACGATGACGGATAGATGGTATAGGAACGAGTCACAATGAAGCCGACGATGCCGAGTAGGATGGCTAAAATAAGAATATCCATCGAAATACCTCCTAATTATTGGTATGCTATTCGTATATACGGTGAACGGTCCGAATTGGTTTCAAGGAGGAACAGATTATGGTGACACGAGAAGAACGAATCGAGCAGTTATATATGCTTCCCAAAAAAGGTGCATTTAACTTGTTATGGGCCGCCGCGGCAGGGTTAGGACTGGGGTGGTGGATCTATACCAATGCATCATTGCCAATGCTTGCGATGCTCGTCTTTTTGATGATGACGGCTGTCCCGCTCAGTCGCGTAGCGTGGCAGAAGACGCGTGTATCCGTGACGTTCAATGAAAATCGATCCTACCAACGATTGATCCGGGCGAAAGGCGTCATCGCGATTGCGATGTTATGGGTCATGCTCGGTTTGATGGGCGGGTATGTATCAGGATACTTCGCATTGCCGGTATTCAGTGGACTGTCAGCGATGTTGATTGCAGGCATGTTGGTGGTTGAGACATGGCTCGATACCCGCTTGCTTCGGATCGATCACGAGCATGTCACGGATAGCTTGATTGGATTTACAAAACGTGAGCGGATGAAACGGAAATGGGAGAACGAATGATGGTCGAGCATAAAAATCGCTTGCTTCAATTGATGCGGTTTGAACAAGTCTCGATTCGTTTATTTGGTCTACTGGTCGCCATCATCATCTTGACCTTCTACTATCTGCATAGTCGTTACACCTTAACGAACATGCAGGTGTTCGCAGCCTTTTTAATCATTTACGCATCACTGATTTTATGGGGCTGGTTGCGGATGAAGCTATTGCTCCGCTTTAGTTCGGATGAGCTGTATCGCCGATATGTTCGAATCAACTTTTTATTCATCTTCATGACGGTCATCGGGCTCGCTATATTTATTTGGGGTACAGTCATTCAAAACTTTCAACACGTCACGTATTCACTGCTTGGTACGCTAATCGTCTTGCCTTGTCTTTATTTTGAATGGTGGGTGAATGAGCGACTCAAAAAGATTGATCCAGAACATGTGACGAATCAAGACATTCGCCAATACAGACGATTGAAGAAAGCAGGGGAACAATGATCATTTGGAATGATACACCGGACGACCCGAACCGGTTGCCCGCATTAACGGATGACGTGTTGACTGAAGTGGAGACGCGACTCGGAGTGAAACTGCCGATTGATTATCTCGAGGCGATTCGTATCCAGAACGGGGGATATGTCGAACAGCGCGACTTGCCGATTATATGGAATGGGCAAGGTGACATTGCTCTCGTTGATTCAATTGCTGGGGTCGGTTTAAATAAAGGGCTGATTGAATCGAAGGCCTTGTTGACGGAGTGGGGTGTCGAGGATGACCGATTGATTGCGTTCGCCGGTGATGGACATTTCTTCCTCGTGTTCGATTACCGAGAGGGGTCAGAGCCAAACATTGCTTACATCGATACGGACACCGAACAAATCGATATCTTATTCGATACGTTTAGTCAATTTAGCGAAGCGCTCACGACGGTCGATATGGAAGTGGATGCAGAAATTTTCCCAGAACCGATCACTGAAATGAAACAAGGGGAGGCGCTCCTGAACGATGCGCGACGCCTACTCTATAGCGATCATCTAGAAGACAAAAGGATTGGTGCGGTTCTTTGGTTCAATGGCTTGGATTCACTTGAAGCGGACGAACTCGTTCGTGAGCTGTTGACCTGGATGGATGACGAGACGTTGCGAGAGACGGCGACCAGCGTCATTCAAGAAATCATCATTCGACGGAAGCCTTTAGATCAACAACTGTTCGAAGTATTTTTTGAGACGCTCCACAGGCAAGATGACGCCTATAGTAAACAACGCTACGAAGAGACGATGTACATTCTCGATAACGATATTCGAGTCGAGTGAAACGATTTGCCGTTTCCTTTCGTAAAAGAAGGTAACGAGATTTGATTAGGGGGATTGGATGGTTGACCATAACATAAGACTTGAACGCATGATGGAGAACGATCGAAAGCGACAAAAACAAATGTTGTACCCGACGATAGGAATCATCGCACTGTTCATCATCTATTTTTGGGCGACGGACGTCCTCTTGCTATTGCCAATCATCTTGGTCGGACAGCTGCCCGTGCTGTATAAAGGGTGGCACCGGATGAAGTTGCTGCTCACCTTCAACGACGACGCTCGCTACCAACAGAAAGTACGGTCCGAGTTCGGCTTGGCCGTCGGGAACATTGTGTTTCTCGTGCTGTTGATCGCGAGCTCGATGCTCGGATGGATCACGCTACTCACGCTCGTCATCGTCGTTATTGTCGGTCTGATCACGTTCCTAGCGCTTGGGATTCGCATCGACCGTGAGTTGAAAACGATTGACCCGGAGCATGTGACCGCGACGGAACTCGGCAAGGCGCAACTCGAGCACGAAAAACGAAAGTCATCATGATGGGAGTACCTAACTATGGTTAATAAAAATGAACGGCTGAAACAAATGGTCGAGAACGACCGGAAGGTGAACCGGACGGCGCTCTTGCTCACGTTCGCAATTTTAGGGATCGCCTTTTACTTTATCTTTACTCAAGACATCACCCTCGCGACGTTCGCCGTCATCATCATGGCGACGCAATTGCCGAGCCTCTATCGGGCGTGGCATCGCATGAACTTATTGCTTACGTTTAATGGTGAGGCGCGCTATCAAAAGTTCGTGCGACTCGAGTTCGGTATCGTGCTTGCGAACGTCATCTTGCTTGGGGTCTTCATCGCCATCGCTTGGGCGATTGAAGGGTCACTCGTCATCTTCGCAATCATGCTGCTCACTCTGTTCATCCCGTTCATCTTCTTATCGGTATGGGTGAACCGGAAAATCGAGTTGATTGACCCGGAGCACGTGACGAATCATGAGCTGCGGACGGCGCATCGGGATGCGTCTAAAGATCGGTTCAAGTAAACCGAAGGGACGTGCAGATGAATGAGGAGACGAAGGGTAGTCTTTTTTCTGATTGTTGGGCTCTTATTTTTAAATGCATGTAGCGAAGATGGTCATGAGCTAATCGTCGAGACGTATGTAGATGAGAGTATGTCCGTCTTTTCAGGTGAACCGTTCACAGACGAAGCTGAGATTGCACGATTCCTTGAACTGATTGAAACGAGTTCCTTGTCTGAAGCGGAAGTCATGGGCATACCAGACTACGTCGTCACAATAAGCAATCGGTCTGAGTCGACAGTGGAGGCGATGGTGAACGTCTGGATTGGGGAGAACGATGAGATTCGGTTCACTCGTGGGATGGAAGGGACCGACGTATTTGAAGTCGATTCGATGTACACCGAAAATGTGAACGAGCTCCTGGATGTAAATAACTTTTGAATGAAGAGGATGAATAAGATGGATATGCGAGTGTTTGACATGCTCTGGTCGCTTGGTACCTTTGCTGTCATGTTAGGCGGAGTCATTCTTGTATTGAAGCTGATTATCGGAAAATCGAGTTCAGGCAACTAAAAGAAGCATCTGACGTCGTGTCAGATGCTTTTTCTTATGAAAACATGCCCACCAATATCCCGCAGATGACCATGCCAATCGTATAGAACTTGAAGCGGTGTCGTTCCCAAAATGAATCGGTCATCGTGTCACCGCCACATCATTCGTCGTTCCTTCGACCATCGCGACGAACGCCTCGTCCGGGTCGGTCGTCCCGGAGGCGCGCAACCAGTCTTGGAAGTCGCCTTCGTATAACACACGTCCCGCGTGGAGGAAGATGACATGTGCGTCAAATTGCGAGAGGTCATGTAGCTGATGCGTCGAGATGAGGCACGTCCGTCCCTCTTGGACGAGACGGTGCAACCGCCGCATGATGTGGATCCGTGATGCCGGGTCGACCCCGCTCGTCGGTTCATCGAACAGATAGAGGGAGCGCTTGACCGAGGCGAGCAACGTCACGAACAACCATTTCCGCTCCCCAACAGACATTTTCCCGAGTTTCATCTTCCATAAGTGTTCGAACAGCTCTTGCTCTCGAGCGGTCGAGAGTCCGTTCACATACGACTCGAGTTTTTTGAAATCGGGACGTTTGGATAACCGTCCGATAAAGTAGGCGAGGTCTTTTCCGGTCAACTCATGATGGTTATACATGAGTTGTGTCAAATACAACATGTCCGCCGTCGGGACGAGTGCGAGTGATTCTTTGTCGACTGAAAGTGTCCCGGTCATACAATCAAAGAGTGTCGTCTTCCCGGCACCGTTTTGTCCGATCAAGACATTCAGCTTATTCGGTTGCAGTGTGAACGAGACACCGTCGAGCACAGGACGCGTCGCTTTCGGATAGTGATAAGTAAGTTGGTGTACGTGCATAAGAACCTCCTAGCGTGTGATGAGTGAGACGAGACTGAAGCGTTTCAACGCAATCGCACCGATGATGAAGTAACCGAGTACGGAAAGGAATGTCGCCCATACTCCAAACGAGAGTTCGACTTGAGTAGTCAGGTGCAGCAATCCGAGCGCGAATTCATGGAGCGCGTAGAACGGGTTGAGGAAGCTGAACCATTGATCAGGTGAGTTGATTGCCAATAAAAAGAGCGGAAACATCAGAATGTTCGCGAACGTCCCGAGACTCGATACTTTCACTGGAAGTGCCGTGATGGCGACACTAGCAACCGCGAACGGGATACTCCCGATCAATACGAGTAGAGACGTTGCAATCAACTTGAACGAGAAGAACCCGTGTACGAGTGTGACGACCGTTGTGAATAAAAGCAGGCTGATGGAGGCGAATAATAGCTGTGCTAAGATGACGGCGATGACATACGTCAGTTTGTTCCCGGAAATCATCACGTACGTTTTCATCAGTCCATATTCGCGCATTCGAGCGAGTTCTATACCGACACCGTTCACATATGTAGCAAGAATAATATACACCCAGAAATAAGAGAGCCCTGGGTAGTATTCCGCTGTCGTCGCTTGGCGGATATCTGAAAACGACTGCGTCAAGGCGATAATGAGTGGAATCCCGAGCGTCCAGATGAATGGAATTTTATCGGTGACGACAACTTTGGCATACATAAAGAAATAACTTGTGATTTGATGCATCCTGTTCCTCCGCTTGGTTTGATTGTTGTATCGTAGCACAATATACGGAAGATGATTGGAAAAAGTTTCAAAAAAAATAATCCCTCACATCGAATGAGGGATTGAAGAAAATCATTTCACTTTGTCACGTTTCGCAATCTTATCACTCACTTGCTGGCCACTCAGTGTCACCATCGGCATGCCGCCGCCGGGATTGACCGTGCCGCCGACGAAGTAGAGGTTGTCGTACAGCTCGCTCTGCTTCTTGTGCTTAAAGCCGCCGTTCTGTTTCTTATCGGCGACGGTCCCATAAATCGCGCCCCGGTCCGAGCCGTACGTGCGCTCGATATCATGCGGCGTCCAGACGTCGCGCGTCACCGTATGTTCCCGCAGGCCGTCCAAGCCCATCCGCTCGAGCTTATCGAGGACTCGCTCTTCGAATGCGGCGTACTGTTCAGGAGTGAACGGCTCGTCTTGGATGTACGGGATGTGCGGTAAGATTTTAATGTTCTCGTGCCCGGGCGGTGCTTGTGTCGGGTCGGTCTTATTGACGTTCACCAAGTAAATCGTCGGGTCGTCCGGCAACTGATGCTGCTCGAAAATCTTATCCATCTGTTCATGCAAGTTCTCCGAGAAGAAGAAGTTGTGGTGGCCGAGGGCCGGGTACTCTTTGTTCACCCCGAGGTGGAGCACGAAACCGGAACTGGCCGGTTCATACTTTTCGACGAGCTTGTCGACGTACTGTTCATCCGCCTCGACCATCTTTTGATAGAACGGGATGACTTCCATGTTGGAGACGAAATAGTCGGCCGAGCGTAGCCGTCCATCCTCGAGCTCGATCGCCGTCAGTTGACCGTTCAACGTATGGGCCCGGACGACGCCTTGACCGGTATGGAGCTTCACACCAATCTCTTCAGCGAGTTTCGTCAATCCTTCCGCTAGTTTATGCGTCCCGCCTTCGACGTACCAGCAGCCTTGCGCGTGTTGCATGTAAATCATCATGTTAAGGACGGCCGGTGCGCTATATGGGGATGAGCCGACATACTTCACGTAATACGACAGCATCGTCCGCAAATGCGGGTTGCTGATTCGTTTGGCAATCCCATCGTACATCGTCGACGTCAAATCGAAGCCGAACAACGTCGAGAAAAGTCCGGTCTGTGCCACCGCTTCGCGCGGCGACTCGAACCCTTCCTTCAAATAACTCTTCTCCGTCGTCTTGTAGATGCGCTCGGCATACTTCAACAGTTCGCGATACTCACGCATGTCTTTCCGCGACAGCATCGGGTTAGCGCGCTCCATCATATCCAAGTCGTGATACAAATCGAGCACCGTTCCGTCCGGGAAGAACGAGCGCCACTCGAGGTCGAGCCGCTTGGTTGGCACATAGTCTTCCATCCGCTTACCGCTGCCTGCGAACAGTTTCTCGAAAATCTGCGGCATCGTTAAAATTGAGGGGCCGAGATCGAAGCCGAACCCGTCCTGTTCAAGCCGATTCACTTTCCCGCCGATGTGGTCGTTCTTTTCGTACAAGGAGACGTCATACCCTTTTTGAGCGAGCGAGATGGCCGCTGATATCCCTCCGAGACCTCCCCCGATCACAATCACAGACTTGTTCACGTTTTGCATAGACGAGCCGCCCTTCTTTCGCCAGTTAATTTTTATGAAACAAAGACATTCTTCTCCGTATACATACCCATTTGAGAAGTATTTTATCCAAATATTAACGTACAGGAGGGAACGGTAAAAGTTTCAATGTGCACGGAGACCACCCGCGACGAGCGGCCCTTCGAATGTGATCGTATAGATGATGCGGGCAATGTCCTCGGCCGTGTCGGGCCGATCGCTATAGAGCCATTCGTAAATGACACCCATATGGGCCGACGAGATGTAAGACACTAAATAATCGGCCGGCACGAGCGCCTTCGTCTCGTCGAACAAGACCGTCGGGGAACGATGGAACAGCGCCGCATGCATGTACGACCGGAGCCGGGCCTGGAACTGCGGGTCCCCGTTCGGTCTGAGGAGCGGTTTCATCAAGATTTTATTGTCTTCGATGAAACGGATGAACGGGACGAGCAGTTGATAGGATGATTCGCCGCGCTCTTCACCGAAGACGTGAGGGAGGTTTTTGACGAGTTTAAGTTCGGCCTCATGGAAAATCGCTTCAATCGACTTCTCCATCAAGTCGAACTTATCCACATAGTGACTGTAGAACGTCCCACGGTTGATGCCGGCCCGTTCGGTGATCGCTTTCACGGTGACCGCTTCGAATCCATGCTCTTCAATCAACTCGAGGAAGGCGCTTTTAATCAATTGTTTCGTTCGTGTGATGCGTAAATCTTCATGTCCCATCTGAATATTCTCCTTTATCCAACACTTGAGTGAAAACTGTCTGATAACCGACACGATGGCCGATATTGCCGATTGTTGGGCTGTCGACTGAGGTCTATACTGAACCTATAAACCAACACGGTGTCTATTAATTCAGTGTACTCGAACAAGGCATCGAAAAGGAGAATGAATATGGATATTCAACTGAACGACATCAGTAAATCGTTCGGTGACCAATTGGCCATCGACCATGTCGGCTTTACCATCAACTCAGGCGATATTTGTTGCTTGCTCGGCCCGTCCGGTTCGGGGAAGACGACGCTCATTCGGCTGATGATCGGTGCCTTGGCCGCGGACAAAGGTTCGATTCGCATCGGCGAAACAAAGATGCCGAACATGGGCATGCTCCACAATATCGGCTTCATGCCCCAGAACGACGGATTGTATGACGACTTGTCGGCCGAGGCGAACTTGGAGTTTTTTGGCTCGATCTATAAACTCGGTAAAACGAAGCTCCAACAACGCATCACGGAAGTGCTCACGCTCGTCGATTTGACGGACGACCGCAAAAAGCTCGTCCGGAACTTCTCGGGCGGGATGAAAAAACGGCTCTCGCTTGCGATCGCGATCCTCCATCAACCGGACGTTTTATTTTTAGACGAGCCGACGGTCGGGATCGACCCGATCTTGCGCCGGCAGATTTGGGATCAGTTTCAAGCGATTCGGGCGAACGGGACGACGATCATCGTCTCGACGCACGTCATGGACGAGGTACTCGAGTGTGACCGGGCCGCGCTCATCTATAACGGCCGTTTAATCGCTTACGATACCGTCCCGCATCTGTTAGACCAGACGGAGAACGGTCGTGTCGAGGAACTGTTCCTCATTGCCGGTCGAGAAGGAGGGACGGATCATGCGTAACTTGGCGAAACGCGTCATTTTTCAGACGCTCAACGATAAGCGGAGTGTCGCCTTGATTTTGATCGCACCACTCTTGATTTTGACGCTCGTTTACTTCCTCCTCGGTGACTCGGATTACGTGCCGGTCGTCGTGCTTGATGAGAACGCACAAACGCAACTCGTCGAGGCGTTCGAAGCCGAGACGCTCGACGTCCGGTTGGACACGGTCGACGACCCGTTCGGGTACTTGGAAGACAATAAGGAAGTCGATGCGATCTTTGAAGCGACGCAGGAAGGGACGACAATCACGCTCCGAGAACCGTCGACGAAGTCGTCGAAGGCGGTGCGAGAGATTCAAACGGCGCTGTCGGCGTTGAATCCAGCGGCTGATATCGAGATGAACTATGTATACGGGGAAGAAGGCCAATCGACGTTCGACTCGTTCGGCTACGTGTTCTTGTCACTGTTCTCGTTCTTCTTCGTCTTCATCCTATCGGCGATGGCGCTCGTCAAAGAGCGGAGCGGCGGCACGCTCGAACGATTGCTCATGACACCGATCAAACGCGGACAGGTCATTCTAGGGTATACGCTCGGCTACGGCGTGTTTGCGATCGTTCAGTCCGTCTTCATCGTTCTCTATACGATTTACGTGCTCGGGCTGACATCGCTCGGCAATATCGGTTGGGTGTTTCTCGTGATGATCCTCATGGCCGGAACGGCCGTCTTGTTCGGCGCGACGATTTCGGTGTTCGCCCGTTCAGAGCTCCAAGTTGTCCAGATGATCCCGTTCACGATCATCCCGCAAGTGTTCTTCTCAGGGTTAATCCCGCTCGACTTGATTCCATACGGCCTCGGCAACTTGAGCTATGTCATGCCAATCTTTTACGGGGCGACGGCGATTAAAGAAGTGATGGTGTACGGTAGTGGATTTGCCGGCATTTGGGGCTACGTGCTCGGTTTGATCGTTTACGCCGGTGTGCTCTACTTGTTGAATATGCGTGCGCTTGGAAAGTATCGGGGGCATTGATGTCACAATGACAAAACCGACTCGTGGTTAGCGAGTCGGTTTTCGTTTATTTATAGGGTGCTTGCTTTTTGACCGATGTATTGCAAGACCGCCGATTCGCCGTTATGGAGCGCGCCTTCATATCGTTCCACGGTCCCGTCGAAAAAGTGAATCGTCTTGAATGAGTTCATTAGTGTGGAGAAGTCAGCGGGCGTATAAAGCAGTTCTTTTTGTTTCGGACCGCCCGTCCCGTAATCGAGTTGCGCCTCACTGTAGACTTCCGTCACAAAATAACCACCTGGTTTTAAGGCCCGCTAGACGCCGTCCAAGACGGATTTTTTCACGTTGTCGGGGAAATGTCCGTAAATACAGACGATGGCGTCATAGGTGTCTATCGGCCAATCGGCCTCAGCCAAATCGACGAGACGAGTATGAAGAGTGACCCCGCGACGTTCCGCTAACCGGTTTGCTTTGTCGAGACCGACTTGCGAATAGTCCCACATTTCCACATTGACTCCTTGTTCCGCGAGCCAAACCGCGTTTCGACCTTCCCCTTCGGCGATCGCGAGCACGCGCATCCCTCGTTTGAGCAGATGTGCCTGTTGCTTCACAAAGGCATTCGGGGCTTCCCCATATACATACTCATCCGTATTGAACCGCTTGTCCCATGTTGACATGCTCTGTTCCTCCTTAACGGACGTAGAGCTTATACGTCCTCAAGTTTGTTCTTTCAGTTTACATGAAAAAAGCATCCGGGCAGATGCCCCGAATGCTTTTTAACGTTTAAGTAGTAAAGCGACGCCCGTCACGAGAAGTGCGAGTCCGCTAAACAATCGTATTTGGTTGCAAGTCACTATCCTTCACCCCTACATTCAATATCTTCCTCTAATCAGAATAATCTAAATCCTTAAAAAAGGGAACAAAAACCAGTTTCCTTACGTAAGATAGAAGTGAGGTGATTACGAATGGAGAAACAAGCACGGATCCGGACGATTCAACTGTATCAAAAAAGATGGATGCCCTTGCACGTATCGGTCGTCATCGCGGTCGGGGTCTCATTTGCGTTATTGGTCATGAACGAGTTTCAAACGGGTTATGGAATCGCCTTCTTAGCGGCGCTCGTTGTGTTGATCTATCTGGAGTGGCGCGAGAGCCGATTCATGCAACGGTTGACGGACGAACGGACCGTTCAGAAGTTCATTCGTCGCACGTACGTTGGTCGCAATGCCGTCTCGTTGTTCGGGGCGATTGGATTCTACTTCTTATTTAAGAACGACATGCAGTCAAACTTGCTCTTGTGGCTCGTCATTTTCTTTGGTGCGATTGCTGCCCAGGCAGCCACGACGATCCATTACGAGCGGAAGATTCGACAGATTGACCTGGAGCATCCGAGTCGGCATGATTTGAGTTTCGCTAAATGATTAGATAAATAGTTAGTATGTGGAACTGGATCTTTAGGGATCAGTGCAAGTATAAAAGCGGCGAAAGCTGCTTTTTTTTTACACCCAATAAGAAAAAGTAACCACCTGAAGTAAAATAATGTAATAAAATGAAGGTGAAAACACCTATTTTGTGGAATGTTTTTAGAGGTTAGGGAGGGATAGAATTGTGCAATATATCGCTCATATACGCGCTGAAGATGGAGAAATTCAGTCCGTTCGTCAACATTTATTAGACACGAAATTATTAGCAGAGAAATGGGGAGACCCGCTTGGAATCTCAAAAGTTTGTGGTCTTGCAGCTTTGCTACACGATATGGGCAAGTATAGTGAGGCATTTCAACATTACATACGTCGAGCTGTTTCAGGAGAAAAGGTGAGGCGAGGCGAAGTGGATCATGCTACAGCGGGCGGACGTTTATTGTTCGAAACGTTAAAAAGAAAAATGCCTGAACAGTTATTGGGAGAAATCGTGAGTAACGCGATCATATCGCATCACGGAAACCTCCATGATTATATTCAAGGTGAAGACTCGCCCTTTCTACGACGAGTTGAATTGAAAGTATTAGATGAATACGAAGTATGTAAAAAGCGATTCTTTGATGAAGTAATATCAGAACCAGACTTTATAAATTATGCGGAAGCGGCTTCTCAACAATTGATGAGTTATTTGGAACGAATCGGGCAGACGTTAGTAAACTCCACTTTTCTTACAAAATTAGTCTTCAGCATTTTGATCGATGCAGATCGAACAAATACAAGACAGTTTGAAGAGAAGGGGGGCGACTCCAGTTTAGTTGCTGATTTACAAGTGCTAAAAGAAAATTTAGAACGACATTTATCCTCTTTGAAAGACAATCGTTCAACTGTTTCCACGATAAATGTTCTTCGGCAGCAAATGTCTGAGCAGTGCATGCAGTATGCTGAACGACCGAGCGGAGTTTATACACTTTCGATTCCGACAGGTGGGGGCAAGACGTTGGCAAGTCTACGCTATGCTCTACACCACGCTTCTCATCATCAGAAAAAAAGAATTATTTATGTTGTACCTTTTACGACAATTATTGAGCAAAACGCTCAAGTCGCGAGAGCAGTTTTAAACACTGAAGAAATCGTCGAGCACCATTCTAATGTCATTCAATTAGATGATGCTTCGGAAGATGAAATGAGTTTACAGGCAAAATTGAATTTAGCGAAAGACAATTGGGACGCCCCCATCATTTTTACGACCATGGTTCAATATTTGAATACGTTCTATGCGAAGGGAAATCGCAATACACGTCGTCTTCATCATTTAAGTGAAGCGGTCGTCATTTTTGATGAAGTGCAAAAAGTTCCTACCAAATGCGTATCGCTATTCAATGAATCGCTTAATTTCTTAAAAGACGGACTAAGTTCAAGTGTGATTCTATGCACGGCTACGCAACCCGCACTAGATTTTGTTAAACATCGGTTAACGAGTGATGGAGAAATGATTCAAGAGTTACCGACCGTCATTGAAGCGTTTAAACGGACTGAAATTGAAGTTGTTCCAGACGGATTTGATACACATCGACTCGACTTATTCGTGCGAGACAAAGCCAATGTCCATCAAAGCGTTTTAATCATTTTAAACACAAAGACAGTTGTACGTAAGTTATACGAATCCTTGAAACCCTCGTTTTCTGAAGACGAAGTATATCACTTGAGTACTTCCATGTGTCCGGCACATCGCAAAATCATTTTGCAAAAAATTAATCAACGACTCAAAAGTGGTGAACGAGTCATTTGCATAAGCACTCAGCTAATTGAAGCGGGTGTAGATGTGAGTTTCCAATGTGTCATTCGCTCGTTCGCGGGACTCGACTCAATCGCTCAGGCCGCCGGACGTTGCAACCGACATGGGGAAGTCGATAAGCGAACCGTTTATTTGATTGATCATGTTGAGGAAAGTGTCTCCAAATTAACGGACATTGCAAAAGGACAGGAGATTGTTAAACGATTGGTTGTCGATTTGGAGCGAGATTCGAACGCTTATGGCGGAGAGTTGCTATCCCAGCTTGCGATGCAGCGATATTTTCAAGAGTTTTACCAACTTCGCGAAGTTGATTTAGATTATCCAATAAAAGGTTCTACTTCTGAATCACTTGCGCCCATGCTGTTTAAAGGAGTTACAAATCAACATCAAGTGAGTGACACTCCTTTACTGTTGGTCGCTCGTCATCGAACGGTTGCTGACAACTTTCACGTAATCGATCAGCAAACAGACGACGTGCTCGCCCCTTATGGAGATAAGGGAGAAGAATTGATTGCACTCTTGAATGGCGACATCAATTGGGAAGATGCGCGGAAGTGGTTAAAGGAATCTCAACAATACACGATCAGTATTTATAACCATGAACGACAAGCACTTGAGCAAAGTGGGGGGATTGTTTCTTTGCTGGATGGTCGATTGCTCGCATTGCAACCAACCGCATACGATGAACAGTACGGGCTAAATCTTTCTCAAGATTCTGAGATGCAAAATTTATTCATGTGATGAAAGGAGACCCTTATGCGAAATACGATTGAATTTAAAGTTTATGGGGATTACGCCTTGTTTACGGATCCATTAACTAAACTAGGTGGCGAGAAAATGTCCTATCAAATCCCAACGTATCAGGCCATGAAAGGGATTGTCGAATCGATTTACTGGAAGCCGACGATTGTCATGGTCGTCGATGCGATTCGGATTATGAAGCCGATTAAAATGGAGTCAAAGGGGATGCGGCCAATTGAGTATAGTGGTGGGAATTCTCTAGCGCACTACACGTATTTGCGGGACGTGTGCTATCACGTTCGAGCGCATTTCGAATTCAATCCACACCGTCCTGATTTAGCGTTTGATCGAAATGAAGGAAAGCATTATGCCATTCTGAAACGTTCGCTGGAAGCGGGTGGTCGAAGAGATATTTTCCTGGGGGCAAGAGAATGCCAAGCATACGTAGAGCCCATTGAATTTGATCAAGGAGAAGGTTTTTACGATGGAGTGGATCTTCATTTCGGAACCATGGTTCACGGATTCAATTATCCCGACGAGACAGGGGGTAATGAACTTGCCGTTCGTTTGTGGCATCCAGTGATGAAAAATGGGGTGATCACTTTCACAAGACCAGAAGACTGTTCACTTGTCCAACCGATTAAAAAAATGCAAGCAAAAATATTTACAGCAAATGATATTGAACCAGTAGATTTGTTGCATGAACAACTATAGGAGGTGATGGCATGAGCGTTTGGCAACAGCTATACGAGACATACAATCAACATCTCGATGAAGTAGGTAAATCAGAAAGTCGTTGGGAAGGAAAGACGTTCACGTTGCTTCCGATTTCTCATACGACACAAACAGCTCACATAACTGTCAACATAACCCCAAATGGCGAATTCCACACGGCTGAAGTGATTGAGAAGGGGGACGGAAATACATTAATTCCAAGCACCGAAGATTCATCTAGTCGAGCAGGGAGTGTGATAGCCCCGTATCCGTTACATGACAAATTACCTTATGTGGCTGGAGATTATGAAGCATTTGGCGGAGTGTATAAAAAAGACAATGCGCACCAAGTGTACATTGATAACCTAAAAAAATGGTCTGAATCCTCTCATGGATTTGATCGGTTGAAGAGTATCTATACGTACTTACAAAAGGGACGACTCATTGAAGATTTAGTAAACGAGAAAGTACTTTTTACAGAGACTGATGGCACGTTGAAATGGACGTGGAAGGATAAAGAAGACAAGCCACAAATCTACTCCATAGTTACCGGTGGAATGGAAGGAGCGTTTATACGCTTTCATGTTCATTCATCAGAACAGCTTTATAAAGAGCCATGGCAAGATTCAGAGTTTTATCAATCTTTTGTCGCTTACTATGCTGAACAAGCAGGGGACTCTACATTATGTTTTGTAACGGGAGAACAAAAAGTTGGTTCTACCAAACATGCGAATAAAATTCGTAATGCTGGAGATAAAGCAAAGCTCATCTCAGCGAATGATAGTAGTGGGTTCACGTATCGTGGCCGCTTTGATAAAGCCTCTGAAGCAGCGACGATTAGTTACGAAGTATCGCAAAAAGCACACAATGCACTTAAGTGGCTTATTCAAAGACAAGGGAAACTGATTGATCAACGTGTCTTTCTTGTTTGGGGGAGTCGAGTCACTGAGATGCCGAGTGCAGTTGATTCGACTTTTTCACTTGCTGCGTTGTTTAACGATGTGGAGGAGAAAGAAGTATTCGATACGAACCGAGACGGTGCACGAGCATTTTCTGACGCACTTATCGGTTATAAAAGAAAATTACCTCAACAAACAGTGAACATATTAATACTGGACGCGGCAACGACAGGACGCTTAGCGATTTTGTACTATCGTTCATTCGATCAAGTACAATACTTTAATCGACTCGAATCCTGGCACATCGAACATTCGTGGGAATATGTTTACTTTGATCGTGAGAAAAAACGTCGAGTTTTCACCGGTGCGCCATCTTTGCACGATATCGCAACGGCGTCCTACGGTCCGCGTGCTAACGAAAAACTAATAAAGGCCACTGTGGAAAGACTGATTCCGTGTGTAGTGGACGGGCGTGTCGTACCAGATGATGTTCGCCGTAGTTTAATTCAACGAGCATCGAATCCGGTGGGGATAGAAGCATGGGAGTGGGAGAAAACGTTACAAATCGCCTGTGGAATGATTAACAAGAAAGAAGGGATGAATGTGGCATTAGATTCAAATTTAAAAGATCGAGATTATTTATTTGGACGATTATTAGCACTTGCTGACTATTTGGAGCGGAAAGCATTAGGTAAAGAAAATCGTTCAACCAACGCGATTCGTTACATGAACGCATTTTCTCAAAATCCTGCACGGACATGGATGACGATTCAAAGTGCACTTCAACCATATCAAGCGAAACTTGGTGGGAAAGTGACTTACATTAACAAATTGATTGACGAGGTAGGATCACAACTTGATCCGAGTGATTTTACGAACAAACCGTTATCTGGTAAGTACCTTTTAGGTTTTTATAGTCAGCGACATGATTTGTACTAAAAACGTGAAGAAGTCAACTTATCTAATGAGGAGAGTGTTGAAGCATGAACATACTAGAACACAAAATCGATTTTACCGTCATTCTGTCTGTTTCTAAAGCAAACCCGAACGGAGATCCGCTCAACGGTAACCGGCCTCGACAAAACTATGATGGCTATGGCGAGATTTCTGACGTCGCCATTAAACGTAAGATTCGGAACCGTCTCCAAGATATGGGCGAGTCTATTTTTGTACAATCGAATGATCGTCGTTCAGATAGTTATGAAAGTCTACGAGATCGCGCTGAAGGAAATGAAGAATTGAAGAAGCTGATGAAGGGCAAAGGGATGGGAAATCAATTTGCACAAGAAGCGTGTGCAGCATGGATGGACGTCCGTTCGTTTGGTCAGGTGTTCGCTTTCAAAGGGGAGAAATCTGGAGTGTCCATTGGTGTGCGTGGCCCTGTCTCCATACACACGGCAACGAGTGTGGCCCCAATCGATGTTACGAGTATGCAAATCACGAAAAGTGTGAACTCTGAGAGCGGCAAAGAACGTGGCTCTGATACGATGGGAATGAAACATCGCGTCGATCATGGAGTCTATGTATTAAACGGAAGTATTAATACTCAACTTGCTGAAAAAACGAATTTCACGAAAGAAGATGCAGAAAAATTAAAACAGGTACTGGTTACACTGTTTGAAAATGATGCTTCTTCTGCTCGTCCTGAAGGAAGTATGGAAGTGCGTAAAGTCTATTGGTGGGAGCATAGTTCGAAATTAGGACAGTACTCATCGGCGAAAGTGCACCGTTCCATTTCGGTAAAATCGATGACAGATGAGCCAAAAGACTTTTCGGATTATGAAATTCATGTTGCTCCACTTGATGGCCTAGAGCCTGAAGTTTTGGATGGATTATAAACAAGACGATTCCTATTTGTTGTTGTCAGGTATTCAACACTTTCAATTTTGTCCACGACAGTGGGCGCTCATTCACATCGAACAACAATGGGAAGAAAACTCTCGAACCGTTGAAGGGCAACACTTGCACAAAAAAGCGGATGATCCGTATGCACGTGAAAAGCGGAAAAATAAATTGATGGTTCGCGGGATGGCAATCAAGTCAGAAACGTTAAACATCAGTGGACAATGTGATGTTGTTGAATTTATCGAGGATCCAACTGGGGTTTCTTTATATGGGAGTCCTAGTCTGTATCGTCCGATTCCCATCGAGTACAAGCGTGGGAAACCGAAAGTAGGAAAAGAAGATGAGCTTCAGTTAGCTGCACAGGCGATTTGTCTTGAAGAAATGTTCTTATGTCAAATTACTGAGGGTTATTTGTACTACAACGAAACGAAGCATCGTCATCTTGTACTATTGTCAGATGCATTAAAACAAGAAGTAAGAGCAATCGTGACAAAAATGAACAGCTATTATCATCGACGATACACCCCGAAAGTAAAAACCGGACCACATTGTAAAAGTTGTTCACTCCAAAATATCTGCTTGCCAGAATTGATGGTGCGAGAAAGTGTCAGTGTATATATGGAGAGGAGACTTCGGGAGTGAAAAAGATGTTGAATACGCTATTCGTGAACCAGTCGGATGCATACCTTGCTCTTGATGGCGGGAATATAGTCGTAAAGAAAGAGGACGAAATTTTAGGACGAGTGCCTCTCCTTAATCTCGAAGGAATCGTTACGTTCGGATATACCGGTGCCAGTCCAGCATTAATGGGATATTGCGCTGAAAACAATGTTCCTTTGACATTTATGACGCAAAACGGTCGATTTTTAGCACGCGTTATTGGCGAAAGTAAAGGTAATGTCGTGTTGCGTAAAACTCAATATCGCCACTCTGACTGTGAAATCCAATCGTCGCGACTTGCAAGGAACTTCATTCTTGGCAAAGTATACAATCAAAAATGGATGCTTGAACGAACGACTCGAGACTATCCGATGCGAATTGATGTCGCGCGTTTCAAAGAGACATCACAATATTTTTCAAGAAAGCTAATCGAAATTCGGGAATGCGAAGATTTGGAGAGGTTACGAGGACTTGAAGGAAAAGTAGCGGTTCACTACAATCAACTATTTGACGATATGATTCTTCAACAAAAAGAAGATTTCATGTTTAAAGGACGTTCGAGAAGACCACCTCTTGATCGCGTGAATGCAATGTTGTCATTCGCTTATAGCTTGTTAGCAAGAGATACTGGCGCGGCACTCGAAGCAGTCGGACTCGATGCGTACGTAGGATTTTTGCATCGTGAACGTCCAGGACGGATTTCGCTGGCGCTTGATTTGATGGAAGAGCTTCGCGGAATTTATGCAGATCGATTCGTACTTTCGCTAATCAATATGAAAGTCATTCAAGCGAAGCATTTTATTCAAAAGGAGAACGGGGCTGTACTCATGACGGAAGAAGGACGTAAAGTTTTTCTCTCTTCCTGGCAGAAGAAAAAGCAGGAGATGATTCAGCATCCTTACTTAAAAGAAAAAATGATGTGGGGACTCGTGCCTTACGCACAAGCGTTGCTCTTGGCCAGGCATTTGCGTGGTGACTTAGAAGAATATCCAACTTTCCTATACAAGTGAGGGATGTATGTGCTCGTTTTAGTGACGTATGATGTGAATACCATTTCACCTGGAGGCACGAAACGGCTTAGACAAGTTGCGAAAATTTGTCAGCAATACGGTCAGCGCGTACAGAACAGTGTGTTTGAATGCATCGTTGATCAAACTGAATTTACAGCGTTAAAGCTGAAGTTAAAAGATATTGTTGATGCGGATAAAGACAGTCTCCGATTTTATCGTTTAGGTAATCAACATGCCACAAAAGTGGAGCATTATGGAGCAAAAGAATCTTTAGATTTGGAAGGACCTCTCATTTTTTAAAGGGGAAGTTGTTTTTAGTGAGTGCGAACATGTAGCGCACAGTATTTTCTAGAAAGGTTCGCACCATTTTTTCAGCATATTCCTAGACGAGAGACTAATAATTTTTAAGGATTGAATCCTAAAAAGGATAATATTGTTTCTTGTATTTATTTTTAGTCGGTTTTTTATTTGGAATCGGCTATCGCACCTCACGTAGGTGCGTGGATTGAAATTTTGTATTCGATGGACCTCAACCGATGCAATACAATCGCACCTCACGTAGGTGCGTGGATTGAAATTATTACAACAAGAATTTGAAGACGATCGTCCGCATCGCACCTCACGTAGGTGCGTGGATTGAAATAACGTCGTCCCTTTTTTGCAATATAAGGATGATATCGCACCTCACGTAGGTGCGTGGATTGAAATAAGGGGGTCCACATCTGGGAACTCGGTGACCGCATCGCACCTCACGTAGGTGCGTGGATTGAAATGTCAACTGGACGAACGCCGTGACGTATGACCGCATCGCACCTCACGTAGGTGCGTGGATTGAAATAGATTACGGCAAGTATCGAAATGTTATGGAACCCATCGCACCTCACGTAGGTGCGTGGATTGAAATACGGAACTCGTCGAAATGTACCTGGTCCCGTTCGATCGCACCTCACGTAGGTGCGTGGATTGAAATAAAAATATGGGCGACGGCATTTCCAAAACGTGGAAATCGCACCTCACGTAGGTGCGTGGATTGAAATAATGACGAGCGGGTGAACACGTTGATCGCCGTTATCGCACCTCACGTAGGTGCGTGGATTGAAATTTCGAATAGGCGGTGGCGTACTCAATATCGTTATCGCACCTCACGTAGGTGCGTGGATTGAAATCAGATCGAGACTGCCGTCGAACGTAGCGCATTGAATCGCACCTCACGTAGGTGCGTGGATTGAAATCCATGTATCAAAAAGTTGTGGAAAAATGGGGAACATCGCACCTCACGTAGGTGCGTGGATTGAAATTCGTAAAATTTGATGCAATACACGTTGTACTCGCATCGCACCTCACGTAGGTGCGTGGATTGAAATATAAACCCCTTTCGTGTTCGGGTCCGTCCGACCCCATCGCACCTCACGTAGGTGCGTGGATTGAAATGAGTAATGCCATTACATCAACATCGTACACGTTAAATCGCACCTCACGTAGGTGCGTGGATTGAAATTGATTTGTCTTGCCACGTTTGATCCTCTCCCCGATCGCACCTCACGTAGGTGCGTGGATTGAAATCCTAAAGCTACGATCGAAAAGATAACCGATCCTATCGCACCTCACGTAGGTGCGTGGATTGAAATATCCCCGCATACGGATTGACCTTGACGGGGTTCATCGCACCTCACGTAGGTGCGTGGATTGAAATTACGCCCGTTGATAACGTCGGGGCATATCTGATATCGCACCTCACGTAGGTGCGTGGATTGAAATACTAACGGCTACGAAAGTGAATATCTCGGGAAAAATCGCACCTCACGTAGGTGCGTGGATTGAAATTTGTAAACAATCAAATCATTATAACCAGACGCAGGAATCGCACCTCACGTAGGTGCGTGGATTGAAATACCAAGAGATGAAGTGATCGTTGTAAAAAATCCATCGCACCTCACGTAGGTGCGTGGATTGAAATCATACGATCCGAGGGATAAGTGAAACCCCAATCAATCGCACCTCACGTAGGTGCGTGGATTGAAATAATATTTACATGATCTTGTTCAACGAATCCTGCATCGCACCTCACGTAGGTGCGTGGATTGAAATCTCGATTCGGAAGTATGCATTTGGAAAGACGCCGATCGCACCTCACGTAGGTGCGTGGATTGAAATTTCCATGATTAAACCTCGACGAATCCGTTAATCTTATCGCACCTCACGTAGGTGCGTGGATTGAAATCTCATCCCTGCCGAAAACAAACTCGCCGTCTCGATCGCACCTCACGTAGGTGCGTGGATTGAAATGTCGGCGATGTCGTTGTCCGAGTGGTAATCCATCATCGCACCTCACGTAGGTGCGTGGATTGAAATACAACTGACGTTCATGACGTTGTACGTGTAATTATCGCACCTCACGTAGGTGCGTGGATTGAAATTTGTCGTTGTTCTTGATGACGCCGAGCGTTCCGATCGCACCTCACGTAGGTGCGTGGATTGAAATCTTCAATGGTCAGCGGAACGAAACAACGAATTCATCGCACCTCACGTAGGTGCGTGGATTGAAATTACAAAGTCGAGGACGGCAAGCGCAAGCGATTCAATCGCACCTCACGTAGGTGCGTGGATTGAAATAACGAGGAAAGCGTGAAAGAAAATGAGACGAAAATCGCACCTCACGTAGGTGCGTGGATTGAAATGAATATGAGGTCGCCGAAAGCACACGGGTAGCCGATCGCACCTCACGTAGGTGCGTGGATTGAAATATATATCCGCCGACGAGTTCCGTTTCCAGGACGTATCGCACCTCACGTAGGTGCGTGGATTGAAATAATTGGCAAGAACGCATCGAGGAACGTGAACGCCATCGCACCTCACGTAGGTGCGTGGATTGAAATTTCCACTGTGCTGATGTGTTATACGGGATGATTGATCGCACCTCACGTAGGTGCGTGGATTGAAATAACATGGACAAGGTGGGGGATGCCGTCAAAGAACATCGCACCTCACGTAGGTGCGTGGATTGAAATATGAATTTGACGCCGAGATGACAGGGATGCCCGAATCGCACCTCACGTAGGTGCGTGGATTGAAATAATGTGTAAGTGGAACCACCGCTCGATGTCGGTAATCGCACCTCACGTAGGTGCGTGGATTGAAATACCGCCCAGGCGCAAGGATTTCGGGAAACCGTCAAATCGCACCTCACGTAGGTGCGTGGATTGAAATCTTTATTCGCGCCCATACTTGCGAGGCATAGGCGATCGCACCTCACGTAGGTGCGTGGATTGAAATTTCGAGCAGGACGACCGTCCCGTCTTGCGTCTTGCATCGCACCTCACGTAGGTGCGTGGATTGAAATCAGTAATAAGGGGGCCGCAGCTTAATAGCCGTGATCGCACCTAATATAGGTGCGAGGATTGAAATTAGGTTAATATTTCGTTTTTGCCATTGTTTCAACTAATGACGAATTTTATTAAAGTGTAAGAAGGAAAAAAAGTAGTGGTTGTCGCAATGTTGAAAGTTTAAAGAGGGGAGTTCATTTCCTGATACAGGTAATGAACTCCCCTCTTTTTATCTTTAGATTAATAAATTAATTCGCTTTTTTGAGTTCTGCTGTCTCTTCTTTGAAATCAAGTTTTTTCACGTCAACTCGTTTCACGAAGAAGGCGAGAACGAGCGCGAGTAGGTTCATTCCAAGTGCCACGTAGAACGAATACTGAATCCCTGACAGTAACGCTTGTTGCGTCAACGCACCCATCGTACTCTCGGTGAGTGTCGCTGGGTCGACGCCGGTCATGAGCGACTCGGCCTCTGTCTTCGTGACCGAGTTCATGATTGTGACGAGGACTGCTGTCCCGATCGCACCGGATACTTGTTGGGCCGTGTTGTTGATGGCCGTTCCGTGCGGGTTGAGGCTTGTCGGCAACTGGTTGAGACCGTTAGTCATGATCGGCATCATGACCATTGACATCCCGAACATGCGAAGCGTGTACGTCGTCACGATGTACGTGTACGTCGAATCGAGTTGGACGTTGGCGAGCATGTACGTTGAGATCGCTGTAATCGTGAGACCAGTGATCGAGAGCAACTTCGGTCCGAACTTATCGAACAGTTTCCCTGTGATTGGGGACATGATCCCCATGATGATCGCACCCGGTAACAACATGAGCCCAGAGTCGAGCGGCGAGATGCCACGGACACTCTGTACGTAGGCCGGTGTCAAAATCATTCCGGAGAACATGGCGACGGCGTTGACAATCGCGATGATTGAAGCGAGCGCGAACATCGGGTATTTGTATGCTCGTAAGTCGAGGAGCGGCTTCTCCATGTTGAGCTGACGAATGACGAAGGCAATTAACGCGACGAACCCGACAATCATCGTCGTCAAGACGATTGGGTTATCCCAGCCATCTGAACTCGCTGAGCTGACACCGTACAAGACGCCACCGAACCCGAGCGTCGATAAGACGAGTGACAAGTAATCGAGCGATTGCTCTTTATTTTGGACCATGACGTTCTCGGCTTTCCAGACGGCGAGACCGAGACCGATGATGGCGAGCGGGAGAATCATCTCGAACAAGACGCGCCAGTCGTAGTATTCGACGATGTAGCCCGAGAGTGTCGGACCGATCGCTGGTGCTGAAATCATGACGAGACCGAAAATGCCCATCGCCGTTCCGCGTTTTTCACGCGGGAAACTGACGAGCATGACGTTCATCAAGAGCGGTCCCATCGTCGACGCCCCGACCGCTTGAATCATCCGACCGGCGAGTAAGACACCGAAGTTCGGAGAGAAAGCGGCGATGGCCGTCCCGAGCGCGAAAATCGCCATCGACGTGATGAAGAGACCACGGTTCGAGAACCGGGTGATCAAGTAGGCCGATGCTGGGACGAGCACGCCTGTGACGAGCATAAATCCTGTCGCGAGCCATTGGACTGTCGAGTAGTCAGCAATCTCCAAATCGACCATGATCGATGGGAGCGCGACGTTAAGTAAAGAGTTGTTGAGGAAGGCGATGAACGCCCCGACAAAGAGGACCGCGAGCATGAGATACGGCGGTTTCTTTTGGAATTCTGGTTTCATACAAGTTGCTCCTTTATGTTCTGAATAGTTATATACTAGTAAGTGTCGATGTAGTGATTTTATACCCAGCGTACAAATAAATCAACCATTTTGTACTGTCGGTTCAAAATGGTATACTTAAGCCAGAAACCAGACAGAACGGAGCAATCAATATATGAAGGATAAGAAACGAAAAGTTGCTGACGTCGCCATGGCTTTGTTCATTGAGAACGGAGTGCAGCAGACGTCGGTCCAAGAAATCATCGAACGGGCCAATATCTCAAAAGGCACGTTCTATAACTACTTCGCCTCGAAGACGGACTGTGTCGCCAACATTCTCGAGAACTTGCGCTATGACGCTGGACAACGCCGGATTGAGATGCAGATGGGACGTGACAAACGCGACAAGGACGTCTTTATCGAGCAGATTTCGATTCTCATTCAATTGAACGAGGAGCGGAACCTCCACGCCTTGTTCGAGTCGATTATGTCAGCGAATGAGCCTGAATTGAAAAAACTCGTCCTACAACACCGCGTCTATGAGATCGAGTGGCTCGCCATGCGCCTGACAGAAATTATCGGGGAAGAGATTCGCCCGTATTCGGTCGAGTTGACAGTACTCTTCAACGGGATGTTGCAACATATCCTGTTCACACTCCGCATCACGAACACAGCCTACTCGATTCAGCGATTGATTCGTAATTTGTACGCCTACGTCGAGTTGATGGCGGCGCGTATGGTCGACACCGGAGAACATATCTTGAACCCGGTCACTGTCGATCAAATGCGGGGGACGACGGATAAGAACCTCGTCACGAAAGATGAGTTGATTGGGATGGCAGCGCGCATCCATGAGCACGTGAAGATGACCGAGGAACAAGCCGATTTGTTCGAAGCAATCACGTATGAGCTCCATCAAGACCGGCTCCGGAAAATCGTCCTTGAACAGTTGCTGAAACCGTTCCAACGTTTGTTCAAAGGTGAGACGGGAGAGACGGAAGTTCAAAAGTTCACGAACCTCGTTTGGTTATACACGCGGACACACTAACGACAAAAAGTGATTTTATCCGTTAATATAGAAGAAACACGGTACGAAAATAAATCTCAAAATATTCCACGAAAAAGAATTGATTCCTACAAATTCATGCGCTACAATCAAATTACCGAAAGCGCTTTCGGGAAGAGGAGAATGACATGGGCACGATTTATGATTTAGCTAAAAAAACCGGCTTTTCGATTACGACGGTCTCCAAAGCGTTGAACAACTATAAGGACGTCAGCGAAAAGACGAGAGCCAAAATATTACAAGCAGCGGCTGAGATGGACTATCTGCCGAACGCACACGCCCAGTCGTTATCGACGAAAAAATCGTGGGCGATCGGGGTCATGTTCTCAGAAGCGAACGAAGTCGGAATGAAACATCCATTTTTTAACGGCATCATTGAAAGTTTCCGTCACGCGACCGAGGAACACGGCTACGATTTAATCTTCGCCTCTCGAAACCTTCGCAACCGTGACATGAGTTATCTCGAACATTTCAAACATCGAGCAGTCGACGGTATCGTCGTTATTTGTTCGGACCGGATGGACGAGCAAGTGCAAGAGCTCATGCAAAGCGATATCCCGATCGTCGTGGTCGATATGGACAGCGCCAACTGTAGCGTCGTCTATTCGGACAACACGGAAGGTGCCCGCATGGCTGTGAACTACTTGTACGAGTTAGGACATCGCCATATCGCGCATATCGCCGGAGATTCGTCGATTGACGCCGGTGCGGCCCGGGTGAAAGGGTATGAGCTTGCGATGCACGCACTCGACTTACCGATTCAACCAGGTTACTTGGTCAACGCCGGGTTCTTCTCGGTCGAAGAAGGCAAGCAGGCGATGGAGAAGTTATTACAACTGCCGGCATCGCCGACAGCAGTCTTCGTCGCAGGCGATCAAATGGCCATCGGGGCAATCGAAGCCGTCCATGAACACGGTCTCCGGGTCCCGGAAGACATCTCGATTATCGGCTATGACGACATCGAGATGATCAAATACATCACACCGAAGCTGACGACGATTCGTCAAGATACGGACGAAATCGGAGAAGCGGCGGCCGAGCTGCTCATCGAGCAGATGACAGCCAAAGAACGACGGACTGAACGTCGTGTCATCCCAGTTCGGTTGATTGAACGTGCGTCTTGCGCACCGGTCAAAAAGTAAACAAGTCACGATGATCTTTCGAAGTCGCTCTGTTCGCTTCAGCGGAATGGAGAGAAGAGAGCGATTTCGAAAATCATTCACCCCAAATCGAAACCGCTTTCGATATTTTATTTCAGCATTTTCGAAAGCGCTTTCGACAAATTATTACCTCTTCTTGTAAACGCTTTCTAAAACACTTAAAAGGATGGGTTCACACATGCGTAAAAAATTAGTCAGCTTACTCTCAATCGGTGCACTATCAGTCGGCGTCTTGGGCGCTTGCTCAAACGATGAAGGAACTTCAGGTTCTGAGTCTGGTTCAAAAGATGACGTCCTCAAAGTTTGGTCGTTCACGGACGAATTGAAAGAGCCAATCAAAACATACGAAGAGAAGAACGGCGTCAAAGTTGAATTGACAATCGTTCCAATCGCCGACTATCCGACAAAACTCAAGCCAGCACTCGAAAGCGGTGTTGGGGCACCGGATGTCTTCACAGGCGAGATCGCGTTCCTCAAGCAATGGGTTGACGCAGGCTACTGGGAAAACCTTTCTGATGAGCCGTACAACGTCAATGAAATCTCAGACGACTACATCCCATACGTCTTCGACCTCGGGAAAGACCAAGACGGCAACGTGCGCGCCCTCTCGTGGCAAACGACACCAGGTGGCGTCTACTACAAACGTAGCTTAGCGAAAGAAGTCCTCGGCACAGACGATCCGACTGAAATCGGCAACATGATGAGCTCGATGGACGGCGTCTTCGAAGTCGCTGAGAAAATGAAGCAAAAAGGTTACAAGATGTTCCCAGACGAAGGCGCGATTCGTTGGTTCTCACAAGGCGCGAACCCAGAAGCATGGGTAAACGACAAGAACGAACTCGTGTTGACAGAAGACAAGATCAACTACATGGACTACGCGAAAGAACTTCGTGAGAAACAATACACGGCACTCGCTCCAGAATGGTCACCATCTTGGTTCGAAGGCATGTCGAAGCCGATCAAAGTTAAAGAAGGCGGCAAAGAAACGGAAACAGAAGTGTTCTCTTACGTCCTTCCAACATGGGGTCTTCACAGCGTCTTGAAAGACAGCGCGAAAGACACAGCTGGTGACTGGGCAGTCACGAACGGTCCAAGCCCGTACTTCTGGGGCGGCACATGGCTCGGTGTTTACGAAGGATCGAAAAACAAAGAAGCTGCTTACGATTTCGTGAAGCTCATGACACAAGACGAAGAGTTCTTGACTGGCTGGGCTGAAGAGACAGGCGACGTCCTCGCTTACAAACCAGTTACCGACAAAATCAAAGACGACTTCAGCGATGAGTTCCTCGGCGGACAGAACAACTACGAGTTCTTCCTTGACCAAGCGGATGAAATCACACCAGGGATCGTCACGAAATATGACCAACAGCTCGACACGCTCTACGGCGCTTCAGTCCTTCAATATGTAGAAGGTAAGAAGTCGAAAGAAGAAGCGATCGAAGAGTTCAAGAAACAAGCGAAAAACGCTTACCCAGACATTACAGTTGACTGAGGCCAGCTAACCCGTGGGGGGACTTCCCCCCTTAAGGGTTGCTAGGGAAGGAGTAACACGACGTGAAAAAACTAGACCGCTATGGCTATGCCTTTATTGCCCCGTTTTGGGTCGTCTTTTTGACATTCAGTATTTATCCGGTCTTCTTGACCCTGTACTACAGTTTCACCAACTATACCGGCAGCCAAGGAGAAGAGGTCGTCGGCTTTGCGAACTACGCGCGCCTGTTGACTGACACATACTTCATCGAGGCGTTCGTCAATACGATCAAGATTTGGGGAGTAAACTTTGCCTTACAGATCGGTCTTGCACTGCTTTTGGCACTCCTGTTCTCAGATCTTCGTCTAAAACTGAAGGGCCTCGCGTTCTTCCGTTCGTTCTTCTATCTGCCTAACTTGATCACGATCAGTTCGGTCGCGCTCTTGTTCGGAATCTTGCTCGACTGGCAGCACGGTTCACTCAACATGATCCTCTTGAAACTTGGGATCATCTCTGACCCGATCAACTGGTTATCGCAACCGGTGACGGCACAACTGTCCGTCTCACTCATTTTGACATGGATGTGGTTCGGTCACTCGTTCATCATCGTCATGGCCGGCGTGTCGGGAATTTCAAAAGACTTTTTCGAAGCAGCCCATATCGATGGCGCGAACCGTTGGCAAATGTTCACGTATGTCACACTGCCACTACTCAAACCGATTCTCTTGTATATCATGATCACGTCACTCATCGGTGGACTCCAATTGTTCGATCTTCCGCTCCTCTTGACGGACGGAATTGGTGCACCGGATGGATCACTGAACACGATGGTCCTTTACTTGTACAACCAAGCATTCAAGTATAACAACTACGGCTATGCGTCAGCGGTCGCTTACGGCTTGTTCTTGATCACGCTCGTCTTCTCGGCGGTCGTCTTCAAAGGCATGTTCCGCAAAGAACGCGCTGCGCAGAAGGGAGCATAAGCAATGGAACAAAATGCAGAATCACGGCGTATGCTCGCCGACAGCGAAGTGCAGCCGCCACGCGAGGAAACACCCCGCCAAGTGGATCCACCGAAGCAAAAGCAAAAGAAAAAATGGCTCAGCCGTGGTGTCATCTACACGGGTTTGATCGTCTTGACGATCGTCTGTTTCATCCCGTTCCTCATGATGCTCGTCAACGCGACACGGACGAACGGAGAAATCATGTCTGGTTTCTCCCTTCTCCCGGGGACGGCACTCGTCGAGAACTATGCAATTTTGAGTGACTACATCAACATCTGGAACGGCTTCAAGAACAGCTTGATCATTGCTGTGCTCGTCACATTGCTCTCTGGTTACTTCTCGGCGATGACGGCGTTCGGTTTCGCCTTCTACGATTTCAAAGGGAAAAATGCGATGTTCATCTTCATGCTTGTCATGATGATGGTACCGGGACAACTCGGACTCATCGGTTTCTACGAGATTTCGAAAACGCTCGGCATTCTCGACTCGTTCATCCCGCTCATCATCCCGTCGATCGCGAGTCCGTTCGTCGTCTTCTTCATCCGGCAGTACACCCAGGCCACGCTGCACGTCAGTATGATTGAAGCGGCCCGGATCGATGGCGCGAGCGAGCTTCGCATCTTCCATACGATTGCACTCCCGATGATGATGCCGGCCGTCGCCACGATGTCGATCTTCACGTTCATCGGCTCATGGAACAACTACTTGATGCCGCTCGTGCTCTTGTTCTCACCAGAGAAGTACACGTTGCCGGTCCTCATGGGCTTCTTGAAAGGTTCGCAAGTCGCCGAGAACCTCGGTGCCCTGTACCTCGGTATCGCCATCTCGGTCGTGCCGATCATGATCGCCTTCTTGTTCATGTCGAAATACATCGTCAGCAGTATCTCGGCTGGTGCGGTCAAAGAATAATAGAGAAAAGAGGAACACACTATGCAATTCAATAAAGACTTCGTCTTCGGGACCGCGACTTCGTCGTATCAGATTGAAGGCGCGCATAACGAAGACGGGCGCACCCCGTCGATTTGGGACATGTTCTGCGACATCGACGGACGCGTGTTCGAGAAGCATAACGGTGACGTCGCGTGCGATCACTACCACCGCTTCGAGGAAGACATCCAGCACATCAAACGGCTCGGTGTCGACACGTACCGCTTCTCGATCGCATGGCCGCGCATCTTCCCGGCGAAAGGTGAGTTCAACCCGGCTGGGATGGCGTTCTACAAGACGCTCGCGACACGCCTCCGTGAGGAAGGCATCAAGCCGGCCGTCACGCTCTACCACTGGGATCTCCCGATGTGGGCACATGAAGAAGGTGGCTGGGTGAACCGCGACTCGGTCGACTGGTTCATCGACTACGCCAAAGTATGTTTCGATGAGCTCGACGGCATCGTCGACTCATGGATCACGCACAACGAGCCATGGTGTGCCGGCTTCCTCGGCTATCACGTCGGTGTCCACGCTCCAGGACATCGCGACATGAACGAAGCGGTTCGCGCCGTGCACCATATGCTCCTCTCGCACGGAAAAGCGGTCGAACTGTTGAAACAAGAGTTGAAGTCGACGACACCAATCGGCATCACGCTCAACTTGTCACCGGTTTACGCCAAGACGGACTCGGTGAACGACCGACTCGCACAAAACAACTCGGACGGTTACTCGAATCGCTGGTTCCTCGATCCAGTGTTCAAAGGTCAGTATCCGGTCGACATGATGAACTTGTTCGCGAAATATGTTCATACGTACGACTTCATCAAACCAGGTGACATGGAGACGATCTCGACAGAGTGCGACTTCTTCGGCATCAACTTCTACAGCCGCGGACTCGTTGAGTTCAGCGCGGCGAACGACTTCATGACGGTGGCTGCGTACTCCGATTACGACAAGACGGGCATGGGCTGGGATATCGCCCCGAACGAATTCAAAGACCTGATCCGTCGCTTACGTAACGAGTACACAGACCTTCCAATCATCATCACAGAGAACGGCGCGGCTTACGACGACGTGCTTGAGAACGGCGAAGTCCATGACGATAAACGCATCGACTACGTCAAAAAGCACCTCACAGCCGTATCCGACTTGAACGACGAAGGCATGAACATCGCCGGATATTACCTCTGGTCGCTCATGGACAACTTCGAATGGAGCTTCGGTTATGAGAAACGCTTCGGTATCCTCTACATCGACTTCGACACGCAAGAGCGCGTCTGGAAAGACAGCGCGAAATGGTACGCCGGCGTCATCGGCGACCATAAAGCCAAACACGCGGATAGCGTCGAGGCGTAAGATGGATCCATCCCTGCCGCTACAGGGATGGATTTTTTGTGTGGAACGTATTCGGTCAGGGAACGTATAGAAGAGGACAACAAATGAAAGGGGCCGTTCAAATGAAACGCGAGTATGCGACGTACGAAGTGACAGGGTATGACGACAAAGGCAAAATCAAGTTCATCCACTTGAAGGAAGGCGAGTTCGTCTTACCGGTCGAAATCATAGGGGACGACTTGACGAAAATCAAGAAGATGATGGAACTCAATCCAGGAGTGACGGTCATCGTCCATGCGGCTGTGGATCAGAAACGGATGCGTCTACAGGAAATTGATGGATATTCACTTCGAAAACAATGATAGGATAAAAGAGAATATTACAGAGGGGGAGTCTGATGAAGACTAATGAAAGAGCTATACTTGAAGCCTGGCATTTGATTGAAACGTTAGGTCCACATCGAGTAGCTGGAATAAATGAAGAATGGAAAGCATATAAATTCAAGAATGGTGTTGCGAGAGTAAAAACTTCCGAGGTTTTTATAAATGACAAAAGGCTTGAGGAGCCTTGTGGAACGATTGAGGTAAAAATAGGCACATTTCAGCATATATACTACCTTGAATGTTTTGAACAGTATAGATTAGTTGAAGCGCTTCGAAAAATATTTGATGTTAGTGATGAAGTCATAAATAAGAGTGAGCAAAAGATAGCAAGTTTTTCTTTTGCAATCGATCAGCAAGGGAAGTATGTACAAAAGTCTATTTTTGCACCACCGCTAATGTACATGTTGAGACAATTGGAGACGGCTCGAAACATCGACTATTCAAAGTTTGATGAGAACTATAAGAGAAGTTTAGATTCTTTAGAAATGAAGGCACAAGAATTTTTAGCCAATGGAGTAGATTCGAAAGCATTAGAAAAATTAGCGAATGAGTTTGAACGACATTTTTTTCGAATGGACGGCAAATTAAGAACTTTTCGAGAATTGCAACTTTCATCGGAATCCGAGCAAAACAATAGCCTTCCGCTACATAGTTTTTATACGAATGATTTACAAAGTATCTTAGCTAAGGGTCTCAATCAGACGCTTGAGGCTTATTTAATGAATGTGACACCAGAGAATCGATTACATATTGATGAAAACCGCAAATATATCGAAACCATATTGCAGCCAAATCGACTACCGAACGGACGATGGCCTTCACCTGTAGAGCATCGGTTATCTTTAATGCAACAAGTAGCTGTGAATCAATTTTTTAATGAGAACAATGTTATCAGTTCCGTAAATGGTCCGCCGGGCACCGGTAAAACTACTTTATTAAAAGACGTTTTTGCTGAGATTGTGGTGCAACGGGCAGAGGTGATTTCCACCCTAGCTCATCCTTCCGAGATGTTTATAGAAAAGTTTGAACCATTCAAGTTGAAGGACAGTCCTCTCCCTTATAACGTTGGTAAATTAAATCCTTTATTAAGTCGATTCAGCATGGTCGTAGCCTCAAGCAATAATGCGGCTGTCGAGAATATCTCTAAAGATTTACCGAAAGAAAAAGAAGTCATTCGTAGAAAAAGTAATTCGACTTATGATCGGTTATACGCTGAAGAAGCTTCATCTTTAAATCTATTTACACAAGTTGCGGAAAACTTAATTGGAAAAGATGACAAGGCGTGGGGATTGTTTTCTGCTTCGCTTGGAAAAACGACTAATATAAATAAATTTTCTGAACAACTCTTCAATCCATCGAAGGAAGATTCATTTATTAATGAATTAAAAAGGCTCTCTACTACGACGACTCTAGATGACTGGAAGTCAGCAGTTAGAGAATTTAATGAAGTATTCTCTCACGTCAATGCAATAAAACAATCTCTTCAAGTATTATACGAAGCGAATAAAAAAATCACAAAGGTCACTGAAGAACTGACAATCATCGCTCGGGAGAAGCGTGATTTACAGGACCGGGTAGAGACGCTACAAGAGAGCATCGATAGATTATGGAAACGAAAAGAAATCACGGAACAGCAACTTGGCCTTTTACCTAAAACAACATGGTGGCAACGGATATTTAATAAACAAGAAGATGAACAGTCGATTCGTTTAAAAAAAGAGCTTACCGAATTATTGGAGCAATGGAAAGAAAGTGAACAGAAGGCTACGATGATTAGAGAAGATATAAAAGCATTAAATCGAAAACAACATAAGAATGAGGTTGAAGTGCAAGAATATGAGGCGTTAGTGAGTCGATACGAATCAGAGAATCTATGTATTCCAAATAACACATACTGGAACGATGATGAGAAGAGTTATGCATTTCGTCAAATTCACACGCCTTGGCTTACAGATACGTTAAATTTTCAACGCGGACTCTTGTTTTTAAAGGCGATGAAGTTACAGAACGTAACGCTTGCTCTTAACAACTCTAAAGTTCGAACGGCCACTCGATTATTGCGTAATCGTCAATCATTAGACCTAAGCATTCAAACGCATCGTGAGATTTTCGAAGAGATGTGGAAAACGCTCCATATGATTACGCCAGTGATTAGTACGACGTTCGCCAGTTTTAGTACGATGTATAAAGAAATCGATCAAAATTTTATAGACTACTTATTTATCGATGAAGCAGGACAGGCGAGTCCTCAACAAGCAGCAGGTTCCTTATGGAGATCGAAGCGAGTGCTTGTAGTCGGAGACCCTTTACAAATTGAACCGGTTGTAACTACTGATTCGACAATCTTGCATGATGTGAGGTCGTTCTTTGACGTTTCATCAGAGTATGTAGATGTAAACGCTTCTGTGCAAGCCTTATCGGATCAGTCTAATCCAAAAGGGATGTTAACAGAGCAAAACCAATGGATGGGTATTCCGCTTTGGGTTCATCGGAGATGCGAAGAACCCATGTTCTCAATATCAAATGAAATAGCTTATGAGAATAAAATGGTTCTAGCAAATGGTGGGGGATCGTCTCGTACACTTAATTCACAATGGTTCGATTGTAAGGGGACTGCGACAAATAGACATTATATTGAGGCACAAGGGAGGATGCTGGCTGACTTAATTCTGAGTCGAAAAACTGAAGAAGGTCTTCCAGATATATACGTAATCACGCCATTCACTGCTGTGAAACAAGGGTTAATCAAAACGCTAGGAAAAAACCGAGATGCATTTTCCTACGATTGGTTGAAAGAACGAGTAGGAACAGTTCATACCTTCCAAGGAAAAGAGGCGGACATCGTCTACTTTGTAGTAGGAACGGATACTAATAGTGACGGCGCAGCGAATTGGTCATGTTCGAAACCTAACTTGATTAATGTAGCGGCGACGCGAGCAAAAAAAGAATTCCATGTGATCGGTGACTACGAAAGACTAGCTTCAAAACCTTACTACTCCACGATTGCGAAGCACGCGAATGTGAAGTTTAATGTTGAGTCTAGTATTAATTCATAAGTATAATAAATAGTTTTTTAAGAAACAGCTGACTGTCGCGTGTGATAACCGGCTACGAACAGAAAGACGACTCCTAATACGAACGGGATGACAGATTCTAGGGCGATGCCGGCTAGGAAAGAGGCGCTCATAAGGGAACAAAAAGCGACGGTATAGTTTCGTTTCATCTATGTACCAACTCTCATAATTATTTCCCTAAATATAACAGCCCTTCTCATCGCTGAGAAGGGCTGTCGTTTTTTGCTTAGGCTGACGCTTTGTCTGCGTCTTCTTGTGCTTTCAACTCTTCACCATACGACACGCGGTCTTGCATACGGACGAACGGGAGGTAGACGGCTACGGCCATAGCGATGGTTACAATTTGTAAGAGCGCTGCACGCCATCCGCCGATCAAGAAACCAGAGATGACCGGTGGTGTCGTCCAAGGCACTTGAAGCGCGTTGAACGGGTCGACCCAGCCCCAAAGGATTGAGAAGTACACCATGAACGAAGCAATCGCTGGAACGATGACGAATGGTACGAACATGATCGGGTTGAACACGATCGGCATCCCGAAGATGACCGGCTCGTTGATGTTGAAGAGACTTGGTGCGAGTGAGAGCTTACCGAGCTGCTTCAAGTGAGCCGAACGGGCGACGATGAGTGTCGCGATGATGAAACCGATTGTGATTCCTGATCCACCGAGCTTCGTGAAGACGTCGAGGAACTGGATTGTAACGATTTTCGCGTTCTCACCGGCAACGAGTGTTTCACCTGAATCAAGGATTGCTTGGTTTTGAAGCGCGTTCGCTGTAAGGAGTGGTCCCATGATACCCATGATGATCGCAGCTCCGTGAATTCCACACCACCACATGACTGACATGAGCACCATGATGATAACGGCTCCGGCAAGTGTGTCGGTCAAGTTTTGAAGTGGTGCTTGAAGCACGTCATAGACGACTTCAGTGAACGTACGATCTGCAACCGCTTGGAAAGTCGCGAATGTCGCAACCGCAAGTGTGATAATCGCAAGACCAGGGACAAGTGCTGAGAATGAGTTCGATACGCCCGGTGGAACACCGTCAGGCATTTTGATGCTGATGCCGCGTTTGATGAACTGCGAATAAATAAATCCAACGACCAATCCGACGACGATGGCAGCGAGGACACCTTGTCCGCCTGTCCATACTTTCGGGATGACTCCGCCGACTGTTTCTCCACCTTCAGAGAGGACAGACGCTTGCGTGATGATCAAGAACGAGATGATTCCGAGAATACCAGCTGGTACGCCTTCAATCTTTTCATTTTTCACGTACGAGTAAGCGATTCCGAATACACCGATCAAGGCGAGAATGTCAAACGTCGCACCGACGACTTGCGTGAGCGGGAGCGTCCAATCGGCTCCGAACAGACCTGACATGAATCCGGCCCAGCCTGGAATCGGGAGCGCGAGGATGAGCAAGAACAATGACCCGATGATCGTCATCGGCATCGTCAGGATGAACCCGTCCTTAATAGCAAGGACGGGCTTGGCGTTCGCGAAACGAACGAACCCTGGCGTGAATTTTTCAAATACGGTTTCTAAGCGGCTCATGGGGAACCTCCTTATAGGTTTTCAGCGCGAGTAGCGATAATGTCTTTGTACCAGTAGAACGATTTTTTCTTTTTACGAGCAAGTCCGTTGGCGTGGTCCACGTAGATGAAGCCATATTGCTTCTTATATCCGTTGAGCCAGCTGAGGAGATCGATGGCCGACCAAGCGTAGTAACCTGCGACGTTGACACCCTGTTCGACAGCGTGTTTCACGGCGCGGATATGACCTTCGATGTATTCGATGCGAGCGTCGTCGACGATTTCTCCGTCCACGATCGGGTCGACATCACCGAGACCGTTCTCTGTGATGTAGATTTTCACATCGCCGTAACGATCTTTGAGCATGTGCATGCCGTCAAGGAACGCTTCCGGTGAAATTTCCCAAGCCCATTTCGTGTAGACCTTGTCATCCATCATGACCGTCTTATAGACGCCATCGAATGAAGGGTTACCCGGACGGCCTGTCGAGTTCTCGCGGCCACCGGCCATGACGAGCGTCGAGTCATTCTTCATGACGCGTTGCGGGCTGTAGTAGTTGAGGCCGATGAAGTCGTTCATCGAAGCCGTGCGCTTCAAGAGGTCGAGCTCTTCGTCTGTCATTTCAGGGAGAAGGCCTTGCTCCTCGAGTCCTTTCACGACGTATGCTGGATATTCACCTTTCAAGATCGGGTCATAGAACCAGTGCGTCGAGTAGGCATTCGCGTGCATTTCAGCGAATTTGTTCTCTTCGGCGTCATCGATGCTGAAAGCCGGGTTGAACACGTGTGTGATTCCGATTTCGCCAACGTACCCGTTCTGTTTGAACAACTCGACGGCACGAGCGTGAGCGACGAAGACGTGGTGCGTCGTTTGGAAGTATCCTTTGACGTCGCCTTCGATGCCGGGCGGGTGTGCCCCAGTCAAGTAGCCGAGCGAGCAGAAGATGACCGCTTCGTTGAACGTGATCCAGTGACGGACGCGGTCGCCGAACGATTGGAAGCAAGTATCGGCGAAACGGACGAATGCGTCAACCGTCTCTGGGTTTTTCCAGCCGCCTTTTTCTTCAAGCGCTTGCGGTAGGTCCCAATGGTAGAGTGTCACGAACGGGACGATGTTGTGCTTCAAGCACTCATCGATCAAGTTGTTGTAAAACTCGAGTCCTTTTTCGTTCACTTCACCTGTGCCGTTCGGGAAGACGCGCGGCCATGAGATTGAGAAGCGATATGATTCGAGTCCCATCTCCGCCATGAGCGCGATGTCTTCTTTATAACGGTGGTAATGGTCGACTGCGACGTCGCCGTTTGTATCTTCAAATGTTTTCCCAGGAATTTTCGAGAAGACGTCCCAGTTCGAGAGTCCTTTCCCGTCCTCGTTCCATGCGCCCTCGACTTGGTAAGAAGCCGATGCGGCGCCGAACAAGAAATTGTTTGGCATTTTCAAAGTGGTCACCTCAGTTTATTTATTCGCGAGTTTCAATGCGTGGTCTAATACTTTCGTTCCGTTCATCATGCCGTAGTCGACAGTGTTGATGACATCGATTGGAACGCCCTTCGGCTCACAGATTTGTTTGCCTTTCGAGAGCAAGTATTTAACTTGTGGTCCGAGAAGCGCGACGTCGAGGTTGTCCACGTACGTTTCCATTTCTGATTCTGGGTAAGCAGCGATTTCAGCATCGATGCCTCGCTCAGCGGCAACCGCTTTCATTTTTTCTACTAACATACTTGTTGACATACCTGCTGCACAGAAGAGTCCGATTTTCATCATTTTTGATCCATTCCTTTCAATTGGTTGATTTCGTTTTGCATGTTCATCATATAGCCGAGCATCTCTTTTACGAGGATCGTGTTCATCAAGTGATCTTGTGCGTGCACCATGAGAACGCCGACCGTAGCCGTTTTCCCTTGTGCCTCGAGTGTGACGAATTTCGTCTGGATAGCGTGTGCTTCTTTCAATGTCGCGTCACCAGCTTTTACTGCCTCAGCCGCTTCATCTGCTTTGCCTTCTTGCATCAACAGCATTGCATGATGGTAGCTCGCTTTGGCGTCGCCTGAAAGGGCGATTAAACCGAAGATATCTTCGGGAGTAATTTCGATTGTTTCAGAAACCATAGTATCTCTCCTTTTTGTATGGATAACCAAAATTCATAGGTACAAATTCTACAAGTTGATAGTAGCACGATACCGCTTACATGTAAACCCTTTCTTTTCGTCCGAAATGTGAACATAAAAAAACGCACACGAGAACAATCTCTCGAGCGCGTTTAGGACTTGATGTTAGAGACTTTGAGCATCTTAACATGGCGGAAATGATGTGTCGAGCGCGATACGTCGAAGATTTGACCGTTCGTCAAATAGACGGTGTTGTCGACGAGGAGGGCCGGGTCGTTCTCTTTCAGTCCGAGCAGTGCCGCGTCTTCCGCGTTCAAAAAGTCGGCGTAAATGACACGGTCGGCAAAACCGATGGCGAGCTTCTGGTCGTTGCGGAAGTAGTTGTAGATCGACTTCTCGGTGATGTTCCGGTCGAGATAGACGACGAGGTCTTTTCGGAAATACGAGTCCTCGACCGAAAACGGATGGTCATCGACGAGCCGGAGACGTTTGACGTAGTAGACGGGCGTCCCGACGTTGCACTTCATCCGTTCGGCCACTTCATCGTTCGCTGTCGTCAATTCGAAATCAAGGACGCGCGTCTCGACTTTCCGTCCACTGAAGTCGCTCGTGAGACCTTGCAACTTCTCGAGGTTCACGTAATCGCTCATATAATGGTCACGGACGAAGACGCCGCTCCCTTGGACTTGATAGACGTACCCTTTATTGACGAGAATCTCGATCGCTTTTCGAATCGTGTTGCGGCTGACGCCATACTTGTTGGCGTACTCGTCCTCGGTGAGGAGCTTGTTCGTATGTTGATAGACATGATTCATAATGTCTGTCTCAATCTGTTCGGCGACTTGTTTATACTTTGGAGCCATCAGGGGTCTGCACCTTTCACATGAAAATTTGTAGGTATGAATACGCTATCAGTATATCAGAAATTGAATCAGGGTGGCGGACAATCCTTTAGCAATTGTTGAAAAAAGTCGAACGATTGTACAGAGAATCATTGAAATCTGCGAAACGAATTCAAAAGGGTTTCGTATAAAAATAGAGAAGAGTGAGGAGGAGAAGACAATGGCACAATCAGTTCGGATGGAACGGGAACGAGAATGGAAGCAACGACATACACGTATCGGTTACGCCCTATTGGCGGTCATCATTCTGGCATTCGCTTTGATGTTTTTTGAACGGGCAACGTGGGTCACCGTCCCGCTCGGCCTTGTCGGCATCGCCCTGCTCATCTCGGACGTGGCGAAATATCGGATGAGACGGATGTATCTATTCGACTCCGTAGCCCGGAAATTGCTCCGCTGGCAACTACTGTATGACTTGGTGAATACGACCGTACTCATGATTATGGTGGGTGGGTTATTGATCTTTAGTCAAGACAACATCTATTGGGGATTCGCCGTTCTGATTTGGGGAACATTCGCCGAAGTCGTGTCGCGTCGCTTGAACCGGGCGCTACAAGCACATGATCCAATCTTACGAGCCCTCGAACTAGAGGAAGCGCGATGAGGGAACGAGTCGAGCAGGAACGGGTGTGGTTTCGTTCGTTCCATCAACTCATCTTTGGGATTGTCGGTGTATTCTTGATTGTCGTCCTTCCAGTTATAGCATGGACGGATCATCTGTTTTGGGGAATTGTCTATACCGGACTAGCGCTCGTCCCCGTCAATGTCATGTATATTCGACGGTCCCGGATGCGGCGGACATTGAATCCACAATTGACGCATCGCTATCGCCAACAATTAAGAAGTGACTGCTTCAATACGATTGCCTTCTTTATCGCTTTAAATGTTGGTGAGTTGTTTGAGTCGAACGTTCTGTATCTAGGTGGGCTGCTCATGCTCGTAGTAGCAGGGTTGTTGACGATACGAATCGAAAAGCGGATGAAAGAAGAGGATGTGTGGCTTCCTATATATGAACAGCTTAAGGGGTGAGCGGATGGAATATTCTATTCAAAAAGAAGTCCAATCGATTAAACGAATCCAACGCTATGGGGGCGCGGTCCTTGGCATCTACGTTCTATTAATGATTGTTGCGCTTCTATTCGAAAAGATGTTATTGATTCCTTTAATGTGGACCGTCGCTGTGTTCCTTATTTTCATGGGGCATAAACAATACCGTCTCCTTCGCTATGTCTCGACGCACTCAAAAAGCTTACAGTGGCTAAAGGTCGAATATGCGGACACGTGGATTAGCGCGCTGTTGATGGGCACGTTTATGACGGCGTTATTAACAATGGAGTCGCTTGGAATTGGGATTGGATTTCTATTTGGGATTTGGGGGTTAACTGCAAATCATCGGAAACGACTCATTGAACGTCAGTTGAAAAAGCATGATCCTCATGCACCGACGTATGAAGAATTGATCGAAAGGATGAGTTGAATGGAACTGTCACCACAATCAAAACAACAGATTGATACGATTCTTCGATTTGAGAAGTGGACGAGTTGGGGTTTCGGTATAACTGTCTTCTCAGCGGTCGTTGGGATGTTAATTTACGCATCGTACTGGGACATGCCCGAGTCATTTATCCTTGTGCTCTTAGTGTCGGTTTTCGCTCTGATGATTAGCATCGAAACGACTCGATTTCTCATGTGGCGTCGGTTCGTGAAAAATGGACAGGCACGGAAATTGCTTACGCTCCGGTATACGATTTATTTGATTGGGGTTAGCGCAATCGGATACTACGGGATTGTCGTATTCTATGAGACGCCACAACCGCAATCATTTCAGGCGTTCTTGTTGTCGCAAGCCTTTTTCTGGGGAGCTGCCTTTTTCGGGAAATGGCTCGATCGCATCATCCAAAAGCATGACGGTCATTATTTGACGGGGGAGGATTTAAAACTGATTCGGGAAGCGCGCGACATCGAGAAGGAGCAAGGTCATGGATAAACGGAGCCAAATGCGTGAATTGACGGCGTTCGACCAGAGAAAGCATTCCACACAAGTGTTCTTGTCAGCGGTGTTGGCCGCACTTCTATTTTTCTCATTAGAGTATAATTGGCTATCACCCATGACGGTCATATTTCTCAGCATCGCAGCGGGTCTTCCCGATTTTCGCAAGATGTGGCAACGCGAGAACATTAAAAAACAATTTTTGAAGTCGGATGCAGCAAAGCGGCTCATCCATCTTAACTCCATCTTTGGGCTCGTGACGCTACCCTTCTTCCTAGTGTGGATTTACGCATTGCTCACGGATTGGATTTCACTTCAAGCGTTTGCTTTGATTGGGCTAGGAGCTTACATGCTCGCCATTCTTGAGCATCGTCTGTATGAGCGGCATATGGCTCAGCTCGACGAACACTACGTCACGGAAGCCGAATTGCGAGAAGAACAAAAGTGGGGGAGCGCTTAGGCGCTTCCTCTTATATGTTAAGGAGGATAATGATGAATCGGAAAGTATGGATCATTTCAGGTCCGGCTGGTGTCGGGAAATCGACGACGGCGAGATGGCTCGCTCAAAGCATGGAGAAGAGTGCATACGTGTCGGGGGATGACATCAGTCATATGGCAGTCTCTGGTCGTGAAAGGCCTTGGGAATCAGAGCGGGCAAACGATTTGGTTTGGAAGAATATCGTCGCGTTGACTGATAATTTTCTTGAGGCGGGGTATGACGTCGTCGTGGACTGGGTCGCTTTTTGGCAAGACGTGAAGCGCTACACGGTTCACTGGATTGAACAAGGTGTCGAAGTACGCTACGTCATCTTATGGGCGGAGCAAGACGTTCACATCCAACGCGATCAGCATAGGCCGAGCGATGCGCAGATGGGGGAGCGGGTCATCATATTGCGGAACGAGTTTCTAAGCTCGGGTGCACCGGATCGTTACTATTTAGACAACACGGTCGGTGAGTTGAGCGAAACGATTCAACAGCTTCAAGAAAGCGAACAATTCGTGCTGACAGATTTGCAACAGAGTGGAGCCAGTACATGAGGATTGCGACGTTCAACCTCTGGAACAATCCGACATTATGGTCGGAGCGGATCGAGTCCATCTGTGCCACAGTGAAGATGATTGACGCCGATGTGCTGGCGTTTCAAGAAGTCAAAACGCATGTGGAAGGGGAGCAAGGCATCAGTGTGGCCGAGCAGATCGCCAACGAAACGGGCTATCCGTTTTGCGTATTTCTCGCCTATCCGGACTCACCCGATGAAGGGCTCGCTGTCTTAAGTAATATTCCGCTCGATACGAATGATGCGATTTGGCACCACGAGGTAGAAGAAGCGAACTACTGTGCGATGCGGGTGACGTTTCAAGCAGGAGGTCACGCGTTCGGATTGACGAACGTCCATCTGAATTGGAGGTCGCCGGTCATTCGGGAAGCGCAAGTGCAGGCGGTCCGCGATTGGATTGGTGAGGGAGAACGTTACGAGCTGCTATGTGGGGACTTCAATGACAATCCACAGTCGGAGATTTATCGTGATTTGACCGCAAATCGTTGGATCGATGTCGCCATATGTGATCGTGGTGGGGATGAGCCGACGCTGGATTATGGACACAATCCGTATTTGAAGCAGGATTCTTTGCAGAAACAACCAACACGCTACGATTGGATGTTATTGCGTCACGACGAAGGGAACGTCCCGCTCATCTCGAGCGTGGACGTGTTTGGGAAGACTCCTGTCACGAATGCTGGAGTGTTGCCGAGTGATCATTATGGGGTCCTACTCGACCTCGACACAATTTAAAAACGGGGGAGCGCTTGAGCGCTGCCCCGTTTTCATTTGAACGTTCGGATGATGAAGTAGAGGCAGATGAGGAACGGAATCAAGAAGAAACTCCCAATCCACTCGCCTTGTCCGAATAGAAGCCAAGCGAAGAGCTGAAACGATAAGACACCGCCGGCAGCAAGTCCGGCAAAGCGATACGCTTTCGGACGAAGCGACGGGTCGTCCCACCATTCTTTAAAGAACGGGAAGCTGAACAAGAGTGCGAGCGCCAAGAAAAAGGCGGCTGGAAACACGAGAAAATCGCCAAGTTCACTCTGTCCTTCAATTTGCAGCCATTTGGATGCGGTTGATAAGATGATGCCGATGACGAGAAAGACGATATTCATGGCCATTCCTCCACTTCATCTAATAGATACCTTTATCATGCCCGAACGAGGTCGATGGGACAAGCCTGTAAAAGAAGTGGCTTTTTAGTGAAAGTGGTGACTTTTGCATGAACAGTAAAAAAGTATTGAAGCGCGTTGTGACAAAATCGCTATTCGTTTACATCTAGAACCGCTAGCATGAAAGGGTATCTGGAGAAACGGCCAGCTATGAAGGAAAAGCGCCAGAACTCTGCGGAGTTGACGAGGTGGGGGTAATCGATGTTTCGGCGGATGCCTCCTAGTCGTCTGTCACGACTACAAGTGTTCTTTTAAAACGTTCGGGTGACCGGACGGACAACGAGGAACACGTTGACAGCACTCAAAAAAGCCCGTTTCCTTTTTCGAGAAATCGAATCGATAAGGAGAATTGTTATGTGTGGAATTGTAGGAATGATTGGTCAAGTCGGAACGAAAGAGATTTTATTAAAAGGGTTGGAGAAGCTCGAGTATCGAGGCTACGACTCAGCCGGAATCGCGCTCGTCGGTGATGATGTCCATGTGTTCAAAGAAGTCGGCCGCATCGCCGCACTTCGTGACATCGTACCGGTCGAAGCGGAAGGCGCCATCGGGATTGGCCATACACGATGGGCGACACACGGCGTGCCGAGCGTCCCGAACGCCCACCCGCACCAGAGCACGACGGGCCGCTTCACGCTCGTCCACAACGGTGTCATCGAGAACGATGAACAGATCAAGGCGACGCTCGACGTGCCGTTTCTCTCGGAGACGGACACGGAAGTTATCGTCCAGTTGATGGAGAAGAACTTCGTCGTGCTAAATGACGTCGAGTCGGCGTTCCGCAAGACGTTGGCTGAGCTCCACGGCTCGTACGCGATCGCGATGATCGACTCGGAGGACAAAGAACGCCTCTATATCGGCAAGAACAAGTCACCGCTCCTCGTCGGACTCGGCGACGGCACGTTCAACGTCGTGGCGTCTGACGCGATGGCGATGCTCCAAGTGACGGACCAGTACCTCGAGCTCCACGACGGCGAGATCGTCATCTTGACGCGCGAATCGGCGACGATCAAGACACTCGACGGCGACGTCCTCGAACGTGCCCCGTACACGGCCGAGATCGATGCGTCAGACATCGAGAAAGGCACGTACGCGCACTACATGTTGAAAGAGATGGACGAGCAACCGGCCGTCATCCGCAACATCATCCAGCACTACCAGAACGACGCCGGTGACATCGAGCTCACGGAAGGCGTGCGCTCGCTCGTCTCGGAAGCGGACCGCATCTATATCGTCGCCTGTGGCACGAGTTATAACGCTGGGCTCGTCGGAAAAGACATCCTTGAGCGAATTGCCGGCATCCCGACCGAGGTCCACGTCTCGTCAGAGTTTGGCTACAATATGCCGCTCTTAAGTTCACGTCCGCTCTTCGTCTTCTTGTCACAGTCTGGAGAGACGGCCGACAGCCGGGCCGTCCTCGTCGAAGTGAAGAAGCGCGGCTACAAGGCACTCACGATGACGAACGTGCCAGGATCGACGCTCTCGCGTGAAGCGAACGAAACGATGCTCCTCCACGCCGGCCCGGAAATTGCGGTCGCGTCGACGAAAGCGTACACGGCCCAAATCGCCGTGCTCGCGATTCTCGCCTACGACATCGCTCGCGCGAACGGGAAAGAGTTGCCGTTCGAGTTGATGCCGGAACTCGCGCGTGTCGCGACGATCATGGACTCGATCATGTCGCAAAAAGAACTGTTTGAAGATTTGTCGGACCGTTACTTGAAGACGACGCCGAACACGTTCTTCATCGGACGCGGACTCGATGCATCGGTCTGTCTCGAAGGCGCGCTCAAAGTAAAAGAGATCTCGTATATCCAAGCGGAAGGGTATCCGGGTGGCGAACTCAAGCACGGTTCGATCGCCTTGATTGAAGATGGCACACCGGTCATCGCACTCATCTCGCAACCGAAGACGAACTTGAACATCCGCGGCAACGTCAAAGAAGTCGTCGCCCGTGGTGCGAACGCGTGTATCATCTCGATGCAAGGCGTCGAGCATGAGAACGATGAGTTCATCTTGCCGCACGTCGAACCGATTCTCACCCCGCTCATCACGGTGTTACCAGTTCAACTCATGGCGTATTATGCCGCGCTCGCACGTGGCTGTGACGTCGATAAGCCGCGTAACTTGGCGAAATCGGTGACGGTTGAATAAATGTATGATTGTAAAAGCACCGTTTTTTTAAGTGAACATAATGTTGTTTAAAATTATTGGCTTCGCCATTTAACAAACCATCTATACTATAGAATAAATGTAGACCAAGTAATGTTTCAGTTGAGTCGGAACATTACTTGGTCGTTTTTATCTACTGAAATTCGCTGGGAACCCTTGTTTTAAGTGATTTGAACTGTAAACAGAAAAGACTGTAGATAGCTAGTTAACCTACAGCCTAAAAATATTTTTCTTTATTATGCCTTTTTATACAGTTAAAATTACATAAAAAGACTAATAATTTAATATAAGGAAGTGGAAGTATGAGAATTAATGAATTTATAGCTAGTTTTGAAAATCATCCAGTACTTTTCGTAGGGACGGGTATGAGTCTAAGATACTTAGAAAATGCATTTACTTGGGATGGACTACTTTCATATATTTCTAATGAATTAAAAGGTAATGATGAGTTTTATTATGATTTAAAATATAAATATCAGATTGATGGTGAGTATGATTATCCTAGAATTGCAGGGGAGCTTGAAGTTGAATTTCATTCAATTTTACAAAATGACCGAAACGGTAAATTTAAATATATAAACGATATCTTTTATGAAAATATGTCTAAAGATATTAACATAAGTCGATTTAAAATTTTCATTACAGAGCTACTTAAAAGTTATTCTGTAAAGGAAGATAAAAAAGCTGAAGTGGCTGAATTACAAAAGGTAAGAAAAAATATTGGGTCTATCATTACAACTAACTATGACACGTTCATTGAAGATGTATTTGAATTTAAGTCTTTAATTGGTAATGAAATCTTATTAAGTAACCCGTATGGTTCATCTTATAAAATACATGGGTGTATACAGCATCCCGATAAGATAATAATTACAGAACTTGACTATACAAATTTTGAAGATAAATATGAGTTAATTAGAGCACAATTACTCTCTTTGTTTATTCACAATCCTATTATCTTTTTAGGTTATAATTTAGGGGATAAAAACATAAAAAGCATCCTTAAAACAATATTCACTTATGTAGATCCCTCTTCAGAAACAGCCGAAAAAATTAGAAGTAATTTTCTTTTGGTGGAATATGATGAGAACTCTGAAAACTTAGAAGTGGTTGAACACGATATTGATATAGACGGAATGTCTACTATTAGAATTAATAAAATTAAGACTGATAATTTTAGTGAAATATACAAGCACTTAGGAACACTAAGTCTCCCCGTATCTGCTATGGATATCAGAAAAGTCCAAAATGTAGTTAAAGAAATATATGCTGGTGGGAATATTAAAGTAAGTATCACTGAAGATATAGAAAGCCTGAAAAATGGAGAAAAAGTATTAGCCATTGGTTCAACAAAAACTATAAAGTATGAATACCATACTGCCGAAGAGATGATGATTAATTATTTTAGACTAATTGAAGAATCAAATCATCAATTACTGAAATTGATTGAGAAACACAGAATACAAAAAAATCAGTTCTTCCCTATATTTGGCTTCTATCAGGTTCAACCAGACATTTCAAATTTTGAAAAGCTAAAGGACATACAGCTAATAAAAATAGATACATTAAAGAGTGTCAATGATTTAGCAACAAACCACTTTAGCATAGAAGGAATTAATAATGATGAAAATGTCTCTGCATCTAGAAAAACTATCGCTATAGTAAAAGGCATTCTTTCTGGAAGGATACAGTTAGAGGAGGCTGAAAAATATTTAAAAGAGTATCCTGATAAGCGGAAGACGGATTATAAAAAACTTCTATGCGTATATGACTATAAAAAATATTATCAGCACTAACTTTCAAATGAAAATTAGATAATTAATCAAGCTAAAAACAACGCAGTATTCAATAATTCGCCGAAAATGTTGAATAAAGTGTAGATTTTAAAATTACTTTATCGTTAAATTTTTGCACAAGAAAGGTTTAAATATTAAAATTCAAACAAGCATACCCTCGTTCTTACTTAGAACGGGGGTATGCTTGTTTGATGGTTCTTATATCAAATGACCTACCTGTTATTTTATACTTTCATCTGTCAGGTGCTTTTTACTGCTTGCCGATATCTTTGCCAACAAGCAAAATAGTAGGTGAAGTAAGCGGTTGCATCGTATGGTTAGATAAAGATAAGCGATGAAAGAAGGTCTGACATGAACGTATATATTGCCTGTCCATGCGGGTTCGTCACGAGCGCGATGGCGGCGAAGCTGTTTGCTGAAGCGTGTTCGGGAAAATTATCGTGTGTGATTCAACACGGCACGTATCAAGACATCCCGGAAGACGTGGATTGGATTATCTATCAAGCCGGGACTGAGACGGTCAATCATCCGACCGCGCACGTTCGCTCGGTCAGACACATGTTATCGCTCACGGAATATCGACAACTCGTCGAGGAATGGGTGAATGGATATGAAACATGAGTGGAGCGCCCGGGAGCGCTCGATTTTACTACATCTATTGGCAACGGAGACCTCGACACCGCTCGCGGAGATCGCGCAAGCAGTCAATTTGTCTGAGCGGACGATTCAACGGGAGCGTCAACTGCTCGAGGGCATCTTGCGTGAGTTCGAGTTAGAACTCGCTTGGCAGCGCGGGCACGGCCTCAGTCTCATCGGTCGTTCCGATGCGAAGCAACAGTTGCGCGAAGACTTGATTTTGTCGGCCGAGGCGATTCCGACGGCGGAGGACCGCATCTTCGAACTCGCCTGGCGGCTTCTGTTTGAAAAAGACACGCTCAAGCTGCAGGCGGTCGCGAAACAGATGCACGTCTCCCCGAGCACGCTCACACAAGACTTGGAGAAACTCGATCGTTGGTTCGATGAGTACCACCTCGAAGTCGAACGGAAGAAAGGGGTCGGGGCCAGAGTGCTCGGCCTCGAAGCCGAGAAGCGGAAGCTGATGATCAATGCGCTGCTCGCTCATTGGGACACGCTCGCGTTCTATCGCTTCGTCCGCGGGGAAGATGACTACATCCCGACCTTTTTGAAGACCGTCCCGTGTGACGTCATGCTCGAGGCGCTTCGTGACGGTTATGACTATTTGAAGGAACATCCGTATGAGCGGATGGACGATCGGACCATCATGCGGGTGACGTTCGCCTATGGCGTGCAACAAGCCCGTCTGGACGCCGGCTTCTTCCTCGAGATGTATACGAAAGGCCGCTCCGACGAGTACTTGAAAGTCGCGTCTGATATGGAGACGGCCCTCGGGACGCCGTTCTCGATGGCGGAGCGGGTCTGGTTCGCTGAAGAAGCGAACCGGCTCCGGTCGTTGAAGGAACAGATGAAAGAAGATGAGGAAGAACGTTGGGTCATGCAGATCCGCGTCCATAAGCTCATCCATCACGTTTCACTGATCCACGGATTCGCCTTCACGGACGACGCCGCGCTCGAAAAAGGACTGCTGGCCCATATCTTATCGAGTATGAACACCCACGCCCTTCCGGATACGGACACGGTCCGTCCGCACATCGACCGTGACTATCCACATTTACGCTCGGCGATTCAACAGGCGGCCGATATCGTCTTCGGGACAAACACGTTCACGGAAGAGGAGACGGTGTTTTGGGCGATGCATTTCGCCGCCGCGCTCGTCAAACCGGTCCGGCGCCGGGAATATCGAGCCCTTGTCGTCTGTTCGGCCGGTCTCGGCTCCTCGAAGATGCTCGTCAACCGGGTCAAACAAGAGTTTCCAGAGATGCAGGACGTCGTCAACTCGTCGTTGTTCGGTCTCGAACAGCATCGACTCGACGACTATGACGTCATCTTGTCGACCGTGCCGTTGCCGCCGCTATCAGTGCCGACGCTCATCGTCAACCCGCTGTTGACGAACGAAGAAGTGCAACGCGTCCGCCACTTGCTGTTATCGCTCCCACAGTCGTTCCAAACGAAAGAGAAGAGCCACTCGACGATGCTCGACTTCAATGAACTCGGTGCCCTCGTCGAGACGTTCGAACGGATGGACCGGCAGTTCGATCTCGTCACGCTCGATAATAGCGACCGACTTGAAGACATCTTGCTCGATATCGGGACGCATCTAGAAGAACGCGGACTTGTCCAAAGCGGCATCCAGTTATCGGCCCAACTGCTCCGGCGTCACGAAGTGGCCGGGCTCGGGATTCCGGGAACGAAACTGGCCTTGTTCCATGGGCGTCACGCCTCGATCGAACGGGCGAGCGTATTCGCTTTCGACTTGAATCAATCGATCCCGCTCCTCATGATGGACCAATCGACCGAACCGGTATCGCGTCTGCTCGTCCTGCTCGCACCGGAAGAGGCAGCGGACGTCGAACTCCAGTTCCTCAGTGCCGTCAGCGGATCATTGATTGAGAGCGAACAACATATGAACTTATACAGTAACGGTTCAAAGAAAGAACTGCGTCTCTTGCTTCATGAATGTATGAAGAAAATGATTCAAGACACGCTGCACGAGAAATGACCCGCCGTGGTCATTTTTTTATTTGGCACAGAATGTTGCCAAAGTGTGAACTGGATTGAATTGAGAAAGCGCTTACGCTGAGACTACAATACGAGTGTAGAGCACAAACCGGTTAGCTACACTACAACAATCTACCTTTCACAATAATCGACTGGAGGTTTTATACATGGCGAATGCGCAAACTGGCTCGGGCGGGGTTCGAGTCAAAGTACAACGGTTCGGGAGTTTCCTGAGCGGAATGGTCATGCCAAACATCGGCGCCTTCATCGCCTGGGGGATCATCACCGCCCTCTTCATTCCAACGGGCTGGTGGCCGAATGAAAAATTAGCAGAACTCGTCGGTCCGACAATCACGTATCTGTTACCGCTCTTAATCGGGTTCACCGGCGGTAAGTTAATTCATGACGTACGAGGCGGAGTCGTCGGGGTACTCGCCACGATGGGGGTCATCGTCGGGACGGACATTCCGATGTTCCTCGGTGCGATGATCATGGGTCCACTCGGTGGATATGTCATTAAACAGTTTGACCGTCTCATCGAAGGTAAAGTCAAAGCTGGATTTGAAATGCTCGTCAACAACTTCTCGGTCGGTATCATCGGTGGTCTTCTCATGATCGGTGGCTTCGAAGTGTTCGGGCCAATCATGAGCGGCCTCGATAAAGTCATGGCGGCCGGTGTCGACTGGATTGTCGGCGCGAAATTGTTACCGATCGCAAGTTTGTTCATCGAACCGGCGAAAATCTTGTTCTTGAACAACGCAATCAACCACGGGATTTTGAGCCCGCTCGGTGTCGACCAAGTGGCAGACGCCGGGAAGTCAGTCTTGTTCTTACTTGAAGCAAACCCAGGACCAGGTCTTGGCTTACTGCTCGCTTACATGGTGTTCGCCAAAGGCGCGGCTAAACGTACAGCACCAGGAGCTGCCATCATTCACTTCCTCGGTGGGATTCACGAGATTTACTTCCCATACGTCTTGATGAAACCGATTTTGATTCTTGCGATGATCGCCGGGGGCGCTACAGGCGTCTTCACATTCGTCTTATTCGATGTCGGTCTCGTCGCACCAGCGTCACCAGGTAGTATCTTCGCGATTCTCGCGATGGCGTCACGCGGTTCTTACGTTGGATTGATTGCGGGGATTCTCTTGTCCGCAGCGGTCACGTTCGCTGTGGCGAGCGTCATCTTGAAATCAAGCGCAGCTGAAGAAGTGTCACTCGAAGAAGCGACACAAAACGTCAGCGCGATGAAAGGCAAGCAGTCGTATGCGTCGGCTCTCGTCCACGACCGTCTCGATAAAGTCGATCACATCATCTTCGCTTGCGACGCCGGGATGGGTTCAAGTGCCATGGGCGCCTCGGTACTTCGCAACAAAGTGAACAAAGCGAACTTGCCAATCAAAGTCACGAACACGTCAATCAGTCAGTTGCCGAAAGACGCTCAATTCATCATCACCCATGAGGATTTGACGGACCGGGCCGAGGCACAAGTGCCGGATGCGATTCACCGTTCGGTCACGAACTTTTTGAACGCAGACTACTACGATCAATTGATTGAAGAAATCAAAGCAGAACGCAGCAAAATCTCATAACACAACAGACAGAGACAAAGGCTTAAGGTATAGGAGGAACTAAAATGCCATTCATTCAGACAGAGATGATTCGACTCAACCAATCGTTCAACACGTCGGCCGAAGCGATCGACGCAGCCGGTGAAGTGTTAGAAGCAGCCGGATGCGTGTCTCCGGCTTACGTCCAAGCGATGCATGCACGTCAAGCGCTATCAAGCGTTTATATCGGGAACCAAGTCGCGATTCCGCACGGGACTGAGGAAGCGAAATCCGCCGTTCAAAAGACGGGGATTTCCATCCTTCAAGTGCCGGCCGGCGTCGATTTCGGTGGCCAGACGGCGAAACTCGTCATCGGGATTGCCGGTGTGGATGATGAACATTTGGAACTCCTGTCCCAAATCGCAGTCATCTGTTCAGATGAGGATAACGTCGAGCGTCTTGTACAGGCGAAGACGAAAGAAGAGATTTTGTCGTTATTCATGGAAGAGGTGGCGTAATGAAAGCCGTACATTTTGGGGCAGGGAACATCGGACGTGGGTTTATCGGATTGTTGCTCAATCAGAGCGGCTACGAGGTCACGTTCGTCGATATCAATGATACCGTCATCCAGGCGTTAGAAGACAAACGGTTCTATGAAGTCGGATTTGCCGAAGAAGGCGTCGACAACGTCGTCGTCGATCGGGTCCGCGGCGTCAACAGTTTGACCGACCCGGAACGCGTCATCGCCCTCATCGCCGAGGCCGATCTCGTCACGACCGCCGTCGGACCGACGCTGCTACAGAGAGTCGCGCCCCTCATCAGCGAAGGGCTTCGTGACCGCGAGACGTCGGCACCGGTTTATGTGATTGCTTGCGAGAACATGATCGGTGGTAGCGCATCACTTCATCAAGCGATCGAAGCGTCAGGTGGTACCGGGACGGCCAATGCCTCGTTCCCGAATGCGGCCGTCGACCGGATTGTTCCGCTGCAGCAACACGCAGACCCGCTATTCGTCGAGGTCGAGACATTCTACGAATGGGTCATCGAGACGAAAGGATTGGCCGAGCGGCCCCCGCTTCAAGGTGTGACGTGGGTCGACGAGATTGGGCCATACATCGAGCGGAAGCTGTTCACGGTCAATACCGGTCACGCCATCGCGTCGTACATCGGTTCCTTGTTCGGGAAAGCGACAATCGACGAAGCGCTGAAAGACCGCCGTGTCCGTCAAGTCGTACAAGGTGCCTTGTATGAGACTGGTTGGCTCCTCCTCGAGAAGTACGGGTTCGAGGCGAAAGAACATAGCCAATACATTCAAAAGATCATCAAGCGGTTCGAGAATCCGAAGTTGAAAGATGAAGTCTCACGCGTCGCCCGCTCACCGATCCGCAAGCTCGGACCGAGTGACCGGCTCGTCAAACCGGCCCGCGAACTCATCGACAACGGCATCGAACCGAACGAATTGGCCTACGGGATCGCGGCTGCCTTAACCTATTACAACCCTGAGGATTCAGAATCTTCTGAACTTTATGTGTCCATCGAAGAAGATGGCATCGTCTCGACGGTGGAAAAATATCTTCAATTGCATGAGGACGATACGCTGACGAAGCTGATCCTCGAACAATATCACTTGATTCGCGAACAAGAAAAAGCGCAAGTCTCGTAAATCGAATCTCCTATGCCCGAGCGGCATGGGAGATTTTTCGCATACAAAAAGACTGCAGCGCAGGGCTGCAGTCTCCTCAAGCTCGGGTCTTCCCGAACTCAATATAAGTGGTGACCGATTTGACGTGCTTCACGACGTCCTTCTCACGAAGGGGACGACTGAAGTAATAACCTTGAACGTAATCACACTGTTCGTTCAGCAACCATTCGAGTTGATCTGACGTCTCGACGCCTTCCATGAGCACTTTCATATTAAGGTTATGGCCGAGCTGGATCATCGAACGGACGATGGCTTCCTGGTTCCGGTCGGTGAACAAGTTGACGATGAACGACCGGTCAATTTTCAACACTTGGACCGGGAGCTCCCGCAATTGACGGAACGACGAGTAGCCGGTCCCGAAATCGTCGAGCGAGATCAAGATGCCGAACTGATGGAGCTGGGCAAGTTTCTCCCGTGTCGACGCCTCGTATGACAGCATCGACGACTCCGTCACTTCCAATTCGAGGAACATCGGGTCCATCCCGGTCTCATCCAAGATGGCTTTGAGTGACTCGACGAAATCTTCACGTGCGAATTGGAGCGGCGAGACGTTGACCGAAAGGGTGAATGGTTTCACACCAGACTTCTTCCAGCGCACCCAGGCTCGGCAAGACTCACGCATGACCCAACTGCCAATCGGATGGATGAGGCCCGTGTTTTCTGCGATTGGAATGAAGTCGGTCGGTGACACGTGACCGAGCTCGCGGTTGTTCCAACGAAGCAGCGCCTCAACGCCTTCGAGCCGGTTTTGCGTCAGCGACACTTTCGGTTGATACACGAGTGTGAACTCGTTCCGGTCGAGCGCGTGCGTGAGCGCCTTCTCGATCTCGACGGTACGAAGGATTTGGTGCTTCGACTCGTCTTCGAACTCTTTAATTTGATTCTTTCCGGTCCGTTTCGATTCGTGGACGGCGAGGCGGGCGTATTGAACGAGCTCCTCGGCCGATGTCGTGTCTTTCGGATAATGGCTAACTCCGGCACTCATCGTCAGTTCGACGGTCGTGCCGTCGATATCGAACGGCTGAGAGATGGCTTTGATGCATTTCTCTGCCTTCTGTTTGGCAAGCGTGCTCCGCTTGTCGAACAACAAGATGATGAACTCGGATGACCCGACGCGTGTCAATATGTCGTCCGGGTGAATCGTCACTTGCAGACGTTCGGCGATTTGCATCGTCAATTCATCCGAACCATGATGACCGAGCATATCGCTCAAGAACCGCCAACGATCGATGTCGATGTAGAGACAAGCGACCGGGTCCTCGATTTGAATATGTTCGGCGAGAATACGTTCGAGCTTGTGCCGGTTCGGCAAATCCGTGAGCGTGTCGTGATACGCCATATGTTCGACGAGACGCTGTGAGGCGATTGTTTCTGAGACGTCACGGAGGAACCAAAGCATCTGGTCCATCGTTTCGCCTTTGAGTGGGTAACTCGTCACTTCGATCGTTCGGTCATCGATGTCGACGCGCCGTGGTTCATAAAACGGTTGATTGATTGTGAGCGACGGATGATAGTCTTGGAAAAAAGCATCTTCCTCGATTTCGTCAAACAAGCGATAGAACGCCGTGTTCGCATATTGGATCATTCCATCTTTCGTCGTCGTGACGACGGCATCCGTCGTCGACTCAAGAATCGTCGCTTGAATGAACTCTCGTTTGCGAAGGTGACGATCGAGCGTGAGCGACAGGAAGAAAATGGCGAACAAAATCACTGTGATTGCCGTGACGAGCCATGCGAGTAACGACGGTTCAATCGCATTGGCGAACGGAGAATCCATCTCGACGAACGTGAACGACGCGGCTAGCATCCCGACGAAGTGCATGCCGAAGATGGCGATGCCCATCAGCAACGAGAAGAATACTTTCAATTCGAGATCGATCTTTTGCTTGGCGTACTTCGAGAAGAAACCAATCCAGAGAGCGACGAGCGAGGCGCCAATCGCAATCAGAATCGATAACGCCGCAAGCCATGGATTATACGAAGTCACTACACCTTGCAGGGCAGCCATGCCGACATAATGCATGCTCGCGATACTGCCGCCCATCACAACCCCGGCACCGATCAAAGCGGGGCGGGTCGTGCGACGCGAGACAATCAAGAAGCCGAAAATACAGCCGGCCATGGCGATGATGACGGAAAATAGGACGAGCGGGATCGAATACGTGACCGGTCGCAACGCCTCATGCGCGAGCATGGCGATAAAATGCATCGACCAGATCCCGAGCCCGAGCGTCGCACCTCCAGCTAAGATCCACACGTTTTGGACGGAACGGTTCGCTGAATTGACACGCCGTGCCAGCTCGATGGCGGCGTATGCAGAAACGGCGGCGATAATATAAGACAGAATCACAAGAAAAACATTATGACTCATCGAGTGTTCGACTACTGGTTCCATGTGTACCTCGCTAAGGAATGTATTTTTTATAGTAATTCTAATTATACCCCGCAAAACAAAAGCCCACCTATCATTTTGCTTCACTTGTTGAAAATATTTTTTGCGTGAAATAGGGAAGCCAGGCAGAAAGCGGGTAAACTACGTGTAGAAGGAGGGGGACGCGTTGATTCCGACCAAAAAAGAAATCATTCTGTTTCTCCTCATCGCGTTCGGGTTCTCATGGCTGGCGTGGTGGGGGCTGTATATGTGGACCGGATTACCGATCCAGGTGATTGTCGTGATTGGGGCATTCGGTCCAAGCCTGGCGGGGAGCTATATGGCGTTCCGAGAGAATGGCTGGTTAGGAGTGAAGACGCTTTGGAAGCGAGGGTTTGAGTGGAAGATGTCCGTTCGCTATTACGCGTTCGGCCTCTTGTTCCTGCCTATGTTGTTCTTGATTGCTTATTGGTGGTCTGATGCCGATAGCGCGTCGTTACTGGAACGTCCATGGCTCGTTGTTCCTTATTTCCTCTACATGTTGTTCCTTGGGGGAACAATCCAAGAAGAGTACGGTTGGCGCGGATATTTGCTTGATGCGTTTCAACTGAAAGTCACGCCCGTCAAGGCGAGCCTGTTCGTCGGCGTCATCTGGTCGGGTTGGCATATTCCGCTCTTCTTCATGGAGGGGACGGGGCAGTCATTGATCCCGTTTTGGGCGTATGGTTCGGCGATTCTGGCGTTCACGTTTATCATTTCGTGGCTCTATAACGTCACGACGATGAACTTATGGTCCGTGTTCCTATTGCACACGATGTTCAACGTCTCGTTCACGCTCGTTCCGTTAATTGAGCCAGGCGCGTTCCCGATTGGATTTCTTCACTTGACGCTGTTACTCCTTACGACCGCGATCATCCTCGTCTGGCAGACACACGGTCATCTCGGTTATGATCACCTCGAGCAACTCGAAGCGGTCGAAGGATCGCATCAAGCGAACGTTACACCCCATCAGGACGCGGGTAAAGACTAGCACGTACAATTCAGGACTAGAGGGAAGTGGAGACATTGAACTTTCGCCCGCTTGACCGCGAAGACGTCAAACCGCTCCAACGACTGTTCATGGAGAGTCTGAGTGACTTGATTCGGCGAGAACAGTTCGAGGATGCCGATCTATTGGATGAAGAAGTAGAGCGATTGAACACGACCGTTCAGGACAGTTTCGAGGACGAGTCCGTTCAAATTTTCGTTGTCGTAAAAGACGACGTCATCGTGGGCACAGCGGCGATTTTACCTCCCAATGACATCATTACTGCCCATATCGACGTCGAACCGAACACGCCAGAAGTCGGTTGCATGTATGTGTCGCCTACGTCCCAACGTCAAGGGGTAGGTCACTTCTTGATTGAGAACATCAAACGACAATTGTCAGCGAACGGACAGACGGCGTTTTACTTGGATGCTGGCTTCCCGACGTCTCAAGCCTATTGGGAAAAGCGGCTCGGGCCGCCGACGTTGACGCTTGACCATTACTGGGGACCTGGCGCACCGCATAAGATTTGGCGTTGCACGACTACAGAAAAAGAGACCTGATTCGCATATGCGGTCAGGTCTCTTGCTTATTTATAAGTGCTCATGAATTGATGAATCCCAGAAGCGGTGGCGTCTGCCATCCGTTGCCGGTAAGTGGTGCTCGTCAAATGCGAGCGGTCGTTCGCGTTGCTGATGAACCCGTATTCGACGAGTGTCGAAGGGACGCTGTTCTTTCCGACGACGTAAACGTTTTGATACTTCACGCCACGGTTACGGATTGTCGGGATACGGGCACCGAGTTCACGGTTGATGGCCGCTCCTAGACTCCGGCTAGCCGAGATGTATGGGTTCGTCGTATAGCTTTCTCCGGTCGGCACGAGTACTTCATGACCGTGGTAAGACGTATTCATCGAAGAGTTGTTGTGAATGCTGACAAAGGCGCTGCCTTTATACGACTTCGTCAATTCGACGCGTTGTGCGAGCGACAAGTAGACATCGTTCGTGCGTGTCATCCGTGCGTTATAGCCATATGTATTCGAGAGCGTACTCGCGAGACGTGCGGCAATATCGAACGCAATCACTTTTTCGTAAGATGAGCCGTAGACAGCTCCAGGATCGTTTCCACCGTGTCCGGCATCAATCACAATCGTACGTCCCGTACCCGTGGACGTCGTCGGTGTCGTCGTCGTTGAAACCTTTACGTATTGGGAAGACACATATCCAGTCTTGCCACCGTAGCTGACTTTGTACCAGGAACCATAAGTGCCGAGATGAGTGACAGCTTTGCCGCTTGGGATTGTCACGAGAACGGTAGCGGATGTAGAGGCGCTCTGGCGTAGGTTCAGGTTGACGGTAGTCGTGTAGGTTTTTGTGGAACTAGTCGTTGTCGTGCTAGTCGTTGAAACCTTTACGTACTGGGAAGAAACGTATCCAGTCTTGCCACCGTAGCTGACTTTGTACCAAGAACCGTAAGTACCGAGATAAGTGACAGCTTTGCCGCTTGGGATTGTCACGAGAATTGTAGCAGATGTGGATGCGCTCTTACGTAAGTTCAGGTTAGCAGTGGTAGTATATGTTGAGGCAGCTTCGACTTGGCCTATTTCGAAGTACTGTGATGTCAAATCAGATGGAATGGCAACCAGTCCTCCTAAAACGATAGACGAGCTAAGTAATAGTTTAAGATTCCAAGATGGTTTCGATATGTTCAAACAATATCCGCTCCTTTAATTGAGAATATGAAATGAAATTTTTTATCATGTCTCCGTTATTATATAAGGAAACAAGAAAAAAATGGAGGTTAATATGTAAATTGCTTTACTTTTTTTGAAATTTATAAAAAAAGTAAAGTAGAAATGAAAAAGAGACGCTAGTAGGCGTCTCTTTTTCAGATTAAGTAAGGCGAGGGAAGTCATCTACAAAGTTGGGAGCAGGGGCTTCCACTTTTGTCAATCTTGGCATCTCATCATAAAAACTTTGAACTGGAGCCTCGATTTTAGTTAAACGCGGCATATCATCGACTAAGGGTTTAACCGAACTTCCCAGCAAAAGGACAGCAGCCATCACAAATAACAAACCAGTAACTTTTTTCATGCTAGATCCCTCCAAATATAGTAGTGTGTATAAAATGATATTACTTGTAAATTGTAAAAATTACAATAAATAGTCAGAGGCGGGAGTGTCTAGTAAGCTGTAAATTGTTTCGGATTGTTGATAAATTCGGGATTCGAGATTACCTATATAGTTGCTCGGGATATCTGGAGCATGTAAAGTGATCTTATTTGACTCCTCTGTGCTAGATGAACATAGAACGGGAACATGGGCCTCTTGACTCAACAAAGTACTACAAAGAGGTGTAAATTTATCTTCAAATAGTTGGAGCGGCTCAGGTTTCCAACAAATTGAAGTCTCGGGAAGGATATACAAAATATGCCCTTCTCGTAATAATTTGAGACAGTGATGGAAAACGCTTTGGAAATCACGTTCTACATTAATATACTCGATGTCGTCAGCGTGTTTCTCGTAGACGGTTTTTGAACTGCGTTTTAAAATAGAAAGAGAAAGTTCAGGCCCTACAATGTATAGCTTTTTGTAAGAACGGTTCTCTCTGAGAACTTTACAAATCAGCTTAGGCAAGGTTTGATAGTAGTCAATTTGAAATGCATTTAGAATAAAAGCCTTCGGAGATTGCAACATTTGGGTTAAGTGCTCTAGTCCATCAAATTGACTATAATCAGTTGAAGCATAGCCTGCAGTAAAAACAGGTGTTGACTTAGACTGGAAATAAATTTTAGGTTTAAGATAATCTTCTGCAAGCAAAAAGTTCAATTTACCCATCTGTCTTATTCACCTCCAAAATGAAATTTTTTTAAATGTGGTAAAACTGAATAGATGTACCTATGAAAAAAGTGAAAGCATTACTTCTGTAGTTAAATTTTATCATGTAAGTTGTATCTATTGGACTGCTTATGGTTGGGAAAATGGAGCGGTTTTTGTATCGAATTATTGATTATTTTAATCGGATTTTCCTGATTATCACTAAAAATCTATTGGATGTCATTAAAAACCACTTCAAAATAGGACGAAGGAGCTACTGCTTGATATGGAAAATAACTACGGTAATCTAATTAAAGTAGAACGGATGCGTCGAAACATGAAGCAGTCTGTTTTAGCACGAGGTATATGCTCAATTTCTTATTTAAGTAAGATTGAAAACAATCAAACTTCGCCTAGTGAAGAGGTTCTCGAACTTATATTCGAGAGGCTTTCTTTAGATGTTCCTTTGTACTTTGATTTGAGCGAACAGGTCGAAAAAATAAAAGTAGAGATTCGTGAGTTGTTAAAAGACGCTATTTTATCACGCCAAGAAGAAAATCAGTTGAGAAAAGTTAAAAAATATATTTCTAATCCCGTTGTAAATCAATCAAAAGAATTATACATCACTTTAATGGTAACGTTGGCGCGCTTTGGAATGATGCCAGGTGGGGACGCCCGATATATTACCGAAATCGGATGGATTGAAGATCAATTAAGTGATGAAGATAAAGTGAGATATATGTTAATGAAGAGTCTACATTTGTTTCAATCAACTGATAGAGAAGAAGCGTTGGAATTGTTAGAAGAAATTAACGATAAACTATCTAAAACTCATCTGCCAGAATGGGAAATGGCTGATATGCGCTATATTATGGGAGGACTATATTACAAGTCTACGGATTATTTACAAGCTATTGAGAACGTAAGACTAGCGCTCAGTTATTTTCAAGAACACTTTTGCGTGGAAAGGATTATAGAGTGTCATCTTATTATCGGTTTAGCACTTAAACGAAGAAAAAGATATACGGATTCTTTAACTCATTATGAGAAAGCGACTAGAATTGCCAGCGCTACAGAGTTAAAGAGTTACAATGGGATGCTCTATAATAACATGGGTGATATCTATTTTTTGATTGGGGATCAAGACAAAGCTCTTCAATACTTTTTGAAAAGTATTGATTATAAAATTGATGTCAAAAGTAAACTGTATAGCGTAATGTCTTTAATTGAGGTCAATTCTGATCGGGGAGACACTGCAGGAGTGGTGGAGTGGCTGTGTAAAGGCTATGAACTAATGGGGGAACGTGAAGATTTGGAGGAATTTATTTACCATTTTAATGTTTATGACCATTGTTATCGAGAATATGATCAATTGAATCTATTAAATAGTTTAAAGAGGGCTGTAAAATATTTTGAATCTTCTGATGAATTTTACACAAACAAATACGCACTTTGGTTAGCACGTGAGCTACGTGAAAATGGGAAGTATAAACTATCCACTGAATACTATGAAAAATCCATTGCGATTATGTCTCGATGGGATTAACGCCTCTCGAGGCGTTCTTTTTTTGCACAAAAAAAGAGACGCCCGAATCGTCTCTTGCCGTTTTATGGAGTGGTGAAATAATGAATCGTCCAAATCGGTTCGTTCATCAACGCTTCATCTTCCACATGGCCCATCTGCACTTGTTGGAGCAAGTGAATGATGTGCTTTTGTAAATTGGCGTCGTGTGAGCCGCTCGTCAAAATCCCATCTTCACTCGCGATGATATAAAATCCACCCAATCGCAACGGAATATGATTTCTTACAATCGACACGGCAGTCTGAAGTTCAGCTTGCCCGCCCTGCAGTGGCACGTTTATATCAAAACGGCCCCATTGTTTAAAGTCGCCTACTTCTGAAAACGGTGGGTCGCGATGATCCAACTCCATGACCTCCAATCTTGTCTGTCTCTTCCTTACTAGTATAGCTCTTTTTTTAAATTTTACCTGCAAGAATAATGGGAAGGGTGTAGTGACGTCGCCTCAGGTTCTCGGTGTTACTCTTTTTCTAGATTATGCCAAAACATTCCTGCAAAAAAGAGAAGCAATAATATAAAAAACACGACCGGAATGAATCCGGCCGCGCTCATTGATGAATCGCCTCTTTTGACGTCGGGAGCTCACAAATAAAGGTGCTACCTTCACCGTAGATCGATTCGACATGTAAATGTCCGTCGTGCGCTTTGGCGATCTCTTTACAGATGGCGAGACCGAGGCCCGTTCCGCCGATTTTCCGGCGGTCCGAGTTGTCGACTCGGTAAAACTTCCCGAACAAGTTCGGCAAGGCGGAAGAAGGGATCCCCATCCCGTTATCCCGGACTTTCATGACGACTTGTCCTTCGAGTCGTTCCAACGAGACGAGCACGTTGCCGCCTTCAGGTGAGTACTTGATGGCGTTACTGAGCAAGTTACCGAGCAACTGCCGCATTCCTTCTAAGTCAGCTTCGATTTTGAAGTCTTGTCCGACGTCGGCATCGAGATGTAAATGATGCGAGTCGGTCGTTTCTTGATAGAAGCTGATGCTGTCACGAGCAAGTTCGAGAAGGTCGACCGTTTCCCATTCGAACGTCTGTTTCCCGGCCTCCATCTTTTGCAGGTCGAGGAAGTCGTTTACCAAGTAGGAGAGACGCTTCGCTTCGTCATGGATGGTCTTCAAATACAATTCGCGACGGTTTTCTTTCAAGTCGCGCTCGAGCATCAATTCTGTAAACCCATAAATGGAAGATAACGGAGTTCGTAATTCGTGAGACACCGTCGAGACGAGCTCCGACTTCATTCGGTCGATCTCGGTCTCGGCCGTCACATCACGCAACACGAGCATCGTGCCGTGTATCTTCCCATCCCGGTAAATGCTCTCGGCGTATACTTGGAGGAAGCAATCACCTTGGTCAAGGGAAATCGAGAGGCCATCTTCCGGTGGTTCTTGGTCGAACACACGCTCGACGTAACTGATGAAGAGGTCTTGTTGGTCGACCCGTTCGGCGAACTGTTCGATATCGATCGACAAGGTCGTCAGTTCCTCATAACCCGCGTACTCGAATTGGAGCTCATCGAACATGCGGATAAAGGCGCGGTTGCCGACAATCGTGTCTTCCTCATAATTGAAGTAGAGGATGGCTTCGCGCACTGAGTTGATCAGTTGCGCCGTCTCTTTCCGGTCTTGTTGCATTTGGCGATACAGTCGGGTCCGCAATAGCGAGATAGCCAACTGATTCGCAAATGCGTTCAGTTCCGACGTTTCACTCGCGTCGAACGGCTCGTCATAACATGCCAAGTACAAGCAACCGATCATCGTCCCATCTGACGGGTCTTTCACGGGGATGACCGTCTCGTGGATGTAATACGGATAACCGTGAATCTGATCGGCCACTTTCTTCGATGTCGCTTCTAGCGATTTCGAGATCATGACGCGTTTTAACAAGAGCGACTGCACCTTTAAATCTTCTTGTTGTTCTGTCGTCATCCCTTTTGGTACGACGGATGTGATTTCATCGTCTTTGATTAGGAGGACCGCCCCGAACTCAGCCTCGGTCAACCAGACGATCTTTTCGATGACAGCAGAGTAGTCTAATAACGACTCCTTTGAAGCGAGTACTTCGATCAGTTCGTTACGATACTTCAATTTTGTCTCGTTTTGTTTAGACGCCTCGAGCACCGACTGCATCTTTTGTTGCTTCGCATGCATTTTCTCATTTTGTCCGACCATTCGTTTAATCAATGGACGGCCGATTAATAAAATAGCAGTGATAAACATGACTAACCCGGTCATCCAAATCCAACGTAACGTCAAAAGTTCGTTTGGCGAGACGTTATCATCCCGAACAAACCAAGCCGCGATTGCCGTTAAAAAGAGACTGACGATACAGACCCCATACAGGATGCCGAGTATTTGACGACTGTTCAATTGTTCAATCCACTTGCCCATAATACGCTCTACTTCCTTCCTTAACTAAAACCATCTCCAATTCAATCGTCATAACCGAAATATACAAAAAGAAAAATCAGATGAACACCGAACTGCTCAAGCGATGTGCCATCAGATGATTGTCTGTTTAATTGTCATATCTAGACGGATATACCCCGTATTTCATCATCCTACACATTCCGATGTGCTCACGTTTGACACGTCCGCTGTGAACGGGATAGTTTGAACCTATAGTCGAATCCAAAGGAGTGCTATCGTATGCTATCGATTGAACCTTCAGCTTTAACCAAACGTGACGCGTATAAATTTTTGATTGGAAGTGTCGTACCGCGCCCGATCGCATTTGTGACGACGCGAAACGGAGAGACGATTAATGCCGCTCCGTTCAGTTATTTCAATATCGTCGCTTCCGAACCACCACTTCTCTCGGTGTCGGTTCAACGGAAGGACGGTGTCATGAAAGACACGGCTCGTAACGCTGTCGCGACCGAAGAACTCGTCATCCATATCGTAGACGAAACGAATGTGACCCTCGTCAATGAGACGGCAGCCAATCTAGGACCCGAGGAAAGCGAACTCGAGCGGACGGCCTTCACCATCGTGCCTAGCGACGTCGTGAAGACACCGGGTGTGAAAGAAGCCAAAATCCGGATGGAGTGTAAACTTCATCATCACATTCCAATCGAACACGATGGCGTCGTGACAGCGGACTTGTTGATCGCTCGCGTCGTCCGTTTTCACATCGAGCCAGCGCTTTATCATGCTGGACGCATCGATGCGGAACAACTGGCGCCGGTCAGTCGTCTCGCCGGCAACTTTTATGCGACCCTCGGGGACACTTTTGAAATCGAACGACCAAAATAAACGTCATGGCGCCTGCTCAAATCAGAGACAAGGCGCCTTTTTTCGGGTAAAGAATGGAAAACCGATTGGCATGATGGTTTTCTTTCACACGAGCGCTTGAATATGTCACAATAAAGTCAGAACATTCAATTTTCGAACGCATCAGCGATTAGAGAAAAAAGGGGAGTCGGCTATGTCCTATCGTCCAGCCATTCAATCGATCATCAATGCCATTGAAACGGTGATCGTCGGGAAAGAAGATGTCATCGCAAAAAGTTTGACTGCGTTGCTTGCCGGAGGTCACGTGTTGTTAGAAGACGTGCCCGGGGTCGGGAAGACGATGCTCGTTCGTACGTTCAGTCGTGCCATTGATTTGGATTTTAAACGCGTTCAGTTCACTCCGGACATGTTGCCGTCCGACTTGACGGGAATCTCGATGTACAATCAAAAGACAAAAGAGTTCGAGTACCGTCCGGGACCTTTGATGGGGAACATCGTCTTGGCTGATGAAATCAACCGGACCTCTCCGAAAACGCAGTCGGCGTTACTCGAGGCGATGGCGGAGCGCAGTGTGACCGTCGATGGGGAAGTCAAAATCTTACCTTCCCCGTTCTTCGTCATGGCGACACAAAACCCGATTGAACATGAAGGGACATACCCGCTCCCGGAAGCCCAGCTCGACCGATTCCTTCTTAAAATCGAGATGGGGTACCCGTCGTTCAATGAAGAAATCTCTTTGTTGACCCGTTTCGAAAAGGCAGAGCCGCTCGAGGCGCTCCAAAGTGTCATCACGAAACACGAAGTCGAACAGATGCAGCGTGACGTGCGTGACGTGCATGTCTCGAGTGCGGTCAAACAGTATATCGTCCGCTTGATCCATGAGTCGCGCAACGACCCGAACACGTACCTCGGGGGTAGTCCGCGTGCGACGCTCGCTCTGATGAAGGCGGCTCAGGCGTGGGCGTATATCCATAACCGTGATTTCGTCTTGCCAGATGACGTGAAGGCGCTCGCGGGTAGTGTGCTCGGTCACCGTATCTTGTTGACGGCAGAGGCGCGTTATAAAGGGAAAACGGCCGAACAGCTCGTCAAAGGTTGGCTCGACTCGCTACCGGTCCCGATGGATCGTGAGGTCAAAGAAGTATGAAAAATTGGATGAAGCTGTTCCTCGTGTGGGCGGCGGCATTCGGACTTTACGCGTTCGCCCGGATCGAAGGGAGTATCGTCGCCTCGACACTTTGGTGGTCATTTTTCGTTTTGGCGGCGTATTGGACAATCTTTATGATTTACCCGGTCACGGCAGCCAACGTCTCGCGGCGAATCACGACGAAACGGCTCGTCTCGGGCCAAACGATGGACGTAGAACTGCAAGTGGAGCGGAAATACCCGTTTCTTGTCGGGATCGTCACGTTAGAAGAGACACCACCGCCTCGTCTCGCTACATCGACGGACGTGATTGTTACCCCGGTCGACCGCTTTTTTCGGCGAACAGAGACGGTGCATTACGAAATCGAACAGATCCGCCGGGGGATCCACGTGTTCGATCGGACGGTCCTTCACGTACGTGACGTGTTCGGGCTGTTCGATCGTAAACGGACGTTGCGGCTCGAGACGGTCGTCGAAGTGTCGCCGGCTGAACTTCCGTTCGATTTGCCGCGTGATGAGCAGGTCGGTGGGCGTGGCGAACAGTACCGGCGCACGCGGACATATACAGAAGTAGCGAACACGACGAGCGGTGTCCGGGAATACGCGGCCGGTGACCGCATCGGCCGGATTGACTGGAAGGCCTCGGCTCGTCGAGATAACTTGATGACGAAAACGTTCGATCAAGAGCAGGAGAAAAAACTCTCGCTCGTCTTCGTCCCGTCCACATCTGCCGGACACGAAGAAGCGTTCGAACGATCACTGTCGTTACTCGTCGGTGCGATTCGGCAACTTGAACGGAAAAACTTGCCGTTTGAACTGTATGTCATCGAAGAACAGGTCCGCCTTTTCCATTTGCCGGACCAAAGCGCCGAGGTCGGGCATTACTTGCTGACGGCGACACCGGAACCGGAAGGACGTCTCGTTGAACGAGTGAAGCGTAACTTGCCGCAAGAGGTCGGAAACTTGATTTTAATCAGCCCGCTCGAGACGAAATGGGTACGCGAAATCATGAATGAGACCCAAGGCAGCTATCACTTGTACACGGCGAACGAGGTGACGACATGACGATGTGGGTGAAACGGATTGTCTATACGGCACTTGCCGCTTACTTGTTGTCGTTTTGGGTCGAGCCGATTGTCGGGAGCACGACGTTCGATGTCAATTGGCCGTTCCTGTTTTTACTCCTCGTACCGATGTTTGCGAGCTTGTTGCCTTGGTATGGGTTCATCGCCGTGGTTGTCCTCAACTTCTTTACCATCTTGTACGTGTATCACGGCAGTATCTTAGATTGGTTTGGGCTCTGGGTAGAAGATTTAAGTGGGGTGCTGAGCGGGGCTTTGCCAGAAGAAGCAATTTTCTTCTCGGCGATGGCGCTCATCGGTGTCTTGTTCGCCATCTTGGTCGGACGGACGTATCCAAGCTATGGTTTCGTTCTTGGGATGATCGTCTCGACGCTTGGATTGATGGCATACTTTGACACATGGACGCTTTATGACGGAGAAGGAAAAATACTACTTGCGATTTTAGCGTCACTCTTATTACTCTTCGTCACGGATTTGGCGAAACGGCCGAGCAAGTCGCTCGTCCGCTATGTCAGTATCGCTCTCCTCGCTTCGGTCGTGTTGGCGCTCGCGAGCGTGTCTCCGACGATTGAAGGGGACTGGTCCGACCGGTTGACGACGAGTTTCCAAAACGCTGGCAACGATGAAGGGTCAGGTAGCGGTCGTGTCGGCTATGGGGTGAACGATGAGCAACTCGGTGGACCGTTCGAACAGGATGACGGGATCGTCTTCATCGCCCGTGGTGTACCGGCACGCTATTGGCGCATCGAATCAAAAGAGATTTACACCGGGAAAGGCTGGGTCGAGTCCCCGGTCCTCGACTCGGACTACAACCGCGGCCAGCTCGTCGACCCAGACGTCGATACGACGCCTGAACAGGCGTTGCTCCGATTCGACCGGCGTCAAACGTTCGTCCCGTATGGCGGGGAGTATCCACAAGCGACCGAGACGGAAAACGGGACCGAATTCAGGGTCGGCAGTATCGAGGAGCCGTTCCCGAACGAGACGATTCACATCCGTCCGTCCGGGAAGATCGTCTTCGACAATGATGGCCAAACGACGCCGCAGACGATTCAACTCCGCTACAGTGTCCCTTCCTTCACTGAAGAGCAACTGGCATTGAACGAACCGGTGACGACGTTGACGGAAGAAGAGCGGCAGGCGTACTTACAACTACCGGATTCGCTTCCGGACCGTGTTCGTGACTTGGCGGCTGACATCACGGCTGACAGTGAGAGTCCTTACGAGGACGCCCAAGCCGTCCAGGGGTACTTCCAATCTGGAGAATTCCAATACAACACGGAAGACGTCGCCGTCCCGGAAGGGGATACCGATTACGTCGATCAATTTTTGTTTGACACGTTGATCGGGTACTGCGACAACTTCTCGACCTCGGCCGCTGTCCTTCTACGGGCGAGCGGGGTGCCGACGCGTTGGGTCAAAGGCTTCACGATGGGTGATGCGCGCGGGGTCATTCAAGGGGAGGAGGAGTACACCGTCCGGAACCGACACGCCCACTCGTGGGTAGAATACTTCATCGAAGGTGCGGGCTGGGTCCCGCTTGAAGCGACGATCAGTTTCTCAGATGCCAACTTGCTTCAAATCGAGACGGAGGACGAAACGAATTCAGAAGATCCAGCAGCCAACGATCCGCAAGCATCGCAAGACAATGAGCCGACGAATCGTCCGCAAGAAGATTTGGCACTCGATGATGTCACATCGGGTGAGGCGGCAACAGAGAATTGGAATATGCCGGTTTGGGGTTGGGTGTTGATTGTCTTTACGGTCGCCGTTCTCATATGGAACCGGAAATCGATTGAACGCTTCGTCATGATGCTTTGGTGGACACGGCGTCCATTGAATGAAAATCGACTCGTCGCCATGCATCGATATCTAGTTAAACGACTCCGCGGAGCAGGCTTCAAAGTCGACGGGCGCACGCCGTCCGAGCTCGCTGCAGAGGTCGATGCCTATTATGAGTCGACCGAAATGACGAGATTGACCCGTTTGTTTGAACAAAGTATCTATGCCGACCAAACACCGAATTCAAAATATAAAGAATATTGGAAAATCATGATTCGTCGAATTATGAGTTGAAGTAGGCGGATGCATACAGTAAGATAGACGCATTAGTTAGATAATTGAACAGCATTCCTTCGTATATACTCGCGAATTGGCGCGAGAGTCTCTACCGGACCACCGTAAATGGACCGACTATGAAGGAGCACGTTTCGTATACACAGAAAAGGGCGTGCTTCTTCTTCGGTTTAGTGAATCCGTGGGTGAAGCTCGCTCTTTTTTTGAGAAGAAGGCAGAAAGGTGGAGGTTTTGTGAAAATAGAACAAGAGATGATTTTGGTGCTCGACTTTGGAGGCCAGTACAACCAGTTGATCACACGTCGTGTACGTGACCTTGGCGTATATAGTGAGCTTCATTCCCACAAGATGACAGCTGCTGAGATTCGTGAACTGGCTCCGGCCGGGATTATTTTCTCGGGTGGCCCGAACAGTGTGTATGCGGAAGGCGCTTACCGCTGCGACCCAGAAATTTTCGAACTCGGGATTCCGATTTTCGGGATCTGCTACGGCATGCAGCTCATGACGCATCACTTCGGTGGACGTGTCGAGCGGGCCGCACATCGTGAATACGGGAAAGCGACGCTCTTCTCGACGCCGGAAGCTTCGGCCCTCTACAAGGATCTTCCAGTGGAACATACTGTTTGGATGAGTCACGGTGACCTCGTCATGGAAGCACCGCCAGGATTTATCGTTGATGGGACGAACCCTTCTTGTCCGGTCGCCTCAATCAAGAGTGATGACCTCAAGATGTATGGGGTGCAGTATCACCCGGAAGTCCGTCACTCGGAGTACGGAAACGACATCTTGAAAAACTTCATCTATGAAGTGTGTGGTGCCAAAGGCGAATGGTCGATGGAAAACTTCATCGACATCGAAGTCGAGAAGATTCGTGAAATCGTCGGTGACAAGCAAGTTCTTTGTGCCTTGTCAGGTGGTGTTGACTCATCGGTCGTGGCGGCGCTCGTTCACCGCGCGATCGGCGACCAGTTGACATGTATGTTCGTCGACCATGGTTTGCTCCGTAAAAACGAAGCGGACAGTGTCATGAAGACGTTTGCAGATGGCTTTAATATGAAAGTCATTAAGATTGATGCACAGGATCGTTTCATGGCCAAACTTGCCGGCGTTTCAGATCCGGAACAAAAACGAAAAATCATCGGCAACGAGTTCATCTACGTGTTTGACGAAGAAGCGTCTAAACTTGTGGACATGGACTTCCTTGCCCAAGGTACGCTCTACACGGATATCATCGAGAGCGGAACAGATACGGCACAAACGATCAAGTCGCACCATAACGTCGGTGGACTTCCAGAAGATATGAACTTCACGTTGATCGAGCCGCTCAACACGCTCTTTAAAGACGAAGTACGTGAACTCGGTACTGAACTCGGATTGCCAGACTATATCGTATGGCGTCAACCGTTCCCAGGTCCAGGTCTTGGCATTCGTGTTCTCGGCGAAATCACGGAAGAAAAACTCGAAATCGTGCGCGAATCAGACGCGATTTTACGTGAAGAAGTGAAGAAAGCTGGTCTCGAACGTGATATTTGGCAATATTTCACGGTCCTTACACCGATTCGTTCAGTCGGCGTCATGGGCGACGAGCGGACGTATGACTATGCCGTCGGCGTACGTGCCGTCACCTCGATTGATGGGATGACTTCGGATTGGGCCCGCATCCCATGGGATGTGCTCGAGAAGATTTCGGTCCGTATCGTCAACGAAGTCAGTCACGTCAACCGTGTCCTGTACGACATCACATCGAAGCCACCAGCAACAATCGAGTGGGAATAATAGGCAGAGGGGAGCAATCCTCTCTGTTTTTATATAGAAAAACCGAACATTAGAATGAAATATTTGATTAAAATCCGTTATTACTGTTGACATTCATTTTTGACGTTGTTAAGATAAAAACGTTCTTATCATATCCGAACAATTAAAAATTATTTTGCCGTATAATATCGGGAATATGGCCCGAGAGTCTCTACGAAATCACCTTAAATGATTTCACTACGGCGAGACATAGATTCGGGGACGTATGTCCCTGTATGTTTCGCGTGGGGTCTCCGGTCATCGATCGGGGACCTTTTCTCGTTTTACGGCGAGCCAAGGAGGAAAATCAATGAGCACACAGCTCAAGCAAGAACCAAATCATCAACCGTCAGAAAGCCGGATCGAACGTCACTTCCAGTTGAAAGAACTTGGAACGAACGTGAAAACCGAACTCGTCGCAGGATTCACGACATTCTTGGCCATGGCTTACATCTTATTCGTCAACCCGAACGTATTGGGCGCAGCGGGTATGGATATGGGTGCCGTTTTCGTCGCAACTGGTCTCGTCGCACTGATTGGATCGGTCACGATGGGTCTATTCGCCAACTACCCGATCGCCATCGCGCCAGGCATGGGGCTTAACGCCTTCTTCGCCTACAGTGTCGTCATCGGCATGGGCATCCCTTGGCAGACGGCACTCTCGGGTGTTCTCGTCTCAGGACTGTTCTTTATCGCTTTGACGCTCTCGGGCATTCGCGAGACGGTTGTTAACGCGATTCCGGCTCCACTTAAAATGGCGGTGGCTGCAGGGATTGGTTTCTTCATCGCCTTCATCGGCTTAAAAAATGCGGGAATTGTCGTTGCGAACGAAGCGACGCTTGTTAGTCTCGGTTCGCTCGGAACAGGAACTACGCTCCTCGCGGTATTCGGTCTTGTTGTAAGTGCATTGCTAATGGCACGAGACGTCAAAGGTGGCATTTTCATTGGGATGTTGTTGACAGCTATCGCGGGAATGATTTTTGGTCTCGTGCCGACACCGACTGCGATTTCAGATGTTGTATCGATGCCGCCGAGCATGTCTTCGACGTTCGGCCAAGCGTTCATTAACTTTGGTGATGTCTTCACCCTTCAAATGCTTATCGTCATCTTGACGTTCTTCTTCATCGACTTCTTCGATACAGCCGGCACGCTCGTCGCGGTGGCGCGTCAAGCTGGGATCATGAAAGAAAACAAAGTGCCGCGTGCGAGTAAGGCGCTCATGGCTGATTCGACTGCGACGGTTGCAGGTGCAATTTTTGGGACATCGACTGCGACATCATATGTAGAGTCGTCGGCGGGAGTTGCGGCGGGTGGTCGTACAGGGTTGACTGCTGTATTCGCAGGTTTATTCTTCGGATTGGCTTTGTTCTTCTCACCACTCTTAGCGGTTGTCACGGCACCGGTCACGGCACCGGCCTTGATTATTGTTGGTGTGTTGATGGCTTCAGCTCTCCTTGATATCGATTGGAAAAAAATCGAAATCGCGGTTCCGGCATTCTTAACGATTATCATGATGCCACTCACTTCGTCGATTGCGACGGGGATTGGGCTTGGGTTCATCTTGTACCCGCTCATGATGATCGCGAAAGGGAAAACAAAAGAGATTCACCCAATCATGTACGGGATGCTAGTCATATTCTTGGCGTACTTCATGTTCTTGCCACACGCGTAAATAAACGGAGCCGACTCGGTTATGAGTCGGCTTTTTTGTATGCAGTGTTTTCGGGAAGGAATAGATCATACATCGTTAGTGCGTGGTTTCTGTAATGTGTTCATTGCGGATGAACGTGACATCTTGTGAGAGAACGCATCTGAAAATTTGATTGTGGCGAATGGTCCTGTTCCACCATTCCTTCGTGAAGTGATGGTTTTCTTCATATATATGGTATTGAACAGTCGATGGTGTATTTAACAGCCATTCACCTACTAGGCAATTGTCCTCTATATATAGAAGGAGTTGAAACGTTTGAGCCGTTTGATTCGCGATTTGGAGATTCAAGTAGTTGGAGCGTACGTGGCCTGTTTCCGAACGGTTGGTCTCTGCGAGAGTCTGGAAAGACATCATAGCTATGAAGATAACGCTTGATTCCGGAAAGGGGACTATGGAGTGTGAGCAGTAGATTAGGTTAGATAGTTGACATATTCCTCCCTTGACCCCGGTCGGTACTTTTCCGTAATGTAAAATCATTCCGTCGGTCAATCGTCTTCCAATCCTTGAGTCGGGCCGAGGTGAAAAGGTGATTTAAAACTTTTTAAAGTTTTTTTAGAATAATGCTTGCCATGTTATAGAAAGGGATGCTATAGTTATCTCTGTTGCCAGCGATGCTTACAACTTAGTAAACAAACTGGTTGACACGCAATAATGATAAATGTTATTATCATTTAGTCGCCAAGAGCGACAGACGAACTTTGAAAACTGAACGATGAGGCAAAAATAAGTTTTACAATTTTTGAATGAAGCGCAAGCTTCGTCATTTTTAAAGAGCTA
>NZ_JACSLN010000005.1:0-82923 GCF_018618155.1 Exiguobacterium sp. s6
TTCTAACGCTGGGTTCTTCATAAGAATTCTCTCCTTTTGTAATGTTTCATTTTATGTTTTGATTAGCAGAAAATACTGAAGCTACTATTAAAATCATTACTTGAACTACTGCTACTTGAACCGCTTGATCCACCTTGGTCTACGTTTTTGCTTCGGGTTGTTTTTTGTAATTCTAACGCTGGGTTCTTCATAAGAATTCTCTCCTTTTGTAATGTTTCATTTTATGTTTTGATTAGCAGAAAATACTGAAGCTACTATTTAAATCATTACTTGAACTACTGCTACTTGAACCGCTTGAGCCACCTTGGTCTACGTTTTTGCTTCGAGTTGTTTTTTGTAATTCTAACGCTGGGTTCTTCATAATAATTCTCTCCTTTTGTAATGTTTCATTTTATGTTTTGATTAGCAGAAAATACTGAAGCTGCTATTTAAATCATTACTTGAACTACTGCTACTTGAACCGCTTGAGCCACCTTGGTCTACGTTTTTGCTTCGAGTTGTTTTTTGTAATTCTAACGCTGGATTTTTCATATACCTCACCTCCTTTAAAGTATGTTTATACAAACTCACTTCACTTTGTCCGAATATTCAATCATTTTAATGAATGCTTCATCAGGATCTCTAGTTTGGAATTTTTCTAGCCACTCATGATAATCACCTTCGTATAGAATCACCCCATCATGTAAGAAAATAACATGAGCTGCGATATGTGAAAGATCATGTAACTGATGTGTAGAGATTAAGCATGTAGCATTTTTATCTACAAGTTCATCTAACCTGTTCATAATATTTTTACGTGAAGATGGATCTACTCCACTTGTAGGTTCATCAAAAATGTACAATTCTTTCTTTATACAAGTAAGTAACATTACAAAGAGCCATTTACGTTCTCCTACAGACATTTTGCCAAGCTTCATATCCCATAAGTGTTTAAGCAACTCTTTTTCACGTTCTGAGTGCAAAGTATGAATGAAAGAGTTCATTTGTTTGTACTCTTTCATTTCAGCTAAACTCCCGATAAATAGGGACATGTCACGCCCTGTCAATTCCGACGAATAAAAAATATTTTGGGTTAAATATAAAGTTTCTAACGTTGAAGGTAATTGTAAATCTCCCTCATTGGCGATCAACGTTTTTGTCATGCAGTCAAATAATGTTGTTTTGCCAGCCCCATTTAAACCAACAAGTACATTCAATTTGTTTTTTTTCAACTCAAATGAAACATTTTTTAAGGTTTCTTTCTTCGCCTTCGGATAACTATATCTTAATCCTTGAATATTCACGGTATTCTCCTTTCTATCTTGTGACTAAAGAGACTAAATTTAATTTCTTAATTGACACAAAACCAATTACAAAATAGATAAGCGTAGCAATCAGTGTCAGAGCTATATTAAATTTGATATCAAGACTAGTTACAACGTTAATAATCCATAAAGCATTTTGCTCTAATGCAAAGAAAGGATTTAAGTAACTTAAAAAATGATCAGGTAGTTCTCTTGCGAGTAAAAAAAGTGGAAATAGTAAAATGTTGGCTAATGTACTCATACTCGATATTTTAATAGGAAGTAGTGTGATTACTGTACTTGCAATAGCAAATGGAATGCTTGCAATTAGTAATAGAATAGGCATCAATAGCATTTCAACCGATAAGTACCCATAAATAATTGTAACTACAGATGTAAATATAACTAAACTCACAAAAGCGAATATAACTTGTGCCATAATCACCGCAATGACAAATGTAAATTTGTTACCGGAAATCATGATATATGTTTTCATTAGACCATGCTCTCTCATCCTTGATAATTGAAGACCAATACCATTTAGATATATAGAAAGAATGATATAAACCCAAAAAAATGAAATAAATAATAGAAAATCTGATTGATTTAATTCTTCTCTTGGTCCATACAAGAGCGCAATTCCTAAGGGCAAGCCAATTGTCCATAGTAACGGGACTTTATCTTTAAGCATTATTTTTAAATATAAACGTAGATAACTTTTGATCTGGTTCATATTTACCTCCTTATATATAAAGCGACATCTACTGACTTAAATTTAACTTTTTATTAACAATCTGTTACCCCTTCGGCCATACTTCCTCATTCATTTGAATATTCACATTATGGTTATCTAATGGATTGATGTGAGAGACCTGAAAAACTGATACAAATACCATAACTAATAGTAATTTTTTAATTGACTTCATTTCCTTACCCCTTTTTGTTATAATTATTAACATAAAGTTAGTTTATAACGATTTGTTTATCGCTCTAACTATTTGTTAATGTAAATTTAGTCCATTTCCACTAATATGTCAATTGAAATTAACAACTTTTATCATCTTTTTTTTTACTAACTTTTAAGTAACAATAAACTTAGATAAGAAAGGAGCTTTTTTATGTCTAATATTGGAGAAGTTCTGAAAAGAACCAGAAAGCAAAAAAAAATGACCCAATCAGAACTAGCTGATGGGATCGTCAATAGGAGTTATATTAGCCAAATTGAAAAAAATCTAGTTCAGCCATCATTTAAAACAGTAACTTTACTAGCAAAAAAACTGAATGTAGATATTTCACTTTTCTATGAGAACATAGAATTGAAAGCATTATCTGAAAGCGAGCTGAAAAATCAGATTAAAAATGCTAAATACCACCTCGAAATTAACAATCAAGGAGCATTGGCTCAATCAGTGGGAGAGCTCGAAAACATTTCTAAAGAAGCTTTTGACAAACTTAATGGAGTCGACAAAACAGAATTTCATTTTGTACTCGCTTCTTATTATTTTCAAGAAGATAATCTAGAAAAATGTATGGAGTATGCTCAGAAAGGTTTACAACTTGCTCAAGAGAATGGTCTTGAACGTAAAGAAATTGATTTTTTACTAAAAATTGCTAAAGTACACATTGAGGAAAATGACTTTCATGTTTCCTTAACATATTTAAATCAAGCTAATAATATAATTCTATCTAATAGGTTAATGGACCTAGTAAAAGTGGACGTTTTGTTAAATATGGGAATTTGTCATGGTCGAATTGGTGAATATTATTCTGCTATTCGTTTATGTGAAGAGGCACTTCATATAAATAGTATTACTCAATCCACACATAAAAGTGGAGAATTGTTTATGACATTAGGTATATGCTATCGGAATGTTCATGACCTCGAACAATCTCAAAAATTTTATGAAAAAGCTATGCAATATTTTGATTTATTTGAACAACGCTTTAATAAAGCTGGTATTTTGATTAACCTCGCTATTCTATTTAGAGAAAAAAATGACATTAAGAAATGTATCGAATTAATCAAAGAAGCAAAACAAATATTTATTGAAATGGATAATGATTATCAAGTTTTAAATTGTGATGTGGAGTTGTTCAAAACAAATGTAATTGTTGGTAATTTTTCAAGTATACCTACAGAGTTTAAAAAAATAAATGAATTAATTCCTAACGATTACAAAACTTTAAAAAGAGATCTACACACGGCAATGATTGATTTTTATTTCAATTCAAAGCAATATCGTGATGCTTTAGTATTTCTCACAGAGTCACAAGAAATCACTTCTAAGAATCTATACTTAGCCAAGATTTTTTACAATTTAAAAATGTGGGAAGATTCCTCTGTTTCATTTATGGAGTATTTCGAACAAAACCTTCCTTGACGGTACTTAAGCTAAATAGTCTATATACTATTTAGCTTACTTTTTTTTAAAAGAACAGGTTGATCATATGCTTTTAAATTTTGGGAGTTCTTGATGCAATTGAATATTTGAATATAAAACAGGAAATATATTAATAAAAGGATACTTGGATGTAGTCAAAGATTGACTCTCCAATGTATCCTTTTCATTTTTAATCTCATATTATAAATCGTTTCCACCCTTGAGGAATACCTAACTGCTTATAATCAATAAAGGCTGCGTATGTTTCTAAAAGATGATTAATCTTGTCTACAAATACGTTCCGCTCGTTTGAAGTCAACAGTTTGGAAATGATAAAGAACACAATAAAGATTCGTTCATTTGAAAGTTCTTTTTTAACGTTCGCAAATACTTGAGGTCGAATCGTTAACGTTTTACCATATAACCGCCCATGGTGTGCACAAATATTCCGAATCATCGTTAACGTATATAACCAGCTTTCAATATATTTAAAATCCATCGAGTAGTGTTCTTTAGAAATCATTTGCTTGTCTTGATTATGTAAATTCTTAAACATCATGGAGAGTGTCGAAAAGGACAGGACCTCGACGGCTACCCATATCGGGAAATTACTTTGATATTTTGTATGATGATGCTTCACAAAGAGTTCCCGCTCATTTTCTTTAAGTGATCGTTCAAGATTAGTCAAAAACTTAGCATGATACGTTTCATTTTTAAAGTGCGTAGGGTCTTTGTAAGCATCTGCACCATACGTATGCGCATGATAATAAGCGATATGAGCCCGAAACGCAGTTTCAATACTTTCAATTGCATCTAGCAACAAAAGTCTCAATTCTTTATCGAATTCGTAGAGCTTTAAAATATGTTCAAATGAAATTCCAGACTTAAATTGATCTACTTTATCACTCGTCTTCAGTGTTAATCCGTATGCGGTCAAACGATAGTAATTGATCCGTTTAAGTACTTCTATAGCCTTTCGCTCACTTTCAATATGCAGACCACGCTCTTTTAGAATGGATACTTGTTCTTCGTAAGTTTTTGGTACTTTTAACTGGTTAGGCTCCATAGAATCCATGTCCTTGCCCCCATTTGTATAAAAAAAATGACCCACCGTGGTCCGCATTGTGAAGAGGCGTGGTGGGTTCTGTTACAAATAATATAACAAATCCACGATATATTGTCTATTTCTTAGGTTGTTTCAGGATTCATTCAAATACTTATTTAAGGCTCGACGAATAATTTCATCTTCAGATACATGTTCTTTTTTAGCAGCTTGTGTTAATCCAACATATAATGGATCCGTTAAATCTGAAAATCGAATATGGACCTTCATAGGTTTTACAGTGGGAGAATCAGCTTCAATGACGCGCTGCTCTTGACGCTCGATCAACATACGCTTCACTTCACGCAATTCTTCACGTGTCATTTCATAAACTGTTTTGTCCCCATTTGCTGTGTAATATTTCTTACTCTCAAGTAATGCGAGCTTTGGATCTTCCGGCCATGATAAGAGTTCCGCTAACTTGGTCGCACTGAAATCTTGTTCAATCGTTTTTTCTAAAATATTCGGACCAAACGTATTCCAAAAAGAAACAAAACGATTCACTTGGGAATGAGACATCCCAATCTTCGCTAAAAAGTCTTTCCAATTTCCCTCTTCTTGTTTAAATTCCTTTTTTGTTTCCGGATCACGGAACAAGCTATTTGCATGCGCAAGAATACGACACTTTTCGACAAAACTTGTCGCCTGAATCGCATCAATATGATTATAGTATTGAACAATGCCTTCCATGTCTTCGGGCAGTTTTTTTGTGATAATACGAGAAAGTCCGGTTGCTGGTAAGGACTGATACGGATTCGTGATAGTCGTCGTTGCAGAAAATTCTTTGACAGCTTCCACTTGATCGGTACGGTCTTCGCTAGATTGTGTTCCTTGTTTCACCGGTAAATTAGCACTGAATGTCGAAATTTTAGGCGTATGTTTTTTACGAGGGCGACTCATAGAGAAAGTACCTCCTGGGCAAGTTGTAAATAAGCATCCGTTGCAGGACTTTTATGATCAATCACAGGTCTAGATTCACGTTGTAGGGTTTGTACCTTAACGGCATACGGGATCGTTGTAAGGACAGGAATCCCGACCTCTTTCCCGAGCTCTTCAAGTTCTTCTACCGTCGTCGTATCCCCTTTAGAACGTGCACTGACCATTGTCGGGATAAACGCTGCGATATGAATATCTTCTCGGAATCGTTTCATTTCTTCTAACTCTTCAGGAGCCGAGTATACCGCATCCATCGAAAACTTTTGCATCTGTACAGGCATGATAATTCGATCTTGTGCGACAAGAGCGCAGCGCGCATAAGGATTCAACGCTGACGTCGAACCAGGACAATCAATTAAACAGATATCAAATAGTTCATCTAGTTTGGCCAACTCTTCACTGAGTCGGTACTCATAACCAATTTGACTCGTTAAATCACTCGGTGAAGCAGACCGTCTTGTCGGAACTAAGTAAATCGTTCCAGTCTCATATTCACAAGTGACGATGACTTGTTCAATCGGTGTATAAAATGGATCGTTCTCTTCGAGTAGACAATCCAATAGCACTTTCCCTTCATAGTCGTTCGTCAGACCTAATCCATTCGTTGAAGACGCCTGATCATCGGCATCAATCACGAGTACACGTAAGCCATCCCGTGCGTAGGCATGAGCTAAATTGATGGTTGTCGTTGATTTTCCAACTCCACCTTTACGATTGTACAATGCGATTTTCTTCATGACTGCTCTCCTTGTTCATCTGTGGCTTCTATTATATTGTCTGATACAGTTCGTTCAATCATTTCAGCTAGTAACTCACTGACACTACGATTATGTGCATGGGCATACTGTTGAAATTGTTCCGAAAGATCGCTTGGAATACGCGCGGACAAGATCGAAGATGACTTTTTCTCTTGCTGAAAAGGTTTCACTTTAAGGGGTGTATGAGTGTTCCCTTTTCGAAGATCACGGATCTGTTTGACCGTGAGTTCTTCGACCTGTCTTCTTTCACCATTAATATATAGTCCTTGCTCGACGACCTCATCGACATTATCGAGATACATGAGTTCAAAAATTTTGGATGCTGGTAGACTTGTTAGCGATGCCTCGAGTGGATGCAGCGTCTCATAGGCTTTTATATATCGTGAGGCAAGTGAGGCGGACATGGAGACCGCTTCTAAAAACGCCCCCCACTCTTTTTTATCATGCATCTCAGAACGGGCGATCACTAGACGTTTGCCAATCTCAAATACGGAAATGGTTTGTACTTTGGCGAGTTCATTGATTTCGTGAACGAGGTCTTCAACTTCCTTTGAAATTGGCAGCTTTTGAACCAGTGAACTGATATTCGTTAAACCGCTCTGATAAGGGTGTTGCTCACTCGGTTTGATTTTATGAATGTTACGATTTCTGGCCTTCATAGAGAATCACCTCTGGCTGTTCGGATCTTTTGTGCCAACTCTCGAAACGGTTCAGATAACTGTTTTGATTCTCTGGAGCGGTATTGAATGACACTTTTTCCGCTATCTGCTGCTTTTTCAATAAATGTCGATCGTTTGATGACAGGTAAAATAGTCAACGATTCAGTCAACGCAATTTGTTCCATTGCTTCGAAGTATTCTTTATCGGCTTTTAACGTATGGTCCATCGCCACAGGCAAGACCCCGGCAATCTCTAAATCAGGATTATAGAATTTTTTCACCTTTTGTACGGTGCGAATGGTACTTCCTAGCTGATCAAAGACAAGCTTTTTCGGCATAAATGGAATAATGGTGGTATTAGCAGTCGACAAGACAACTTTTGAGAGTTCGTTGATCGAAGGAACTGAATCTAAAATGACCCAATCAAATTCATCTTCGAGCGGTGCAATCATATCTTTTAATAAGAAGAGCTTATCTTGCTCAGAGAGTAAGTTGATTAACCTTGCATTTCGTTCATTTGAAGGAAGAAGACTGACATGATACGTTTCGTCATCAAATAGAATGTCTTTGATATCTAAATTTCGTGTATGTACATCAAACATAGTCATGTATTTGATCGTATCAGATTCTTTTAACATTAGTTTGCTAAGAGAACCCTGGGGATCTAAATCAATGAGAAGAACACGTTCCCCTAACTCTCCTAATGCATAGGCCATGTTCAAGGAACAGGTGGTTTTACCCGATCCACCTTTCGAAATGTAAAACGTTAATATGTTCATGTCCTCTCCCCTTTCTAGTTCTTATGATGACACAGTCTGTTTTATGGAACAACTAAAAATAATGAACAAATGACATATTTAAATAAATAATTTGTATACAAATTAAAAATAGTTTGTATACGTGTTTTATACTCTTAATTTTACCATCTGATTTGTATACATTTCGACGTCGAAATGTATACTTTCGACTCTCACCTCAAGAGTGTTTTACTATTTGAAATAGAAAAAAGACTACAACCTTGGGTTATAGTCTTCGAATGTGAAATTAGTGAATGAATAAAACATAGCAACTTGAGCTAAGCCCTTATCAGGATAAGTGGATACTAAAGGAGCATACAGTTTCTGGCCATACATATTTAAAGTTAAAAACACCGAACATGGATAGATAAGATGAGATCAAATAAAAGCTAAGACAATCGTGTAGCTCTAATGAAGAATACATTTACATGTCAAATTGATAGGTTGGTTCCATCAGCGAAACAGAGAGTGATCCTAGTGTATAGACACCGTCATCTTCGTTATGTAAATGTTCAAATATCGCATTGGTTGTGGCACAAGGGGCACCGAGTAGTTGTGTCACGTACTGATAGAAAATTTCAGTTGCAAAAATTTCATCTAACATTTGACCCGTAAATACGAGATTCTCAATATTTTCTCCTGCGTTTTTAAGTTCTAAATCTGTAATCTCATCACGATATGTCCAATGTCCATACTTTTCAATATTGTCAAAACCTGCGAATACATAATCAACATCATAGCGAATACTTCGTTTCATAGGAAAGACCTCCTAGAAGATGATATATACTTTATTGTATGAGGGGTATATAGGATTAAGTCATCATGTATGTGACACTTTCATGATAGTGAATGAACGGTTTTTTGAACGATTACTATGATTTAAGTCGTTAGAGAATGTACATGTAATCAAGCGCTCAGATCTAATCGATTAAGAGAAGAATACAAAACCATATTCTTATGAATAAAAAAGATTAAATAGAATGAATAAGAATTAAAGATAGATTAAAAGAATTAGGAAAAATGAAAGTCCGAAAATCCTTTTGACACCAACGTTTTCGAGAGATTTAGAAGATTGTAAATATGTCAGCTATAGTTTCTTTTATTCAAAAGGGCTATTTTTTTTTCATTTCCTTTTTGATAAATCATATCCAACAGCCAATTTTATTCGCTATATATTTGAAATAAAAACGATTGTATTTGATTTTTTTCCGAAGATGTAAAATATAAAAATGACCTTATGAAACACAGGTCATATACGATGCCTTTTGATGGAATGAATCAACAATGGATATAGATTCGGGATGTTTTCATACAATTTTTCAAAATGAGGCATGCCAAAAAGACCATCATGCGATCGTCAATTTTTCCACTTTATGTTTTAGTTGTTGATGCAGGTAAAGAATTGGCTCATTGAAGAAGAGTTGATGCTCACTTGAATGAACTAAGTCTTCACGATGGTGAAGAAACGCTTGTTTCAAGTCAGCCAAGACTTCACGGAACGCTGATGCACCGAACGTATCACTCATTGAATAGAGAGATTCACGGCTTACTTTTAGTGCATCGAAATCGAAGAACTCACCAACGCGCTTACGCAACTCGAACCAAGCAAGTTGAGCATCTGAACGCTCTTCTTCTCGGATCACTTTACTGTCTTGAGATTTGTCTAACGTCAATTCAACGAGGACTGGACGCGAAATATCTTGAACGCGTTTTTTAAGCGTGAGATTTTGCTTCACCACATTTAAGAAATGACGGCTATCTTCTATAAGGGAAACTTGAAGGAATCTCAAACGAGCCATCATCTTTTGAATGGCAAGTTTGTGGCCACAGTATTTAGGCAAGAAGCCTTTAATCTCGTCATAGGTAAGGATGGCTTGGTCATGTGATTGAACATGGATATCTTTTTCAACTTGTACGAGTGTACGTAACGCAAGACGCAAAGCGTTCACGTTATCAAGCGTGAGCAGTTCGGAAAGAAGATCATGCCAAATAGACGTGTACCCGGTCTTCGAAACGATAGAAGCTCCGTCAACATAAAGGTCACGATAATTCTCAAGATAATCGGTTAGTTCAATCGAGAGCACTCCAGGGAAATGTCGGACAAGTCGTAACAAGCCATGGCTCTCAAATGTTTTTAAGTTATTATGTAAAGAACGGACAGACGTATGAGCGGAAGAAGCAAGCTCTGTATCTTCCATAAACTCAATCTTCCCTTGGTCATCTGCATAAGAAAGAAGTGTGAGGACATGGCGAATCCGTGACTTTGTCCACTTAAAAGAAGTGAAGCATGTAGGGATGTTATAGTGATGCTGTTCATAGCGATAGTGATCAGCTCGTTTCGTCCAACGAGTTAAGCCACTCATCGCGACGAGTAGTTTGTTTGCAACTAAAATGTGACGGTTTTTGTAAGCCACGTACCCTACACCTCCTCTATCCTAAAATATGCTAGTTTTAGTATCTTGTTCTTTCGAGATAGTGTCAAAGTGTGGGTTTGGTACGATGTATCGCGACCAAATTTGATGAAACGTTGATGTTAAGCCATTTTAGAGCTATAAAAATGTGTCATTTCAGTACGATGGTTTGCGACCAAATTAGGAGGAATTGCTTAAGAAAGCCATTTGAGAGTGATTTAGAGTAGAAATTTTATACGAAAAGTAGTCAAAATGTCGTTTCAGTACGACGGTTTGCGACCATTTTAATAAAAGTGTCGTTTCAGTACGACGATTCACGATCAAAATAATCGAAAATGCGGTTTCAGTACGATGATTTGCGACCATTTTTAAGAGACAGACACTTAAATTTTTTTTGGTTTTTCATCAAAAAGTTGAGAAGTGTCGTTTCAGTACGACAAATTGCGACAAAAACCAAATAAATGTCGTTTCGGTACGATGATCTGCGACCAAATTGAGAGGCGTGTCATTTCAGTACGGTAATTTGCGACCAAATTCAATTAAAATGTCGTTTCAGTACGTACTTTTACGAATCATTTCACCCTAAAGCGAACAATTTGGTAAGAATGTTTTTTCTAAATTACTCATAAGTGTCATTTCAGTACGACAAGCTTATGCAACTAATTAAAAAAATGATTTGTCCAAATCGCATAAATGTAGTTTGATAGGATACAGCTGATAATTAAATACTGGCACTCACCTGTATTTAATCATCACTTCATCTAAAAACGTTCCATGTGAAACATAAACTATAGAGTAAGCATAGAAAAGAAGAAGCCTTCAATATAGTAGGCTTCTTCTATGTTTTGTTTCTATTAAAGTAGCAATGTATCAGGATGATTTAATAACTCCCATGATTCGAGCGGGTAAAACGTGAAGAAATAGTAGTCGCCCGAACGATGCCAATCTTTCAAAATAAATTCATGTTCTTTAATGCGATCAAGATTTGCCTCAAGTTCCCGCAAGTTCTCTGACTTTCGTGATTTATTGAAGCGAATCGAATAAGTAAATTGACGCCAATGCCGACGAACCGGGCTTTGCTCCCCTGTCTGAAGCGACGCAATGCGTTCTTTTTGAAGAACGAATGCCAAATGATAGGCAAAGCTCCCTTTCAACTGTTCAATCTGTTCACCATAGATACTGACGATTTGCTGCTTGAGTAGATCATCATACACTTCTTCAGCTACTGTGACGATGACCTGACTATCCGCAAGGGTTGTGGCGTTCTTGATGGTAACGGAAGAGAAGAGGCCCCGGATAAAGAAATCGCCTTCTTCATTGTGCCCAGCTACTCGATAATAACCAAGTTTCATAAGGCGTTTTGTTGTTAAGTCATAGCTCTTCCCGCTCTTGTTGGCATAGAGCTTTTCAACTAATTGTACGAGTGGAAAGATGATCTTGCGACTCGTTTGGAACGAGATATCTCGATATGACAAGATCTCGGTAAAGGCCTCGAAATCTTTCGCGTCTAGATCAGGTACTTTACCATTTAACTCTTGAATAAACTCTTTACTAACCAAAACAGAAAGGTTCTGTGGGACGCCATCTTTATATTTCGGTACGACCGAGTCGTAGTTCAAAAGCTCGAGGTTAAGTTGTGACGCGTCATTGAGCTTCTCATCAAGTTGTTCAGTCTTATTTTTGATGCGATCAGACATCCCGAAAAATGGAATATCAACAGCAAGCGTTGGAGAGTGATGTGCTACACGCTTGGTTGCATCAATTTCCTTTGCAACTTCCCCTAATATCATGAGCACATCTGTTTTTAACGTCGTAGTTTTTTGATTGACGGTTTTTTGAGACCAGTACGGATATGTGTGGATTAGTTGGTTTGGGTCTTCTGCCCACTCTTCAATCTCGGTGATACAGAGATTCATGTAGTCTTCAATTGTTTTCACGTGAAACTCTTTGTAAAGTCCTTCAAAACCTGCAACTTTTACATAAGCTGAGATCATGTCGTGTTTGGCTCGAAGTTCTTTGTTGTAACCACGATTCTCTTGATAATTTCGCACGGCTGTTTTTACCCAGCGGCGTTTTAGTTTCATAAAAGAGTAATAACGAATCTTCTTATAGGCGCTTTCGATATTTTCAAGCGCATAGTGCTCCTGATAGAGTGTTGAGACAAATTCCTGAATATCAAAAATGGATACACTATGGAGGATCTCCTCCATACCATGCTGCTTTATCGTATTGACCGCTTGAGAAATAATGAGTTGTTGCGAGCGGCTATTGGAGGATGAATGATTCTCCATATTAATCACCTCTTCTTTGAATAAATATAGCATATAAAGTAGAATACGTACGGAGAGTTTTCATTTATTTCAATTACCGCGAAAGTGTGCGCTGGCGCACACTTTTTTAGAAAGGGACTAAAATTAAAATGATGTCTAAAATAAGAAGTGGATGTAGAAAAGATATATAGAAACATCGACCTGAAATTAAATTTCTAATTAGCAGTGTTACGACTGATACGTGATACTCTATAAGAAAAAAGGAGATTGATTGGATGAACTTTGAAACGAAATATTTAATTAGATGGGGAATACCAGGATGGGTGTTCATTTTTTGGTTATTCTTTTATTTTTCATTTGTGCAAAATGATTATTCCGAATTCGTAAAAAATGTTCCGTTATTAATATCTTTGATAGTTGCAGGAGTTCCCTTGGGCTATCTAATTTATCAAGTCTATTTTGTCTGTTTTTGGAGTTTTAGAACAAAAGACAGTCTGAATAGATTTAGAACCGAATTAGGAGACAAGTTTTCTACAGATGCGAACTTTGGCAAGCTTTACGAAAATAGAAATAAAGATTACTACTATCTTGAACACGTGTGGCACTCTATGTTATTAGAACAGGATGAGGGAGTCCGTGCTTATTTAGAGGGGAGATATAGACATTTGTTGAGCACAATCCATGGGGTTGGAACATTGTTCGTCAGTACGACAGGGTCACTAATGCTTATCTTCTTCTTGTTGGTCCGGAGTTTAATCACAGGTGAAGAACCATCATTATTTTATATAGGTATTGTGATGCAATCCATTATTTTAGTTGCGACTTCTTTTAACTATAGATACTTCTCCGATAATCTTCGAGCGTTTCAGATCAATATGTTAAATAAATACCTATCTTGAAGCGATGTACCAAAGGACTTAAATCATGGTTCTAAAAATAAAAGATAGACTAGTGATTATAAAAATACATTATTGATTTATTTTCATCTAAAAGGAGAGATGATTCATATATATTCTAGAATCATCTCTTTTTGATGAAATATCTTTACTCGTTATGATGAAAACTTTCAGCATCTTACATATTCATTTGATTTACCCAATATAAATTTCAACCAAGCAGACACGAAAGCATTCATCATATTCTTGATAGGAAGTAAAAAAGAGTCTGGATAGAAGTCGATCTTTGCAAAAAAAAATCACAACAAAGGTTCTTTCTCTTCGTTCTGGATCATTTCAAAAAAGAAATCAATAAAATCTTTCCCGAACCTTGAGATTTCGAACTGCTCCTTAGATTTAAATTTAGGCTCTTTCAATTTTGGTAAACGATTGGACTTCGGATTTAAAAGTTTTTCAAGGTGTGTAAAAATATCTTTGAATGTCTTTGAGATTTCTTTGAGATCATCAACGACATTAAGCTCTGTACGAGTTGTCAATAAGCCAATCCGAAGCAAATTTATTTTTACTGCTTCGTACGGCTCAAAGGATATCCCATGTCTCTTCATGACATCGTGAAATGTTTCTATAGAACCCTCTTGATACCAGAAACGAGTCGAATTCATTAGCCGTAAAACCGAAGTATCAACAACTATAATTCTTTTAGCACGTCGTAATAAGTCAATACGAAGTTTTCTGATACAAAATCATTATCCACGATTTGTACAAGCCATTGACCATGCATTTAATTTATTCTTCTTATTGTTCGTCTATCACCGAGTCTAATACATACTGAAAAAGTCTATCAATCTATAAACAATGTTGATCATAGATTAGAGTAATTTAAATAATCAGCAGATGGTTAAAAAGAGTGTTATATAATTAATAGGCAATAGTAAAATTAAATTGTATAAGAGATGGGTGGAGTAAATATGAATAATGTATATGATGATTTCAATTATGAAGTAAATACTAATAATAATAGTTTAAATTTTAAATATAAAAATCAAAGAATCAGCTTAAACATTTCAGATCCTATTTTATTCTACGAAGAAGTTGAAAGAATAATTGAGGAAGAAGATTTCAAGGACTATTTAAAAGAATTCTATATGAAATTATCTGAAAAGAATTTTGAAGCTAGCTTAGATGGGGTCGAAGGAAATGATGATGAGGAAGACAAATATAAAAAAGAACCTTATGACCCCACGAAAGTCAGATACACTCTCAAGATTTTTTCTGCGGCTAGTTTGGTATCTTATGTTACGGGATTTGAAGGCGAAGAAGAGCCTACAATTAATTTACATCCTGATTTTCAAAGGAATTTTGTATGGTCCGCAAAGGATAAAAGTTTATTGATTGAGTCCATGTTGTTAAATATTCCTATCCCAGCTATTTATTTGAACGAAACAGAAATGGGGAAATACTTCCCCGCTGATGGATTACAACGTCTTAATACACTGACGGAATTTATGACAGGGAAGCTAAAGTTAACTGGGTTAGAATACTTAGAAGAGTATAATGGTTTCAAGTATAAAAAGATTAATGATAATGATAAAGTACTACCAATAAATATTAAAAGACAAATTCGAGATTATCAAATCACTTGTTATGTAATTGAATATAGTACTCCAGAAAAGATAAAGTTAGATATTTTTAAAAGGTTAAATTCTTCAGGAGTCAAATTGACTTCACAAGAATTGCGTAATGCAATTACTAGTCCACAGGTACGCATTCTTTACAATAAAATTGAAGAAAATTCTATATTTAAACGTTTAATTAAAGACACTGTTAACACAAATCGATTTGTACACCATGAATTTATTTTAAGATTTTTTGGATTTTACTATTCCGAAATTTCAAAAGAGATTTCCTATAAAGGAACTGTTAAAAACTTATTGGATTCTGCTTTAATAAAAATGAATAGTGAAAGTAACGAGAAACTAAAAGATGTGGCTGATGAGTATATTTCTGTTCTTGAAAAATCATACTATTTGTTTGGTGAAAACAGTTTCAGAAGATCAAATGCCTCAAAAAAACATTCAAAATTCAAAACACCGATAAACACAGTCCTTTACGTTCAAATCTTATTACATTTAATTCACGCAAAGTTACCAGTCGGAAAAGAAATTGGGTTTGCGAGCGAGGAATTCTTTAAATACTTAGAAAATAATCAAGATTTTTTAATGAGTATTTCAAGTGCTACAAGTAATCAAAAAAATATTGTGTCTGCAAGAGAACATGTAAACAGGTTTTTTGATTTTTTATTTTTGGGAGAGGAGAGAAATTAAATGATAAATACTTTGTATTGTAAAAATTTCAAATGCTATTTAAGTACAGAAATTGACTTTCAACAATTCACTGTAATATCAGGAAAAAATTCTAGTGGGAAGTCAACTATAATACAAGCTATATTATTGTATTACGCGAGTTTAAACAGTAACAAAGTTAATCTACACAATATTTTCAATTTAAATTTAGTGGGACAAAAGGAATTAGTTTGTAATAAGCAAATGGACGAAGATTTTTTTGAAATAAGCATCAATTCAAACGCATTTACATATAAAGAACTTGTTTTGAATGAGCGATCAGTCTTAAACAATATTAGCCTTGTCGAAAAACAGCCTGACTTTGATGATCATTCAATTATATATTTAGGAGCAGATAGAACATTATCTTCTCATCAAATTGAAAGTATCCACGGTGATGGATATGTTCCTACGCCAACAAATAGTTTTCTGGCAGATTATGTATTTATAAATGATAATGCACTTAAGTCAGATACAATACGAAACAAGATTTCTGATTGCTTAATAAAGCTAGGATTCGTATCTCAATCATTTGAAGTGATAAAAGGAGGGAGGAATTATCAATTAAAAATAGATAATACTGATATTGAACATGTAGGAGTAGGAATAAAGTATACAATTCCAATTTTATTATCTGTCATTAGTAATCAAAACAGTGTGATCATTATTGAAAACCCTGAAATTCATATTCATCCAAGTGCACAAGTTACTTTAATGCTTTTACTTTTACAAATATCTAAAGAAAATAATAATCAGTTGATTATTGAAACACATAGTGATCATATTTTGAATGCGTTAAGAGTAGGAATTAAAAGTGAATTGGTAGAGTATCAAAACTCTCAAATTTTATTTGTTAACGAAGATAGTGAGGTTAATAGTATTGACATTGATTCCAAAGGTAGACTAGGAGAGAGACATGACGGTTTCTTTGATGAAATTGAAAAGCAATTAAAGGTACTTTTATGGTGAAAAAAATAGTTTTGAATAATGATTCCATTGTTTCTGAAAACCCTCAAAAGTTTGTTGAAAGTTTTAAATTTTTTAGCAATGTTTTAAATGAAAATTTTCTCGAAATTTATCATTCGCGAAAAATTATATATTTTTCTAATCTGGAATTTGCTGAAATGAATTTAACGTCTGATGGTAAAACTCTTTATGACTTTTACCAGTTCATAGAGAATCCGCACGATTGGATAACATTAATTTCAATTTTTATGGATAGTAATTTCATCGTTAACAAAAATATTGATGAAAGAAATCAACTTATATCTTCAAATTCACTAATATTAAGTAGTTTTGCTCATAATTCAATATATTGTACTGATTGTTATGAAGTGGAACTTGATTCGATAAAATATCCAATAAGAAATATTTTTAATTGTGAAACCCTAGAAAGCAATTTAAGTGAAATAATAATAAGTGACTTTACAGAACGAATTTTAGAGGATGATTTAATTATAATTAATAAGTGCGGTAAAAATAGAATCGGGATATCCAAAATTCTTTTTCATGATCAATTTGTTGATGAATATCGTGTAATGCAGAAAAAGTATCAAGATAAGTTTCTAAAGATTTATTCGGCTATTTTGAGGGGAGAAAAGGTTTTAAGAGACTATGATTATCATGGAGAATCAGAAACAGTAAGAAATGGAGATAAATACAAAGCTGAAAGAAAAGTCAAATTCCAAAAAGTTGAACGTATAATATACTATCACTTGAAACTAGATAAGGATGTCAGTGTCTACATGGAAATCGAGAATGAAATATTATATGTTGGAAAGTTTACACATCATCTTAGTACTAAAAAAAATTAGCTGGGTTGAATTTGCACTTAACTCATCCTAAGTCATGAATTGATAAAGAGGAGACTTGAAATGGGGCAAAAACAGAATGAAGACTCTATTCTTAAAGCATATAATATGAATGGCAGAAATAACGCCCTGAATAACATACAGATTATTCTAAAAAATGGACAAGGAGATATTTATTTAGAGAATGTAAATGTTGAGCTGGGACCTAATCCTCCAAAAAGTTCAAATATTAGAATTGAAGTTCAGGACGAAGATGAGGAGCAATTTAAAGAGTGTGGATTTAAAGAAACATACTTTTCAAAAGAGAAAATTGCAATTAAATTTTCTGACATAAGTGATCACCAAATTAAAAAAGCTTTTTTATTTCTCAAACCACAGAATACGAAATACACTTTATCTTTTGAAATGTTCTTCAAACCATATTGATTTTAATTTTTTAGGTTAACTCTATATAATTTAGTAAAACATATCAAAGCTTTAACTGATAGTTCGATACTATGGACAGAAATAATATTTCAAATCTATTCGTAAATAAAAACTGTCTAGTGTGGTTTGTTCAATGAAAATGTGTAGTAATAGGCTTTAAAAAATTTGATAAAATATGATTTCTGCTTAAGAATCAATATATATTAATGTTAAATATTTATTTAATATGGTAGGACAGAACAAGACTTTACTCAAATGGTAAGTCAGCGTTCGATATGTTTGAGAGTCGATCAAGTGATTGCAAGTAACCGTTCGTCGTGTTTATCGATTCGTGACCGACCAACTGCATAACCCCAATTAACGAATTGCCGTTAGCAAGGAGTTTCGTGATATAAGCACGGCGGAACCAGTGAGGTGGATTGGTATTCTCTGCTGCTACAAACTCCACTGCCTTATGGGTCATTAAACGAATTGCTTCATATGTCATTGGGTTTCCTGACTTCTTTGTGCTGAAAGCGATGTATGGAGAATCCATTTCTTCAATCATCATCAATGTCTGCAATCGATTAATCAGATGACTCGCTTTTTCGGTGAGAGGAATTCGACGCCATTTATCACGTTTTCCTTTCACTTCGATGTAGAAGGTTTGTTGATTTCGTTTTATGTCATTAAATTTTACGGAAAGAAGTTCTGAAGCACGCATTCCGGTCGTCAACAACAAATAGCCAATGGTTTCATTTCGGAGCTCTATGAGTTCCTTTTTTTGTGTTCGTTGAACCGTATAGCGAAACGATTCGGCAATGCGTTCAATCTCTTCAAAATCAACTTCTCGACGAAGTGGTTCTGGTCGCTGCTGACTTTTTACATGGAAAGCTAAGTTGTGTTGATGATATTGATTTGTATGAAGGTAAGTCAAGAAACGCTTCAGCATATTGTTTTTACGTTGTGCCGTGCGAGGTGCGTATTGCTCGTTTACGTCAAACAAATAACGATGAATATCCAGAACAGTCAAGCGCTTCAGACCTTCGGTTTTGGTCATCACAAAACTAAGTACGAACTCGAGGTCTTGCTTATAGGCACGACGCGTGTGCGGACTTTTATCAGCGTAGATTGGAAATAATTCCGTTGCCCAGAACAATTCAATTATTTCGATATCAGTTAACGTCTCGAGATCGATATGGTCCTTTTTCAGCGCCTCGGCCAATTTCGGATTCGCCCCGGTCAATTCTCGCAATGCCACTTCGAACGCCAGCTGCTTTTTTTTGATTTCCATGCCTCTCCCTCTTTTCTAATCAATTCTTATAAAAAATGAAACGTATGAACAGTATCTAGCAATATAATGTGTATTACAAATGTATTTTAAATCAGATACAACAAACATTATGGTTTATTCTAGTGAATATAATGTAATACATCATTTACTTTTATATCAAATAATAATCATTAACTTGTGATAACCTTATATTATCACAAGTTAATGTCATATAAAACATAGGCCGAAAATTCGGCCTATGTTTTATACCTTATGATTTAACTCGGAAAGGTACTAAATAATTATCGACTAATTTGTCAGACCGCAAGTTAGACTTCGCTAAACATTCATTGCATAATGCGATAAATTGTTCATCTTTTAGTTGAGATTCTACTAAAGTAGTAATTAATACTCTAGAATCTGAAATTAGTGAAGAAAGTTTTTCAAAAGTTAAAGCATAAGAATCCTCTGCGTATGCAGCTTTAGCAGCGAAATTTTGAGGATGAATACTAGTCCTTACGCACTGATAATCAGGATACTTATTAGCAAACCACTCTCCAGCAACCAATAGTTGACCGTGCTCTGTCTTTGTCAGTTCATTCTTTTTAAGTTTTTTACTCTTGGCCTCAATCACTAATCCAACTCTTTCAGGTAATAGCCATAGGACATCAGGACCTTCTCCTCTTTCGTCAAAACGTTCTGCTACTAAACCAATGAATATAGCTAGCTCTTTAAGAGCCTGCTCAAAACGATTAGCAGAAGAGTCAGGATGCAAATCTGACACTATACTTTCAAATGCTTGTAAATAACCTCTGCGAATTTTGTAGGCTTGAATTCTTTGTGCGATTTTGTCTGCTTGAGGCATTGAAACAGTTAGAGCACGGTAGGGTGGAATAATTTTAGGTCTAATCAAATTTCTATTTTGAGAATAGGCGGAACGTTGTAATTCCGAAGCTTTTTCTCTATTCCCCCAATGATGTGCAATTCTAGCAGCTAATTGTTGAAGCCAGCCAATTGTTTGAGAGTCAAGTTCTTTTCTATCTCGTTCAATGAATTGTTCGATTTTATTTATAGCTTTGTTATGATGACCGTCATTCCATAAATTTAAAGCTTTTCTTTCTATCTTAGCTAGTTCTAATTGAATTCGATCTAGTTCGTTCTCATCCACTGACTCAGCCAAACTGTCTGCATGATATCCCACCCAATCAGAGTCTCTGTTGAAACTTTTTTCAATAGTTTCGATTAGATCTTTAGGAGATTTTATTTCTTTACTTACTTCAATCCCCATTTCTAACTGTGCTTGCGTTGCACTTGTTAAAAATTTGAAATTTGCTTCTTTAGAAATCCATGAAGCGATATCTTTGCCGACTAGTAGAATGACACAATGATCACCTGCTCCTCTTGCGCCTCTACCAAGACCCTGCTCGATTCTTTGAGCAATGCCTTTTAAAATTGTATTACCTTCATATAGTGTACTAGCTTTAAAAATTTCATAATCTGATGTACCTTTTGGGAGCCCTTCCATTACAAGTAACCGACATGAATCGCCAGGTAAATCAATTCCATCGTAACGATTTACAAACACTGCAGGACCTAAGGTCGCTTGTTCTTGTAGTTCTTGAACTACTTTTTCTACATCTTTTCCCATTGATATCTTAGCGAAGATTTTCCAGGATTCTGTTGCTCCTTCCGAAGGAACTAGTACTACTGCGCCCAATCCTTTATTGTTTACAGTCCATTTAACAAGGTTTTGATTAAAGTTTTCAGGAGAGGTAAAAGGCATTAAATCAGGAACAAGTATCATACGTTCACTAATTCCTGCTAAAGATCTCGATTTCAAAGGGTTCTCAAGACTAGCTGGGTTTGAATCAAAGGTTCTCAAAATATCGCTGTCGTCGGATATTGTGGCAGACATATATATTTTTCTTTTAGCATCATCAAAACTAGGGAACATATTCACTTGTGGTAAGACTGGTGTAATTGTGACTTTAGTTTTACTGATAAAGGCATGACATAAATGAAGATTATCTCTTAGTAAGGGCCAAACAAAATCGTATTGCGTTGTATCGGTTCTAAGTCGTTCTCTGATTGTATCAAGCTGTTCATTCCATGCATAATAAGGTACTTCTAAAATTGTAGAATTTTTACCTGAGACTATGTCTTCAAGTGTACCTAATTTATCTATTTCTCGAAAATCTTTGCGGAATATATCGATTACAGATTCAAATAAAGAACGATTGGTGTCAGCTTTAATCTCTAAGGTAAAAGAGTTTCTAATAACTGAAAAAGCCGCATGCGCATCATCTAAAATAATTCCACCTAGTCTCTGTGGATTCATGTCTCCTCTTATACCAAATTTACTTCTCCCATTAAATAGTGCATTATAAGTTCCTACCATAATTGCTTTACTATTAATAAAATCAATATTGAGTGGGTTTCCAGGAACGTAAGGTACAGCGTCGATTCCAAATTCTCGAGCTTTTTGAATAGTTTGTTCTACTAATTGCCTAGTAGGCGTCAAGTATAAAACCGGTTCACCTAATTCATTAAGAGTAGATTGAGCGATAAGTAATCCTATTAAAGTTTTACCACCACCGGTATGTAATTTTATAACTGTGTCAGGCTCATTCTTATATGTATCAAACCAAGTTTGAAGGATGTCAGTTTGACTGGTATACAAGTCATTTACACCCTCTGGTTTAGGAAGTCTTCTGAAAATCTCTATAGGATGTATTGATTTGGGCTTTGCTTTTTGAGTTTTCAACTTTTTAAAATCAACCATATACTGAAACCTTCTTTCTGTATAATGAATATAATAGTGCGGTTATATTTCTAATTGTAACCTAATTAAGATCCATTTATTGAAATTCCAAATTTATAAATCGAGGTGCAATATGATAAAAGTAGTATACTTTGACGAAGCTTCAGCCTTAGATATCCTAGATCAACAACATAAAGGTAGAATGGCTGAGATTACCAAAGAAATGGCTGAAACAGCTAGTCAATTGTCTGCCGAAGGAGAGGTGGGGGTAAAAGGTAAATTGAATCTGTTTGCCTTTTTAAATATGCACACTGGGGTCGAAGGAAAGAGCGGTATATCAAAAAAAGGTAATAATATTTTAACCACCACTTTAACTAATACTATTTTTACTAGCTATAAAGACATCTTGAATTCTGAATATATTAAATCCAATCATAATTTTATCGAACTTAAAAAATGTGAATTAAGAATCCATCCTAACTCCTTGACTTTTATTAAGTCTCTTGCGCCTTTCGTCAAAGCATATACTAATTCAGCTGATGTGCTAATTCAAATGGACGCGAGTAAAGCAACTGAACCGACCTACGATATCTCATTGCTTGATGAAATTTTAGAAAATGCTAAAGGTTATTATGAATTCATTGCAAATACTGATAGTGGAAAAAAGATTGTAAGATTTAATCTGGAAGGTCTAAGAAATAATTACCGCTTAAGTGATCTTCAAAAAATGGACCTCACAATTCATGGAGTTAAGGTTGGTATGAGCAATGAAGCCGACTTAGATTATTTGAAAGAATTTGAAAATAATTCTTTAGAGGAATTTAATTTAGGTGTTCATCTCGATGAGGATAGAAAAAATTCTGGGAAACTTGAAGTAATTGATGTGATTTTAGCAGGTGTAGAGTAATGCCTAATATAACAATTTTTGAGGGGTCTAACAGAGAGTTTATTGAACTAGTAAAAGAAAAAAGTACCTCAACTTTAAGTTTGCAAACTCTTGTTATTATTCTTGATAAAGGGAACTTTGAAGAGTGGTACAGAGAAGAAGTTGACAAGGGGAACAAGTATACATTTATAGGGCATGCAAACGACTTCTCAGCAGTTACTGAATCATTTTTAGATACTTTCCCTGCTTTAATATTTTTTTTGATTGATAACGGAATATTAGAAAATGTTTATATACAGAACCCTGTAATTAAAGTTAAAGACCGTTTTGAACAGTTAAAAAAGCATTCGAAAATTGATTTTAAAATATTGAACGGTAAAATTCAGTCCATAAACGATAGCAGTTTAAAAAGCTTTTATGAAGAATTTAACGAGACAATTATTGGTCAGGAACATGTTGTAGAAGATTTGCTTTCATATGTATATCCACACACTGCTTCATACAAAAAACCAATTGTGCTAATGTTTTATGGACCACCTGGCGTAGGAAAAACAGAAACGGCTAAATTACTAGGAAAAGCTCTTTTTAAAGGAGAGATAGTCAGGGAGCAAATGTCTATGTATCAAACTGAGGCTTTTGCAAATTACCTTTTTGGTGGCAAACCTCATGAGAATTCTTTTGCGAAAAATTTAATGAGTAGGGAGAGTAATATTGTACTATTAGATGAATTTGATAAATGCCCTATCGGTTATTTAAGTGCTTTTTATCAGTTATTCGATGAAGGTATATTTATTGATAAAAACTATAAAGTTGATATAGGAAAATCAATTATTATCTGTACAACCAATTACGAATCTAAAGTCGAAATTTTAAAAGCGGTAGGAAGTCCTATCTATTCAAGATTTGATGGTTTTATTTCTTTTGAACCGTTAAGTACAGAAGCTAGGGAAAAAATCATAAATATTAAATATGAAAAAAATTTAAAATTGTGGAGTATTCCAGACAAAAAAATAATAGAAGCCTCAACATTGAAAGAAGAATTGCTAATAAAAGCTGGGTCTTTTTCTAACGTTAGGAATATTGATAACACTGTTAGGTCTTTCATGTCACAAATTTTAGTTAAAAATAATATCATTTCCAAATCTGAAAAATGCAAAGATAAATAACAAGTGAAAAATTAATTTTATTTTGGAACTCAGACTGGTTATGTTTCAATAAAATAATTTAACGGAAAAGCTGAACAAAGAGTCTTATTCTTTAATTCAGCTTTTCGTAATTATGGTTAAAGAGACAAAATATTTGAAAAGCTCGATTCATACACTATATTTTAATATACAGTGTAAGAACTGAACTTCACCAACTTATCCCTTTAGACATACACAACTACTCGAATTTTTTACTATCAAAAAAATGGCTTATCGTAACGTTTAATCCGTCGCAAAACTTTTGAATCGTACTCACCTTTGGATGCTTTGTACGTCCGCTCATCAGTTCTGAAATCGTCGCTTGATTTAATCCCCCCTTTTGAATCACTTGATGAATAGTCATATTTCGTTCATCCGCGAGCTCCTTCATCCGCTCGATGATTGCCTCATTCAATTCCACTTGCTCACCCCACGATCCAAGGTCTCTCTTCATCATTTATTCTTTACCAAACCTTCTATTCCTCTACCCTACCATAATCTCTTGAAATCAAAATACTTGTCATTATTTTCTATAATTAAAGCGTTATTTTTTTACAGTTGTGCTACAATACCAAAAATATTGAGTTACTGTTGCCTATGAATCCTTATATAGAGCGGATTCGACAAGAATCGTCAATTGTAAAATTTCTGATATATCAGAAAACTGATGATTTTTATTCCTATCCCTGCTATATTAGAACCAACAAAAGGAAACATCTGTTTGGTCGCCGCTCTGATTTACAGAAAGGGGAAGGCTTATGTATCGATTCGGGGAGTGGTTGAAGGAGAACCGCCGGCTCTCGGGCTGGTCACAGGTCGAACTATCAGAGAAGACATTCGGGGAAATCTCACAGCCCGCCATCAGCCAATATGAACAAAACCGCTCGGTGCCGTCAATCGCGGACATCGATCATCTGGCCCGAGCGTTCGGGCACACGCTCGCAACGGTGCCATGGGACGCCATCGACTTCGGATACGGATTGAAGCGGTCCGTCACCAAGCTCGAGCGACGTCGCTTCGACCTGAAGGAACTGCCGCAGGCCGACTCGGTCCGTACGTTCGACGGGAAGACCTATGAGCTGCACGGTTTCATCGGCATCGAGAAGGCGAGCGGCGAGGCGGTCCAGCTGACCCAACTTTATTACCGGATCCGCACGGTAGTCTGTGACGCCCACGTGCTCGCCAAGCGCAAGAACCCGGATGACGAGCTCATCCAGGTCAAGAAACGGAAAAGAGTCCGACAGTAACCGACATCGACGTAGTAGCACATCCTTAAGGATGGTCTCCTCCAATCACATACCGGCGTGTCCCTCACCAGTGACCGGGTGGGCGGGATCTACGCACAGATGGTTCGGCGAGAGTCGCCTAAAACTCGCCACAAGGTCACCGCATCGTTCCGGGTCATCGAAAAACCCTGTACAGCTCCTTCGATTCAACGAGGAGCGGAGTTCGTGGGGGAACGGCTAGAAACCCACCGCACCGAATCGACTGTCCTTAATGATGTGCTGCTGCACATCACAAGATCAAGGGAAGGAAGTGTGTACTGTGGCATCAAAAGAACAGAAACAGAACCGTAGCTTCGCCGAGAAACTCTTACGCATCCGTGGGAAGGACTATGAGGAGTGGCTCGACGAACAACATCAACAGGTCATCCAGGACAACCAGGAACTTATTTTGGAGGCGCTCGAGGCGAAGCTCAGCTTCAAGTCGCCGGCGCATCAGGACTAAGGAGGGAACGACATGGGACTCAATGAGACAGGGCTCAGCTTGCTTCAGTTCTTTCAAGGACTTGCCGTCATCGCCGCGGCCATCGCCTTCGCGATCGGGGGCTTCTACTTTATCTTCGGCGGGGATCGCGGCCGCTCGAAGGCAGTCGGTTGGCTCGTAGGGGGCGCCGTCGGTCTGATCATCGTCATGGGCGCGTTCACGCTCGCCGAGATGGTCGACCAGAACATCAAATTCTAATGCACACGCACGCGGCGTTCCAATCGGAAGGCTTTTTTTGTTGCTTGAAAGGAGAGGAGGAACAAGATGCTGTTTGTACGATTCACCGACGTGCCCGACACACGGGTCCAGAACTATGAACGGCTCACCTTCGCCGAGGCCGTCGTTGCGACACATGACCTGCATAAGGTACTCAACGAGGAAGGGACGAGCTGTTCCGGTGATTTCCGGCTCTTTGATCAGAAAGATGAGTTGCTGTATCGAGGGACGTTCACGTTCGGGACCGAAGGGACCTATCCGAACCTGTATCATCAAGTGAAGGACCGGGTACAACGGATCCGGACGAAGAAAGAGGACAACGCGAAGAAGATGTGGCTCCTCGACGAGATCGAGTCCGAGACACCGGAAGACTATAAACGCCATTCCATCAAATCCAACCCGATCGTGTCGTCGACCTATCAGTCACGCCTGACCCGACTACAGCGTCGCCTCATCTACGGTGCGGCCACGGCCGGGATTCTATTCACCTCACTCTTCACTGCCGCGCAATGGTTCAGTGACAAGGAGGCGCACGCCGAACAGGTGACCGGTACTGAACAGAGGTGGTTAGATGCTTACGAACGAGCGCTCCAAGGTGAGGAGTCCTCGCTCATCGATTTACTGGAACGGAAAGACCGGTCCGAGGAAGAGGATATTCTACTGGTCGACCTCTATCTCGCAGAAGGAGCAGACCAGAAAGCGCTCGAGCTCACGGATGACCCTATCCTGATCGAGACGAAGCTGGCCAGGCTCGACCTATCCGATCAGGAGAAATTGGAACGGCTCCAAGAGTTCCAAGCGTCACATCCGACCGATGAGGGCGCATTCGATCTCGCCACACTGGAACGGGATCATGAGACCGTGGCCAAGACGGAAAATGTGGAGTGGACTGCTCCCCGTATTTCCGCGAAAGTGACCGCCTATCTCTATCTCGGGGACATCGAGGCTGCGAACGATTGGGCGTCCAAGACGAACGACCCTGCCGTACAAGAAAAAATCGACGAGTACCAAAATATCACGGCCACCATCGGTGAACTGAACGAGAAACTGAAGAAGACCTCTAGCAAGGACACATCGGCCCGTGAGAAGATTCAAGCCGCGATCGCAGCTGAAGAAGTTAACCTGGAAACGATTCTTTATTCAGATTAAGGTAGGTGAAATAATTGAGAACTCAGTCTCTATCACCACGATTCCCGATACGTCTGATCTTCCCCGCCCTGTTCTGCCTGTTGGTGGTGCCGGCCGGGATTTTTTATCTGCTGAACGGGGTCTACAACATTATTCGACAAATCATGACCCCAATCGTACAAGATGGGCTGTTGGCCGGAGCGACGATTCCGGCGCTCTCACCCTCCTTGTTCTTGGAGGTGAGTCTCCCCTCTTCGACCGTCTTGATCGGACTGGTGGTGTTCAGTCTGTTCATCGGATTGGTCGTGTTCGGCAAGGTATGGCTGAACTTCCGGGATCTTCGGAAGAATCAGAAAGGGAGCGCCCGCTTCACCTCATTCGATGAATTGAAGCAACAGTACCGTCGTGTCCCGGACCGGAAGAAGCGCTATGACGGATTGGGTGGTGTCCCCGTCGGACGGGTCAAGAACGAGCTGTTCATCGATGATTCGCCCGTCAACAACCTTGTCATCGGGACGACCCGTTCCGGGAAGGGCGAGACGTTCGTTTTCTCGACAATCGACCTATACAGCCGGGCAAGTGACCAGGCCAGCCTGATCATCAACGACCCGAAAGGCGAACTTTTCGCCGCTTCGAAGGAGACGCTCGAGCAACGCGGCTATCAGGTCGAGGTGTTGAACCTGATGAACCCGCTCCAATCGATGTCGTACAACCTGTTGCAACTGACGATTGACGCATTCCTCGAGGAGAACTATTCGCTCGCCCAACAGTATGCACGATCGGTCGCCTTCATGTTGTACCATGACCCGAAGGCGCGGGACCCGTTCTGGGCCAACTCGTCGATCGACCTGTGTACGGCGCTCATCCTCGGACTCTGTGAGGAGGCGAAGGACACACCGGAGAAGATCAACATGTACAACGTCGCGCTCATGCTCTCGGACCTCGGTTCCCGGACGGTGGTCACGCGACAAGGACAGGAAATCTCCGCGCTCGACGAGTTCTTTCAGCGATTCCCGGAGAACCATCCCGCCCGACTCCAGTTCGCGACGCTCCACTTCTCCGGTGGCCAGACACGGGCGAGTATCTTAGCCAATACGAATGCGAAACTCGGGATCTTCACGTTGAACGGGACCGGGAAGCTGACGTCGATGAACTCGCTCGACATGCGACGCATCGGATTCAACCGCTGGATCAGTGGACGGACTGAACCTTTGACACGACTCACGTTCACGTTTCCCGATGGGACGACCCATGCGCTCACGACAGACGACGATGGCAGCTTCATCGTGTACCACGCGTCGTCACTTAGAACCGGAGACGCCGTTCAAATCTCGACCGACTCAAGCACTGCGACGATCCAGCTAGAAGCGCATGACGAGGAGAGTGGACGTTTCCGTTACGCAATAGATGAGATGATACAGATTCGTGAGGTGATGCACCAGCTCCGTCCTGTGGCGGTGTTCCTCATCGTCCCAGACTATGACCCGACATTCAACGTCATCGCGTCGCTCTACATCAAACAGGTATACACGGCGCTCGCCCGGGTCGCCTCGCAGACGAAACAAGGCAAATGCGAGCGCCAAGTCGTCTTCTTACTCGATGAGTTCGGCAACATGCCACCAATCGAGGGTATGGCGAACATCATCACGGTCTGTCTCGGGCGCAACATGCGCTTCAACCTCGTGATCCAGGCCTACTCTCAGCTCGAGAACCTATACGGTGAGGATTGGAAGACGATCGACGGCAACTGCGGGAACACACACTATCTGTTGACCGCGGACGAGTCGACCGCCGAACTAATCTCGAAGAAGCTCGGTGAGGCGACCATCGTCACGAAATCGCGGTCCGGTCAGACGTTCTCGCTCAAAAAATCGAAGACGGAGAATGTGGACGGCCGCCGGCTCATGACAGCGACCGAGGTCATGGGACTTAAAGAGGGCGAGATGCTCATCATCCGTGTCATCAAGCGTCAGGACACGAAGAAACGACGTATCCAGTCGTATCCAATCTTCCTGAGCGGCAAGACGGCGATGAAATATCGTTACGAATACCTGGCGGACGACTTCGACACGAACCGCTCCCTGCATGACATCGACATCCCATGCCGTCACGCCGGTCTCGACTTCGAACAAATCCGTATCCGTTTCGCGAAGCAAGAAGACGAAACGGATATCAATATTCCATCGAATCAGGAAGATAAGTCCTTGACGGTACGAGATGTGCTGCAGGACAGCATCCTCCGCTCGATGTTCGAAGGACATGACATCGGCGGGATGTCCCTCCCCGAGTTCGAGACGAATCTGAACCTAGAAGTTTACGACGTCACCGACAGCCAGAAGAGCTTTTTGAGCACGATGATTGCAAAGCGACTCGAGAAACTGAAGCAAGGTACACCGTAGAGAGGAGGCCGAACCCATGGCCGAGAGTGCGAGAGAGAAGCGAATCCAGAACGAATTGCGTGTCGTCGCGAGGATCATCGAGACGCAACGCGTCCGCCTCGAACGGGGCGACGTGCTCAATATCCAAACGACCGATGGCTTTCTGACCGTCTATCAGGACGACACCTCAGACACCCCGAAAACTGTTACACTAATAGATAAGTTCGACTTCCGCGTCAACTTAAAAGTCGCGGATCTATTGAAGGGGAAAATCGTCTGACGGAGGGGTAAACGTTATGAGGAAACTACTTGCGGGTACTTTAGGAATCAGCTTGTTTTTACTTGGAGCTTGCTCAAATTCCAATGAGTCTTTGGTTCAACGTGATATTGAACACGTTGAGAAGGTCATGACAGCCGAAGAGGATGATTATTTGCTGATTGTAAAAGAAGAAGATGGTGAATTCGAAGAGTTCGTTGAATTCGTAAAAGAGGTAGCGAACGAAGAGAGTCAACAAGTCACGCTCTATAATACGTTTCAGCCAGATGGCGAGGAACTTGTCGATCGTGGTAACTTTGAATACACTGACGAACTAAAAGGTGCCGTTCTATACTCGATTCAAGATGGAAACGTCACAGATGAAATCAATGTTGGAATGTTGACGGCGGATAATTACGAACAACAGTTAGCAGACTTCTTTACTAGGACTCAGTAGATTGGGGGTCTTTCAATGGCTGATTCCGATTTAATCACCAAATTACAGGAATACGAAGATGTACTCCAAATAAGTAGTATGGTCAATGACGCACTGCGCTCAATGGGATGGATTCTTGTCAGAGGACTATCAGTCTTGATTGACGGCCTTGAATCAATCACGAATCAAATCCTATTAACCAATACATTCTTCAATAATGAACAAGTGGTTGAATTCGTTCTTACGATTCAACCTTTTTTGTATGTTCTTTTAGCAGGAAGTTTCTTGTTCACTGGGTACTTGTTGATTTTCCAAAAGAAATTTGAACGTGAGAGTTTTTTGATCAACCTGTTCATCACACTATTGATCTTAGGTTTACTTTCACCAACTATGAGCCGAATTCAGGAGTTCTCTGATGAGGCAATCGCAGAAATCGGAACAGACTCGCTTTACGACGGAGAAGCCTCATTATCTGAGAGTATCTTAAAGCGGAATGTACATGATTTGATTGAGCACGATTCGAAGAATTTTGATGCTAATACAGGCGAATCATTAAATGCCATTCCGACTGAGTTGATTGATAATATCCGAATTAATGAAATTTTCGACAAGAACAACTATGACTTATCGGCAACCGGAAACAAATTGGCCGAGTCCTATATTCTATGGAACGGAAAAGAGACAAGTCTCGGTAAACTCGATCAAAGTGGCGTCGAATGGAACAACCAGTATTACTACCGCTATCAGCCGAACTGGTTGACCATCTTCGTGACACTCGGAATCATGGGCTTCACGCTGTTCTCGATCGCCTACAAACTGGCTCGTCTCTCGTTCGAGCTTGCCTTCAACTATGTCTTGGCAATCCTCGTCGCACCGGCCGATCTGCACAGTGGTCAAAAGACGAAAAAGGTCATCCAAAGCATTTTGAACACGTTCCTCGTGATCATTCTGATCTTCGTCTCCATCAAATTGTACACGATCGGGACCCCCTATCTCGCAGAGACGTTGGACGGGTTCGCCTACCTGATCGCCCTCATCGCCTTCTCGGTCGCATTGATCGATGGGCCAAACATGGTCGAGCGGCTGTTTGGGATCGATGCCGGGCTTAAACGGGGCTGGGGTGTCGCCCTCGGTGCCTATGCCGCCGGGAAAGGCGTGACCTCGGTAAGTGCCCACGCGGTCTCAAAGGTCGCACGTGCCACACAAGGCGCACCGAAGATGCCATCGCTCCATGAGGCCGCGACGACTCGGATGGATTCAAACTCCGTTCCTCAGAATGGTTCACCGCTTAATGCGGCGAGCCAAACTCCACAAAGGATGGACAATGAGCGACAGATTGATGCGAATGAGTTCGCCCAGGCGAATCAAACCGCCAGTCGCACGCAGGCCGATCAAGAGAATCCGACAATTCCGAAGGACGTTGCGCAACCAATCAGTGGTCAAGAATCAGAACCGGAATCGCAAGGCTCTACACACGTGAAGGAAGCGGCAGGTCGCACGTCTCCCGAATCGATTCATGCGACGAACCCGGAATCGAATACCGAACGTGGACCCGACCATCAAACCAGGTCATCAGAGACGCCAAGACCGGAATCGATTCGCGACCATTCAAGTTCTGGTCATTCTCCAGTCCCTGCTTCGTCGACTATCGAACCGGTTACCGGGTCCATTGATGCCGTGTCTGGACCAGACCACCGTCACAACGAATCGGTAGCCCGAAACGACGTGACGTCACCGACACCTTATGAGGCACCACATTCAAATGACTCATCCTCGTCTTCATCATCAACGATGGATTCGAGTGATGCGGCAACAGCGAAACATCAAGGACGCGCCCGACGGACCATCCATCAAGACACCGTGCTCGACGTCGAGACCGAGGTCATTGAACAGGTGCGTGAGAATCATACGCACCGTCATAGCCAGAATCATGAAGAAACGCGACGGATTTATCCGACCTCGCCGCCTAAACCTGACAACATCAAGAAGAAGGAGTGATGACCTATGCGCAACTACCGAATCCCGAACGAGGTCACGACCGAGCTCAAGATCAACAAGATGCTCTATCTGCATGACTTCCTGTTCCTCGTCGGGCTCATCGTGCTCCGGCTCGTGACGCTCCCGTTCATCCCGTCGATGCTGCACATCCCGTTCACGGTCTTCCTCGTCGTCTTCGGGCTGTTCATGGTACTCCGGCCGGCGACGAACCCGCAGAAGCGGATGGTCCACGCGCTCTATTACACGCTCATAAAACGGAAAGACACCTATATCGCGCTCGATGCGCAGACGAAAGGACGTGATTGAGATGGCTTTCATTGAAGACACGCTAAGGGAACCGAGACGCACAGGCACCTGGCTCGACGAACAGGACGTGGTCGAGAAACGGAAGGTCAAAGACAAGGTCGTCGTCAAACCGACGGTCGCCGAACTGATGCCGATCGTCGACATCACCGGTACCGAGGCTTTCGAGATGCGGGATGGGACCTATCTCGACATGGTCCAACTCACCTCAAAGGACATCTACTCCTTGAATGAGGAGGAAAAAGACCATGACGTGTTCTCACTTGCCTATCTTCTGCAGGCGTACAAGCATCCGCTCAAGGTCGTGCCACTGAACACACCGCTCGGTCTCGAACGGCAGAAGATCAGCATCGAGCGACAGATTCGACAAAATCAGACACCGGCCTACCTGCCCTTCTTACTAAAGAAGAAGCAGGAGCTTGAATACCTCGAGGAGCATCGCACCAATCGCGATTATCTCCTCTTTTTTTATGCCGATGACGAGCGGACGCTACGGGAACGGAAGACACACCTCTATAAACTGCTCCGCCGCTCGAACCCGATGCGCGAGCTGACGCTCGACCAGAAGGTGCATGTGCTCTATCAATTGAACAACCCGAACACGAAACCGCAACTCGACGCCTGAAGAAAGGATTGACGTATATGTGGCAACGCCTGCGTGACAAGTTATCCAAACAACAGGACCCAGAGACCGTCAAGATTGAAAAAGGCTACAATCCCGACGTCATCGCCAAGATCCAGCCGCAGGGCGGCATCCGGTTTGAGGCCAACTTCATCCGGCTCGGCGACGGCTATTTGTCGTGCCTCCACGTCTATAAATATCAGTCGCTCGTCTACGACTACTGGCTCGAACCGATTCTGAACATGCCGGGCGTTTTGACGACGCTCGACATCGGGACGGCCGACAAGCGCGAGATCATCCAGACCATCAACAAGTCGATGGCCGAACAGAACACACGCTTCGAGAACGCAAAGGACAACATCGACCGCATCGACGCCCGGGAGACGTATAAGGAACTGAACGAGCTCTACGAACAGATCACCCAGGGCGAGACGATGAAATATCTGCACCTTCGCCTCTATGTGAAGGCGAAGACGCTCGACGCGCTCGAGGTGAAGGTGCAGGAAGTGATGGAGGAGCTCGAGGCCCGGAACTTCCGCTCGACGATCTTCCTGAACGAACAGGAATGGGAGTGGCAGAGCCTGTTCACGAGCTATGACCAACAACAGAGACTGCCGAACCGGCGACGTGGGAAAGAGATCCCTTCCCTCTCCATCGCTGGCGGCTATCCGTTCCACTTCACGTCGCTCCAGGACGCGACCGGGACGTATTACGGGATGACCGACACGAACGGTAGCGTCATCTTCGACCTGTTCCATAAGGACAAACAACGCAAGTTCTATAACGCGCTCATGATCGGCAAAATGGGCTCTGGCAAATCGACACTTCTCAAGAAGACCGTGCTCGACCAGGCGATCAAGGGCAACAAGATCCGCATCCTCGACGTCACGGGCGAATTCTCCGATCTCGTGCTTCAGCTCGGCGGGAAAGAGATCGCGCTCGACGGGTCGGCCGGGCTCATCAACCCGCTCCATGTCTATAAGACCGTGACGAACAATGACGGGAGCGCCAACGAGGCACTCTCGTTCATGCAACATCTCTCGAAGATGGCCGTGTTCTATCACTACATCAACCCGGCGGCAACGCAGGAAGAGACGAACGAGTTCGAGATCCTGCTTCGGGATCTGTACGTCCGGCACGGGCTCTGGGACGAACAGGGCGAACTGCCGATCACGACGCATCCGGCGAACCGGTACCCGACGTTCTCCGACTTCTTGATGCTTGTTCGTCGTGAGCTTTACACGGACGACACGCGCACGTCGATCAAAGAAGCAATCAGCCCGAACCGGGTCCGACGTCTCGAGAACATCGAGCTCGCCGTCACGAACCTCGTTCATAACTATGGCAACATCTTCGACGGCCACTCCTCCATCGACCGGTTCGACGAGGAGCTCATCGTCTCGTTCCCGCTCCGAAACCTCACAAGCCTCCGCGACGAGGTGTTCCAGGCGCAGGTGTTCTCGCTCATGAACATGCTGTGGGACGGGATGATCGCCAACGGATCGGATCAACTGAAGGCCTATAACCAGGGCGTGCTCCGGACCGAGGAGGCATGCAAGTACCTCATCGTCATCGATGAGGCGCACCATTTGATCAACACGCGCGACATCGCACAACCCGCCATCCTGTATCTACAACGTTGCATGCGCGAGGCGCGCAAGTATTTCGGCGGCATCTTCTTCGTGTCGCATCTGATCACCGACTTCGTGCCGGCCGGATCGAAGTCCGAGAACGCGGAGAACGTCAAATCGCTCTTCCAGTTGACGCAGTACAAGATCATCGGCGAACAGGACGCAGAGAGCATCCCGATCATCCAGACGGTGTTTGATGGCCAACTCTCAAATTCCGAGATGCGCATCATCCCCTCGCTCGAGACGGGGCGTGTCGTCCTCAGTATCTCGGGCGTGCAGAACCTCATCTTTGACGTCGACGTCGCGCCCGAGGAACTCGCTTTGTTCGGTGGGGGTGCCTGATGTGGGCGGCCGCGAAACGGACGGCCCGCTTCGCCGTCACAGCGAAATGGCAGCTCGCGACGCTCAAGTGGCGACTCATCCTGCTCGGGATTTCGATACTCGTGTTGTTCCTGGTCATCCTCGTTATCGGAATCCTCGACACGCTCACAGGTGTCCAGAACGAACAACCGACCGATGTCACGTTCGATACGGCCCGTGGTCTCCAAGTGAGCGACCAGGTGCTCCAATATCGGGGCTTGGTCGAATCGGAACTGTCGAAGCACGGACTGGCCGAACAGACGAACCTCGTACTCGCGCTCATGATGCAGGAGAGCGGCGGGCGCGGGAACGACCCGATGCAGGCGAGCGAATCGAAGTGTGGACGGATCGGGTGCATCACCTCCCCCGAGGAGAGCATCGTCTACGGAGTCGAACATTTCGCCTCCGTCTTCGAACGGGCGAACCGTGACGTGCAGCTCACGCTACAGAGTTACAACTTCGGAGGCGGCTTTATTGACTATGTCCAGGAGAACGGAGGACGGTACTCGAAAGAACTCGTCATCTCGTTCTCGCAGATGATGTTCCAACGCGTGAAACACACCGGCATCTATCGTTGTCATCGCCCGAGCGCGGTCCAGCACGGTGCCTGTTACGGGGACATCGAGTATGTCGATGCGGTGTTGAAATACCTCGCGCCGGTCGCCGTCGCCGATGGGGTCATCACGAAAGAACTGTTGTCGGGGTTACATTCCCCGCTCGCCATCCCACTCAACGTGACATCGCGTTTCGGGTGGCGCGTCGTCTTCGGACAACGGGACAACCACACCGGTATCGACTTCAGTTGCACCCCGTCCGACACGATCCACGCGGTCAAGAGCGGCACCGTCATCTATAGCGGGAACCGCGGACCGTATGGCAATCTCGTCCAAGTCCGACACGACAACTACATCACGTCGTACGCGCACCTGAGTCGTCTCGGCGTCCAGACCGGGCAACAGATCAACGCTGGGCAGGCGCTCGGGTACTGCGGCACGACAGGCCGATCGAGCGGGAACCATCTGCATTTCGAGATCAAGACGAGCGAATGGTCCGGTCATATCGACCCCGCCCCGGTCTTCGGATTTTGAGTCATGGATGTATGGAAAGGAGGAGGAAGAATGAACTTCACCGCACGTCACCTCGCGTATCTGTTCGGGGTACTGCTTCTTATTTCACTCGCGGCGAACGCCTTTTTCTATCAACAAGCGACGGCTGTGACGAGGACTTCAGACCCTAGTGAGACGAAAAATGAGAGCGTCACTTCCCTTGAATCGGCAACCTCCGAAGAGTCGTCGGCGGACACTGAACAAGTCGTCACATCGACAGAGACGGAACGAATGGAGGAGCTGACGACACGCGCGACGCGCTTCGTCGAGTACGCCTTCACCATCACGAAGGACAGTTACACGACCCAGAAACGACAGGCGAAGGACGTCATGTCGGAGGAACTCGCGGCCACGCTCTTCGCCGCTTACGGCAGTGACGTCGGCACGTTCGAGACGACCGTCCGCGACATCGAGGTGTTCCCTTCTGTCTCCGGAGAAGATTGCCTCGTCCAGTTCGAACAGCACCTGTTGATCACCGAGACGGGTTATGAAGAGACGACGCGAGAACTGTTGGCCCTGACGTTCGAGTCCATCGAAGGACGTTTGGTCGTCACTGAAATGGAAGACCTGACACCTGAAGGAGGAATCTAGATGCGACGACAAACACGACGGCGTCTCACCCAGAACGTCTCCCGGTTCTACCTCGTACTCGGCGTATTCTTTGTCGTCGGCTTCCTCTTTTTCGGTACCTCGTCGTTCTTCTTCGCCGAGGAGGCACCGGTCAATGAGACGCCGATCAACGAGGCAATCCGTCTCTCGAACGGGGAGACCGTGACGCTCCACGCGTCCAGTTACGATACGGAGGCCAAGACAATACGCATCCGACTCTCGCTCGATGAAGCACCAGGTAACACGAACGATCATCTCTTCCGCTATGTCTATAAGGCACGTCCGGATTCCGAGAAGGAAGTCATGGTGCTGTACGAACGTAACGACCAATACGTGCTCGAATTGAAGGACGTGCCGAGAGACTTCGACCAGCTCGCCGTCCGAATCTATGGGGTAGACGAGTCACAATCAATCGACACACTCACATCCGAGGAACGTGAGAACAGTCTTTTGACGTCCCTCTATGCCGACCGCCGGACCATCGAACAGGCGAACCACAGTTCATCTGACGAGACAACTTTCGCGCGACTATTCGTCGAGGACGCGCTCGCGGGGACCGAGAAACAGTTGAAGACGGCGCAACAATCGGTCGAAGCGCAGCGGCAAAAAATCAAACGGCTCGACCGTGACAAAGAGGAACTCGAATGCGAACTTCCCTACCTCTCGCTCGACGAACAGGTCGAACAGGAGAACGAAATTTTCGACCTTGGCCGAAAGCGTGAGGAGCTCAATCTGGAGCTTGAGAAACTCGAACAGTCGGTCCAAGCGCTCGAAGAAAAGCACGACAAACTGCGCGTCCGGCTCCGGGAACTGTCGATTTAAGTGGCACATTTCGTGCCAAATCGCTGGTTTTACTGGCACATTTCGTGCCATTTTCGGACTTTTGGTGATATCACGGAAACCCCAGGCTCTGCCTGGGCTATCACGACAAGTGATAGCAGTTTCTCCTTATGCTCTTTGAACGGTTATTTCGAACGTTGGCAATAAGTAGCCTCTAGAAAGGTGGTCAGGCAGATGGATCTGTTACTCCGCGACATCGACCCCGTCATCGTGAAGCAGATCGATGAATGGGCGAAAGAACACGACCGCTCCCGGCAACAATATTTGAAAGAACTGCTCGCCTCCTGGTGCGCGAACGGCATCCAATCGACGCAGGTCGAGCGTCTCGAACGACAGCTCGAGGCGAACACGCTCCACTTGAAACGGAGTGCGGACGAGCTCGCCGAGGTGACCCGGTTGTTGAGCGAGGTGATGCAGGATGCGTGAGATGCCGGGGGTCGTCATCAAGTCGAAGTTCAAGGTACCGGGCACGAAAAAGAAGTCGCGTCGGTACACGACGTACCTCGACTACATCAATCGTCCGGACGCGAAAGATAGCCGCGAACAGTTCGAGACGTATCACGACTATATGGAAGACGAGACGAAGTCGAGCGGTCTGTTCACACGTGAGGACGACCGCTTGAACGACGAAAAGCGCCGCGCCGTCCGCAACATCTTCAAGCAAGCGCAAGAGAACGGGAGTATCCTCTGGCAGGACGTTATCTCGTTCAATAACGCCTGGCTACGCGAGACCGGTGTGCTCCACGACGACCTCATCGACGAGAAACGGTTGATCCAGGCGACACGGAACGCAGTCGATTCGATGCTCCAAAAAGAAAAGATGGTCCACGCCTACTGGACCGGTGCAGTGCATTACAACACCGACAATATCCACATTCATGTCGCCATCGTCGAGACGAGCCACATGCGCGAGCGCGGCAAACGCAAACCGAAATCAATCGAGCTGATGAAGTCGAAGGTCATCCATTCCCTCGCTGACCGGACGAAAGAACAGGAGAAGCTGAACGCGTTCATAAGAGACGAACTGGTCGCCCATAAACGGAACCGGAAGATTCCAACGCTCCCGAACCGTGTCCTGCATCCCGAACTCGTCCGTCAATTCAAAGACATCTATAAACGATTGCCGGAAGACAAACGTCAATGGCGCTACAACATGAACGGGATGCAACCGCTCCGTGAGTCGCTCGACCGTCTGACCGACCGCTATATCGACATTCACTTCAAATCAGAGTTCCAAGCCTTCAACGAACAGCTTGAACAGGAAGTGTCGTTCCATCGTCGTAGCTACGGCGACAGGGAGAAGGCCGAGCGGTACCGGACGACGAAGCGACAGGACCTCTACACCAGGATGGGGAATGCCATCCTCTCCGAGATGCGTGAACTGGCGAAAGAGCAACACGTGAATGAGAAGAGTGAACCTATCAAACATCCGGTCCGACGTGCGTTCAAACAACAAAAAATCTTCAAGGAATCACTCTACCGGATCGAGCGGCATATGAACGACGAGTTCGAACACCTGAAGAATCAACGTGCTTTCGAACAGCTGGAACGGGACATCGAATATGGAAAGTGAGGGAGGACGATGGAAGAGTTGAGACAGATCCGCCTCCGATTGAAGCCGGAGACGGTCGCCTATTTGGAAGAGTTCGCCGACGACAAACGCTTCGGTCACCTCGGTCAGGTCATCGACCATATCGCAGACGAGCATAAACAACTGGCCGACGAGAAATGGGACATGCAGTTCCTCATCCGCTCAATTAGCACGCAGGTATCCCGTCATATAGAGGAGATGATGAATGAACAGGTTTCAACGGAACTTGAGCGAATTCGGCTCGCCGCGAACCGCTCTGATCGGCACGGACAGATCCTGACAGAGCTCTTACAGGCGCTCATGCAGACCGAGGGCATCGAGGACATCATGACGACGGACCAATTCAAACCGACGTTCCTCGAGACGGCGGAACGTGTCGTCCAGGAACGCATCGAACACCAAAAACAGAAGAAGGACACACTAACTTTTGAGAGAGGATGAACCTTATGCGACCACTTGACCGTCCCTTTACGATGGGACAACTGTTGACACTTCAACAGAAAACTGTCTCGGTCCTCATCTATGGAAAGCGGTACGAAATTCCGATATCCATAGATGAGCATCAGCTTTTAACCGCCATTGCAGAAGACGAGATCGTCTTGCTTCCCGTCAATTTCGAACGGACACGGCTGTTACTCGATATCCCGGAAACGTCGCCACAACTTGAACATGAACTGAACGAATTTGCGGATAGTGATGAATCTGTCACCGACTTGTTGAAGGAAGGAGTCTGACACGATGGCCAAGATGAAGACGAACGAAGAACGGAAAGCCGATCTCGAGGCCTTGACGGAACAAATGGGGAAACAGATCGACAGCTACTTCGAGAGTCCGGAGAAAATTCGGGAACATCTCCAGTTTCTCGGCAAGTTTCATCAGTACTCGATGCGAAACGCAATCTTGATCGAGTCCCAATTCCCCGGAGCAGTCGCGGTCGGCTCTTATCTGTTCTGGGAGAAGCAAGGCGCACAGGTTCAAAAAGGTGAACGTGGCATCAAAGTATTCGTCCCAAGTCCAGTGACTTACGCCCTGAATAAAGATGAGTGGGTGCCGCTCAGCAAGGCACCGAAGCCAATCAAAGACGGCGTGACACAAGGACGCATCCCGTCACGTAAGATGATGTACTTCAAAATCGGTCATGTGTTCGAGTACACGCAGACCGACGCACGCGAGAAAGGAATCGAGGTCTCGGACATCTTCAAACGGTATCACCGGGACGGCGGGCTCGAGAACGAACAAGACATCCGTGACGCCTTGACGACGCTCGCGGATGCCCGGAATGTGACGCTATTGGATGAAGCGATCGACGAGATCGGGACGGCGAAGGGTTGTTACTATCCGGAACTGCATGCGATCGCCTTGAACCCGCGGAACAAATCGATTGAGGACATTAGCGTCCTGATCCATGAGCTCGCCCACGCAGAGCTACACAACCAGGAGCGGAACTTTGAGCGGAACAAACCACTCACGGCACCCGAGAAGGAGTTCCAAGCCGAGATGGTCGCCTACGTCGTCTCGCATCAGCTCGGGTTTCCGACGGACGATTTCTCACTGTCTTACTTGGCCGGTTGGACGAAGGACAAAGAGCTACTCGATAAGGAAAAATTGTTGCAGGAGGTCCATCAAACATCGGTGGCTTTTATCGACCATATCGAATCACACTTGGAGAAGGCACACACCTTGCAACATGAGAAAGAACAGAGCCCGCTCAATTACCTCGAACAGCTGGAGCGGCGTATGGGGTGGAAAGACGCTGACCTCAATCTCTACGAACGGGTGCATGCCGTACAGCGTGTGTTTCCCGAGGAAATCGAGAACTATCTGAATGCAAAAGCGACCCTCGAGACGAACCTGAAGGTAGATCGTGTCGATGAGCCGCTCATGTATATTCACGATAAAGGGTTCGGATTCCAGTCATTCGGTGTCGCCAACAATCATGACTTCAGTGAAGATGTACTCGTTGTCTACACTCTCGCACTACCCAATCAGCCATTGATTAGCGGTCATTTGGATCCCGAAAACACAGTCCACCCATTACACGATTTAGAAAAGAACAATAAAGTGGAAAAGCCACTTCTAAAATCGCTTGAAGATTGTTGGCATGATGTACTACTTGAAAAAAAGAAGTACCTCTCTGAACCCACGATGCTTAATATTGAAAGACTAATATAGGTTTTAGAAGGTATGAACTTAACTTAAAAGCTCATACCTTTATTACATAATCAATCGAATGAAAAATAGATTCAAAAAATTTTGCTCATCATATAAAAAGGTAAAGTTTTCTTTACATTAGAGCTTTTATCACTTACGATATATGTAAAGATATATTTACTTATTGATTTCCGGGAAGTAGGGATGAAATGCCGGTAAAAAACAATATCCAACAAATACGTAAAGAAAGAGGAATTAAGCAAATAAAAATGGCCGAAGACTTACAGGTCACAAGGCAGACATTTACAGCCATTGAAAAAAATAAATACAATCCCAGTTTAGAACTAGCATTAAAAATCATTCAATATTTTAATCTTCCCATCGAAGAAGTTTTTACTTTAGAAGAGGAGGAATGAAAATGAAAAAGAAAAAACATAATTCTTGGATTATCGCTATAGGAGCAGCTAGTGGTTTGATTGGTATGCTTTTCGGAATATACTTCACTGAAGGGTTAGATTGGGCTTCGATTTCAGGAGCTATAACAGGATTTATCTTTCTTTTCCTGATTAATTTTTTCTATGTAAGATCAAAAAAGGATCAAACACCTGAAGTCGATGAACGAACGATAAATAACATAAGGAAGTATTATGCAATTATCGCTAATGTTTTTATAGGAGCTCTTTTTATAATATTATGCATGGTCTCATACATGGGACATGATCAGATTGCAATTTCTTATTTATGGATTTTTGTAATCTCGTATATGTTAATAAGCGGAATGGGTGCTTTTATTGTTTCTCGTAGATAAGAAACATATAATTTATACACTAAAATAAGTTATTAAAAAGGGATTGCAAAAAGTCGCTCCAAACTGAACTGCTTCCCTCTAAGTAAACAGGAAAAAATAGCAAGAATCGGTCTAGGTGGCTTGAGACCTGTATTCGACAGTGCTTAAGCCATTTAGTCGTTTTAGGCAATCGTGGTTGTAAAGAGATATATTGGTCTCAATGGTCGTGTACCGCAATTGTAAACGGATTTGGCTGATCAACCCTCTCTTCTCGATTTCCTCTAACCTTTCTAGAAAATGCTTCTCAGGTTGAATATGTTCGTTGACTCATACTAAGGGCTCTGCTTTAAGAAGCTGGATAATATATAGATTAGAATAGGAAATCTGCATAACACTTCTTCAATATTATAGGACAGAACGCCTCAAAAATCAGAAATTCACAAAAAAGATGAACCAAATCGCTTTATGCAATCTGGTTCATCAATAGCTTAAGGGACCTAAAGAAGTACCTCTTTTAATACTATACACTTAACCATAGTTAACAAATGGCAGTACCCCAAAATAAACTACAAGCATTAGTACAAATACCATATAGTGCTGCTCCAAAAGGTCCTGAAGCAAATGAAGCTACACATCCAGCTCCACAAGCGGCGATACCCGAAAAACTACAAGCAAATTTGTACCAATAGCTGCTTGTATCAACAGCTTTAGCTGAAACTTCTTGTGGTGCAAACCCTTTAGTTTGGTTTTCGTATACACTATAATATGTTGTTCCGTTCTCTAAGTTTCCATTGAGAAAATCTGTGGTATTAAACTCTTGATGAATCATTAATGTCCCATTCTCATCAAAGTCTTTGTACATGACTGTATCTGTGTTCACCTTAACGTAAGTAAGTTTCAAGATTTTTTTGCTATCTTTTTCAATGTGTGCTGTTAAAAGATCATAATTTAATTCTCTCTTCGAGTTCTCAAATAGCGTCGTAATTTGAAGAACATCTCCATTTGCATAGTCATTTTTCCCTAGATTCAGCACTTTGCTTTTTTTAAAGTTAATAGATTTATGGTCCACATTTTTTTCAAAAATCGAACTCTCTTCTAAACCTGTTAATGCTACTCTTTTTTCTTTACCTTGAATTTCGGTATACTCAAGGTTAACTCCTTCGCTACCACATCCACAGTCTTCCTCTAAATTAGATGAAGCCGAGATAGAATTTGGATTTGAGAGCAGTACCAAAATCATGGTAAGTAACATTATCAGTTTAAATTTTTCCCCTTTGAAGAACGACCTAGATAGTTTAGTCAAATCAATCTCCCCTTTTCTATTTTCTGAATTAAACTATATTTGTTAATTCACCTCCTTTTTTTGATTTTTTTTACATATTTAAAGTATTAAATAAGTACTCCTTTTACAACCTAGTATTTTTTTGATAAGAGGAAAAATTGTTCATGCTTCAAGTAACCTTAAATATGACTATTGATTAATTTAAAGTTTATTTAAGTTGAGATGGAGAAATAGGCATGAACTTTCTTAATTATTCATTGTTTATATTTCATTCTCAATCTTTACTGTTATAAAATTAGTAAACTATCTGGCTTGTTGGACGAAAGACAAGGAACTCCTAGACAAGGAAAAATTGTTGCAGGAGGTTCACCAGACGTCTGCGACTTTCCTCGACCATATCGAGTCACACTTGGAGAAGATGCATACGTTAGAGCAAGAGAAAGAACAGAGTCCACTCGAGTATATCGAGCAACTAGATCGGCGTATGGGATGGAAAGACACCGACCTCACACTCTACGAACGGGTGCACGCCGTACAGAGTGTGTTTCCTGAAGAAGTGGAATCCTATCTTAACGTAAAAGCGGCTCTCGAGACGAACCTGAAGGTGGATCGTGTCGATGAGCCGCTCATGTATATTCATGGTAAAGGATTCGAGTTTCAACAGTTCGGTATCGCGAATAGTCATGACTTCAATGACGAAACGCTTGTCGCTTATACGCTAGCGTTACCCAATCAGCCATTGATTAGCGGTCACTTTGATCCTGAAAAAACTGTACATCCATTACATGACTTGGAAAAGAACAATCGATTAGAGAAGCCGACTCTGGAGGCTCTTGAAGAACATTGGCATAACACACTCCTTGAGGATGAAAAAAGTCTATTTTCTAAAAGATCAGCGCCCCTTATTGAACGGCATTTGTGACGTCCTAAAAACGATTTATCCATGAAAAAGGGAGACTCCTTCGCGAAGTCTCCCTTACGTTCATTTAGGCCTTTGACCAATTAGCGACCATCTCAACATCTGCTGCCACCATAGTGGTGTAGATTGGGCAACGAGCATCTACTATTTTTTGTAGTTCTTGGACACGTGCGTCCGTTTCACTCGTGCTCACTTTTGCATCTACAGTGATCTTTTTGAAATATGGTCGGACCGTTTCGTCCCCCATCATCCCTCTCGGGTCGATATCACCTCGTACTTCGAACTCAATCCCTTTTAAATCGAAGTTGATTTCTTTGGCCACAAAGTTGGCGATTGCATTCTCACACCCTGTCAACGAAATCAATAGTGTTGCTAACGGATTGGCACCTTGGTCTGTCCCACCCATGTTCTGTGGTTCGTCGATGATCACCTTATGATTATGAGAATTTCCTTCCGTATACATCCCTTTAGATACAGCTTTGATTTGTTCTACCATGATCAATCACTCCTAAACTTTGATTTAAATCAATACCAAACGCTTGATATTGACCGTACCTTATCATGTTGATAATTCCCACTTCAATTAAAAAGTTCGAGAGTGTAATCTAGCTTACACAACGGGTCTCAATCGAAACAATATAACATGAAGCGAAACATGTGACCTGGCTTACTTCTTTAGATTTGTAAATGTGCTATATATGTTTTTAAATACAATCTACTTATGTGAAGGAGTGCTTCATAATGACAAAAAATCTTGAGTTGTTAGATAGGGTCCCAGAAATAAATCTCTCACAAGTAACCGGAGGCACATTCTCATTGAACGAGTCAATGTCTCAAAGTGATGATTGGCATTTAATCATCTTTTTCCGTGGTTCTTGGTGCTCGGTCTGTGTGCAAGACTTGAAAGATTTGGAGAGCCAACTAGGATACTTTCAGAAGAAAGGTGTCCGACTCGTTACGATTTCAACTGACCGAACCGAAGACTTGAACAAAATGGTCGACGAGCACACGCTTAGTTTCCCGGTCCTACATGAAGATTCGCTTCGGACGTTGATGGATTACGGAGTCAAGTATCACGGTCCTGATGCGCCATATAACGATCATGGCGAACATGGTGAACCTGCTTATTTCCTCATCGACAAGCACGGACGCCTTTTATATCAACAAATCCAGACGAGTCCCTTTGGACGTCCTACTGCGACCGAACTTCGAAAAATCATTCAATACATCAAAAAGAATTTCAAATTAAGTGAGTGACGGCGCTTTGAGGCGCCACTCACTTAATTGTAAGGTTGGTTACAGAATCAAGAATCAGTTTAAGGTACGCTAACGATATCAACATAAAAGGAGTGAGAAAGATGAAGCGCAACGTGGTCAACGGTGTGATCGGCGGAATCGTTGGAGGAATCTTATTTGGTTTATTGATGCAGATGATGGAGATGATTGGGGCGATTGCCGGGATGGTCGGAAGCGAGAGTCTCGTTGTAGGTTGGCTGATCCATATGATGATTAGTGTCATCTTTGGTGTCACATTCGGTTTGGGACATTTGGTCATCCCGAATATTTGGACTCTGGCGGTCTTATTCGGGATTGGTATCTGGATCGTGGGTCCACTTGTCATCATGCCGCTCATGATGGGAATGGGTACAAATCTTGCAATCGCTCTCGCACCAGAGCAATTGATGAGTCTTGCCACACACCTGTTCTTCTCATTCATCTTAGCGATTGTCTTCAAGTTTCGAACTGAGAAAAAAACCGCACCTAAAGCAGCGGTCCGCTAATGGAGGAAGAGAAATGAATATCACAACCGAACAGCAATTCAACCAGCTCATTTCGTCGAATGAGTATACAATCATCAAATTTTATACGAACTGGTGCCCTGACTGTAGACGCCTTGACGCCTTTATGCCAGATGTCAACTCGACGTTAGGTGATGTCCCATTACACACTCTCAACAAGGACGAACTACCTACGCTGTCCGATCGTGAACAAGTAATGGGTATTCCAAGCCTCCTCGTTTATAAAAACGGTGAAAAAATCGGGCACCTGCATAGCGCGAACGCAAAGACCCCAGGTCAAGTCACAGAGTTCCTAGCCACATATGTCACATCATGAAAAAAGGGAGTGATCACTCCCTTTTGTTCGTTTCCGCCACTAGCCGATCAAGTTCGTCCCATAACGCCTCACCTGTGAAAACCTTATCCCGGTTCACGAGTGTCGGGGTCACAAGTTCTCGATTCAATTCAATCAGTTCCTCGATATGACGATGATCCTCGAATAGATTTTTCTCAGTGAAAGGAATCGCTAATTCATTCACTCGCAGTCTGACACGGTGACAGCGCGAACAACCATCGATTGTATACAGTCGGATCATGAGGCCTTCCCCCTTTTTTTCATCATATCGTTTACAATCATAAAAGACAGTAAGACAAATTACATGAGAGAGAGGCGTAACAAATGGACAAATTGATGTTACTCTCACACATCAGCTTATTCGATGAGCTACCAATGAATGAATTGAAAGTCATCGACGAGATGAGTCAGATGCGACCTGTCAAAAGAGGGACGCTTATCGTTTCTCCAGAGGCCCCGATCCCTGCGCTATTTTTATTGAAGGAAGGGCAGGTTCGGCTCTATCGCATGAATCAGCATGGTAAACAGTTCACTGTCGATATTTTGACGAGCGGCAATATTTTCGGGGAAACAGCGACACTCTCCTTGACCGATGACGACCTATATGCAGAAGCGATGACCGACACGTACCTGTGCACCATCGGGATCCAAGAGTTTGAACAGTTCATCGAGAAAAATCCTAAAATCGCATTGAAACTGATCAATATTTTGTCTGCACGACTCAAAGAAGTATATGCACTCAGTGAAAAAATCGCATTGAGCGATGTAAAATATCGTATCCTATTCCTACTTCTCAAATTGAGTGAGAAGAGCGGAGAACGTCAAAAAGAATGGCAGACGATCAACATGAGACTGACCCATGCCGATATTGCTGCAATGGTCGGTACGACCCGAGAGACGACAAGCATCATCATGTCTAATCTGAAGAAAGACGGGTATATCAAGAAGGGGATTCGCCTGTCCATCCATGCGGACAAGGTTTATCAAGCCCTAGATGAATTGTAGGAGGGGATTTTTTGATAAAAGCTTTTGTATTCGATGTGTATGGCACATTGTTCGATGTCCACTCTGTTCAGGCGGAGTGTGAAACACATTTTCCTGGAAAAGGGGACCAGATCAGTCAGGTTTGGCGCGCAAAACAACTGGAATACTTCTTCATCCGTCAGATTTCAGGACGTTATGAAAACTTCTCAATCGTCACCCGTGATGCCTTACGTTATGCCTTGATGGCGACAGATGTGACCACTTCTGTTGAAACTGAGAATGAACTTCTATCGACATACGCGAGGCTAGCACCGTACGAAGAGGTCGAGGATGTGCTGAAACAGTTAAAGGATCGACATACCGTCGTCTTGTCGAACGGTACTGATGAGATGCTCGATCAACTGATCGGGCATGCATCTTTCGGCCCGTTGTTCGATGAGCTCGTCAGTATTGACGGTGTCAAGCAATTCAAACCCTCACCATCCGCATACATGCACTGGTTCAAGACGACGGACTTGAAACGGGATGAGGTTTTATTCATGTCCTCCAACGGTTGGGATATCGCCGGCGCTAAAAATTTCGGTTTTCAGACGGCATGGATCAATCGTGATAATAAACCGATTGAAGCGTTGGACGTTCGACCGGATTCGGTCTACGAGAATTTGACTGGGATTTTAGAATGGCGTTGACAATCAAATCTTTCGAGAAGAGGTTGATGACCAGTATGATGGTCATCAACCTCTTTTTCAAAGCATGTAGGCGATATCGGATGCAGAAGTCGGATAAGCAAAAACCATCCGTTTGACTTCTTTAACCGGCAATTTGAAACGAATCGCGATTGCAAATATATTGATCAGTTCATCTGCTCCACTCCCGAGAACATGCGCTCCGAGAATCACATCTTCCTCTTCATCGATGATGACTTTGAATGCAGCCGATTTCTCGTTCGTTCGCTTGTACGTATACCAATCGGTCGTTTCTTTATAATTGACCTTCACGCTTTTCCCGGCAAGCTTTGCTTCGCGTTCGCTCATTCCTACCGTGGCGAGCTTCGGGATGGTGAAAACGATTGTCGGCGCAATGACCTCTTCCAGTTTCTTGTGGTTGCCTTTCAACAAGTTCGCCGCCACAATATGAGACTCTGTACTAGCGAGCGGAGTCAATGGAGGAGACACGGTGGCCGCAACATCCCCCGCAGCATAGACACGGGGATTGCTGACGCTCTGAAGATATTCGTTGACAATCACGCCTCTTTTCTCCCATGTCACGTGTCCCTTTTCAAGCTCCATGTCGGCCGCAGCTTCACGACCGGCGCCATGTACGACAAGATCGGCGATCCATTGTTCTTCTTGGTCCTCATGAATCGTAGCGAGCGTGAATTCGTCACCAATTCGTTCAATCGAAGTGACACGTTTGTCCAAATGGACGTTCACTCCGACGTCTTCTGATGCCTTGATCAGTAGTTGGACCAAATCAGGGTCGAACTGTTCTAACGGGGTCGAGCTTTTATGAAAGATATGCACTTCTGCCCCTGCCCGTGCAGCAAGATGAGCAAATTCAAATGAGATATATCCGCCCCCTACGAAGGCGATTCGTTTCGGCAAGTCCTCGATTTCCATGAAACGATCACTGTGAGTCAGGAATTCCTCCCCTTTTATCCCTAGTCGCGTAGGCATAGCCCCTGTAGCGAGCAGGATCCGTTTCCCTTCAAGCATCTCGTCCCCTACCTGAATGAGTGATTCACTCGCGAACTCGGCTTTTCCGAAAAATGTGTCAATCCCTCTCCTTGTGAAATCCCGCTCTCGATTTTCCGGTACCGGCAGAGTGAAGGAACGTTTGAATGTCACCAAAGCCTTCCAATCAATCGATACATTCCCATCGATGCCCGAGGCGTCCATCCGATGATACCAATCTGTCAGTTCAGCTGCGCCGATCAGTACCTTCTTAGGGTCACATCCACGCAATGCGCACGTCCCTCCATAGGGCATCTCGTCGATGATTGCGACTTTCCAACCTGCTTGTCTGCACTTTCTAGCGGCAACGGACCCTGCCGATCCGGTGCCGATGACGATTAGGTCGTATCCTCTCATAACTCTTCCCCCTTTTATTGATGGCCCACTTCCATGACACAGACACTGAAATAGGTAAGTTCGTCGGAAATGACACGTTTTAATCGAAGACCACTCTCCTCGCTCAAGCGTTCGATGTCGTTCAAGTCGAATTTATAGGAGTTCTCTGTATGGATCGTCTCTCCCTCAGCAAATGTGATCAGGTCCCCATCGAGCGATATCGTCTGATTGACCAGGCTTTGAAGGTGCATCTCGATCCGACCCTCCTGCTCATTGTAGAATGAAATATGTTCAAAGGCGGTCTCATCAATATGGCTTCCGCACTCTCGATTGATACGGGTCAGCAAGTTTTTATTGAAGGCCGAGGTCACGCCATCCGCGTCATTATATGCGGCCTCGATGATTGACCGTTCTTTTTTTCTGTCCACCCCGATGATCAACAAGTCACCGTTTGATAGACGTGTCCGGACATGGCGAAGAAACTCGATGGCCGCTTCGGGTTCAAAGTTACCGATTGTTGAGCCTGGGAAAAACACAATCGTCCGTTCCGTATCAAACGTCGGAATCTCGAATGACTTCGTATAATCAGCACTGACTCCAGTCATCGTGACATCTGGATACTTAAGGCTCAACCTCCGTAATGTCTCGTTTAAAAAATCCGTCGAGATGTCAATCGGGACATAGGCCTGAATCGCATCCATCTCATCGAGTAAAATCTTTGTTTTGGTACTACTGCCACTTCCCAACTCGACCAACGTCGTCGGTCGATCAAAGTAGAGTCGAAGGATGTCTGTCGAGGATGTCAGGATTGCTGTTTCTGTCCGTGTCTGATAATACTCGGGAAGTGTCGTGATGTCTTCGAAGAGACGCGACCCTGTTTCGTCATATAAAAACTTGGATGAGATGGTTTTAGGTGTCTTCATCAACCCCATGACTAGATCTTTCGCTGACGCCTTCCCTTGCATGGTGGTCTCATCATGATAGCGACTCATACGTTGTCCGCCAATCGGATACCACTAAACTGCCAACGCATGTGGGGATAGAAGAAATTCCGATACGACGCCCGAATATGGGTGCGTGGCGTGACGCAGGCCCCTCCCCTTAGTACAATCTGATTCGACATGAATTTTGCGTTGTACTCACCAAGTGCGCCATCAAGGGGTTTGCTTCGGGGATACGACATATAAGGACTTTGCGTCCATTCCCACACGTCACCGAAGGCTTTCATGAATGTTTCATCCTTATACTGAGAGTCGGGATGGAAATAGCCATCTTCCATAAAGTTTCCTTCTAGCGGAAGCGCACCAAGTGCCACTTCCCACTCTTGCTCGGTCGGGAGGCGATATCCCGCCCATCTTGCATAAGCATCAGCTTCATAAAAGCTCACATGACAGACCGGTGCGCTAGGGTCTATCGGCATCAATCCGTTTAGCGTGAACGTACACCAGGTCTCTCCGTCTCGTTGCCAATAGCCCGGTGCCTCAATTTTATTGTCTTTCACAAAACTCCATCCATCAGACAACCAATATTCTGCTTTTTGATATCCTTCGTCTTCGATGAATGAAATGTATTCTGCATTTGTCACTGGACGATTGGCCAATCTAAACGGATGCATGTAGGTCTTATGCCGCGGACGCTCATTGTCAAAAGAGAATCCCACTCCATCATGTCCGACTTCAGCCATCCCGCCTTCGAACGTATGAAACTCTAATCGAGGCGCCATGCCCCCTTCCCGATTGCTCCTCTGATTAAAGATAGGACGAAGCGGGTTAAACGAAAAGTTATAAAGAATATCCATCAGGATGAGTTCCTGGTGTTGTTGCTCATGCTGCAATCCCATCTCGATCAACTCCAGGACGTCTTCTGACATCTTGTCATTCTTGAAAAATGCATCCATCTCATCATCGACATGGCGACGATAGGCCAGCGTCTGGGAAACGGTAGGTCTCGAAATATTGCCTCGTTTCGCCTGTGGATGAGGCTCTCCGACCGATTCATAATAAGAGTTGAACAGATAAAAGAACGTTGAATCAAACGGTATGTAACCTTCGATATGTTCTTTCAAGATGAACTGTTCAAAGAACCATGTCGTATGCGCCAAGTGCCACTTCGTCGGGCTGACGAACGAAGTGGCCTGGATCATGAAATCTTCAATCTCCAATTTTGACACCAAGCCCATCGTAGCACCACGTACCAAATGGAATTTTTCGCTCAGGTGTTGTTGGGTTGAAATAGACAAGACGCTTCACTTCCTTTTCAGAGAATCAAGATTTTTTCTTTCACATTAGATTACCCGTTTTGTCAAAATATAAATGTAAGCGCGCTCACATCTATTTTTCCACTCCTCTGTTACGATGCGTCTGAGCAATATGAGCAATATAGGGTGTGCGATGAATACAATGTCGCTTAGAGAGGTTACATCCGTGAGAAGTTCGGGTACATGACCGTGTAGTCTTGAGATGCGTATTCTAAAAGCGAAGAAGGTTCCTGTGATTCATTCTGCCAAACATCATCATCGTACATATCTCATTTCATGACTTCTAATGAAAAGAAACAGTGAAAATGTTGAAGCGTGTCAAACATTACGAGGGAGGAATGTTACATGAAAGCACTATTTTTGAACTGTTCGTTGAAAGGTGGAGACACGATTTCTCATACGGAGGGTCTTATGAAAGACATCATCCCCCACTTCGAAAAGCTAGGGGTTGATTCTGAAATCGTTCGCGTCGCAGACTACAACGTTTCATTCGGTGTCACCGAGGATGAAGGGGACGGGGACGAATGGCCACAGATTTTTAAAAAGGTGAAAGAATCTGACATCCTCATCATAGGCACACCGCTTTGGCTTGGAGAGAAAAGTAGCATCGCGACTCAAGTCATTGAACGCTTGTACGGTGGAAGCGGGCTGAAAAATGAACACGGTCAGGCCATCTACTACAACAAAGTCGGTGGCGTTGTCGTCACAGGGAACGAAGACGGGGCCAAACACGCTTGCGCATCGGTACTTTATGGGCTCTCCCATATCGGTTTCACCGTCCCACCGAATGTAGACGCGTACTGGGTCGGAGAGGCGGGACCAGGAGCCTCTTATCTAGATGCCGGTCGCGAAAATGCGTTCACTAAAAAGAATGGGCGTTTCCTGGCATATAATCTCTACCATTTCGCGAAGATGTTGAAAGATCATCCAATCCCAGCTGAAGGAAATATCATGCCTTAAGCGGCATTAACCGATACAAATGACCTGACCTCTTAGATGGGTCAAGTGAAAAGGAGCTTCTCTTATGGATAGAGAGGCTCCTTCTACATGCATCCATGTTTCCCCTTCACCCGATCAAGTCGAATCTTCTCAATCAACGCATGAATAATTTGTTCATTTCTCCCCGCGAAATCTTTGTTGAAGGGAATCCGCTCCCCTTCGAACATAAAATAACCGAGCAGGTATGGGACTCGTGGTCTCGCATAACCCCAAGTATACTTCGAGCAACGTGCCCACACCTCGGCTCCGAACTCTTTCGAATACCGCATATGCTCGACAGCAGCATTGACTTCTGATTTCTTCAGGACAAAGTAGTCCTCAAAGACGAATTTGCCGAGAAGCTCGTACCACATCTCCTCGCGGGCTCGCTCTTTAATCGCTTCTACATCGACTTCGACGTGATATAGAGCCTCTTCTTCATTCTTGACGACATCCCGAGAACCCCCTGTCACTGACTCCGGATACAGCTCCCATCCTTCAGGCATCCGTTCTTTGATGAACTGTTCGAGCGCCTCCTCACTGATCCGATAGCCTTTTTTACGCGACTCGAGCGGTTCTGCCTGGATCACGCCTTTCCGTACCCAGTTGCGGACCGTCTCTTTATGAGTCGTGAGCTTGTTCTTCGATAAGATCTCAAATGCCTCGTCAATCGTATACATAATAGACCTCCTTTAATACAATGATGATTTTATTAAAAAATACCATGAACATTGTATTAAATTGAGCTGATTCTTTAATCAATTTCGAATCGTTCACAATTTACTGAACGGATACCAAACAAAAACACCATTCGACCGAATGGTTTTCCTTGCGTGGCGTGAGACGCGCCCAAGCTCTTGGTTTTGACGTTGCTCTTACGCTCCGTGTCTCCCGTTAGAAAAGGCCAGGAACATAGAGATGCGGCTTATGAGCCAGCAGCTCTTGTTATCGGTCCGTCAGGGGGCAGCGGTGCGATGAGCGACTTCGCCCTAAGGCGTTAGACGCTCACGCATGAGCCCGGATCACCATTCCTTCTCCCATGCCCCGTCCTCAGAGACTCCCCAATCCTCGAACCGATACTTGATGAGCCAATGGACATGCATCACTTCATATTCGAATATACCCTTGGATAGCTCCGAAACGACGAAACTGACCTCTCTATCGGCCACCACCCATGTCCCATATAGATATACGCTCTTGATCGGGACGCGCCATCAATTCAGAGAACACGGTCCGGACGAACGGATCTAATCCATCGAACGCATAGTCATTAAGTAGCCGCTCGTCCATCACGTCTCATTCCTTTCAGTTTTTATAGATTGATTCCCGATACTTATGTGATTCACGCCTCGTTCAAAGACTCTCAAGAAAAATGAAAATGTATACACGTATACAAATCTACAAGTATATATGTATACATTTTGAAACAATCAATTATGTACTTGCAACGTGTTCGTATTAAAGAAGACTGTCATCTGTTTCAATCGTTCCCCTTCTTTCACCTCACAAAGGATATCCATGCTCACCAACTCGAATGCCTCAGGGTCGATGTCCATCCGTTCAGGAAGTCTTCTAAGCAATACCTCTTTCATCTCTTCAATCGTTTGTTGGTCCAATGTGTGATTCATTTGAATCATCCTCTCCTGTTGATAGCTCAACGATACCTTGAATCTGACCACTCGACATCTCGGCTTATTTCATATAAGCCCTGGGCTTGTTTGAAACAAGCCCAGGGCTTACGTAGGAAAAACGACCATTTTCACCAAACAAGCACTCATTTTTCATTAATACAAACATCGCAAATACACATTTATGAAAAAACAGAGCAACGTGATTTCTTTATGCCTTTGACTTCTCACCAAATCATTTGTTTTCGCCACGCGAAAACATTCCTTTTCCCGGATCCGAATTCTGGATCCAGGTGAGAGCAGCGCGAGTCGCCGAACCCGTCAAAGAAAAACGTATGTTTTTCCTCCTTGCCCTTGCCGGACGGACCAGGACCGGTCCCCCGGCCCCGCTCCTTTCCATTCAACCCATGTAACCTCGCTGTTTCATGCTGACGTACGACTCGTCCACACCGAGGATGAGATGGTCGAGCACCGGGATGCCGATGAGGTCCCCCGCTTCATGTAACCGTTCGGAGACGAGGATGTCCTCCCGGCTCGGGGTCGGGTCACCGCTCGGATGCTGATGACAAACGATGAGGCACGAAGCGTTGTTCAAGATGGCGCATTTGAAGACTTCCCGTGGGTGCACGACGCTCGAGTTGACGCTCCCGACGTGCGCCCGGTGGACGCCGATGACCCGGTTCTTCGTGTTGAGCATAATGACAAGGAACACTTCACGGTCATCATCCCCGATGAATGATGCGCCGATTTGGCTGGCGCTTTCCGGAGAGTGGATGATGACGTGCTCGAGGGCGACCATTTCCTCGCGAACCTCTTGTTTGATACGGATGACCTCGATGATGGCGGATAGTTCCATGATAGTTTGTCCCCTTTCGGATAAGCTGTCCTCAGAACGAACACCGTTGTGCGTCCTGTTGACGGATTCGTTGCGAGCGTCGGGAGACGGTGCAAGGGCGACCGGAGGGAGAGCCTCAAAAAAAATGCGTAGAGCGCACATAGGACCTGGCTTCCGTAGCCAACGAGCGAAAAGCCTTGCTTTGAGCCTGAAGCGAAGGAAGACGGGCCGGAGGGCGCGTCATTTTTTTGACGTCCCTTGCACCGATGACCAGCGAGCTAGAGTACGGAAACAGGACGCACGGATCAACCAATCACGAAAAAGGCTGTTCAAAAAAAGAAGAAATGGGTATAAAACAGGAACGAACGTTCGTTTTTTTAAAGAGAGGGATTATGATGATAATGTATCGAGACCGAGGTGAGCTCAAATGGATCCCCTTCCTCACCCGAGGTCTTTCTTCCTTTTGTCATACATCAGCCCGTCTCTGTTCTCAAATCCGTTAATTCGCTATGACCAATATACTTATTGATCTAGTGATAGAGAACGGAATAATGACTGAATTAATATTTGGAAACTGCCTCCATCAACGTGAGCTCATTAACTCAGTCACGAGCGACGCCATCTTCAGTTCTCTCGCATAAAGTTTCCATGAACAAAATTGTAAGAATACCTCTCCCCTTCTGACTTAAATCTGAAGTCTCATCTTTCAAAGGTGCTCTTCAAAACACCAGTGGTCTCAAAAATCTCTTTTAATGTATCCCCCTCAAATTCAATCATTCAAATCACGTCCGATTTTTGATCGAAAAAATGCATTCATTGCAAAACTTAAAACGTATTACATTAACAAACTTTGTATAGATTTTAATAAGCAAAAGAGATATAATTTAAATGCGGAACGTAGTTCCGCATAGTGGAACTATTTAATTTTATTCTTGTACCATTGATTAAAAAGACAATATATCCGTCTTTTTTATTTCTAAAATATAATATTTTATAAAATTAAGTACTATTTGGGCTTTATCTTGGTTAAACAAGTTAACACATGAGATTTGAGTGCAAAAATGTTAATTAGTAAATCACTCTAAACTAAGGTGTTGTTAACTTTTTAATATATAGAATATCACAATAATTTAAGAGGAAAAGGAGAATTAGAATGGATAACTTTAATTGGAATTTCCCTACAGAATTAGTTTATGGCGAAGGTAGAATTTCTGAGATTGGTAAGATAGCTAAAATGCACGGGAAAAAAGCTATGATTGCTACATACGAGAAGGGAGGATTTTTAGATCCGATTATTGACAAAGTCGAATCTTCTTTAAACGAGGCAGGCGTTGAATTCATAACGTTTACCGGAATCGAACCCAACCCACGTGCCCAAACGATTGATAAAGCAATTGAAACTTTTAAAGCCGAGAATTGTGACCTAGTTATTGCGTTAGGCGGGGGAAGCGTAATCGATGGTTCAAAATATATTGCAGCAACTAGTTTTTCAGGTGGGAAATCGTGGGATTATGTAGTATTAGGTGATCGAGTCCCTAGAGAGTACACGGGTGCATACCCAATAATTTCAATCCCAACAATTTCAGCTTCTGGCTCTGAGTGTAATGCAGGTGGTGTTTTGACTAACTCAGAAACAAATGAGAAGAGTTTTTCTAGATCTCCGTATAGATATCCAAAAGTTGCTATAGTTGATCCAGCCTTGTTAACTTCTGTCCCATTATCAATCACAAAAGATAGTTGTGTTGATATATTTTCTCATTTAATTGAACATTATTTGTCGAGCCAAGCAGAATCAGAATTTGCAGATAGAGCAACTGAAGGCATGATTTTAACATTAAAAGAAAATTTTGATAAAGTAATTGAGAATCCTAATGATTTGGATGTAAGAGGTCAAATTGCTTTGTGTTCTATCTTTGGTTGGTCTGGTTTTCAAGCACTCGGTCGCTTAGGTTCTATCCCAATGCATTCAATTGAAATGCCTTTGAGCGCTATTTATGATTTACCACATGCAAGAGGTATGACTATTATTATTCCTCCTTATCTTGAATTAATGGCAGAAACTATGCCTTCAAGATGGGCCAAGCTAGCTAGAAGATGTTTCGATGTCGTTGAAGAGGATGATATTAAAGCAGCTAAGATGCTTTCTGTAAAAGTAGTCGAATGGCTAAAATCCACTGGTTCGTATCTAACACTTGCTGACGTCAATATTCCTGCTGATCAATTTGAAAAAATGGCTGATGACGTAGTAAGAATGTTCCCAGGAAGCGAACCGAACACTACGACAGGACCAAGACCTATTACTAAGCAAGAGATCATTAAAATTTATGAAATGAGTTAACTACTGTTAAGTCATTTCATAAAAAAGACAGTTGGAACTTACACTTTAAATGGTTCACCAAAATTTTCTTCAATCATTTGAAGAGTTCTGTAAAACTTTACGCTATCCAAAATACAAAAGATAAAGTGCGATCGTCCCGATATCAATTGGAACGATTGCACTTTTACATTATGATAAAGCACACATTTGACGAGGTGCTTTAATACAATCAAACGGCTCGGGCCCTTTTAAGTTAAGGATCCAAGCCGTTTGATTTAGTTCTAGACATATTTGTCTTCAATTCATTTACTAAGTTCGTCTCTTGCTTCACGTACTTTTTCAACATACTGTTCAGCATATTCGGTGACCAACTCATAGTTGTCAGTTTCCGCTGGTGTAACTAGATTTCCCCCTACCCCAACAGCTATCGATCCGTTTTTGATCCATTCTTTTACATTCTCTAAATTCACTCCTCCTGTAGGCATTATATTTACTTGAGGAAGCGGTGCTTTCACAGCTTTAATGAAGTCAGGACCGAAATTGTTTCCAGGGAATAATTTAACGATATCTACACCCGCTTCGAGAGCGCACTTCATTTCCGTCACCGTCATACATCCAGGCATATATGGAATTTGATACACATTGCACAGTCTTGCAGTATCTTTATCAAAACACGGACCTACTATAAATTGTGCGCCTGCAAGGATAGCGATTCTAGCTGTAGCTGAATCGAGAACTGTTCCGGCCCCAATGACAACACTGGCATCATCTTTATACTTGTTATGCAGTTCCATGATGACAGTTTCTGCATTTTCAATGGTAAAGGTAACCTCGATACTCTTGATTCCACCTGCTATACAGGCATCTGAAATTTTAATGGCTTTCTCTCTAGAATCTGCTCTTACAACTGCCACGACGCCACAATCAATAATATTATTCAAAACTTTTAATTTTTTCATTACTTTCCCCTCACTTTTAATGTGATTACAATATTTATATATTAAGTTTTACAAAACGAAGTTCTCATCGTATCATTTAATAAAATATAAAATTTAAAGAGGTTAAAACTATGTCGAACGTTCAATCATTAGAACGAGCTCTTACTATCTTAAACAAACTATCAGAGTACCCTGAGGGTCTCAAAATTTCTCAATTGACTGAGCATCTAGACCTATCGAAAAGTACGATTCACAGATTATTAACAACGTTATCTAGTATGAACTACATTACAAAAAACCCTGAGACAAGCCAATATAAACTCGGGATGCAAATTCTTTTCTTATCAAGGAACATTTTGAATAATAACGAAATCATTAATGCCGCAAAACCCTTCATACAGAAATTGTCTAAAAGCATAAACGAAACCGTCCATTTGTGTATCGAAGATCGGGGCGAAGTCATTTACATTGATAAAATCGAAAGTAATCAAATCATTCGTATGTTTTCTCGAATTGGAAGCCGTGGTCCGATGTATTGTACCGCAGTCGGAAAAGTTCTTCTTTCTGGAATGGAAACTGATCTTTTCGAGGAAAATATCGAAAAAATAAATTTTATTCCTCGGACACCCAATACAATCACGACAGCACAAGCTTTGCGTGATGAAATCACGAAAGTCAAAAATCAAAAATATGCACTCGACAATATTGAGAACGAGGAAGGAATTCGATGTATTGCTGCCCCTATCTATAATTTCAAAGGCGAAATAGTTGCTAGCTTTAGTGTGTCAGGACCGAGTAATCGCATCACGATGGAAGTTATAAATTCTACACTGATTACTGAAATGAAAAAAACAAGCCTCGAAATTTCAAGAAATTTAGGCTATACGGAGTCTTGATAGATACTTCTCATTAAGAGAAAATAAAGGGGGCCGTCTAAAAAAGTCCCCCTTTATTAATCAATAATGAAGATTACTAAACAGATGGGTTAATCATTTGTGAGCTTATAAACTTTTGTAATTCATGACGGTCAGGCAACCCTTCGTTATCTCCAGAAGACGTGACTACCAATGCTCCAATCGCGGTCCCGCGGAGTACTGCATCTTCTAGTGGTAAATTCTCTAAAATACCACTCACTACACCAACGGCAAATCCGTCACCTGCCCCAACAGTATCAACTACTTGCTCGACAGCAAAACCACTTGTGAAAAATTGAGCTCCTTCAGTACTAGTGAATGCACCCTTTTCGCCCAATTTAACGACTACTGTTTCCACACCTAGATTATGATAAAATACCACGATGTCTTGAAGATCTTCACTTCCTGTTAGAATCTCTCCTTCTGCCACACCGGGAAAAACGATATCTGCTAACGAAGCAAGTTCATTAATCACTTGCACCATTTCACTTTCTTCATTCCATAGTCCGGGGCGTAAGTTTGGATCAAATGAAATTCGAACTTTTCTCTTTCTTGCCTCATTCATTAATTTGAAAACCATATTTCTACATCCTCTAGACAACGCTGGGGGGATGCCCGTAACGTGAACGTGTTCAACACCATCCCAATCAATTTTCTCAATTGTATCTACGTCCATTGTTGATGCAGCAGAGTTTTTTCGTGCAGAAAACACTTCAGGATCAAGTTTTTCAACTTTCTGTTTCCATTGCATGCCAGTTAAATGATTTTCTTCATAAGTGACATAACTAATATCAATAGAGTTTTCCACTAAAAAATTCTCAATGGTCTTCCCGAATGGATCTTTCCCTAATTTTGTGATATAGGTGGTTTGGTGTCCTAAACGAGACATACCAATCGAAAAATTAATTTCGGCTCCAGCTACAGAACGTTCAAATTGAGTCACGTTTTCTAGAGGACCTTCTTCTTGAGCAATAAATAGAGCCATCGGCTCGCCTATGGTGATTATTTTACTCATATATGTTTCTCCTTTACAAAAGACATTTTTTGATTTGAATTTAGCTAAATGCCTCAATTATAAAACTTCTTGAAGGTCTTTCTCAATATTATTATTTTTATCATTATTTCTATCTTTATTTTTCATGTATTTTGCCCAATAGGCTGTCAGAATAGGTACTAAAATCGAAGTCACAATAACTGATGCAGCTACTAAAGCAGTGGCTGATTGGGCGACAGGTAGAAATTCCGGCTTCATTGTCGCAATGATCATAGGGTTCGCAACAGCTGCTCCTGCTGTACTTGAAGCAGCAAGACCTGCTGTCCCATTTCCCCCACCAATAAATTTATCGGCTAGAATCAATGGAATACCGGTCACGATGATTACCAACACTCCCAAAATAACTCCTCCGAGGCCAGTTTCAAGAATTACTTTCAAATCAATTGCGTTACCTAATGCGAATCCGAAGAAAGGAATCATCACATGTGAAGCTCTACTAAAGAAATCTCGCAAATCACTATCTAAATTCCCAAGTAAAAATCCTAACAGGAATGGTAACACTGCACCTACAAAAACATGTGGTTCAAAAGCTGCCAAACCAGTTGATCCAAGTATAAGCATAGTAACCAAAGGGCCTGATTCAATCGACATCAATACGAACGCGCCAGCTTCTTCTTTAGTACCGTATTGTTGCATAATTGAAGCATACAAACCACCATTTGTCATGTCCATCGCTGCAATCAAGGCCAGTACGGAGAATCCTGCAAAAATACCTGTTTGAATTCCATCTACAGGAATATATGCTGAAGCAATAATCGCAACTATCCACGCAACCGCAATTTTTGTTAAAACGAGTGTCCCTGATTTTCTTAATACCGTTCCTGTCGCCTTGATATTAATGCCCGTACCCATACAGAAAAACCATACTGCTAAAATCGGCACAGTTCCCGTCATTAGTCCATTCGTGAATGATCCAAAGTACTCGCCTGAAGTTGGTGCAAACGTATGGATAATCGCTCCCAGAAACAGCGGGACTAACATTAATCCTCCCGGGATTTTTTGGATTGTTTTCATGATTTTCATTTCTACACACCTTTCTTTTTGAGTGAAAACTGGAGGTATCATTGATAGAAATTGTTAATGTTAACGCTTTCAAAAAAATCAATTACGAACTTTTAATACAACCTTCCGAACCTTTTGTGGATGCTGAGAAACTACACCTGTCATATGTGAATCTTCAGGGAAACAAATCATTACATCACCTGGTTTTAAAATAATCATGGAATTCATATCACCTTCAAAAAAGGTGGCATCTTTTTCAGAATCATATGCTTTTGTCACTTTTTGAGATTCAATATGATCATATCCTATCTTCTCTTCACCCTCTAAAATGAAATGGATATCACAATATTTCTTGTGAGCCTCCCAAAAGCATTCTGTCGCTTCCTTCGTTTGATATTCATTTAAGAAAAAGAAAGAATCGTCTTCTAACTCATGCCGTCCCGGAGAATACTCAGAAAAATCAATTTCCTTTAAAACAGATAGTACTTTTTGTACTCTCTCACCTAACATTTCATTTGATTTCAAATCTGTCAATTTACCTGTAATCATCTCGACACGTCCTTTGCTCTATTAATTTTTGAGTCGCTCAATTTTTATTTCATTTCCTTCAAATCGACTGAAATCGCATCACTAATGTCCTTATTATCGCCTGCCATTCCCCAAACAAATGCGTAGTTGCTAGTTGCTGAGCCACAGTGAATTGACCATGGAGGTGAAATTACGGCTTGTTCATTTTTCATAATCAAATGTCTAGTCTCAAGCGGATCTCCCATAAAATGAAATAGACGGGCATTATCATCTAAATCGATATACAGATATACTTCTGTTCTTCGATCATGTGTATGAGTGGGAACAGAATTCCAAACACTTCCTGCATCTAATTGAGTCATTCCCATGACAATTTGACAGCTTTGAATACCTTCCGCATGAATAAATCGACGAATGACTCGTTTATTCGCATTCTCTGCGCTTCCTAATCGATCACCTTTGATTGCACTAAACGACACGTGTTGGACTGGAAACTCTTTATGTGCGGGAGCTGAGAATACATAATATTTCGCAGGATTTTCAGATGATTCGCTCTCAAATGACAATTTTTTCTTCCCTAGTCCAACATATAAGCAATCTTTGTTTTCCATATCGTAAAAATCATCATCGACGGTAACTTTTCCTTTGCCACCTACGTTAAAAATCCCTACTTCTCTTCTTTCAAGAAAATACGTAGCTTTGATGTGCTCATCACCTTTTAGAGAAAGTGGTTTATTCTCAGGAGTAATACCACCTACTATGATTCGATCTTCCATTGAATAAACTAGTTTGATTTCTCCTGAAACAAATAAGTCTTCTACTAAATAATTGCTTCGCAATTCTTCTGTGCTAAATTTGGTCGCCTGCGTTGGATGCGTTGAATATCTAGTTTCCATGCTGGTTACATCTCCCTTTTATATAGTTTATGGCTACTTCTCCAAAAAAGAATGCGGTTACATTTAGTAAGAAAAAAATAATAGAATCACAACTTTTTTATCCCACAATGCGGAACAGCGTTCTATAATATGATTATATGCCACGTTTCTAAAAAAAACCACGAAAATATTGTCAAAAAAACGAACGATTTTTATTATCGATGAAATCTAAAATAAAAGAGGGTCCGACCACCAAAAAAACGGTAGCTAGACCCTCCTTTTATTAAAAAGCTTTAAAATTGGTTAGTTATATTCCAGCCTCTTTGATTAATTCATACTTCGCTTACGCATCAACAGAAGAGCATTCAATGTTACAAGCACTGCGGCTCCCGTATCACTCAAGACGGCCATCCAGAGCGTCAACCATCCAGGAAATACAAGAAGCATGGCAATCACTTTAACCACAATAGAGAACGTGATGTTTTGCTTGATGATCCGCATCGTCGCCTTGCTCAGATCAATCGTGTACGGTAATTTTTCAAGGTTGTCCGCCATCAGGACAACATCGGCCGTTTCTAACGCAGTGTCTGTTCCTGCCCCTCCCATCGCGATACTCAGGTCAGATGTGACGAATGCGGGGGCATCATTGATTCCGTCACCGACCATGGCCACTCGAAAACCATTCGATTTTAATTTTTTGACCGCATCAACCTTTTCCTCAGGAAGCAATCCTGCATGAACCTCATCAATCACTAGATGTTCCGCTACGTGAGCGGCTGCACCCGGACTGTCCCCGGTCAACATCACAAGTCGTTGGATTCCACTTTTTTCTTTAAGTTGGCGCAAGGCGATTTGGCTCTCCTCGCGAACCTCGTCTCTGAGTAAGAACATGCCTAAGATGCCTTCATCATTCCCAACCAAGACTAAGGTGTTTCCCCCGTCCTCGGCGCTATTTACATCAATTCGTACTGACGTCAGGTCATAGTCCATCTTTTCAAACCACTTAACGCTCCCAACAAAGTACTTGTCACCCTGGTACTCGCCAATAATCCCATTCCCAACCTCGTTCCGATTCGTCTCGAATGGAAGTGGTGTGATGGACTCATTCTCCGCATACTCAACGATTGCCTTGGCGAGTGGATGATTCGATTGATTTTCCATTGAATAGGCAATCTGCAAGACATGATTCCGATCATTTGCTAACGATATAAATTTTTGTACGGATGGTTTTCCTCTCGTCAACGTGCCCGTCTTATCGAATGCGATGGCCTGGAGACCAGCCGCCTTCTCAAGGTAAACCCCACCTTTGAGCAATACCCCATTTCTTGCCGCATTCCCGATTGCGGTGACAATCGCAACCGGTGTCGAGATGACAAGCGCGCAAGGACAAGCAATGACAATCAATTCCAATCCTTTATAAAACCATTCTCCCCACGTACCCAATTGAAGTAGTGGCGGGATCACCATTAAGATCAATGCTAGCACGAAGACGATTGGCGTATAGACTTTCGAGAAGCGATCGATGAACTCCTCGCTTGGCGCTTTCCTGTCCTGTGCTTCTTCCACCATCGATATGATCGTCGATAGCGTCGTATCCTTGTATGATTTGTCTACGAAAACCTCGAGCGCACCGTCAATGTTCATCGTCCCAGCAAACACTTTTTCACCTGCCCATTTGTCGACAGGAACGGACTCGCCTGTGATCGGGGCTTGATTGACACTCGACTGACCCGTCACGACCGTCCCATCAAGCGCGAACTGATCTCCCGGTCGGACCAAGATGCGTTCACCCACTTGAACGGATTCGACTGATTTCAAGACTGGACCTCCGTCGGTCAAAACAGTCGCCTCTTTCGGGGCAAGTTGAACGAGCTGTTTGATCGAATCTCGTGTCTTATCCAAGGAGCGCGCCTGAAGAAGGTTTCCAATCGCGAATAAGAATACGACCGTCGCGCCTTCTAACCATTCACCAATCAAAGCGGCTCCAATCGCTGCGACACTCATCAGTACGTTCATGTCCAAAGATTTCGCGCGGACCGCAAAGATTGCACTCCTGAACGCCTTGCCACCACTCAGAGCCAAAGCAACGGCGTACAACACATTGATGAATAGCTCGTTTGCGCCTAGGTATTGTGAAATCATCCCTGACCCGATGAGTAGCCCGGCAATCAGCAAAAGATGGCCCGTGGTCGATTTCTTGGTTACCGTGTTCGGCTCATCTTTCAGGTGTCCATCAAACCCGATTTTCCGCAACTCCGTCTGAACCTTGCCCAGACCCAAGTCATGATTGATTTCCATCTCCCCACGAGAGAAGTGAACGGAGATGTCATGTACGTCTATCAACCCGCTGAAATGTTTCTCGATTGTCGCCGCGCAACTACTACAATCCATACCTGTGACGATATACGTGTCTTTTTGATCATCCTCGGTAGGTAAGATCAGATTGAATCCATGGTTGCTCACTGCCGACTTTAATTTTCTCAAATCAGGTTCGATAGAGCTTTCAATCTTCAAGCTAGCTGTTCCATAACTGACAGAAACGTCTTCGTAATGAGGCTGTAAGGAAAGGATGCCTTTTTGCAGTGTGACCGCACAGGACGGGCAGTCCATCCCCTCTACCCGATAGACATAGGTCGAATCAGATGCCGAAACGACTTCTCGAGGCACTTCATCGTTTTGCATAGGGGTAGAACAACATCCCACTTTTTCGCCTGATTGTTTCACGTCATCTGCAGGAGAACCGCAACACGTCGATGGATTGTCATGACTTATTGTCTCTAGCTGGTTTGAAGTCTCATTCGACTTACAACACGAGTCGCTCATGATGTCACACCTCCCCCATATGATGTTCGCAACAGGCAGGTTCGTTTCCAACTTCAATCGTCAATTTTTCGAAGAGCTGAAGCAGCTCACGTACAGTTTCATTTCGTAGCGAGTAATAAACATACTTGCCTTGGACACGTTTTATAATCAAACCGCATCCTCTCAAACACGCAAGATGTTGTGAAACATTAGACTGGTTCCCTTCAACCGTCTCAACGATTTGCGTAACGGTCTTTTCACCGTCCCGAATCGTTTCAAGAATTTGCAATCTTGTTTTATTTGAAAATCCATGTATGACACGAGCCTTCAATTCAAAATCCTCGAGAACAGATTTCATAAAGTTTTGCCTCTCCTTCATTTTTATATTAGTGAAATCTAATATGACAATACTTATATATTAGTATTTCCGAATATGTAAGTCAAAGTTAGTTTTCAAATCTATCTCATTTAGGAGTTGAGACATGAAGTATCTCATTAGTACATATATCTTGCTTACAATGTTTTTAGCTGGAACTATCGGCGTTTCAGCCCATACAACACTTGAAAGCTCTACACCCGCAAATGAATCAATCGTCGAACCTCTGGATCGCCTAGTTCTTCATTTTAGCACCGAGATAGAGGCTGGAAAAGCAATCAAAGTGACCAACACCTCGACAAATCAAGATTTCGAAGGCCGCCTCAGTTACTCAGATGACCAGATGGTGCTCCAACTGAACTCAATTTTGACTTCCGGAGAATATCAAGTGGTCTGGAATATCATCGGCTTTGATGGACACCCCGTTGAAGGGGTCTATACATTTGTCGTCAAAGAAGCTGAAAAGACTGAAGATAGCTTACAAAATCAAATCGGAAGTCCCGAAGAAAAAGGTGAAAGACAGCCAATTCAAACAGAAGAGGTTCAAAACAGTTCGCTATCCACTTCTGACAGTCCAGTAGTGTGGAAAATTGCAATGGTTCTGGTTCTAATCCTTCTATCCTCATACTTTAAATCCCGAATTTGAAGAAAATTTGAATGGCGTTTGGAACTTAGTGTTAGCATGCCAAAGCTGTAACCGAGGAGATAATGGAAAATTTGCACGCATCCCTTCTCTTGAATATTTAGAGCGGCTTCATCGAAGAAACGAATTTTTCATCGAAAGTCATTACCCCCTACGCGAAACCTTACTTAATCAAACCGGTGCTTCTACTGACGCGCGCATTAAATATTTACAAACGATGTATAACTTAAGTGTATCTTTATCAGGTGGAATACGTTGGAAACCTGTTTTCGAATTACCAGCTTCTTTTTAAACGAATTAATGGTGATTTTCGATCAAGATCTAGTGCATAAATAAGACGTAACTCTGATTACTAATCGTATTGTTGATTGGAGTGTACCAACGGTTATCGCCAAATCCAAAGATCAATATGAATGACACCACTTCCTCCGTGTCACGTGGATTGGTTTAAATACAACGTGATAACGCGATATTGAGACATAACATACGTTACGCCGGGCAAAATGTAGTAGTCCCGATCATTAATCGAATAGGAAATGGGCCAATCGATGAGTTCTCGATAGATGAATTGCTTCATCTCATATATCGAGAACTCATTGCCGATCCATTGTTTAAATCGCTCGACGGCGTGCTTGGATAAAGTGATTGACTGTTTCATAATCCGTAAAACCTCCTTGGTGATGATGACGTAGTTGTCTGCGATACAACGTGAAAATTGGTCGATTATGTGCGATATACCACTGAATCAATGACTCAACAAACGCAATTGCGTTTCGATTCGTTTGTGGTGACTCGAGCAACACTTCGTAATCTGGGATGAATAGAACTGTTTGCGGAAGCGTAGAAGTAGGTTGTTCAAGGTATTGAACAACCACTTGAAAGACCGTTTCGTAGTCAACAGGAGGAGCGTTATCGACAAGAGACTGCAGATAAGACTTGTATTGAACAAACATCTGATGAACCACCGCAGTCGAAAAATAGTTAAAAATCGTCTGATCCTGATTCAAGTAATCTCGGAACAAATGAGTAAACTGTGTTTTAGTTACCGAACTGTTCGATGGGCAAACATGACGGATCGCCTCGTTCATATAGTGTCCGACGTAATTTGGGCGTACCGTTAAGGCGCGATCAATCCATTGATGATACGTAAAATGGCGATTTGTAGGCTGTAATTGAAGCGTCGTACGACGACGTGTAAGCACGTAGACTGCTTGTGGATAGAATTGTTCTAATGCGTCGTGCATAGATCGTGTGATTTGTGTAGACGTTTCAGATAGTTGATTCATAAGATTAGCTCCTTTGGTTTTTAATTTCAGTCACGCGTGGCGGTAGCCGCACCCATCACTTCATTCGAAGACGGTGTCACAAAGCCGATGTGCGAAAAACAATAGTTAGTGGGACTGTGCGACCTAACGAATCAGCATCGAAAGAAGTATTCATAAAATTTCAGGCTAACCCGGCGGCAGCCGGCAGAAGGTCAATAAATCGTGGACGATGTCTCAATACTGATCTGCGAAAAAGAGCTCGCTCTATTCATCGGGCAGCTTGTCTGCCCATCTTTTAAACGCACAAAAAAGGAAAGGATGCCTGCGGTATTACCACACGTTCCTTTCCTTGATACGTTGTGAACAATTCTGATACTGCCCTATTTCTTCTGACCATACATAGATGTGTCGATGTAAGTGGGAGCCACATACCTGACAAGATGTCGTCTCATTCGTCGTTTTTTGTTCTAATCGAATTTGATGAAGAGATTCTTTTAAATTCCCTCCAAACGCAATCAGTCGTCTCTTAAATAAGGCCTTCTCAAATGAATCAAACACCTGGTGCTTCATGATGCTGTTTAAATCGGATACTTTCATTGGATACTTACAGACTTCTAAAATCGCTCGTGTTAATGCGTCTTTTGTATCTGACTTGTGAGAACGAACACGTCGAACGTCTACCACTGGATCGTATGAAACACCTAAACTTTCTTTCCACAGACGCATCCAAACCGATTGTGACAAATAGTATTTCCCTGAAAAATAAGATGGGGGTACATTGATTAATACATGAAAATGCGGATGAAAAGTCTGTTCCTTTTCATTGTATGTAACTTCCAGTGCTCGAAACCACCCTTTTACAACAGAGCGAAATGCTTTGCGCTGCGAAAATCGTTGCCAGCTTTTCATCATTAAATCAATTTGACTAGCTAACTTATCATGATCACAATTTCGAATCGTCAAAGTTAAGAAAATCCAATTCTCATGTCGAACCTTATGTACATGTAACCACTCAATGGCTTGACCCAATTCTTGACCAATTATATGAGAACGATGAACAGTACACGTCGGACAATATCGATTCTTACAATATTGAATACTTGTTTTCTTTTGATCGACATGTTCCTCACACTGGTGCTCTAAGACAATTCGACTACACTGCCGAATAGATTCAGCTGCATGCTGCTTTCCAATCAATTCGTACTCCTGACTTAACGTTCGTTTAATCGGATCGAATTGATGTAAGGCTTTATATTTTTTATCTTTCAACAAGCTAAGCACCTATACCATACATTATTTAACTATATTATCAGTTATTGAAAGGGGATGATTATCATTTTACAAGAAGAGGAAATGAGTTATTCATGCGATATACTTTTAAATGAATGAAAGAAGTATGGAGGGAACGAACATGAGCGTAGGATGGAACGGAAGCATTCCGGAGTTTTTACAGCTAGATCAACATCAATTTTTAGAAGCTTTACATCAGTCGATTCCAGACGCTTCAGATAGCCAACATCGGGCTTGGATTGATACATATGAAAAATTACAACTTGTTTTCCGAACAACCCCTCATCTGAACGCATATCTCCTCTTTGAATATCAGATTTTAAGAGGTGGAGGTCGCCGTCCGGATGTTTTATTACTCGTCAACAATCAGTTATTTGTGATTGAGTGTAAAAGCTACAATTCATGTAGCCCAGGCGATGTAGAAAATCTGCAAACCTCTTTATATGTCCGAGATCTAGAACAATACCATTCAGCAGTACAAAATAAAGAAATCGAGGTTCATGGTATTTTACTCTTTACAAATTGCCGAGATGAACGCTTGATATTAGATAATAAATATAAGATTTATCTCGCATCGATGCATGGGTTTAAGCGAATTATCAACAAAGTATTAATACGAAATGATTCCCCCGCTCTATGTGTCGAAGAGTTTTTAGAGGGTACTTATCAACCCGCTCCATCAATTATCGAAGCGGCACAAATCATTATGAAGCAGGAACCGCTTCCACGTGTTCGAGCTCTTGATAGTAGCAATTTTGAACATGTATACAGATCTGTACAATCCATTATTGAACAAGCAAAATCACATAATGAGCATCATCTTGTCTTGATTACCGGAGAACCCGGTGCAGGTAAAACATACTTAGGTCTACGAATCGCACATGATCACCCTGAAGCCATTTATCTATCTGGAAATGGACCACTTGTAGACGTACTTCAACATACACTTCAAAATCGTACATTTGTGCAAAGTCTATATAACTACAAAATGGATTACTTAAAACGCCAATCGACTCCACACGAACAAATTATCATTTTTGATGAAGCACAACGCGCATGGGATACGAATAAAGTAAATCAGTCGTTAGTAAATAAGAATATACCTATTCCTAACCTGAGTGAGCCCGACATTGTCATGAATATTGCGACCGAACGCAAAAATTGGAGTGTCACGATTGGCTTAGTCGGTGAAGGGCAAGAAATATATTCTGGAGAAGAGGGAGGCCATCCTTTATGGAATGAGGCGTTGATTGATAAACATGTGATCGTACACGGTAAACAGGATGCTGCACTCTTTACGCATGCTACTTGTGTCCAATCATCTGAAATGCTGCACTTAGACACTTCCTTACGATCACATGCAGCACTCGAATATAGTCGCTTTGTTAAAAGTATCATTGATGCAGATTTTCAAACCGCTGCTACAATCGGACAACACTTAGACACGTCACGCTTCCATCTCCGCATTACGCAAAATCTTGACATAGCAAAAATGGTTGCTCGAGATCTGTATACAGATGATACCAAAACGATTGGTGTTGTTTGCGCAGGTGGAGCAGATCATCAAAAAGAAATTAAAGTAATACCTCGTAATGATCGATACGAGAGTCCTTCAAAAATTGCGCAATTTTTTAACGTACCTACTTCTCCTTTCTATTGTAGAACGTTAAATTACGCAATCACTGAGTTTCAGTCGCAAGGACTAGAGCTCGATTTCGCGATATTGCAGTGGGACAATGACTTCTATGTAAAAGATGGCCAATGGGTCGGAACTCATTTTCAACGAAACGTTGAGGACCCGCTCCAGATCAAACGAAATGCATATCGCGTCAATTTAACTAGAGGGCGTGATGGTCTTATTATCTATATCCCTAATAAGACAGAACTCGAGGAAACCTGGTATACATTTAAGGACATCTTACGCATTCCAGAATTATAAAAAAAGAATGTCGCTACATCATGTAGCAACATTCTTTTTTGTATACAACACAATAGAGTTCAAATGTAAACATTTCGACGTCGAAATGTTTACACCCTAAGATAAAAACGTTTGGATAAACGATATTAAGCTTTGTTCGATATCTTCACACTGAACAAACACAATTCTTACTTGAATCCCATCATCACTCGTAAATACGATATCTTCATCAACATGGAATCCGTCATGCAAAGGATACATTAAAAAGATTTCGTTTGTGCCGTATTTCTTTCCATAAGCATACATCTGATACATGTCTGCCTGTGATATGCCATAGTTGCGACTTGGTAGATTTTCGAGTACTTTCCACTTCGTGTCTATAATCATAATTTGTTGTGTGACGCTATGACGAAGCACAATATCTGGCCGTAAAGCGAATTTTTTCTCGAATAAATGATAACTACGATCCTGCAATGATACGTTCCAATTTGAATCATGCAATAAATGCTTCAAGGATTTCCCTACGTAGTTTTCGAATAATCGTTCCATTGGATATAACAAAGAATTCATCGCAATATCCCCGGAGAAACTTGTAAAACTCTGCTTATTTAAAAACACGTTAGCCCAATTTAAAGCATTTTCGTAATGAATCATATTTCGACCTAACTGAACCAGTGAAAAATCGTGTTCTATAGAGGATGATGTTTCAACGGCATCCATGTGATAAAGTAACTGTTTAATATCTTTTCGATTTAACTCATTTGCAGATATTTTGTTTAAGTATACAAGCGTAGTCTTTAGCAAGCGATTCTCCGCTCGATTCAGGCCAAACTCATCATATGACACATAAAATCGCTCTCGATGCGTTAGGTTATGGCGAATCTGTTTCGAGAAATTCATTTTACCTTTATAAACCGTTAAGTTATCTTCAACAGGATAATAACTAGATTGTAACCCTTTACGAATAATGATCTGCATTTCTCGAATATATAATCTAATGAACACTTCAAACAGAGGCATAGCTTCAATACTCAAACTAGCCACATTAAATGATTTACTTGGAAAGTCCCCAAGTGTCTTTAGCATTTTTAACAATACTGTTTTTGATTCTGATTTCGTTACCCCGTGAATTTTAGGGAGGATTTGAATTTGTTGATGCTGATTAATTTGTAAGACACCTACGTAATTTTTCGCTCGAATTACTTTCCCAACACCACGCTTAGCGGAAAGTGACAAAAAGTCAATCGCTGCTGAGTCTCCAGATATGACATTCATCTGGAGAACAATTTGCTCTAGTTGATCGAATGATTTTTGATCAATCCCATTAGGACCGGTACCAACCGCTAAAGTATCATGCTCTAACACTTCAATGACTTTAGCTTTTACCATTATTCATAAATCTCTCGATAGCTTGCTGGATTAGAAAAGGCCGATCGTTGCAATGTATATTGCTTCTCCAGTAAGTCAATTTCTGGATTGCCTTTAAAAACATATTGAACGTTTACGTCAGACTCTCGAATAAATTTGAGAGAATCTTCTTTTGCATTATCCCCTAGAACCATTTGAATCTTACTATAATCCTCATAGAAGTATTCTTGTAGCAATGGAATGATTGAATTGATAAAAATACTACTCAACGCTTCAAGTGTCGGATTACTCTTGAGTGATACAAAGTATGCATGTCCTAACATATGCTCACGGTCATATAGCACTTCGATTCGTTGATTCATCGCTCTCAACATGTCTTCTACACGAATTGAGTCGACGATTACTCCGGCTAAGACATTCTCATCTGGCATCATTTCAATGAACTGAAACCTTCTTCTCAGTGCAGTGTCCATCAATGCAATGGATCGATCCGCGGTATTCATCGTTCCTAAAATGTATATGTTATCGGGAACTCCAAATTCAGTTTTTGAATAAGGGAGTTGGACTTTCATTTCTTCATCCGCCCCGATACGTTTCGAAGGTTCAATGAGTGTGATTAGTTCGCCTAAAATTTTTGAAATGTTTCCTCGGTTAATTTCATCAATAATGAAAACATAGGGTTCCCTATTTTTTGATGTGACCAGCCCTTGTTGTGGTATATGTGGCTGTAAAATAGTTTGTATATCTTGCAACGTTAATCGATTTAATTTGTATACAGTTTTTTGAACCAGGACCTTTCCGCCGTTTAAATCTAATATGTTTTCATGTATATCTTTAGCGAGCCACTTTACTTTTCTACTACGTTTATAATGAGTAATTTCAAGATTGTTCTTATCTTTTACATAATCCTCTTTAGAGTCTAACCATTCAGGCGCACCTATAATGACTCCGATCGCATCAATGTGTTTTTGATCACTTAAGGATAAAACAATATCCCCTTCCTCCATTTCATTTTGAAAGTTATTTAGAATATCTTTTACAGTTCCTTCTGGTTCTTTTGTTCCGCCTAATAGGTTTTCTCCAAAGTGATCCCATCCAATTCGGATTCGATTATTCTCAAAACAATCACGTTTTAATTCACTCACACCACTTCCACCGAGAGAGACTTTCCAAATCTGTGCATTTCGTTTAATTCCATAGGACGTTAAAAAATCCCCAGGTTCACTAGCAGTTTCACAAAAATCTTTGAAAATTCCTGGCTGAATTTGATACTCAATTTGAATCTGTTCACTATCTAGAGTTGGTTTGATCCCCTCTATAAATTCTTCGTATCCATATGATTGATGGAAAGTTGTAAACGCGATCCTGTTTTTAACTTTGTAGCTATTGTATCGCTTCAATACGTCATCATAAGACTCACTTTGAAGAGCTTCTAACGAGACATGTTCAATAATACTTACTGCATATAAAACGGTATGATACGTTTTACCGGTTCCAGGCGGTCCATACAGAATAATATTTTTATCGTACATCGACTGACTCTCCTTAGTGTTTCCGATTTTTAACGATTGTTGGTCAGAAGGGGGAGTATCTTTAATAATGTAGTCATAGCATTGTTTCAGTATTTCAAAAGCCTTTGATAGCTCTTCAAAAATGTTTTCATTTGAATATTCACGTTCTTCGATCTCGGACGAAGACAGCATGTACACGAGCTGTACTTTCTTATACTCTTTTGAGTTTATTTTAGTTCGAATTTCTTCTGCAGTTTCATCACTGTTCATGAAGCCTAACGTTTGATCAGTTGATATGACATATGAGTAATGTGTGTCTTCTGGAAGTGGATAATCTAGTAAACGGTGATGTCTTTCTCTATCTTCCTCGGTTACCCCTTCTTGTTTTAACTCAATTGATAACCTGAACTGTACCTGTCCCTGAACTTTTTCAGCAAATATTGAAAGACTAGTTGGAATATGTACATGACCTTCTTGTTTTAATTGTGCCCATAGATAAGAACGAATCGCCGTATTCGAACCATCTAACCATTTAGATTTTGAAGGGGGAATTAAATCATACATACTCGCAAATGCTTTTGATAATTTATGTAATTCATCAGCGGCTCTCCCACCGCTCTTTTTCCGTTCTATCATTTCATCTTTAGTTTCTAATGGTACTCGATCTGGACTTGTATATTTCTCGCCTGCGTACTTAGATAAGTGCGTTAGAATCGCATTAAAATTAATCTCAGAGTTCATTCTCGTATGGTTCCACCTTTTTCATTTATTTGACCTTACTCATTCACTTCATTTGATTCTATTTGACGAAGTCTTTGTTCAATTTTGAATTCAAATTCATTTAGTGTTCGATCTACAATTCTATTTGCTGCATTTTCAACTTTGTCGAGATTTGGGATAGGGAAATCAAATCCTATAATTTGATCTCGCGATAAATCATTCCATCCCCCAATATAAGCTGTTACTTCTGCTCTTCGCATCATCTTATTTAATAAGTCATAAAATATGTTCGTCTCCGCTGCAACAAAGTACCTACCATCATTAATGGTTAAGAAAGGCTTCCCGGCCTTTGATTTTCCGTAACGAATATTTTTCACTGTGACCTCTTTTTTAATCACAGCATTATGCGCTTGGCACATGAGATAATGTGCACCTTCTAACACTTTCTGATTATTCATTCCGATCTCGGGTTGATCGAGTAGCTCTTTTCTCAATGCTTGAACAGCTCGCTTTTTTAAATGGAGCTCAGGTAAAACACTCTCTTCTTGTATAAGCTGTATATGTAAGTCTTGTTTATATGTATTAAATAAATACTTCAGTACATTTGATTCACTTTCTCGTCAAAGAAACCGGGTAAATAATAATCGTGAAGTTTAAATTCGACATGGGTTGTACTGAATTGTTTTGGAACTAGCTCCATGAACGGGATTTGATGCTCAATAAAATAGGCTCGCTTTTCAGGTTCAATTTGATGACTTACGAATATCTCAAAACAAATACTATTTTGCAGTTCCTCATTCGCTGCAAACACATCCACGATATAAGGTCCTACTTTTCTCTCGATTTCTCCAATCTCCGGAAAATAACCGTAGTATTCCAAAATATCATAAAGTTGTATCGTTCCTTCATTTTGAATGGGTATCATTTCGCTTAAATCTTTTAGTACTTTAGAGTGATCACTCCATAAAAATTGAAATTCGACGTTTAATGTACTTGATCCACTAATCAAATCTGCAAGGTAATGCTTTGCATGAAAATGTAGTATCGTTTCTTGTGATGCGGAACAATTTGAGTGCGCTGCATGTGCAAAATGATGTTCGCGTGCTTCGCCTTTTTTAAACAGAACTTGCTCATTGCAAAATGGACATGTATACAATTTATCGCGGTCATGCACCTCTGAAATATGAAAGAGTCGTGATCCGTTCTTTGCATAACTCAATTTAATCATTTAATATGTGTCCTCCAAATCGATGATAAGTATAATTTTACCTTTTTTACGAGGGAAACCCTTTATTTTTTTCGTCTTAGGTTCATAGTATTTCGAGTTTATAATGGGATACATGCGGTATGGTATACTAAAAAAAAATGACGTGGAGTGAATATGATATGGCCTCAAACGAAACAAAAGTAAAATCATTTCGTGTCTCTGAAGAAGTGACAGAACATATTCAACGTTTAATGCAAGAACGACAACTAACGACGAATCAATTATTTGAAGAGTTTATTCAATTAGCTGATAAACAATCACCAGACCCATTAATCGATGAAGAGAATAATGTACTTGAAACAACACTTAATCAGATTACTTCACTCTTTCATGAACGAGCTCTTCGCTTAGAGAAGCAACAAAAAGAAACTCAACGCATGACAATTCAATATACTGAAACGATACGTGAACTTGAAGACAGTGTTGTGAAGGAAAGTGAAGACCTTCATCGAGAATATGAAGCTAAAGTCATGCAACATCAGGAAGAGCTAGAACAACTTCAACAGCAATTGGACCAACTACATACAGATAAACAAAACTTACTAAATGCACTAGAGACTGAGAAACAATCAGCGAAAGAAGAGTTGAAGGTTCATAAAAAGACGATCTTTGATTTGGAAGGGAATATTCGAAAATTAGAAGAGAGTCAAAAACAATTAAATCGTCAAAACCAGAGTTTAATGGATGCTGTAGATGAATTAAAAAGTAAAACGCGTCGGAGTGAACAACTCGAAGAAGAGAATCAAAAACTTCATTTAGAAGTTCAACTTCTTCGACGTGAAAAAGAAGCGTTTGAACATCGACTACAAGAACAGGTAGAGCTTGCTGTTCTTCGGGAACGAAACCTTCAACAGAATAGTTCGTAATTTAAAAAGGTATTGAAATTCTCACTAATGAATTTCAATACCTTTTTATTTAGTTTCATCAAAGTAACGTATAAAGTCGTATTTAACAATACTGATTGCTAGTCAAATTTTTTCAATATGACAATTTTGTATCTCGATCGTTCTGAATTAGTAATCTACCAATTTCGAAAATTGCCGCCATTTCAAGAGAAGTAACTCGGCCAATAACCTTATGATCAGCGATTGACTTAAAGTGGACTCCATCAGAGTAAATTTTGCTAAACCATGGTTCCAAATCAACATATTGAGTAGCTTTAAATTGAGCCTCATTTGAAATGATATTCATAGTCGCAGAGTGATTTCCATTATCTATCACGCCTATTTTAATCGGGTCAATCATCGTAAGTCGATGATTTAAATCCTGATGCTCCCAGGGGTTTCCTACTTCATTCCCCACCTCCATAAAGGCACTAAATAAACGCTCTTGATTCCAGGGATAAGAGAATATCAAATATTTACTCGGATTTATTAATTGAATATCCTCTTGTATTGTTTTATATGAAAGTAATTCATATAAATTGCGACTTTCTATAGGTGAAATATTCATAAATAATTGGTCAATTCCTGAGTCATTGTTATTTTTAATTGATCCATCTATACAATCAACTATTCTTTGAAATTGAGTGGGCTTCCCTAATGTATAAATATAATCAAAAATCCGGCCTGGATGTGGTCCTTCTAAGATCTTTTTCGCTGTATCAATAATAATTTTGAATTTTTCTTGAGATTCTCTATTCTTATTTTCTATTAACAAACTTGAAAAACGTGACAGCTTTACTTTCAGTTTACCCATTAATACTAATCCCCTTTGAAAAAGACAAATCTTTAAATAATGTCGAAGTGGTTGTTACCATTTAAATAAATATTGCTGATTTTAATGATCTTCTGACCGGAGTGGAGTTAAATAGATTAACACCGCTATCTGGTATTGGTAAAAATGATCCCCATTTATCTTTTTTCAAGTCAGCTAAGGTGAGTAATACACCTGCAGATCCCGTATATAAATCCATAGAACACTTCAAATTGAATGCTCCTGGACTTAACAATTCTTCAGTTCCATTTCGTACTAAAAAGTTATTTAAACCGCTTAGAATTACCTCTTTTGAATTTGAAGTAGTAGAATTCGAAATATCATTAGCCTGTGCAACACTAAGGAATCCTGCATATCCATCCATTAGTCCAGCAGTAGCTGAACAATAAAATTCATGGCTCTTTTTGAAACGCTTCAGAATTCGTTCACGAGATTCATTTAAATAGTTTGGATTGTCTTTTTTGAACTCGAGCATTGCCAGATTCAATCCCGCCGATCCTTCTCTTAAATAAGGAATAGCTTTTCGGATCTCTAAGTCATGCTTCAAAATATATAACTCATCAACTTCCTCGGACTCTAAAGCTGCATTGAATGAATCATCTAGAATTTTATAAGCGATTTCTGTATTTCTATTATCAAGTAAATCATCGTACTTAGATAAGAAAAGTGCTGCCCCACTCCAGCCGGTTAAAAGACCATAGTTTATTGGAGTTTCTAAGTCTTCGAAAGGAGTTTCTTCCTTAAGAGAATATAATCGAATAATTCTATTGTAGATATGATCAACACAATTTAATATCTTCTCATCTTTTAAAATGTCATAAAATGAAAGCAATAATAAACCGACACCTGATAATCCAGACTCAATTGAAATATCTTCAATTGCTTCAATTTGCTCATAACTACAACGCTTAATCAATTGATCAAGAATGTTCAATGCTCTTTCTTTGTATCCTAATTCGTAAAGCACAGTAATAATTCCAGAATAGCCATCGTACAGACCAATCTTACTCCACGTATTTTTAGAGTAATTTTCAACATAAGGAACAATAATTTCAAACCAATTGCTATATTTAATTTTAATTGTAGGTATCAAGGTACGATCAGACCGAATTAAAGACATTAATACCCCAAAAGAACCATAAGCAATGTTATGTTTATAAATATTATCCCTTTCAAGATATTGCCTAACATTCCCTTCAGTTAAACCGATATTATCAACTTTTAAATTATTTAGAATACCTTTTTGTAAGCCACTCATGGTCTCTTCAATACTCTTTGAATTAAGCTCCCTCACAGGAATGTTTAGCTTAGATTCAATTCCTGAAGACTTAGGCTGCAAATTTGTGTATTTTGCTACACGACTCTCAATATCTTGTAAAATTTTTCTTGCTCGTTCTCCAAATTTATTTTGAATAGCTTCATCATGGATATGAGCTAACTGTGGTGAAATATCAACAACATTAGGGATGGGTAAGAAAAGCAATCGCGAAATTCTATAAACAGCAAACCAATCTGCCTCTCTAAATGTTTGAGCTTCATTTGAAAACAAACCTGGTGTTGCAACAGCCGCGATGAATTTTTTATCAGGTGTTTTTGCTGCTTCAAAATCAATCAGTTTAATCTTTAGTGTTTGATCATCAATCATGATGTTTGTTAAGCTGAGATCTCCCATCGCTACACCTTTGCTATGGATTTGATCAATCGTAGAAACTAACTGTTGTAAAATGATGTCGCATTTTTCAACATAAGCATTATTTTTTTCTTGAATACTCGTTGTAAAAGGAAACTCTTGTGAAATGAAGGCTTGTAAGTTTCTTCCCTCATGAAATTCTTCAGTGAAGTAGTTGTGTCGCCATGCTGTAAAATATTCATAAACATTTATTACTGTATCAACATCTTTTAATCGATCAAGATTATAAAATTCATTTTTATTTCGCTGAAATGCGTCAGTTCGAGTAGAGTCAATTCCCGACTTACTTCGCCCCTCTTTTAAAATAATCTTTTGTCCATTTTTTTCAGCAATGTATACACCTCCGCCATTACTGTGATGTATTGCCTCTAAAATAGTAAATTCATTTAGCTTAAAGAATTCATCTTCTGCAGGATAAGTATTTTGAGATTGAATCATCTCAGGTTCCTCAACAAAATCTGGAAGATGATAATAAGGTACTCGTTGATCTTCAATCAATTCTCCATCAGGTGTTTTAATAGCTAATACTTCTTTTCCGTTTACTAATTTCACAACTTTTTTAAGACCACCGTATCTAAAGAAAACATTACTTTCTTTCCACTGTTGATCGTTTAAAATATAAGGTCCCAATTCATATGCATCTGTAATGTTTTTCAATTGATCTAATAAATGTATAAATTGTTCAGTGTCTTTAGGATATACAGTTATAAACTTTCCTGATGCTCCTCTATTTGCGTACTTTACGTTTTTATTCATCAAAGTTCTTAAACTAGGTACATACTTAAATGAAATATTTTGGTCAATTAAAAATTGAGCTACATCAAATAATAGATTTTGAGCATCACTTACATCAGCAGAGATGTGAATTTTCCATCCTTGAGAAGGAAAATCATATTTATTTGAAATAATATTAATCCAATGCTCGTCCGAATATTTTGTCCAATGATCTTCACGAAACGGTGGTATATCAAAAGTACCGTCGAGAACATCTTTTACAATGTCAAAACCAAAAAATGGACTCTTTTTGTTTTTTGAATACTTCAAATAATCTGTCATTTCCATATAGAATTCTCCTTTTAATTTTTATCCTACATTTGTAATTTCATTATCTTTAATTAATTGATCTTCGACAAAACGCTTATATTTTGGTACTTTCTTTAATAATTCAGTATGGCTACCCGAATCTTTTATAGTTCCATTATCAATAAAATAAATTCGATCGGCATCAACTATCGTTGATAATCTATGAGCGATCGAGATTACAGTTTTCTTGCTACCGCTTGAAGATAAATTTTTAATAATTGTTTTCTCTGTAAATGAATCAAGACTTGATGTTGCCTCATCAAGGATTAAATACTGAGCATTTTTCAATATAGCTCTAGCAATTTGTAAACGTTGTCTCTGACCACCAGATAAATTCATACCCTTTTCGCCTATCGAGGTTTGGATTCCGTTTGGGAACTTGGAAACGTCATTCGATAGACAAGACATTTCTAATGCTTCATGAATATCACTATCATTCGGTATTTCTTTTAATCCAAGCACTAAGTTGTCATATATCGTACCACTCAAAATAGAATTTTCTTGTGAAACCACTCCAAATAGATTACGCCATTGATGTAATTGAATATTGTATGAATTTCGCTCATTTAATAGGATTTCTCCTTCATCAACTAAGTACAATCTTGTAATTAAGTTAATTAATGTACTCTTTCCAGATCCAGTCGGGCCAACTATAGCAATTTTTTCACCCTTCTTAAACTCCATATTAATATCATGTAAAATACTTCTTTGTCCGTGTGAAAAACAGATGTTAGACAATTTTAAAGTACTAGCTTGAGCAACTTGAAAATTCCAAGTATCCACTTTATTAAAATCATTTTTTGAATTTTCTTCTTCTGAATTTTCTTCTAGAATTTCATTTATTTTTTCTGTTGCACCTTGTGCTCTCATATAATGATTATAAAAGTCAGCAACACTATTTACCGGACCAATCAATTGAAATAAGAAAATCATAAATGAAATCATAGTTCCCGTTGAAAGCGTACCTTGTTCTACTCTATAGCCACCGTACAGTACCACTAAAATGATGAGACACACTGCAAAGAGCTTTTGTGAAGGATTTACTATAGCAAATATTAAGTTTGACTTTATTGAAAGATTTTTAAGTTGATCTCCTTCTTCTGTAAACTTTGACAAGGTATGTTGTTCTGCGGTGTTAAGTTTGATTGTTCGAATATTACTTATGTTTTCTGAAGTAATACCAATTAAATTACTTAGACTTCTCTGAGTTTCCATCGAAATTTTTCTACTTAATTTACTCATTGGAAAAGTCAGTAGTACATTTAGAGGGAAAATGATAAATAATAACGATGCCAGTTTCCAATCTAGATAAAGGAGTATTGCCATAGAAGTTAAAATAGCTGTCAAGCCATTAATCATCTGAGGAATATTAATAGTTAGGAAGTTTCTAAGTAATGTAGCATCATTTATTACCCTGCTTGATATAGCACCGCTATTGTTAGCGTCAAAATACTTAACAGGTAAATTTAATATATGTTCTTTGACATTTATTCGAATTTTTGCAATTTGTTTTTCACCTTCAGAAGTAATTAGGTATGTACCAATTGATGTGAAGATCGTTTGTAAAATTAGTAATCCGAAAATAACAAACGCCCAATTAAAGTTCATACTATACTCATTATTACTATCAATAAATTCTTTTACAGATAGAGGAACTAAGACAGTCATCACAATAGCAAATAGATTAATAATTATTCCAACTACAATTGATCTATTAATTTTTATTAACTTGAAGACTCCATTTTTCATTTCTTATCCGTGTCCTTTTCTTTTAACAAGGTTTTCGATTAGGCAATTATATGTTTAAGTAAGTTAACTAAATGTTAAATATAAAAATTTGGATGATACCTTGTATGTACATGAATAGATATCATCCAAAAATTCAAAACAAGAATTTAGCAGAAAATGCTGAAGCTACTGTTGAAATCTGAGCTACTACTGCTACTTGAACCACTCGAGCCACCTTGATCTACGTTTTTGCTTCGGGTTGTTTTTTGTAATTCTAACGCTGGGTTCTTCATAAGAATTCTCTCCTTTTGTAATGTTTCATTTTATGTTTTGATTAGCAGAAAATACTGAAGCTACTATTAAAATCATTACTTGAACTACTGCTACTTGAACCGCTTGATCCACCTTGGTCTACGTTTTTGCTTCGGGTTGTTTTTTGTAATTCTAACGCTGGGTTCTTCATAAGAATTCTCTCCTTTTGTAATGTTTCATTTTATGT
>NZ_JACSLN010000005.1:83023-83139 GCF_018618155.1 Exiguobacterium sp. s6
TTTGATTAGCAGAAAATACTGAAGCTACTATTTAAATCATTACTTGAACTACTGCTACTTGAACCGCTTGAGCCACCTTGGTCTACGTTTTTGCTTCGAGTTGTTTTTTGTAATTC
>NZ_JACSLN010000006.1:0-53576 GCF_018618155.1 Exiguobacterium sp. s6
AAGTAGTTGGGGGTCTCCCCCTGTGAGGATAGGACGTTGCCAGGCCAACGCGAAGGACGATCAAGCATCCGCTTGGTCGTTCTTTTTTTTGTATATCTAGCGATGTCGCAGTTGCGACATCGCTTTTCGTTTGCCTTTTTTTGAATCAATGATAGAATATAGTCAAAAGTCAAAGATGGTCAGAGGGTGGTGGAGATGAGAAACATATCGGATGTAATCGAACAGTATTTAAAACAAGTGCTGAAGGAGAGCCAGGCCGAAGCAATCGAGATTAAACGGCAAGATATTGCCAAGCGTTTCGAATGTGTTCCGTCTCAAATCAACTACGTCATCAATACGCGCTTTACGGTCGAGAAGGGCTATTTGGTCGAAAGTAAGCGTGGGGGCGGAGGATATATTCGCATTCGCCGCGTAATTTTACATGAAAAGCAAGACGTGTTGGTCAGCTTGATGGATATTTTACAAGACCATCCTCGTCTTTCCGAACAGCTTGTCGAGAACATCTTGATTCGCTTATTTGAAGAAGGGATGTTGAGTGAGCGGGAAGTGCGCTTGTTGTATCATTTATTGTCTGATGAAGCGCTCGGCTTGAACGCTGAAGATCGACACTTGATTCGAAGACAACAGTTACTCGCATTAATGAAATTACTTAGTTACCATTGACTGACGGAGGCATACATCTATGCTATGTGAACGATGCAAACGGCGACCTGCCGTCAATGAAATTCAAGTAGTGGAGAATGGAATTCCTGTAACGCGTAAACTATGTCGTAATTGTACAGTAGAACTCATGTCAGGTTATGTGCCGGTCGTGAAACGCTGTCCCACGTGTCAACTGACACAAAACGAGCTGGCTCATTTACGAAAAGCTGGATGCGCTACTTGTTATACGGTATTTCGTGATGAACTGATTAAAATCACTCGGCAGTACCAGCAAGGCCATGATGTTCACGTCGGTTCGATGCCTGATGCCTTGCGCACACCCGACGAGCGAATCGAAGAGCGACTCCAAAAGTTAGCAGGGGAGTTACAACGAGCCGTCGAACAAGAAGATTATGAACGTGCAGCGCGAATTAAAAAAGAAATAATTCAGCTGAAAGGACAAGGTGAGGCATGATGGAACCATTTCTCAAGCATCCACTCGGTCCGAAGATGAAAGAGCGAGCGAAACTTGATGACTTAGTCATCTCCACTCGTATCCGTCTAGCGCGTAACTTAAAAGATACAGTCTTTTCTCCGGTTTTATCTAAAGAAAGTCAACATCAGCTTTGTCAACGTGTTGAAACGTCACTTGGCGGATTGCAAGGCTTCGAATATTTGCACATGGGCACTTACGATGTAGTGACACGACAAGCACTCGTTGAAAAACATTTGATTAGCCCAACGATTGCTGGAAAAGAAGAAAGTGCCGTCTTGTTAAGTGAAGATGAAACGATCAGTGTGCTTATTAATGAAGAAGATCACTTACGAATTCAAACGTTACTCCCGGGTTATCAAGTGGAAGAAGCGTTTGAACTCGCGAAACGAGTCGATGTTCTCTGTGGCGAATCTCTCCCATACGCATATGACGAACAGCTCGGATATTTAACGACTTGTCCAAGTAATATCGGTACAGGACTTCGAGCGTCAGTGATGCTCCATCTCCCAGGGCTAACGTTGACAGGGCGAATTACTCCTATATTGAAAGAGCTTCGCAAGCTCGGATATACGATTCGGGGACGGTATGGAGAAGGTAGCGACGCGGCGGGACGATTGTTTCAATTATCGAATCAACGCACACTCGGCAGTCATGAATCACAGTTGTTGACAGATTTTATGGAAGTTACGGAGCAAGTCATTCAGGCGGAACGACAAGCACGGGAAGAGCTACTGGCTAGCAACCAAGACGAGTTAGAGGACCAGTTTTATCGCTCATACGGAATTTTACGTTATGCGAAACTGTTATCATCGACAGAAGCGATTGAACGTCTGTCGGATTTGCATTTGGCGAGTGACCTTGGTATTTTGTCCGACTGGAGTCCACCTCAGTTTCACGAATTAATTGTAAAGCTTCAATCAGGTTTCCTACAAAAACATTTCGGGAAAACATTATCTACGAAAGAACGAGATCGCGAACGAGCGACTCTCGTTCGTCGAACGTTAGATCATGGCTTAGTTTGATCCAACTTTAAGGAGGTTTTGTCAATGATGTTTGGTCGATTTACAGAACGAGCTCAGCGCGTATTAGCTTTAGCACAAGAGGAAGCGGTACGACTTGGCCATCATAATATTGGTACGGAACATATTTTACTCGGACTCGTCCGTGAAGGGGAAGGGATTGCTGCTAAAGCACTGTTCGCCCTCGGACTCACGTCTGAAAAGATTCAACAAGAAGTAGAGGCACTCATTGGCCGTGGATCAGAAAACGGCTCAACGATTCACTATACACCGCGTGCAAAAAAAGTAATCGAACTCTCGATGGACGAGGCTCGAAAACTTGGACATTCTTACGTCGGCACCGAGCACATTTTACTCGGCGTGATTCGTGAAGGCGAAGGTGTGGCGGCTCGTGTTTTGAACAACCTTGGAGTCAGTTTGACGAAGGCACGTCAGCAAGTACTTCAACTCTTAGGAAACACGGAGTCATCTTCTAATGCGTCACAACCTGGAACGAGTGCCGCGACACCAACGCTAGACGGCTTGGCCCGTGACTTGACCCAACAGGCGCGTGAGTCGCGTCTTGACCCAGTCATCGGCCGCGCTGGCGAGATTCAACGCGTCATCGAAGTGTTGTCTCGCCGGACAAAAAATAACCCGGTCCTCATCGGGGAACCAGGGGTCGGGAAAACGGCAGTCGTCGAAGGTCTCGCTCAACAGATCATTAATAACGAAGTTCCAGAAACTCTTCGTAATAAACGTGTCATGGTACTTGATATGGGAACACTCGTCGCCGGAACGAAATACCGCGGTGAATTTGAGGACCGATTGAAAAAGGTAATGGATGAGATTCGCCAAGCTGGGAACGTCATTCTTTTCATCGACGAATTGCACACATTGATTGGAGCTGGCGGCGCTGAAGGCGCAATCGACGCGTCGAACATTTTGAAACCGTCACTCGCACGTGGTGAACTCCAATGTATCGGAGCGACGACACTTGATGAGTACCGGAAGTATATCGAGAAAGATGCGGCACTCGAACGCCGGTTCCAACCGATCCAAGTCAATGAACCGACAACGGATGAGGCAGAACAAATCCTCTTCGGGTTACGTGACCGTTACGAGGCGCACCATCGCGTCACGATCACAGATGAAGCGATTCATGAAGCCGTCGTTCTCTCGGACCGCTACATCTCGGACCGTTTCCTTCCGGATAAAGCGATCGACCTCGTCGATGAGGCTGCTTCGAAAGTAAGACTTCGTTCGTTCACGGCACCGCCGAATTTGAAAGAACTCGAGGCTCGTCTTGAGTCGATTCGCAAAGAGAAAGATTCGGCTGTACAGAGTCAAGAGTTCGAGAAGGCTGCCTCGTTACGTGATACCGAACAGAAACTCCGGGATGAGCTCGAACAGCTCAAGTCGGAATGGCAGAATAAGCAAGGGAACGAAAAACTCGAAGTAACGAAAGAAGATATCGCGCAAGTCGTCGCCAACTGGACAGGTGTCCCGGTGACGAAGATTGCCGAAGAAGAGACAGATCGTCTCCTCAAACTCGAATCGATTCTCCACGGCCGGGTCATCGGTCAAGATGAGGCCGTCAAATCGATTTCGCGGGCGATTCGCCGGGCTCGTGCCGGATTGAAAGATCCGAAACGTCCGATTGGTTCGTTCGTATTCCTCGGACCAACTGGTGTCGGGAAAACCGAGTTGGCTCGTGCTGTGGCTGAAGCGTTGTTCGGTGACGAAGACGCCATCATCCGAATCGACATGTCTGAGTATATGGAGAAACACGCGACGAGCCGTCTCGTCGGGTCGCCTCCAGGTTACGTCGGCTATGAAGAAGGCGGTCAATTGACTGAGAAGGTTCGTCGCAAGCCATATTCGGTCATCTTGCTTGATGAGATTGAGAAGGCCCATCCTGAAGTGTTCAACATCTTGCTTCAAGTGCTCGATGACGGTCGCTTGACTGACTCGAAAGGGCGTACGGTCGACTTCCGGAACACGGTCATCATCATGACGTCAAACGTCGGTGCGGCAGCCCTCAAACGCAACAAATATGTCGGGTTCACGGTTGAAGATGATGTGAAACGTGAATATACCGAAATGAAAGACAAAGTCATGGAAGAGTTGAAAAAAGCGTTCCGTCCCGAGTTCTTGAACCGGATTGACGAGATCACCGTCTTCCACTCGCTCCAAAAAGAGCACATCCAAGAAATTGTCAAACTTATGGCCGAGACACTTACGAAACGTCTCGGAGAACAAGGCATTGATTTCAGTCTCACCGAATCAGCGCTCGAGAAAATCGCTGAAGTCGGGTACGACCCGGAATACGGGGCTCGTCCACTCCGCCGTGCGCTCCAGCGTGAGGTTGAGGACCGACTCTCAGAGGCGATGCTCAGCGGCAGCATCACAAAAGGCAGCAAAGTGGCGCTCGATGTACAAGACGGCGAATTCGTCGTCCGTAATGAAGGTGTCGTTCAGTAACTACAAGGCTCCCTCTCTCATGTGAGGGGGCTTTTTTAGACGGAAAGGAACATCATGGCAAAAATTAAAACGAAGTACGTATGTCAGTCATGCGGATACGAATCCGCAAAATGGATGGGGCGTTGCCCAGGTTGTAACGAGTGGAATACGCTCGTTGAAGAGTTTGTCGAAGAGAAAAAGGCGAAGCGGGGGGCCGCATTCGTCCATAGCTCCTCGAGACAGCTGAAGCCGGAGCGTCTGTCGGACGTTGTGTCACAAGAAGAGACGCGGGTCCATACGAACAGTCAGGAGTTTGACCGCGTGCTTGGGGGCGGAATCGTTCCAGGCTCACTCGTCCTCGTCGGTGGCGATCCGGGAATCGGAAAGTCGACGATTTTGCTTCAAGTGAGCGCCCATTTGGCGCACAGTGGACGGAAAGTGCTCTATATTTCCGGGGAAGAATCGCTCAAACAGACGAAACTTCGCGCCGAGCGGCTCGGCCTCCCGACCGAGGACTTATATGTCCTCGCGGAGACGGATATGTTGATGATTGAACGGGTCATCGATGAAGAGGAACCAGGGTTCGTCATTATCGACTCGATTCAAACCGTCTATATGGATGAGATCCAGTCGGCGCCAGGTAGTGTCGCCCAAGTTCGGGAATGTACGGCAGCGCTCATGAAAATCGCCAAGACCCGTGGAATTGCCGTCTTTATCGTCGGTCACGTGACAAAACAAGGTTCGATTGCGGGACCTCGTTTGCTCGAGCATATGGTCGATGCCGTCCTTTACTTTGAAGGCGAACGTCACCACACGTTCCGTATTTTACGGGCCGTCAAAAATCGGTTCGGATCGACGAACGAGATCGGTATCTTTGAAATGAAGGAAGGCGGTCTCGAAGAAGTGCTCAATCCGTCTGAAATTTTCCTAGAAGAACGGACTGCCGGGGTCTCGGGCTCAACTGTCGTCGCGTCGATGGAAGGGACGCGGACGGTGCTCGTCGAGCTGCAGGCATTAATTTCCCCGACCTCATTCGGAAATCCACGTCGGATGGCAACAGGGATCGACCAGAACCGGGTCGCGCTCCTCATGGCCGTCCTTGAGAAACGATCAGGGCTTTTACTCCAAACGCAAGATGCTTATTTAAAAGCTGCGGGCGGTGTCAAGTTGGATGAGCCTGCGATTGATTTGGCGATTTGCATCTCGATTGCGTCAAGTTTCCGCGATCGTCCGACCCGTCCGACGGATGTGTGCATCGGCGAAGTTGGATTGACCGGGGAAGTGCGACGGGTGTCACGGATTGAACAGCGTGTCGCCGAAGCGGCCAAGCTCGGATTTACGCGGGCGATTATCCCGAAAAATAACCTCGGGGGCTGGACGGCCCCACCTGGTATCGATGTCGTCGGTGTCAGTACTGTCGATGAAGCGCTCCAACTTGCCATCCCGTTCTGACGGGGCGCTTCCGGCAGTTTTTAACGCTTTGTAACGAACGCTTTCAAAAAAACCATGTTACAATGAAAGTGTTAATTTCTTGAAATTTTAATTCATAATAAAGGAGGTGGAATGAGTGAAGATTGCTGTACGAATCGGATTTATTTTAATCGGACTCGTCGTCGGTTGGTTCGGTATTATCGAAGCGATGTTGCTGTTAGGTGACCTCGGAGTGAATGTACCGGCTTGGTTGACGATTCCTTATGTGGCTAGTTTGATTGGTGGACTTATCTTCTTCATTCTTAGTTTATTCTTGACCGATGGGGTCGTTAAATTTATCCGTTTTGTTGAAGAACGGCTTGTCCGTTTACCGGTCGGTGATATTTTGTTCGGGTCGATCGGATTGATTATTGGTTTATTGATTGCCTTTTTGATCAGTGTCTCATTAGAAGTAACAAATATCTTCTTACTCAGCAAAATCGTACCGATTTTCGTGACCGCCTTGTTCGGGTACTTCGGTTTCGCTGTCGGCTATCGGAAGCGGAACGAATGGATTAAACTGTTCGTCAAGAGTGAACGCGAGAAGCCGGAAGCAGAACCGTTGCGCCGCTCGAACGATAAAATTTTGGATACGAGCGTCATTATCGACGGTCGGATCGCCGACATTTCGAAGACCGGTTTCATCGAAGGCACGCTCATCGTGCCACAATTCGTCATCGGCGAGCTCCAATATATCGCCGATTCGTCTGATACGTTGAAGCGGAACCGTGGTCGTCGTGGCCTCGATATTTTGAAGGAGTTACAAGACAACGACCGCATCGAAGTGGAGATTTACGATGGCGATTTCGAAGACGTCGCCGAAGTGGACATTAAATTGATCAAGTTGGCCGAATTGAAAAAAGGGATTGTCGTCACGAACGACTATAACTTGAATAAAGTGTGCGAAGTTCGAAATGTCCCTGTGCTGAACATTAATGATTTGGCAAATTCAGTCAAACAGATTGTCATCCCGGGGGAAGAGATGGTCGTGACGGTCATTAAAGAAGGTAAAGAACAAAATCAAGGCGTCGCGTACCTCGAAGACGGCACGATGGTCGTCGTTGAAGGTGGGCGCAAGTTGATTTCGAAGACATTGCCTGTTGTCGTGACGAGCGTTCTTCAAACATCGGCTGGCCGTATGATTTTTGCGCGTCCTGAATAAGCATGGAAAAAGAGACGCATTAGCGCTCTCTTTTTTCACGAACAGAGGTGAATGGAATGGTGCGTTATACAGTGGTCATCCCAGCCGCAGGGAAAGGGAAGCGGATGGGAGCCGATGAGAATAAATTGATGCTGACGTTACAAGGGAAGCCGATTATCGTATGGACGGTCGAAGCGTTCTCGAAAGATGCATGGTGTGAGCGCATCGTGCTCGCAGTGCGCCCTGAGGAACAAGGGTGGTTCGAGCGACAGTTGCATCATTTAGAGACCCCGATTACATACGTGACGGGTGGGGAAGAACGACAACAGAGCGTTCGGTCGGGTTTACAAGTCGTCGACCCGGATGCCGTCGTCTTGATTCATGATGGGGCACGGCCGTTTGTGCGTATTGATCAACTTCACGCTATCGCAGAAGCTGCCCGAACGGAAGGTGCGATTCTTGCTGTGCCGGTCAAAGATACGGTCAAACAAGTCGCAACCGGACACATCACACAGACTGTGCCGCGTGAGGCGCTCTGGCTGGCGCAAACCCCGCAAGCATTTCCTGCGGCTGACATCCGAGCGGTTCATGATCAGGCGGAAGCGTCAGGATTTATCGGGACGGACGATGCGAGTTTATTCGAGTGGGCTGGTAAAAAAGTGATTGTCCTTACAGGGGACTATCACAACATTAAAATGACAACCCCAGAAGATTTATTATTTGGAGAAGCGATTTTAACGAAGGAGGATTATCGATGAGAATCGGACAAGGATTTGATGTACACGCGTTCGCGGAAGGGCGCCCGCTTATTTTAGGAGGAATCGAGATTCCGCATGACCGCGGCCTACTTGGCCACTCAGATGCGGACGTCTTGTTGCATACGATTGCCGACGCGGCGCTCGGGGCGATTGCAGCGGGCGATATTGGCAAGCATTTCCCGGACACGGACCCTGAGTTTAAGGATGCAGACTCGAAAGTGTTGTTACAACACGTGTGGCAACTCGTCAAAGCAGAAGGCTATGTGCTTGGCAACGTCGATGCGACGGTGATGGCGGAACGACCGAAGCTCCGAACGTACATCGACGACATGCGAGCGGTTATCGCCGAGTTGCTTGAAGCGGATATCAGCCAAGTGAACGTCAAAGCGACGACGACCGAAAAGCTCGGCTTCACAGGACGTGAAGAAGGAATTGCCGCTCAGGCGGTCATCCTGCTCAACCGCGCTTGACAAAAGTGGTATACTATTTGGGCAGAAGAGAAGAAAGGTGGAAATATTATGAGTGAAGTGCGCGTACGCTATGCGCCGAGTCCGACGGGTCACCTTCATATCGGGAACGCCCGGACCGCGCTATTTAACTATTTATACGCTCGCCATGCTGGCGGAAAGATGATTCTCCGAATTGAGGATACGGACCAGAAACGGAACGTCGAGAACGGTGTCGAGAGCCAAATGAAATACTTGGAATGGCTCGGCATCGATTGGGATGAAGGCCCAGGCCGCGGCGGCGACTTCGGCCCGTACTTCCAAATGGAACGCCTCGACCTTTACAATCAATACGTGAACGAGTTGATGGACAAGGGACTCGCATATAAGTGCTATATGACGTCTGAAGAACTTGAGGCGGAGCGCGAAGCCCAAATCGCACGTGGCGAAGCACCTCGTTATTCGGGTGCCCATCGTAACTTGAGCGAAGAAGAACGTGCGGCGTTCGAAGCCGAGGGACGTAAACCATCGATTCGGATTCGCGTACCAGAAGCGGTCACGTACAAGTGGACGGATGTCGTCAAAGGGGATGTCTCGTTCGAATCGAAAGACTTCGGCGACTGGGTCATTGTCAAACAGGATGGGATCCCGACATATAACTTTGCTGTCGTCGTCGACGACCACTTGATGAAAATCAGCCACGTATTGCGTGGGGACGATCATATCGCCAACACACCGAAACAGATGATGGTGTATGATGCGCTCGGTTGGGACTACCCTTCGTTCGGCCATATGACATTGATCTATAACGAAAACCATAAGAAGCTCTCGAAACGTGATGAGTCGATCATCCAATTCATCGAGCAGTATGCCGACCTCGGGTATCTCCCAGGGGCGCTCTTTAACTTCATCTCGCTTCTCGGCTGGTCGCCTGTCGGAGAAGAAGAGATCTTCACGAAAGAAGCGTTCATCGAGATGTTTGACGCCGGTCGTCTTTCGAAGAGCCCGGCCGTCTTCGACCAACAGAAACTCGCTTGGATCAACAGTGTCTACATGAAACAGGCTTCGCTTGACGAAGTGGTGGCACTCAGTTTACCATTCTTACAAGAAGCAGGACGTTTACCGAACGCCTTGTCGATGGAACAGGCGGATTGGGCGACGGCGCTCATCGCCCTCTATAAAGAACAAATGACGCACGGTGCTGAAATCGTGTCGTTGACGGACCTATTCTTTAAAGATGAGGTCGATTACGACGAAGAGGCCAATACGGTTCTCGCTGGTGAAACGGTACCGGCTGTCCTCGCCGAATTCAAGACTCAACTTGAAGCGATTGAGGATTTCACGCCTGAAGCTATCAAAGCAGCGACGAAAGCGACACAAAAAGCAACAGGTCAAAAAGGGAAAAACTTGTTCATGCCGATCCGGGTCGCCACGACTGGGCAGACGCACGGACCAGAGCTTCCGAACGCCATTTCATTGATTGGCAAAGAGCGTGTCTTGGCACGTCTCACAACATTATTAACTTAAAAGGCAACGATGAGGAAAGTAAGCGGTATGACACTTAACAGAGACTAGAACCTAGGCTGGAAGTTCTAGAAGCGTCCCCCGTCGAAGTGCACCTCGGAGCCGTTCCGGCGATATGTAGTCGGGACCGCGACTCGGCGTTAACGAGACTTGAGAGGGGAACTTTCCCAAACAGAGTGGAACCGCGCTTACGGCGTCTCTGTGCCTTGGCACAGGGGCGTCTTTGTTTTTGATATGGAAAAGGAGAACAATTATGGGATTTTGGAAAAGTGTGAGTGAGGATATTCGGAACGTGCTCGAGCTCGATCCGGCTGCCCGATCGAAAGCAGAAGTCATCTTAACATATCCTGGTTTGCATGCGCTTTGGGCACATCGGATTGCGCACGGACTGTGGACGCGTAACGTGAAATTGTTGGCGAAAATGATTGCTCAGACGAGCCGTTGGTTGACAGGGATTGAGATTCATCCCGGGGCGGTCATCGGCGAAGGGGTGTTCATCGATCACGGGTTCGGCATCGTCATCGGCGAGACCGCCATCATCGGTAATAACGTGACCATTTATCAAGGCGTGACGCTTGGTGGGACGGGCAAAGAGAAAGGGAAGCGACATCCGACCATCGGGAACGATGTGCTCATCTCAGCTGGGGCCAAAGTGCTCGGAAATATCACGATTGGCGATTGCGTCAAAATCGGGGCGAGTTCCGTCGTTTTAAAAGACGTCCCGTCTGACTCGACCGTCGTCGGGATTCCAGGCCGAGTCGTCATCCGAAACGGGGAGCGGGTCAAACAACATGACCTCGATCATCGATTGCCGGACCCGGATCGTGAATGCCAAGAGCGGCTCGAAAATGCCGTCGCTGATTTGCAGCGGAAGCTTGCGTCATTAGAGAAACGGATGGAGGAAAAAACACATGATTCAGTTTTACAACAGCCTCACGAATAAGAAAGAACCGTTCGTCCCAATCGTTCCGGGAAAAGTGTCGATGTACGTATGCGGACCGACCGTCTACAATTACATTCACGTCGGTAACGCCCGGCCGGCCATCGCCTTCGATACAGTTCGTCGTTATTTAACGTACCGAGGTTATGAGGTCAAATATGTGCTCAACTTCACGGATGTGGACGATAAAATCATCCGGACCGCGAACGAACTCGGTGAAGACGTCGGGACGCTGACGAACCGTTTTATCGACGCCTATTTAGAAGACACTGGTGCTTTGAACGTGTTACCGGCTGACGTCCATCCACGCGTTACAGACACGATGGACGAGATTATCACGTTCATCCGCGAACTTGAGACGCAAGATTTTGCGTATGAGGCAGGGGGGGACGTCTATTTCCGTACTCGTAAGTTCGAGACGTACGGAAAATTGAGTCAGCAATCAATCGAAGACTTGCGCGCAGGTTCACGTGTCGACGTTGGGGAAAAGAAAGAAGACCCGCTCGATTTCGTCTTATGGAAAGCGGCGAAGCCAGGCGAGCCGGCGTGGGAGAGCCCATGGGGACAAGGTCGTCCAGGTTGGCATATCGAGTGCTCGGCGATGGCAAAGAAACACCTCGGCGAAACGATTGATATTCATGCTGGAGGACACGACCTCAAGTTCCCGCACCACGAGAACGAGATTGCCCAGTCGGAGGCGTGCAATCATACGAAGTTCGCCAACTACTGGCTGCATAACGGATTCATCAATATCGAGAATGAAAAGATGTCAAAATCGCTCGGGAACTTCCTGCTCGTCCATGAGGCGTTGAAGGAAGTGGATGCGATGGTGCTCCGCTTCTTCATGTTATCGGTCCACTATCGTCATCCGATCAACTATAGCCGTGAGTTGATCGAGCAAGCGGCGAACGGATGGGATCGCATCAAGGAGTCGTATCAAAACGTTGAATACCGCTTATCGGTCACGGCCGGCCTTGAAGAGCCGAGCGAGGCGATGGAACGCAAGCTTGCGACGATTAAAACAACGTTTATCGAAGCGATGGATGATGATATCAATACGGCGAATGCAGTGACCGTCCTATTTGACTTGGCACGTGAAGCGAACATCTACGCAAAAGCGGACCACGTCTCAAAAGTCACGCTCGAACACGTGATCGCTCTCTTCGAAGAATTGACAGGTGTGCTTGGTTTGACAATCAAGAAAGAGCTAGAGCTTCTTGACGCGGAAATTGATCAATTGATTCAAGAGCGGAACACGGCTCGGGCGGAGCGGAATTTCGCGCGTGCCGATGAGATTCGAGATCTCTTGAAAGAACAGAAGATTCAACTCGAGGATACAGCCCAAGGGGTGCGGTGGAAACGGTTATGAAACAACTCGCCCCTCAACTGAACGCCCTCGCCCTCGCCTATATGGGGGACGCCGTCTATGAGATGGCGGTACGCAAACGACTGCTCGGACAAGGGATGACGAAGCCGAACGACCTACATCGTGGCGCCATCCGCTACGTGAATGCGGCAGCGCAGGCTGGGGTCGTGACCCACTGGCTCGAGACAGGTGTCTTGAGTGATGATGAGGCGGCTGTCGTCCGCCGTGGGAAGAACGCGAAATCCGGTTCAATCCCGAAGCGGACAGATGTTCATACGTATCGCTATTCGACAGCGTTCGAAGCATTGATTGGTTACACATATCTAATGGAAAGAAGGGATCGTCTTGAAGAACTCATCGAACAAGCGTTCACATGGCTCGAAACCGAGTCATTCGAAACGACATGACGGAGGAAGGGCGCATGAGCAACGGTCATTTGATCGTCCGCGCGGCGAACGAAATGATCGACCGAAGCGTCAAAAACTAGAACGACCAGACTATCAAGAAGTCGACGTGCTCGAGGAAGGAATCGACTTCCTTTACGGACGCAACCCGGTGATGGAAGCGCTCCGGAGCGGTCGCGATATGAACAAGGTCTTTATTATGGAAGGGCAACAGAAAGGGCCGCTCGCTCAAATCATCGGCATGGCCAACGAGGCATCGGTTCAAGTCTCGTTCGTCCCGAAAACGAAACTCGAGAAGATGGCCGGTAGCGAACATCACCAAGGTGTCGTCGCTGCGGTCGCCGCCTACGAATATAAGTCGATCGAAGATATGTTCGCCCTCGCCGAGTCAAAAGGAGAAACGCCGTTGTTCATCCTACTCGATGAACTCGAAGACCCGCATAACCTCGGTTCGATTTTACGGACAGCGGATGCGGTCGGGGCGCACGGGATTATCATTCCGAAGCGCCGCTCGGTCGGTTTGACGCAGACGGTGGCGAAAGCTTCGACAGGCGCGATTGAGTACATTCCGGTCGCACGCGTCACAAACTTGACGCGGACGCTTGAAGAACTGAAAGAGAAAGGACTATGGGTTGTCGGGACAGACGCGAGCGAGAGCCAAGATTATCGTCGCCTCGATGGGAACATGCCGCTCGTCGTTGTCATCGGTAGTGAAGGTAAAGGGATGAGCCGCCTCGTACGCGAATCGTGTGACTTCCTCGTCCACATGCCGATGGTCGGTCACGTCACATCGCTGAACGCCTCGGTCGCGGCCGCGCTTCTCTTGTATGAAGTGCATCGCTCACGTAACCCATTGTCATGAGCATCAAGAAACGGGAATTGCTCCTCGTGGATGGATATAACATTATTGGCGCATGGCCGCACCTTCGAAAGCTGCGCGACATCGACTTTGAGAAAGCGCGAAACGATTTGATTGAAGCGATGGCCGAGTACCAAGCGGTCACGGGTCGCGAAGTGACAATCGTCTTCGATGCCCATATGCGATACGGGCGGGAATCGAAAGCGAATCAGAGTCGTGTCGCGGTCGTCTATACGAAAGAAAACGAGACGGCGGATGAATGGATTGAACGCCGTGCGCACGCCCTTGTCGATGATCGGCTCGTGACGTTGTTTGTCGCGACGAACGACTTCACCGAACAGTGGGTTATCTTCGGACAAGGAGCGCTCCGGGTTCCTGCCAATGAGTTACTGAAGGATTGGAAGCACGCCCAGGTGTTGATCGAAAAAGAACGGTCGGCACTCGAGCAGGATCGGTCGAATCGAAAAACGATTGACCTTTCACCAGACATAAGAGCCCGATTGGAAGAAATACGCCGTCGTAAATGAGGCGGTGAAGGATATCGCAGACGAGTTCATCAAATGGACTCGTCTTTTGTTTTTAATTTGACATTTATTTGGAAAGAAATGTTGTATACTAATAGATGTATGAGTTACACGACATGTAATTGACGGAATTTTTAGAATTTTATTTGACGGTCGTTTTAACCGACGCCTATAATGAGAGCACAAACTTACATAAGTTCATCAATCGCCGGGGGGTATGAAACATGAACGGATGGCCATACGAGCAATTTGAAAGCATGTCCGACGAAGAGCTGGTCTTTCTTGCGCGTAATGAGGGGGATAGCGACGCTCTTGAGTTTTTGATTGAACGTTACCGATATTTCGTCCGGGCGAAGGCAAGGTCTTACTTTTTGATCGGTGCCGATCACGAGGACATCGTGCAAGAAGGCATGATCGGTCTGTATAAAGGTGTCCGGGATTACCGCGATGAGCGGCTCGCCTCGTTTAAAAGTTTTGCCGAGATGTGCATTACCCGTCAAATGATCACTGCCATCAAAACGGCGACCCGTCAAAAGCACATCCCGCTCAATTCTTACGTCTCGCTCGACAAGCCAATCTTTGACGACGAGTCGGACCGGACACTGCTCGATGTGATCTTGCCGCCGCATCCGACGGACCCGCAGGATTTGCTCGTGACGCGAGAAGAACAACTGTTCATGGAAGAAAAGATGGAAGAGCTCCTGAGTGACTTGGAACGAAAAGTGTTGCGTCTTTATTTGGACGGCCGTTCGTACCAAGAAATCTCGGACGACCTCGACCGCCATGTGAAATCGATTGATAATGCGTTACAGCGTGTGAAGAAAAAGTTTGAGCGGCATGTCGACGTCAAAACGATGACGAGCTAACCGATATTGACCGCACGCCTCCTATGTGATACTTTTAAGGCAGCGCCTTGTCCGTAGACGCCATTTACAGGAGGCGTTTTTTTTTCGCTCTTTTTTATAGGAGAGCTGTCGAAAGGGGCGCTCATGAATGGCAAAGAAAGTAAGTCTCGCGTGTTCGGATTGCGGGTCGAGCGGTTATTCGACCATGAAACAAGACGACGTGACGACACGGCTCGAGCTGAAAAAGTTCTGTCGGCGTTGCAATGCGCATACGACACACCGAGAATCGAAGTAATGTAGATTGGCATTCAACGTAGGAGGAAGCTACCATGAACTTTTTGCGCGATGTATGGAAAGAGTTAAAGAAAACGAGTTGGCCGACTCGTAAAGAGCTCACAAAATATACCATCACGGTCATCGCGACGGTCGTCGTGATCGGCCTGTTCGTGTTCGGCGTAGATACTGGTGTCAGCTATCTCGTCAACCTATTAATCAACTAAGGAAAGAGGTGAAAGCCGTGGAGAAACAATGGTTTGTTGTCCAGACGTATTCTGGATTTGAAAACAACGTCAAAGAAAACCTAGAACGTCGGATCGGTTCGATGAACATGGAAGATAAAATTTTCCGCGTCCTCGTTCCGACTGAAACAACGCAAGAAGAAGTCACGCTCAAGAGTGGCGAGAAGAAGATTAAAGAAAAAGAAGTGAAGAGCTTCCCAGGTTACGTCTTCGTCGAGATGGTCATGACTGACGACTCGTGGTATGTCGTGCGGAACACGCCGAACGTCACCGGCTTCCTCGGTTCAACGGGCGGCGGCGCCAAGCCGATCCCGCTTCAACCGGACGAAGTGACGAACGTCTTGTCACAGATGGGTCTCATCGAGAAGAAAGATCGTTACAACTACGAACTCGGCGACCTCGTCCGTGTCAAAGAAGGCGCATTTGAGAACTTCGAAGGAACGATTGATGAAATCGAAGCCGATAAAGAGAAGCTCAAAGTTGTCGTTGACATGTTCGGCCGTGAAACAAAAATTGAGCTTGATTTCGAACAAGTTCAGAAAATTAACTAATACCCACTTGCCATTCTCGGAAACGGATGGTACAATCGGAAATGTTTGATGTTGTGCTATATTTCGGTACAAACTCGACCTAATAGATTGAGTGGGAGGGCGCACAACGTCCAAGAAACCACATTTTAGACTTAAGGAGGTGTGTCTCGTGGCGAAAAAAGTTACTAAACTCGTTAAACTTCAAATCCCAGCTGGTAAAGCTAACCCAGCACCACCAGTAGGTCCAGCACTTGGTCAAGCAGGTGTTAACATCATGGGATTCTGTAAAGAGTTCAACGCTCGTACACAAGACCAAGCCGGATTGATTATTCCTGTAGTCATTACGGTATACGAAGATCGTTCGTTTACATTCATTACGAAAACTCCACCAGCTGCAGTTCTTTTGAAGAAAGCTGCTGGTATCGAGAGCGGTTCTGGTGAACCAAACCGTAAGAAGGTAGCAACGGTTAAGCGTGATAAAGTTCGCGAAATCGCTGAACTTAAAATGCCTGACCTTAACGCGTCGTCTGTTGAAACAGCGATGCTTATGGTTGAAGGTACTGCGCGTAGTATGGGTATTGTAATCGAAGACTAATTTATTAGTCTCTGGGATTGTCGGTGAATATTATGCTCACCTTCAATCCCTTCATTATGTGGGAGGAAATTCCGCTAACCACAAGGAGGAAAAGAATCATGGGTAAAAAACACCAAGAAGCAGCTAAGCTTGTTGACCGCATGAAGTCATACGAACTCGCTGAGGCCGTTGAACTCGTTCAGAAAACAGCTACTGCTAAATTCGATGAAACAATCGAAGTTGCTGTCCGTCTCGGCGTAGATCCGAAGAAAGCGGACCAACAAATCCGCGGTGCCGTCGTACTTCCACACGGTACTGGTAAAACACAAAAAGTTCTCGTCTTCGCAAAAGGCGAAAAAGTTAAAGAAGCTGAAGCGGCTGGCGCTGACTACGTCGGTGACTCTGAGTTCATCACTAAAATCCAACAAGGATGGTTCGACTTCGATGTAATCGTTGCGACACCTGACATGATGGGTGAAGTTGGTAAACTTGGTCGCGTTCTCGGACCAAAAGGCCTCATGCCTAACCCGAAAACAGGCACAGTCACGTTCGACGTTGCGAAAGCAATCGCGGACATCAAAGCTGGTAAAGTAGAATACCGCGTTGACAAAGCCGGTAACATCCACGTACCAGTTGGTAAGAAGTCATTTGAAGCAACAAAACTCTCTGAGAACATCGAGACAATCATCGAGACACTCATGAAAGTGAAGCCTGCTACTGCAAAAGGAACTTACCTTAAAAACATCGCGCTTTCTTCGACAATGGGTCCTGGAATCCGTGTCGCGACTGCCGACTTTATCAAGTAATCTACTTGAAATAAACTGTTGACAACGTGTGATACCGCTGTTAAAGTAATACACGTTCAACCGAATATGTTGGATTACCGTAGACAGAAGGTGGACATCGGTCCGTAAACCCTTCCGAGGTGTCTTTGCTCGAACTTGAGCCTGTTGTCACAGGTTTACTTTCAAACAATTACGCCCTCGTATGTCTTCATACGAGGGATTTCTTTTTGGAGAGCAGCCTCTCGTCCGGTATAAGAATTGACTAGGAGGTGCAAACACATGGCAAGCGAAAAAATCGTATCTCAAAAATCGGCACTCGTCGATGAGATCGCTGAAAAAATGCAAGCGAGCGTCGGAACAATCGTTGTTGACTACCGTGGACTTACAGTTGAAGAAGTGACTACACTCCGTAAATCACTCCGTGACGCTGGAATCGATTTCAAAGTATACAAAAACGGTCTTCTTCGCCGCGCGGCAGTTCAGTCGAACTTCGAAGGTCTTGACGAAGTCTTCACAGGTCCTACAGCAATCGCCTTCTCTAACGAAGACGTTGTTGCCCCTGCGAAGATCTTGAACGACTTCTCGAAAGAGCACAAAGCGCTCGAATTGAAAGGCGGAATCATCGAAGGCAAAGTAACTTCACTCGAAGAAGTTAAAGCCCTTGCAGAACTTCCATCACGCGATGGTCTTCTCTCGATGCTTCTCAGCGTCCTTCAAGCTCCAATCCGTGGGCTCGCAGTCGCAACAAACGCAATCGCAGAACAAAAAGAAGAGCAAACTGCTTAATTTTTGTCTCGTAGCGTAACCAAAACCAATCTTTACAACATCAAAGGAGGAAAACCATAATGGCTTTCAACAAAGAGCAATTCATCGAAGACCTCAAATCAATGACGGTTCTCGAACTTAACGAACTCGTAAAAACAATCGAAGAAGAATTCGGCGTATCAGCAGCAGCTCCAGTAGCAGTTGCAGGTGCAGGCGCAGCAGCAGCTGAAGAGCAAACTGAATTCGACGTAATCCTCACAAACGCTGGCGCTGGTAAAATCAACGTCATCAAAGCAGTTCGTGAACTTACAGGCCTCGGTCTTAAAGAAGCGAAAGCACTCGTTGACGGAACTCCGGCTCCAGTCAAAGAAGGCGTTTCTAAAGAAGACGCAGACGCAGTCAAAGCTAAGCTTGAAGAAGCTGGCGCAACTGTCGAAGTTAAGTAATCCAACTTTTACTTCACAACCTATAGAAGCTCGCTATGGCGAGCTTCTTTTATTTCCTTGAAGAGTGGGTTAGGAGGTTCAATGCATGGGAGATCATTACTATACGAACGACCCTAGTTCGAAAAGTGCCCCTGAGACATGGACGTACGAGTTGCGAGGGAAGACATATCGCTTCACCTCGGACCGCGGCGTGTTCTCGAAAGGATCGGTCGATTTTGGGTCACGTCTCTTAATCGAATCATTTGAAGTGCCTGACGTCGAAGGGCGCATTTTAGATGTGGGCTGTGGCTACGGTCCGATGGGGATCTCGCTTGCCGACGCCTCTGGGCGTGAAGCACTCCTCGTCGACGTGAACGAGCGAGCGCTTGCCTTGTCAGAGCAAAACGCCGCCCAGAACGGAGTGACGATCGAGACGCGGCTCAGCCACGCTTACGACGCGGTCGGTGACGAACAGTTCGCCGCAATCGTGACCAATCCGCCAATTCGGGCCGGAAAGCAAGTGGTCCACACGATTCTGCGAGGCGCGCATGCGCATCTCGTCGTAGGTGGAGCGCTCTATGTCGTCATCCAAAAGAAACAAGGAGCGCCTTCTGCCAAGAAGTTGCTTGAAGATGTGTTTGGTCAAGTCGAGACGGTTGTGAAAGAAAAAGGCTATTTCATTTTCCGAGCAATTCGCTCTTGACAAACGGTGAAGTCTTGTTGACTCGCTATAACGTATATGCTAACATTATAAAATGCCATTGGAATGGAATTCGCCTTGAACTGCCGCGTTTGCCGCTTTTTAGACGCGGAAAAGAGACGACATTCAATGACAATGTTCGATTATTACGCCCGAAAAATTCGATAGAGAATTGGGGGTCTGAGAGGTGAATCAGTTGACTGGTCAACTTGTTCAGTACGGTCGTCACCGTCAGAGAAGAAGCTTTGCCCGTATCAGTGAGGTATTAGAGCTTCCGAATTTGATTGAAATTCAAACTGCTTCTTACGAGTGGTTCTTACGTGAAGGATTGAAAGAGATGTTTACGGACATTTCGCCAATCTCCGACTTCACTGGAAACCTTGTGCTCGAGTTCATCGATTATTCGCTCAGTGAGCCGAAGTATTCGATTGATGAATCGAAGGAGCGAGACGTTACTTACTCTGCGCCATTGCGCGTAAAAGTACGTCTGCAAAACAAAGAAACAGGTGAGCTCAAAGAACAAGAAGTGTTCATGGGAGATTTCCCACTCATGACAGAATCGGGAACATTTATCATTAACGGTGCAGAACGCGTTATCGTTTCCCAGCTTGTTCGTTCGCCGAGCGTTTATTACAACGCCAAACTCGATAAAAACGGTAAGCGTGGTTTCGGTGCGACAGTCATTCCGAACCGCGGTGCATGGCTCGAACTTGAGACAGATGCCAAAGATATCGTTTACGTTCGTATCGACCGTACCCGTAAGATCCCGGTAACGGTGTTGTTGCGTGCCCTCGGATTCGGTACGGACCAAGAGATTATCGACCTTCTCGGGGATGATGAATATCTTCGCAATACCCTTGAAAAAGATAATACAGAATCAACAGAAAAAGCGTTGATCGAAATTTACGAGCGTCTCCGCCCTGGTGAACCACCAACGGTTGAGAACGCGAAGTCACTTCTCGTATCTCGTTTCTTCGACCCAAAACGTTACGACCTTGCAAACGTCGGTCGCTACAAGATGAACAAAAAACTTCATCTTAAAAACCGTCTCTTCGGTCAAAAATTGGCCGAAACGCTCGTTGACCCAGAAACAGGCGAAGTCATCGCTGAAGCTGGAACAATCCTCGATCGTCGCAACCTTGACCGCGTTCTTCCACATTTGGAAAACGGCCTCGGTTATATGGATGCTGAGCCGACAGGCGGCGTCGCTGAAGGTGAACCGTTCGGTCTTCAATCGATCAAAGTTATCTCACCAGATGACCCAGATGGAGAGCGCATCTTGAACATTATCGGTAACGGCAATATCGACCGCAGCGTGAAACACATCACGCCGGCTGATATCATCGCATCGATCAACTACTTCTTTAACTTGCTACACGAAGTCGGAACAACAGATGACATCGACCACCTAGGAAACCGTCGTCTTCGTTCAGTCGGAGAACTTCTCCAAAACCAATTCCGGATCGGGCTTTCTCGTATGGAACGTGTTGTTAAAGAGCGGATGTCGATTCAAGATCAAAACGCGATCACACCACAGGCACTCATCAACATTCGCCCGGTAATCGCGTCGCTAAAAGAGTTCTTTGGTAGCTCGCAGTTGTCACAGTTCATGGACCAAACAAACCCGCTCGCAGAGCTCACGCACAAGCGTCGTCTCTCTGCACTTGGACCGGGTGGTTTGACACGTGAGCGTGCCGGTTTCGAAGTTCGAGATGTTCACTATTCGCACTACGGTCGGATGTGTCCAATCGAAACACCAGAAGGACCGAACATCGGTCTCATCAACTCGCTTTCGTCTTATGCGAAAGTAAACGAGTACGGCTTCATCGAAGCACCGTACCGTCGAGTCGACCCAGAAACAGGTCTCGTCACGAGCGAGATTCAATATATGACGGCGGATGAAGAAGATCTCTACGTCGTTGCCCAGGCGAACATGCCGCTCACAGAAGAAGGCGGTTTCGCCAACGAACAAGTCCTTTGCCGTTTCCGCGGACAAAACTTGTCAGTTGAGCCGAACCGAGTCGATTACATGGACGTTTCGCCGAAACAGGTTGTTTCTGCCGCGACGGCATGTATCCCGTTCCTCGAGAACGATGACTCGAACCGTGCCCTCATGGGAGCGAACATGCAACGTCAAGCTGTACCGCTTCTCCAACCTGATTCACCGATTATCGGTACTGGTATGGAGTACGTGTCAGCGAAAGACTCTGGAGCCGCGATTATCGCGAAATTCCCAGGTGTCGTCGAGCGTGTCACAGCGCGCGAAATCTTGGTCCGCCGCACGTCTGACGTGAACGGTTCTGAGGTGTCGGGTGACCTTGACCGCTACAAACTTCAAAAGTATGTTCGTTCGAACCAAGGGACATGCTACAACCAGAAGCCGATCATCGCTGCTGGCGACCGTGTCGAAAAAGGAGAAATCCTTGCTGACGGTCCATCGATGGATATGGGTGAGCTCGCGCTCGGCCGTAACGTCGTTGTCGCCTTCATGACATGGGACGGTTACAACTATGAGGATGCGATCATCATGAGTGAGCGTCTCGTGAAAGATGACGTGTACACATCGATTCATATCGAAGAGTACGAGTCAGAATCACGCGACACGAAACTCGGACCTGAGGAAATCACACGTGATATTCCAAACGTCGGCGATGACGCGCTTCGCAACTTGGACGATCGTGGAATCATCCGCATCGGTGCGGAAGTCAAGGATGGCGATATCCTCGTCGGTAAAGTAACGCCTAAAGGCGTGACTGAATTGACGGCGGAAGAGCGTCTCTTGCACGCGATCTTCGGTGAGAAAGCACGTGAAGTCCGTGATACGTCACTCCGTGTACCAAACGGCGGCGACGGCATCATCTTGGACGTCAAAGTGTTCGATCGTGAAAACGGTGACGAACTCTCACCAGGCGTGAACCAAATGGTTCGTGTCTACATCGTTCAAAAACGTAAGATTCACGAAGGGGATAAGATGGCGGGACGTCACGGTAACAAAGGTGTTATCTCGCGGATCCTCCCTGAAGAAGACATGCCATACATGCCGGACGGCACACCGATTGACATCATGCTTAACCCACTAGGTGTACCATCACGGATGAACATCGGTCAGGTACTCGAACTCCACCTTGGAATGGCGGCTAAAAAGCTCGGCATCAAAGTGGCGACACCTGTATTCGATGGTGCGCGTGAGGAAGACGTATGGGCAACGATTGAAGAAGCTGGAATGGACAAAGATGCCAAGACTCGTCTCTATGACGGTCGTACTGGTGAAGCGTTCGATAACCGCGTCTCGGTCGGTGTCATGTATATGATCAAACTCGCGCACATGGTTGATGATAAACTTCACGCTCGTTCGACAGGACCATACTCGCTCGTTACACAACAACCGCTCGGTGGTAAAGCACAGTTCGGTGGACAGCGTTTCGGTGAGATGGAAGTATGGGCACTTGAAGCGTACGGCGCAGCCTACACGCTCCAAGAGATCCTTACAATCAAGTCGGATGACACGGTTGGCCGTGTGAAAGCATACGAGGCCATCGTGAAAGGTGAGAGCGTTCCGAAAGCGGGCGTTCCTGAGTCGTTCCGCGTCTTGATCAAAGAGCTCCAAGCGCTCGGTATGGAAGTCAAGATGATGTCTGCGGACGATGAAGAAGTTGAAATGAAAGATGAAGATGACGACAACATCCCGAACGCAACATCGGCGTTAGAACAAGTCGTTCAACCGACTGTTACGGAAGAGGAATAAGGCGAAAAGGGAGGTCGGCCCCTTGGTAGATGTTAATCGATTTGAATATATGAAAATCGGCTTGGCTTCACCTGAGAAGATCCGTTCGTGGTCTTACGGGGAAGTCAAAAAGCCGGAAACGATCAACTATCGTACACTCAAACCAGAGAAGGACGGATTGTTCTGTGAACGAATCTTCGGTCCTACGAAAGACTGGGAATGTTACTGCGGAAAGTACAAACGGATCCGTTATAAAGGAGTCATTTGTGACCGCTGTGGCGTTGAAGTGACGAAAGCGAAAGTGCGTCGCGAGCGTATGGGCCATATCGAGCTCGCGGCACCAGTTTCGCACATCTGGTACTTCAAAGGGATTCCAAGCCGAATGGGGCTTGTTCTCGACATGTCACCACGTGCACTCGAAGAAGTGATCTACTTCGCGTCGTACGTCGTGACGGAGCCAGGTGACACTCCGCTCGAGAAGAAACAACTTCTCTCGGAAAAAGAATACCGTCTCTACCGTGAAAAATACGGTAGTGACTTCAAAGCAGACATGGGTGCGGAAGCAATCCGGACACTCCTTCAAGACGTGCAACTCGAGAAGGAAGTCGGAGAACTCCGCGAAGAATTGAAGACAGTTCAAGGTCAGCGTCGTACACGTGCGATCAAACGCCTTGAAGTGCTCGATGCATTCTTCACATCAGGCAATGATCCAGATTGGATGATCCTCGAAGTACTTCCTGTCATTCCGCCTGAGCTTCGCCCGATGGTGCAGCTCGACGGTGGACGCTTTGCGACATCTGACTTGAACGATTTATATCGTCGAGTCATCAACCGTAACAACCGTCTCAAACGTTTGCTCGACCTCGGCGCGCCGAACATCATCGTGCAAAACGAGAAGCGTATGCTTCAAGAAGCGGTTGACGCCCTCATCGACAATGGTCGTCGTGGTCGTCCGGTAACAGGTCCAGGTAACCGTCCATTGAAATCACTTTCACACATGTTGAAAGGGAAACAAGGTCGTTTCCGTCAAAACCTTCTTGGTAAACGGGTCGACTATTCAGGACGTTCAGTTATCGTCGTTGGACCGAACTTGAAGATGTACCAGTGTGGTCTCCCGAAAGAGATGGCGCTTGAACTCTTCAAACCGTTCGTGATGAAAGAACTTGTCGGTCGCGGCATTGCTTCGAACATCAAGAACGCCAAACGTAAAATTGAGAAGATGCAACCAGAAATCTGGGGCGTCCTCGAAGAAGTCATTCGTGAGCACCCGGTTCTCTTGAACCGTGCCCCTACGCTTCACCGCCTAGGGATTCAAGCTTTCGAACCGATTCTCGTCGAGGGTCGTGCGATTCGTCTTCACCCGCTCGTATGTACGGCCTACAACGCCGACTTCGATGGTGACCAAATGGCGGTCCACGTACCACTTTCTGCCGAAGCGCAAGCCGAAGCTCGTCTTCTTATGCTCGCGGCGCAAAACATCTTGAACCCGAAAGATGGAAAACCAGTCGTTACACCATCGCAGGATATGGTCCTCGGTAACTACTACATCTCGCTTGAACGCGACGATGCCATCGGACAAGGGAAAGTGTTGTCGAACGTGAACGAAGCGCTCATCGCGTATCAAAATGGCTACGTCCACTTGCATACACGTGTGGCTCTTCCGGCACGGACGCTCAACAACCCGACGTTCACAGATGAGCAAAACGAGAAATTGTTGATCACAACGGTCGGTAAGATGATCTTTAACGAGATCTTGCCGAACACGTTCCCATACTTGAACGAACCGACGATGGAAAACTTGCAGGAAGCAACGCCTGATAAGTACTTCATCGACAAAGGTGCCAACGTGGCGGAAGAAATTGCCTCACGTCCACTCATCGAACCGTTCAAAAAAGGATTCCTTGGAAAAGTCATCGCGGAAGTGTTCCAGAAGTTTGAAACGACTGAAACAAGCCGCATGCTTGACCGGATGAAAGATCTCGGCTTCAAACACTCGACGAAAGCCGGTGTGACGGTCGGAATCGCTGATATCATCGTTCTTCCGGACAAACAAGAAATCCTCGATGAAGCGCAAGCCCAAGTCGATCAAATCATGAAGTCATTCCGCCGCGGTCTCATCACTGAAGATGAGCGTTACGAGCGCGTTGTACGCTCTTGGAACGAAGCTAAAGATGAGATTCAATCACGATTGATGAAATCCCTCAATCGCTTGAACCCAATCTTCATGATGTCTGACTCAGGTGCCCGTGGTAACGCGTCCAACTTCACGCAGCTCGCAGGGATGCGTGGTTTGATGGCCGCTCCATCTGGCCGCATCATCGAACTTCCGATCAAATCTTCATTCCGTGAAGGTCTGACGGTACAGGAATACTTCATCTCGACACACGGTGCGCGTAAAGGTCTTGCCGATACAGCCCTTAAGACGGCTGACTCAGGTTACTTGACACGTCGTCTCGTTGACGTAGCCCAAGATGTCATCATCCGTGAAGAAGATTGTGGAACGGACCGCGGTATCCGCGTCGCCGCTCTCCGCGAAGGCACGGAAGAAATCGAAAACTTGTATGACCGCCTCGTCGGCCGTACAGCGTTCGAGACAGTGGCACATCCGGAAACGGGTGAAGTCATGGTCGAGAAGAACCAATTGATTACCGAAGATCTCGCTCGCGACATCGTCGACGCTGGAATCGAACGAGTTGAAATCCGGACAGCCTTTACATGTAACACGTCACACGGCGTATGTAAAAAATGTTACGGCCGCAACTTGGCGACTGGCTCGAACGTTGAAGTCGGCGAAGCTGTCGGAATCATCGCCGCGCAATCGATCGGTGAGCCAGGAACGCAGCTTACAATGCGTACCTTCCACACAGGTGGGGTAGCCGGAGATGATATCACACAAGGTCTTCCGCGTATCCAAGAGGTATTCGAGGCTCGTAACCCGAAAGGGCAAGCGGTCATCTCGGAAATCCCGGGTACGGTCATCGATTTCACAGAATCGCGTGACAAACGTGAACTCACGGTCGAAGGACTTAGCGAGACACGTACGTACACGATTCCGTTTGGAGCACGTCTTCGTGTTCAAATCGGAGATACGGTAGAAGCTGGGGAAGTCTTCACGGAAGGTTCGATCGATCCGAAAGAATTGCTCGCCGTCCGTGGTGTATCTGGCGTACAAAACTACCTTCTCCAAGAAGTACAAAAAGTTTACCGGATGCAAGGGGTAGAGATCGGCGACAAACACGTCGAAGTTATGGTTCGCCAAATGCTTCGCCGCGTCAAAGTCATCGAGTCTGGTGATACGCCGCTCCTCCCTGGTTCGCTCGTCGACATCAGCGTCTTCAAAGAAGCATGTAAAGATGCGCTCCGCGAAGGCAAGAGCCCGGCAACAGCGAAACCGGTCCTTCTCGGAATCACGAAAGCGTCGCTTGAGACAGATTCGTTCCTCTCGGCCGCTTCGTTCCAAGAAACAACTCGTGTGTTGACAGATGCTGCCATCAAAGGCAAGCGCGACTATCTGCTCGGACTCAAAGAGAACGTCATCATCGGGAAACTCGTTCCAGCTGGTACTGGGATGCCGGTTTACCGCGATGTACAGCTCAAAGAAGATGAGACGAAAGCCGTCCTCGAAGACACGACTGTAGAATAAAAACGTCTTGACAGCATAGGTTGGCGGTGCTACTATGATTTAGTGCCGCCAATCGGTTGTTGTCGATGACAACGGTGTCCAGCAGTCGGCAAGCTACTCGGACGTCACCCGATCTTTCTTCGGAAAGGTTTGGCTGCTATTATTGCCACTTTCAAGGTATAACTCACGTTTTTGCGAGGTCATGGAATGCCTACGCCTCGTAAAAGCGTTTCGTTATGACCTTAAATGAACCACCCGGGTCGGTGGGTCTAGAAAATAGCATAATTCAGGAAGGGAGGATCTTCAAAGATGCCTACTATCAACCAGTTAGTCCGTAAAGGACGTAAATCGAAAGTCGTTAAATCTGACTCTCCAGCACTTAACAAAGGTTACAACAGTTTCATCAAGTCACAAACTAACGTGAGCTCGCCACAGAAACGTGGTGTTTGTACACGTGTTGGTACAATGACTCCGAAGAAACCGAACTCGGCATTACGTAAGTATGCTCGTGTTCGTTTGACTAACCAAATCGAAGTGACTGCGTACATTCCAGGTATTGGCCACAACCTTCAAGAGCACAGCGTTGTTCTTATCCGTGGAGGACGTGTAAAAGACTTACCAGGGGTACGTTACCACATCGTTCGTGGTGCGCTTGACACTGCAGGTGTTGACGGACGTATGCAAGGCCGTTCTAAATACGGTACGAAACGTCCGAAAGCTGCGAAGAAGTAATTCTCGCAAAACTAAAAACTACTGAAATTTTGAAAGGAGGGTACTCGGATGCGTAAAAACCGTGCAGAACGTCGTGACGTTATCGCAGATCCGATCTACAACTCGAAATTGGTAACTCGCCTCATTAACCGTGTCATGTTAGACGGTAAAAAAGGTACAGCTCAAACTATCATTTACAACGCATTTGGCCTCATCGCTGAACGCTCAGGCAAAGAGCCTATGGAAGTGTTCGAAGAAGCAATGAACAACATCATGCCTGTACTTGAAGTTAAAGCTCGCCGTGTTGGTGGAGCAAACTACCAAGTTCCTGTTGAAGTTCGTCCAGAGCGCCGTACGACACTTGGTCTTCGTTACCTCGTGAACTACGCTCGTCTCCGCAACGAGAAAACGATGGAGCAACGTATCGCGAACGAAATCATGGATGCAGCCAACAACACTGGTGCGTCTGTTAAGAAACGCGAAGACATGCATAAGATGGCAGAAGCGAACAAAGCGTTTGCTCACTATCGTTGGTAAGTTAAACGTAAAGACCACTCCACGTCACCAAGCGGTGGCTTAATGGAGTGGCTTTCGGGTATAATCATATCGTGTGCCAGCACACGAAAAACACATGCGGAAGGAGAATACCCAGTATGGCAAGAGAATTCTCCCTAAAGAATACTCGTAACATCGGGATCATGGCTCACATCGATGCCGGTAAAACGACAACAACTGAACGTATTCTTTATTACACAGGTCGTATCCATAAAATTGGTGAAACTCATGAAGGAGCTTCACAAATGGACTGGATGGAGCAGGAGCAAGAGCGTGGAATCACGATCACTTCTGCTGCGACAACTGCACAGTGGAATGGCCACCGTGTAAACATCATCGATACACCTGGACACGTAGACTTCACGGTTGAAGTTGAACGTTCACTCCGTGTACTTGATGGCGCAGTTGCAGTACTTGACGCTCAGTCAGGTGTTGAACCACAAACAGAAACTGTATGGCGTCAAGCGACGACTTACGGTGTTCCACGTGTCGTATTCGTCAACAAGATGGATAAGATCGGTGCGGACTTCTTGTACTCGGTGAAAACACTTCACGAGCGCTTGCATGCAAATGCACACCCAATCCAACTTCCAATCGGTGCGGAAGACGAATTCAAAGGAATCGTCGACCTCGTCGAAATGAAGACGTACATGTACTCGAACGACCTCGGTACCGACATCGAAGTAACAGATGGCTTCCCAGCTGACATGGCTGACCAAGCTGAAGAACTTCGCGGTCAATTGATCGAAGCGGTCGCAGACTACAACGAAGAGTTGATGATGAAATACCTCGAAGGCGAAGAGATCTCAATCGACGAACTCAAAGCTGGTATTCGTAAAGCAACACTCAGCGTAGAATTCTACCCTGTACTCGTTGGTTCGGCCTTCAAAAACAAAGGTGTTCAATTGATGTTGAACGCTGTTGTTGATTACCTCCCATCACCAGTTGATGTTGAGTCAATCAAAGGGATCAACCTCGACACAGAAGAAGAAATCACGCGTGAGCCTTCAGATGACGCGCCGTTCTCGGCACTTGCGTTCAAAGTCATGACGGATCCTTACGTCGGTAAATTGACGTTCTTCCGTGTGTACTCTGGTACAGCACAAGCTGGTTCGTATGTGAAGAACTCGACTAAAGGCAAGCGTGAGCGCCTCGGTCGTATCCTTCAAATGCACGCGAACAGCCGTGAAGAGATTCCAATGGTATACGCTGGTGACATCGCCGCGGCTGTTGGTCTCAAAGATACTACGACTGGTGATACACTTTGCTCAGAGAAAGACAACGTCGTTCTCGAGTCAATGACATTCCCAGAACCAGTTATCTCGGTCGCTATCGAGCCTAAATCGAAAGCTGACCAAGACAAGATGGGTCAAGCCCTCGCGAAACTCGCAGAAGAGGATCCAACTTTCCGCACTGAAACAAACCAAGAGACTGGTCAAACAATCATCTCTGGTATGGGTGAGCTTCACCTTGATATCCTCGTTGACCGTATGCGTCGCGAATTCAAAGTAGAAGCAAACGTCGGTGCACCACAAGTTGCTTACCGTGAGACAATCCGTGGCGCTGCGAAGATCGATTCGAAATTCGTACGTCAATCTGGTGGACGCGGTCAGTACGGTCACGTTGTCGTAGAATTCGAGCCGAACGAAGAAGGCGCTGGATTCGCATTCGAGAACAAGATCGTCGGTGGTGTTGTACCACGTGAATACGTCCCAGCTGTTCAAAACGGGATTGAAGAAGCTCTCGAAAACGGTATCCTCGCTGGTTACCCAGTAGTTGACGTTAAAGCTGCCCTCGTCTTCGGATCGTACCACGATGTCGACTCGAACGAGATGGCGTTTAAAGTTGCTGCTTCGATGGCGGTTAAACAACTTAAGGAGCAAGCGAAAGCTGTTATCCTTGAGCCAATGATGCGTGTTGAAGTTGTCATCCCAGAAGAATACTTGGGAGACATCATGGGTGACGTCACGTCACGCCGTGGACGCGTAGAAGGTATGGAAGCACGCGGTAACGCTCAAGTCGTTAAAGCAATGGTTCCACTTTCAGAAATGTTCGGCTATGCGACATCGCTTCGTTCACGTACGCAAGGACGCGGAACGTACTCGATGCACTTCGATCACTATGAAGAAGTACCGAAGTCAATCGCAGAAGAAATCATCAAAAAAGCGAACGGCTAATAACGGTTGTAACGCTTAATTGATTGTTGTAAGCTAAGGAGGACGTATGTTAAAAGTAGCCTACGTCTTCCTAGTTAAATAAAAAACTAATTGTCTAATAGAGGAGGAATCTAGAATGGGTAAAGAAAAATTCGACCGTTCTAAACCGCACGTTAACGTTGGTACAATCGGCCACGTCGACCACGGTAAAACAACTTTGACTGCAGCGATCTCAGCTGTACTTTCAAAAGCACAAGGGAAAACAGCTACAAAGTTTGACGCAATCGATGGTGCTCCTGAAGAGCGTGAGCGCGGTATCACAATCGCAACAGCTCACATCGAGTACGAAACAGAAAAACGCCACTATGCACACGTTGACTGCCCAGGTCACGCTGACTATGTTAAAAACATGATCACTGGTGCTGCACAAATGGACGGCGCGATCCTCGTTGTTTCGGCAACTGATGGCCCAATGCCACAAACACGTGAGCACATCCTTCTTTCACGTCAAGTAGGTGTTCCTTTCATCGTCGTATTCATGAACAAAGTTGACATGGTTGACGACGAAGAACTCCTTGAGCTCGTTGAAATGGAAATCCGTGAACTTCTTTCTGAATATGACTTCCCAGGCGACGACCTCCCTGTAATCAAAGGTTCAGCACTTGGCGCGCTTAACGGCGAAGCTCAGTGGGAAGAAAAAATCATGGAACTCATGAACGCAGTTGATGAGTACATCCCTGAGCCAGTTCGTGACACGGACAAAGAATTCATGATGCCAGTTGAGGACGTATTCTCAATCACTGGTCGCGGTACTGTAGCGACTGGTCGTGTTGAGCGTGGTGTTCTCCGCGTCAACGACGAAGTTGAAATCGTTGGTCTTACAGAAGAAACTAAGAAAACTGTATGTACTGGTGTAGAGATGTTCCGTAAGCTTCTCGACTACGCTGAAGCTGGCGACAACATCGGTGCTCTTCTCCGTGGTGTATCACGTGAAGACATCGAGCGTGGACAAGTACTTGCTAAGCCAGGTTCAATCACGCCGCACTCAAAATTCAAAGCTTCAATCTACGTTCTTTCTAAAGAAGAGGGTGGCCGTCACACGCCATTCTTCGCGAACTACCGTCCGCAGTTCTACTTCCGTACAACTGACGTAACAGGTATCGTTCACCTTCCAGAAGGTACTGAAATGGTAATGCCAGGAGACAACATCGAGTTGACGATCGAATTGATTTCTACAATCGCGATCGAAGACGGAACACGTTTCTCAATCCGTGAGGGTGGCCGTACAGTAGGCGCTGGTTCAGTAACTGAAATCATCGAGTAATCGATTGATTCACTGACCTTTCAAGCAGTCCGCATTTTGCGGGCTGCTTTTTTGTTTTGTAGCAAGACGTGGTAAGATGGGACATATGTCGAACGAAAGGGGAGACGAAGATGGAGAAGCAAGTCGAAACGTTATGTCGGCTGAACGGGATCGCGTGTCGGTTCGGTGGGTCGACGTTACTGAAGCATCATGGGCTAATTGAAACGGCGAACGACTTGGATGTGTTTGTCGAACCGGATCAATTCGAGCGAGTCGATCAAGTACTGAGCCGTGCTGGAAAGAAAGTCGAGTCGACGCCTCATCCAGATTACGTGACGACCTATTTTGGCGAATATGAGTTCGAGGGCGGAGACATTGATGTGATGGCCAGCTTTCGGATGAAGTGCACCGATGGGATCTATACACATCCATATATTGAACCGGTCGGCAGTTGGATGCATCTCGAAGAGTGGGTCGTACTGTATACGGTAATGAACCGTATCGATAAGCTTGAACGGTTAAGCCAATACTTCGAGACTCATCCAATGAATGAAACGATCGTCCAAACCTGCTTGAAACGAGCCCCAGCCTCGGTCATCGAATCCGTCACGGAACGCTTCGGAGCACGTATGAAACGCTAGGTAGAGTTGGCATGGCGGTTCTTGTAACAAATAGTTCAACAAAAGAAGGAAAATAGCTTGCAAATGGGTTCAAATCTTGTTACATTAGTGAACGTTGAACAACTCATCAGACATCCGGCGCAATTTAAAAATCAAATCTTGCATTTCATATGTAGATTCGATATAATGATTAAGTGTTTGTGCGAGTGGTGAGAGACTTTACAGCAGAAATCGGGTCCAATCGTTGATTTGCAATGATCGGATACCTCTGCTGACACAAGCACGCTGCGATGAAGCGGGAGGTTATGACACGCCAGGCAGCTTTGCCATGGCCGGTGTGGAAATTTCCGCGGAGAACTGTCTATTTTTAAAAATAGGCGACAAAGGAGGGAAACTTACATGGCAAATGAAAAAATCCGTATTCGTTTAAAAGCATACGACCATCGCGTACTCGATCAATCAGCTGAGAAAATCGTTGATACTGCGAAGCGTTCAGGTGCAAAGGTTTCGGGACCAATCCCGCTTCCAACTGAAAAATCGATCTACACGATCCTTCGTGCGGTTCACAAGTACAAAGATGCTCGTGAGCAGTTCGAGATGCGTACACACAAACGCTTGATCGACATCGTTAACCCAACACCAAAAACGGTTGATGCGCTTATGCGCCTCGAATTACCATCAGGTGTTGACATCGAAATCAAACTTTAATTCTTCATATAGTAGATACTAGCCAGAAGAGACAATAATTATTAAACAGGAGGTGTATCTCATGGCTAAAGGAATCTTAGGAACAAAACTTGGTATGACTCAAATCTTCAACGAAGCAGGCGAAGTCGTACCGGTAACAGTAGTTGCTGTCGAAGGAAACGTTGTGCTTCAACTTAAAACAGTTGAAACAGACGGTTACGAAGCAGTTCAACTCGGTTTCGGCGACATCAAAGAATCACGTCAAAACAAACCGGCAAAAGGTCACGCTGCGAAAGCAAACGCGACACCTAAGCGCTTCATGAAAGAGATTCGTACTTCAGTAGAAGGATACGAAATCGGTCAAGAGATCAAGGCGGACATTTTCGCTGCAGGTGAATTAGTAGACGTAACAGGTACATCGAAAGGTAAAGGATTCCAAGGTGCGATCAAGCGTCACGGACAATCACGTGGACCAATGGCTCACGGTTCGCGCTACCACCGTCGTCCTGGTTCGATGGGTCCTGTAGCTCCTAACCGCGTATTTAAAGGGAAGCTTCTTCCTGGTCAAATGGGTGGCGAGCGTAAAACGATTCAAAACCTTGAAGTTGTCAAAGTTGACGCGGAACGCGGCCTTGTACTCGTTAAAGGCGCAATCCCAGGCGCTCGCAAGTCGAACGTCATCATCAAAACAGCGGTAAAAGGTAACTAATTAACTGCACGGAAAGGAGGAATTACGAATGCCTAAAGTAGCTTTGCTTAACCAAACAGGTTCACAAGTTGGCGAGATCGAATTGGCAGAAGCCATTTTCGGTATCGAGCCTAACGACTCAGTACTTTACGACGCGATCGTCATGCAACAAGCATCACGCCGTCAAGGTACTCACGATACGAAAGGTCGCTCGGAAGTACGCGGTGGCGGCCGTAAACCATGGAAACAAAAGGGAACTGGTCGTGCGCGCCAAGGTTCTATCCGCTCACCACAATGGGTTGGTGGTGGTACAGTCTTCGGTCCAACACCACGTTCATACTCTTACAAGCTTCCTAAAAAAGTTCGTCGTTTAGCACTTCTCTCGGCGCTTTCGTCGAAAGTGAAAAACAACGAAATGATCGTCCTCGAAGGCCTTGCTTTCGATGCACCAAAAACAAAAGACATGGCTGCTGTTTTGAACAGCTTGTCAGTAGAACGTAAGGCTCTTGTAGTCACAGCGGACTACAATGAGACTATCGCTCTCGCAGCTCGTAACATCCCAGGAGTGACTGTGATCGAGGCAGCAGGCGTTAACGTTCTTGACCTCGTTGCTAACGACAAAGTCATCTTCACTAAAGATGCGGTTGCGAAGGTAGAGGAGGTGCTTGCATAATGGCTCAAGCATACGATATCATCAAACGTCCTATCATCACTGAGCGTTCTGTTAGCCTCATGGAAGCTAACAAATACGTTTTCGAGATCGACGTTAAAGCGACTAAATCGCAAGTGAAGTACGCTATCGAAACAATCTTCAATGTGAAAGTTGCTTCGGTAAACACAATGAACATGAAACCGAAAGCGAAACGTGTCGGTCGTCACTCTGGTTACACAGCTCGTCGTAAAAAAGCGATCGTAACCCTTGCTGAAGGCAACACAATCGACTTCCTCGGTTAATTTACTACCTTAGAAGAAAAGGAGGGAATCCTCGATGGCAATTAAAAAGTTTAAGCCGACCACTAACGGTCGCCGTAACATGACATCTCTCGACTTTGCAGAGATCACAACGAACCGTCCTGAAAAATCGTTAACTGAAAAGCTTTCGAAAAAAGGCGGTCGTAACAACCAAGGTCGTTTGACTGTACGTCACCAAGGTGGCGGGCACAAACGCAAATACCGTATCATCGATTTCAAACGTAACAAAGATGGCATCGTCGGACGCGTTGCTACGATCGAATACGATCCAAACCGTTCAGCGAACATCGCCCTCATCAACTATGCAGATGGTGAGAAACGTTACATCCTCGCTCCTAAGGGCATCAAAGTAGGCATGGAAATCATGTCTGGTCCTGAGGCGGATATCAAAGTGGGGAACGCTCTTCCACTCGTGAACATCCCTGTCGGTACTACTATCCACAACATCGAGCTTAAGCCTGGTAAGGGCGGTCAGCTTGTTCGTGCGGCTGGTGCATCGGCACAAATCCAAGGACGTGACGGCAAGTACGTCATCGTTCGTCTTCAATCAGGTGAATCACGCTTGTTCCTCGGCACTTGCCGCGCGACAGTCGGTTCAGTTGGTAACGAAGAACACGAACTCGTAAACATCGGTAAAGCAGGACGTTCACGTTGGTTAGGCAAACGCCCAACAGTACGTGGTTCTGTAATGAACCCGGTTGATCACCCACACGGTGGTGGTGAAGGTCGTGCGCCAATCGGTCGTTCGGGCCCACTTACTCCTTGGGGTAAACCAGCTCTTGGTCTTAAAACTCGTAAGAAAAACAAATCGAGCGACATGTACATTCTTCGTCGTCGCAAGAAATAATTACTACATGATTCTCGGGCGGTTCGAAAGAGCCGTTCCCGAATCATTCCAAAGGGAGGTTCTATCATGGGTCGCAGCTTGAAAAAAGGTCCATTCGCAGATCACCATTTGCTCGCTAAAGTTGACAAACTCAACGAATCTGGTGAGAAGCAAGTCATCAAAACTTGGTCACGTCGCTCGACAATCTTCCCAGAATTCATGGGTCACACGTTCGGTGTACACGATGGTCGTAAACACGTACCAGTATTCGTGACAGAAGACATGGTCGGTCACAAACTTGGTGAATTCGCTCCAACACGCACGTACAAAGGTCACGGATCAGACAAGAAAACGAAACGGTAATTTGAGGGGAGGTCAAATCCATGCAAGCTAAAGCATCAGCTAATATGGTCCGTCTTGCTCCTCGCAAAGCACGTCTCGTTGTAGACTTAATTCGCGGGAAACAAGTCGGCGAAGCGCTCTCTGTCCTTGCTCACACGAACAAGGCAGCGTCGCCAATCGTTGAAAAAGTATTGAAGTCAGCGATTGCAAACGCAGAGCACAACTACGATATGAATATTGAGAACCTTGTGGTGTCGGAAATCTACGTCAACGAAGGTCCAACACTCAAACGCTTCCGCCCACGTGCGATGGGTCGCGCAAGCCGTATTAACAAACGCACAAGCCACATCCACATCGTGGTAACTGAGAAATAAGGAGGGATATGTAGTGGGTCAAAAGGTAAATCCGCACGGTCTTCGCGTTGGTATTATCAAAGACTGGGATTCGCGTTGGTACGCTGAGAAAGACTACGCAGATCTCCTTCATGAAGACTTCGTTATTCGTGAATACATCGAAAACAAAATGAAGGATGCTAGTATTTCTAAAGTAGAAATCGAACGCGCTGCAAATCGCGTGAACATTTCGCTTCACACTGCGAAACCAGGTATGGTTATCGGTAAGGGTGGTTCGGAAATCGAGTCACTCCGCAAAAACATCATCAAGCTTGCTGAAGGCAAACGTGTTCACATCAACGTTGTTGAAGTGAAAAACGCGGACGCTGTCGCTAAACTTGTTGCTGAAAACATCGCTCGTCAATTGGAAGGCCGTGTGTCATTCCGTCGTGCAATGAAACAATCAATCCAACGTTCGATGCGCACTGGCATCAAAGGGATCAAAACAGAAGTTTCTGGTCGTCTTGGTGGCGCTGATATCGCTCGTTCAGAGAAGTACTCGGAAGGAACAGTTCCACTTCACACACTCCGTGCCGATATCGATTACGGAACAGCTGAAGCTGACACAACTTATGGTAAAATCGGAATTAAAGTCTGGTTGTACCATGGTGAAGTTCTTCCAACAAAAAACAACACAGCTAAAAACGCTGAATAATAAACACTCTTTCAGGAAGGAGGCAACACACTATGTTGTTACCTAAACGCGTGAAATATCGTCGTGTACACCGTGGTAAAATGCGCGGAAATGCAAAACGCGGCACAACAGTACATTTCGGTGAATTCGGTCTCCAATCGCTCGAAGCGAGCTGGATCACAAACCGTCAAATCGAATCAGCACGTATCGCAATGACACGTTATATGAAACGTGGTGGTAAAGTGTGGATCAAGATCTTCCCACACAAACCATACACGAAAAAGCCTCTCGAAGTCCGAATGGGTTCGGGTAAAGGTGCTCCAGAAGGCTGGGTAGCTGTAGTTAAGCCTGGCAAAGTAATGTTCGAAATCGCGGGTGTATCTGAGGAAGTTGCACGTGAGGCACTTCGTCTTGCAGCGCACAAACTTCCAGTGAAATGTAAGTTCGTGAAACGTGAAGAAAATGGTGGTGATACGAATGAAAGCAACTGATCTCCGTCAATCAACAACTGAAGAGCTCAACGGTAAAGTAGGCGAGTGGAAAGAAGAACTCTTTAACCTTCGTTTCCAATTAGCTACAGGTCAGCTTGAGAATCCTGCTCGTATCCGTGAAGTACGCAAGTCGATTGCGCGTGCTAAAACGATTCTTCGTGAACGCGAACTCGGCATCAACAACGGCTAATCTAATCGGATTCTTTAAGAGGAGGTAACACTCATGGAACGCAATAAGCGTAAAGTACTCACTGGACGCGTCGTGTCTGACAAAATGGACAAAACGATCGTCGTTGCAGTTGAAACAAAAGTACGTCATAAGCTTTATGGCAAACGTGTAAACTACACGAAGAAATTTAAAGCGCACGATGAGAACAATGTCGCTAAAATCGGCGATGTCGTCCGCATCGCGGAAACACGTCCGCTTTCTAAAGACAAACGTTTCCGTCTCGTAACAGTAGTAGAAGAATCAGTAATCATCTAATAACAGTTCGGATCTATAAACATCCGGAGGGAGGTACACTCGCATGATTCAACAAGAATCTCGCTTGAAAGTAGCAGACAACTCTGGCGCGCGTGAACTGTTGACAATTAAAGTCCTCGGTGGTTCAGGTCGTAAGACTGCCAACATCGGTGACATCATCGTCGCGACGGTAAAACAAGCAACACCAGGTGGCGTTGTTAAAAAAGGTGACGTTGTCAGAGCAGTTGTCGTTCGTACAAAACGCGGCGCTCGTCGTAAAGATGGTTCGTACATCCGTTTCGATGAGAACGCAGCAGTCATCATCAAAGATGACAAGAGCCCACGCGGCACTCGGATCTTCGGGCCAGTTGCACGTGAACTTCGTGAAAAAGAATTCATGAAGATCGTTTCGTTGGCACCGGAAGTACTTTAATTTCCAATTTCAATCCTATAAGGAGGTGCGCAAAACGATGCATGTTAAAAAAGGCGATACAGTCCAGGTAATGTCTGGTAAAGATAAAGGCAAGCAAGGGGTTATCCTCAAAGCTATGCCAAGCAAGAACCGCGTAGTCGTAGAAGGTATCAACGTGATTAAAAAACACTCGAAACCATCACAAGCGAATCCACAAGGCGGTATCCTTGAAATCGAAGCACCAATTCACGTCTCGAACGTCATGCCACTCGACCCTAAAACGGGCAAACCGACTCGCGTTGGTTTCAAAGTAGTCGATGGTAAAAAAGTTCGTGTCGCGAAATCGGGCGAAGTACTCGATAAATAAGAAGAACGTGACGAAAGGAGGTCCATTCGACTATGAACCGTTTGCAAGAGAAGTATAAAAGCGACATCGTGAAAGCGATGATGGATAAATTCAACTATGACTCAGTCATGCAAGTCCCACAGGTCGACAAGATCGTCATCAACATGGGTGTAGGTGACGCTGTTTCGAACTCGAAGGCTCTTGACATGGCAGTGGAAGAATTATCAATTCTTTCTGGTCAAAAACCACTCGTAACGAAGGCTAAGAAATCAATCGCTGGTTTCAAACTTCGTGAAGGCATGCCAATCGGTGCGAAGGTTACTCTTCGTGGCGAGCGTATGTACGATTTCCTCGACAAATTGGTAACTGTTTCACTTCCACGTGTACGTGACTTCCGCGGTGTATCGAAGAAAGCATTCGACGGACGCGGTAACTACACGCTTGGTGTGAAAGAGCAACTTATTTTCCCTGAGATCGATTACGATAAAGTAACGAAAGTACGCGGTATGGACATCGTTGTTGTTACAACAGCGAACACAGACGAAGAAGCTCGTGAATTGCTCACACTTCTCGGAATGCCATTCCAAAAATAATCTAAAGGGAGGTCGACAACATGGCTAAAAAGTCAATGGTGAATCGCGAACACAAACGCGAGAAACTCGTTGCCCAGTACGCTGAGAAACGTGCACAATTGAAAGCTGAAGGCGACTACATCGGACTCAGCAAATTGCCACGTAACTCTTCACCTGTACGTCTTCATAACCGTTGCCGTATCACAGGTCGTCCACATGGTTACATGGGTAAATTCGGGATCAGCCGTATCAAGTTCCGTGATCTTGCATACAAAGGTCAAATCCCTGGTGTTAAAAAAGCAAGCTGGTAATCCACTAACAGTGTGAAAGGAGGTACATCGCATGGTAATGACAGACCCAATTGCAGATATGCTTACACGTATCCGTAACGCTAACATGGTTCGCCATGAAAAATTAGAGCTTCCAGCTTCTAATATCAAACGTGAGGTTGCAGAGATCCTCAAGCGTGAAGGTTTCATTCGCGATGTTGAATATATCGAGGACGCTAAGCAAGGTACACTTCGTCTGTTCCTTAAATACGGAGCAAGCAACGAACGTGTTATCACTGGTCTCAAACGCATTTCGAAACCAGGTCTTCGTGTATACGCAAAAGCTGATGAAGTACCAAAAGTACTCGGAGGACTCGGTATCGCAGTTCTTTCGACATCAAAAGGTCTTATGACTGATAAAGAAGCTCGCCAACAACAAGTCGGCGGCGAAGTGCTCGCCTACATCTGGTAAGTCACTTTTCTAACAAGAACGGAGGTGTAATCAATGTCACGTATTGGTAAAAAACCAGTTACGATTCCAGCTGGCGTTACTGTCACGGTTGCAGAAGACAACACGGTCACAGTAAAAGGTGCTAAAGGTGAACTTTCGCTTTCAGCTAACCCAGCCTTGGAAATCAAAGTTGAAGAGAACGAATTGAACGTCGTTCGTCCGGATGACTCGAAAGAGAACCGTACGATCCACGGGACGACACGTGCCCTTATCGCCAACATGGTGGAAGGTGTGTCTAACGGATTCCAGAAAACACTTGAGATCTCAGGGGTTGGTTACCGTGCAGCTAAGCAAGGTAACAAACTCGTCCTCAGCCTCGGTTACTCGCACCCAATCGAGTACGTTGCTGAAGAAGGTATCGAGATCGAAGTTCCTTCAAACACGCAAATCGTCGTTAAAGGGATTAACAAAGAGCGCGTCGGTCACGTTGCAGCTCAAATCCGCTCGTACCGTGCTCCAGAACCTTACAAAGGTAAAGGTGTTCGTTACTCTGATGAACGTATTCGCCGTAAAGAAGGTAAGACTGGTAAGTAATTCGTCACGAAATGAACGGAAAGGAGTGGCATAAATGATCACAAAAGCAGACAAAAATGCAGTTCGTAAGAAACGTCATGCTCGTGTACGTCGTACGATCACGGGGACAGCAGCTCGTCCACGTTTGAACGTATTCCGCTCGAGCAAGCACATCTACGTTCAACTCATCGATGATGCAGCACAAACAACGCTTGTGTCAGCATCTTCGAAAGATAAAGCTCTCGATCTTACAAACGGCGGCAACGTTGAAGCAGCGAAAGCTGTTGGTAAACTTGCAGCTGAACGTGCACTCGAGAAAGGTATCGACACTGTTGTGTTCGACCGTGGTGGATACCTCTATCATGGCCGCGTCAAAGCTGTTGCTGAAGCAGCTCGTGAAGCAGGTCTTAAATTCTAACAAAAAGGAGGGGACACTCGATGCGCCAGTTAGACGTTAACATGGAACAACTTGAAGAACGCGTTGTTACCGTAAACCGCGTCGCGAAAGTCGTGAAAGGTGGCCGTCGCTTCCGTTTCGCCGCTCTCGTCGTCGTAGGTGACAAAAATGGTCACGTCGGTTTCGGTACAGGTAAGGCACAAGAGGTGCCAGAAGCGATCCGCAAGGCTATTGAAGCCGCTAAGAAAAACATGGTTCAAGTACCGATGGTCGGTACAACAATTCCACACGAAATCACAGGAGTATTCGGAGCAGGTCGTGTATTCATGAAACCAGCTTCTGAAGGTACTGGGGTTATCGCTGGTGGTCCAGTTCGTGCAGTGCTCGAACTCGCAGGTGTAGGTGACATCCTTTCGAAATCGCTTGGATCTAACACACCAATCAACATCGTCCGTGCGACGGTTAAAGGCTTGACAGAGCTTAAAAAAGCAGAGGAAGTTGCTAAACTACGCGGTAAAAGCGTAGAAGAACTTCTTAAATAAGGGAGGGAATTAGACATGGCGAAACTCGCAATCACCCTCACACGCAGCACTATTGGTCGTCCGGAAGATCAGCGTGTAACAGTACGTACACTTGGTCTTCGTAAAATGCATCAGACTGTCGTTGTCCCTGACAACGTAGCGATGCGCGGTATGATCAAAAAAGTGTCGCACCTTGTGACTGTAAACGAAATCAACGAATAATAAAGATCTTACTAAATAAGGAGGTGCCACTATGAAACTCCATGAATTGAAGCCAACTCCAGGTTCGCGTCACGAACGCAACCGTGTCGGTCGCGGTATGGCGACTGGTAACGGTAAAACTTCTGGCCGTGGACATAAAGGTCAAAAAGCTCGTTCGGGCGGTGGCGTTCGTCCAGGATTCGAAGGTGGGCAAAACCCACTTTACCGTCGTCTTCCAAAACGCGGTTTCAACAACCCTACTCGTAAAGAGTATGCAGTTGTTTCCCTAGACACGCTTAACCGTTTCGAGGCAGGTACTGAAGTTACTCCAGAACTCTTAATTGAGACTGGTGTTGTCAGCTCTGCTAAAGACGGAATCAAAGTACTTGCTAACGGCAAGCTTGAAACAAAATTGACTGTAAAAGCCAACAAATTCTCGGGTGCAGCGAAAGAAGCGATCGAAGCAGCTGGCGGTTCAGTTGAGGTGATCTGATGTTTCAGACGATCTCCAATATGTGGCGCGTGAAAGATATTCGACAGCGTATTCTCTTCACACTCGCAATCATCATCATTTTCCGCATCGGGGCCCATATCCCGGTGCCGATGGTGAATACGGATGTGTTGCGTTTTGACTCAGGTGGTCTTTTAGACTTCTTGAACTTGTTTGGAGGAAATGCTTTACAGAACTTCTCCCTGTTCGCAATGGGGATCATGCCGTACATCACGGCATCGATCGTTGTGCAGCTCTTACAAATGGACGTCGTTCCGAAGTTTGCCGAATGGGCAAAACAAGGCGAGTCTGGGCGTAAAAAGCTAGCGACGGTCACGCGCTATGGGACGATCATGTTAGGGTTTATCCAAGCGACGTCATTGTCGTTCGGGTTTAACCGCCTCTATCCAGGTCTCGTCAACGAGACGTGGGGCACGGCAACCTATTTCGTGATCGCGATCGTGCTGACTGCAGGTACGGCGTTCTTGATGTTCCTTGGTGAGATGACGACGGAGAAAGGTGTTGGGAATGGTATTTCCATCATTATCTTCGCCGGTATCGTCGCTGGGTTCCCAAGAATCTTTACGCAGATTTATGAAACGAAGCTCCAAAATGCTGGAGACGCGTTATTCATTAACATCGTTTACTTGGTTGTGCTATTGCTCGTCATTCTTGCAGTGACCATGGGGATCATTTATGTTCAACAGGCCGCTCGCAAAATTCCGATTCAATACGCAAAACGCACGGCGAACCGTACCCCTGTGGGCGGACAGTCAACGCATTTGCCAATCAAACTAAACGCTGCCGGTGTCATCCCGGTCATCTTCGCGATTTCCTTCATGGTGACACCACCAACTGTTGCAAGCTTCATTGCTTCTCCGGAAACGACGCAGAAGTTGCAGACTTACTTCGATACGACGTCTCCAATCGGAATGTCGATCTACGTAGCGCTCATCATCGCGTTCGCTTACTTCTATACATTCATTCAGGTAAACCCTGAACAGATGGCAGAAAACCTGCAGAAGCAAGGTGGCTATATTCCTGGGATTCGTCCTGGGGCGCAAACAGAACAGTACATCACGAAGTTGCTTTATCGATTGACTTTCTTCGGAGCGATTTTCTTATCGCTCGTAGCGATCATGCCGACAATCTTCATTAAGCTTGCCGGTCTCCCAACTTCGGTGCAAATCGGAGGAACGAGCTTGTTGATCGTCATCGGGGTAGCCCTCGAAACGATGAAACAAATCGAGAGTCAACTCGTAAAACGACACTACAAAGGCTTTATCCGTTAAAGCGGAAGGAAGGGTACACCCTTCCTTCCTGTCGTGTTTACGACGTGTTGTGAAAATCAAAACTGGAGGCTAACTGAGATGAATCTAGTACTCATGGGCTTACCGGGTGCAGGGAAAGGGACTCAAGCGGCTAAAATCGTTGAAGAGTACCAAATCCCACACATTTCGACAGGCGACATGTTTCGTGCGGCAATCAAAGGCGGAACGCCACTCGGCAAAGAAGCAAAATCGTTCATGGATAAAGGCGAACTCGTACCGGATGAGGTAACAATCGGAATCGTACGCGAACGCTTGATTCAAGATGATACGAAAAACGGCTTCCTGCTCGATGGATTCCCGCGTACTGTTGCTCAAGCAGAGGCACTCGAAAGTTTGCTTAAAGATTTGGGAAAACAGATTGACCATGTCGTGAATATCGATGTGGATGCGGAAATTCTCGTCCCGCGTTTGACAGGTCGTTGGATCTGCCCGACGTGTGGTGCGACATATCACGTGATCTTCAACCCACCTAAAGTGGAAGGCATCTGTGATGTGGATGGGTCGGCTCTCATGCAACGTGAAGACGATAAAGAGGAAACGGTCCGCCGTCGCCTTGACGTCAACATCGAGCAATCGAAACCACTCATTGACTTTTACGCTGAAAAAGGGTATCTTCGTACATTGGATGGAGATCGTCCAATCGATGTCGTATACGCCGATGTCAAAGCGTTACTCGGTGGTACTGAATGATCATCACGAAGACGCCTCGTGAAATAGCGATTATGCGTGAGGCTGGGCAAATTGTTGCTCGAACACACCAGGTGCTCAAAGAGCACATCAAACCAGGTATTACGACGCTTGAGCTCGACCGGATCGCGGAAGAATACATTCGCAGCCAAGGTGCGACACCGTCGTTCAAAGGCTATAACGGGTTTACCGGTAGCGTTTGTGCTTCAGTGAACGAAGAGCTTGTTCATGGGATTCCCGGAAAACGGGTATTGAACGATGGGGATATCATCTCGATCGACATCGGTGCCTACTATAACGGATACCATGGAGATTCCGCTTGGACGTATCCAGTGGGAACAATCTCGGAAGAGACACAGCAGTTACTTGACGTGACTGAAGAAAGTCTGTATAAAGGATTGGAGCACGCTAAGGCTGGACAGCGTTTGACAGACATTTCGCATGCGATTCAAGCGTATGTGGAATCTCATGATTTCTCTGTCGTCCGCGAATACGTCGGTCATGGTGTCGGACAAAATTTGCATGAAGAACCGCAAATTCCGCACTATGGTCCACCGGGGAAAGGGCCGCGCCTGAAGACTGGAATGACGTTAGCCATTGAACCAATGGTCAACGCTGGTCAACGCTATGTTCGGACACTGGCTGACAACTGGACAGTTGTGACAGTGGACGGTAGCATGTGCGCCCACTTTGAGCACACCATCGCCATCACAGACGATGGATACGAGATTTTAACGAAACTCGATTCCGGTGAATGAGGCTCTATTGCTTCGTGCTGATCCGTTACGGATCCTTCTCTCACAGTACAATGCGATAGATCGTCTGTGCTCCTAAATATCTTCATATAGAAAGGGGAATAAATGATGGCGAAACAAGATGTCATTGAAGTGGAAGGCACTGTTGTCGAACCACTTCCAAACGCAATGTTTAAAGTGGAGTTAGAAAACGGCCACACGGTGCTCGCGCACGTCTCAGGGAAAATTCGGATGCACTACATTCGAATCCTTCCAGGTGACCGCGTAACTGTCGAGTTGTCTCCGTACGACTTGACTCGCGGGCGGATTACGTACCGTTACAAGTAACTCCGATTTTTCCAGGAGGAGGGTATAATCATGAAAGTAAGACCGTCGGTAAAACCGATCTGCGAAAAATGTAAAGTTATTCGTCGTAAGGGTAAAGTAATGGTAATTTGCGAAAACCCGAAACACAAACAAAAACAAGGTTAATCTAAGAGGAGGTGCACACATGGCACGTATTGCTGGTGTAGATATTCCACGCGAAAAACGTATCGTTATTTCGCTCACATACATCTTTGGTATTGGTAAAACAAGAGCACAAGAAATTTTGAAGGCTGCAAACGTATCTGAAGATTCACGCACACGTGATCTTACAGAAGACGAAATCAACCGTATCCGTGAAGCAATTGACGGAATTAAAGTTGAAGGTGACCTTCGCCGTGAAGTTTCACTCAACATTAAACGTTTGATCGAGATCGGCGCATATCGCGGTGTTCGTCACCGTCGTAGTCTCCCTGTTCGCGGACAAAACACGAAGAACAACTCGCGTACTCGTAAAGGCCCACGCCGTACAGTAGCGAACAAGAAGAAGTAAAGGAGGGAATTGAACAATGGCGAAACGTAAGCAAAATGTACGTTCAAAACGTAAAGTCAAAAAACATGTTGAAGTCGGTGTGGTACACATCCGCTCTACATTCAACAACACAATCATTACAATCACTGACACGCAAGGTAACGCGATCTCATGGGCTACTTCTGGTAACCTTGGATTTAAAGGATCACGTAAATCGACTCCGTTCGCAGCACAATTGGCTGCTGAAACTGCAGCGAAAGTTGCAATGGACAACGGTATGCGTACAGTAGAAGTTAACGTTAAAGGTCCTGGTGCTGGACGTGAAGCGGCTATCCGTGCCCTCCAAGCTACTGGTCTTGAAGTAACTGCAATCCGTGACGTAACACCAGTTCCGCACAACGGTTGCCGCCCTCCAAAACGTCGCCGCGTATAATCGCTTGTGCGTGTGAAGGGCTTACCTAGCACAAACAGCATATACAATGCAGCTCGCGCTGCATGGCAGGATACACTCAAGGAGGGGTTCAGATGATCGAGATTGAAAAACCAAAGATCGAAACGGTCGAAATCAGCGAGGATGCTACGTTTGGTAAATTCGTGGTGGAACCGCTTGAACGTGGATATGGCACTACTCTCGGCAACTCACTACGTCGAATTCTTTTGTCATCGCTCCCTGGTGCAGCGGTAACAGCGGTTCAAATCGATGGCGTTCTTCATGAGTTCTCTACGATTGACGGAGTCGTCGAAGACGTCACGCAAATCGTATTAAACCTCAAGAAGTTGGCTCTCAAAGTGTACTCGGACGAAGAGAAAACGCTTGAGATTAACGTTTCAAGTGCCGGTGCTGTCACTGCGGCAGACATTACCCATGATAGCGACGTTGAAATCTTGAATCCTGAGCTCCACATCGCGACTCTCGCTGACAACGCGACGCTTCGCATGCGTTTGACTGCTCGCCGTGGTCGTGGTTACGTCCAGGCAGAAGATAACAAACGTGATGATATGCCGATTGGCGTTATTCCAATCGATTCGATCTACACACCGATTCAACGCGTGAACTACGAAGTAGATAAAACACGTGTCGGTCAAGATGCTAGCTTCGATAAGCTTCTATTAGACGTGTGGACAGATGGTTCAATCCGTCCGGAAGAAGCGGTATCGCTCGGGGCGAAAATTTTGACAGAACACTTGAACATCTTTGTTGGCTTGACTGACGAGGCTCTCAATGCAGAAATTATGGTCGAGAAAGAAGAAGACCAAAAAGAAAAAGTACTCGAAATGACGATCGAAGAACTCGATCTCTCAGTTCGTTCGTACAACTGCTTGAAGCGCGCGGGCATCAACACTGTTCAAGAACTCGCAAACAAATCAGAGGAAGAGATGATGAAAGTTCGTAACCTCGGACGTAAATCACTCGAAGAAGTTCAACTCAAGTTGGACGAGCTCGGTTTGGGCTTGCGTAAAGAAGACTAAGTTCAACCGAAGGAGGGAAATGTAATGGCTTATTCGAAACTCGGCCGTACAAGCTCACAACGTAAGGCACTTTTACGTGATCTTGCAACTGACCTTATTATCAACGAGCGCATTCAAACAACTGAACAAAAAGCGAAGGAACTTCGCCCAGTCGTTGAAAAATTGATCACTCTTGGGAAACGTGGCGATCTTCATGCCCGTCGTCAAGTAGCTTCATTCGTTCGTAAAGAGAACGCTGGAGAAAAAGACGCAATCCAAAAATTGTTCGAAGACGTGGCACCACGCTACGCTGAACGTCAAGGTGGATACACACGCATCATGAAAGTCGGCCCACGCCGCGGTGACGGTGCAGAAGTCGTAATCATCGAACTCGTCTAATTCATTAGGCAGTCAACAGGGCATGCGGTGACGTATTGCCCTGTTTCCACATCGGAAAGGAGTCGGCAGATGGAATCTCAAATTATGGTACGCGATATCGTGTTTCGTTACCCGGGACAAACCGAGCCAGCCTTAAACGGGCTGTCACTCGACGTATACAAAGGGGAATGGCTCGCTATCGTTGGCCATAACGGTTCTGGCAAGTCGACTTTGACGAAGTTGTGGAATGGGCTTTTGCTTCCTCAAGAAGGAGAAGTCCGGGTTGAGACACTCGATCCAACGGACGCCACAGACGTGTGGGACGTTCGGAAACGGATCGGTGTCGTCTTCCAAAATCCTGACAACCAGTTTGTCGGGGCGACCGTGCGCGATGATGTGGCATTTTCTCTCGAAAACATGGGACTTCCACGTCAAGAAATGGTTCGTCGAATTGATGACAGTCTAGCGCGCGTTGGATTATCGGAACTAGCGGACCGTGAACCGCATCAGTTATCCGGTGGACAAAAGCAGCGCGTTGCGATTGCTTCGGCACTCGCAATGCGCCCGCATGTCCTCGTGCTCGATGAAGCTACCTCAATGCTCGACCCGATTGGGCGCAAAGAGGTGATTGAAACGGTACAACAGCTCGTCTCAGAAGGGATGACCGTTGTCGCCATTACCCACGAGCTCGACGAAGTGTTGTTTGCCGACCGTATCATTGCATTGTCAAAAGGCAAGATTGCGATGACCGGTACACCCGAAGACGTGTTTCAAAATCCGGAGGCGTTACGAGCCATTCAGCTCGACGTACCGTTTATTGTCCGGATGCAACTCGAACTGAAGGAACGGGGCATACCACTCGATCGTCTGATGCTACAACATTCGGAGTTGGTGAACCATCTATGCCGATTAGCATTGAAGAAGTGACTTACCAATATCAATTGAATACTCCGTTTGAACGAACCGCGCTGCGCGATGTGAATGTAATGATTCCGTCGGGGGCGCTTGTTGCGTTTCTTGGCCATACTGGGTCAGGCAAGTCAACGCTCGTTCAACATATGAACGGACTGCTGCGACCGACAAAAGGGCGTGTCGTCGTCGATGACATCGAAGTCCGTGCGATTACGAAGCGTCGCGACAAAAAGCAAAGCCTGCTACCGCTTCGGCGCCGCGTTGGGCTCGTCTTTCAATATCCGGAGCATCAACTATTTGAAGAGACGGTCGAACGCGACGTCATGTTTGGTCCACGAAACTTTGGGGCGTCTGAAGACGAAGCGAAAGAGCGGGCTCATGCTGCGTTGCGCCTCGTCGGCCTGGATGAAACGTTATGGGGCCGTTCCCCGTTCGATCTCTCGGGCGGACAGATGCGTCGCGTCGCCATTGCCGGCGTGCTCGCTAGTCGGCCTGATGTTCTCGTCGTAGATGAGCCGACGGCTGGACTCGACCCGCTCGGCCGTCGTGAGATGCTGGCGCTATTCAAACGGCTAAAACAAGAACTCGATTTGACGCTCATTCTCGTTTCGCACGATATGGACGACGTGTTAGCGTACGCAGAACGAGTCGTCGTCATGGAACGGGGCGAGGTCGCCTTTGATGGGAATCCATTTGACTTGTTCAAAGATGAGGCGCTTGTCAAAGGGCTCCAGCTTGAAATCCCACATGTGCTTCGCTTCGCGAGTGAGCTTGCCCCTGCGTTCGGTGTTGCGACACCGGCCTTACGGACCGAAGGCGAATTGGCGGACTGGATCGCGCTCGAATTGAGAAAGGGGAGAGCGACATGATCATCGGACAGTACATTCCCGGACATTCATGGCTCCATACACTTGATGCGCGAGCCAAGACGTTGTTCATCCTCGGCTTCATTCCCATCGTCTTTTTGGCTGATAACTTATGGACGAACGTGTTCTTGCTTGGCTTTACCTTGTTCGCCGTGAGACTGTCTCAATTGTCATGGCGGTATTTATGGAATGGATTGAAGATGATTTTATTCCTCATCATTTTTACACTGTTGTTGCAACTGTTCTTTAACCGGGACGGGACGGAGTTGATTGCATTCGGTCCGTTCGCGATTTATTCGGAAGGCGTCCGGATGGGCTTGATCGTCTCGCTCCGTTTCTTCTATCTCGTCATGTTGACGACACTCGTCACACTGACGACAACACCGATGGAACTGACCGATTCGATTGAAGCAGGGCTCCGCCCCCTCGAACGATTCCGAGTGCCTGCCCATGAGATCGCCCTCATGCTGTCGATCTCGCTCCGGTTCCTTCCGACCTTGGCCGACGAGACCGATCGCATCATGAAGGCTCAGCAGGCGCGAGGCGTCGATTTGAAGAGCGGTCCGCTCAAGGATCGCTTGAAGGCAGTCGTCCCGCTCATGATCCCATTGTTTGTATCGGCGTTTAAACGTGCTGAGGACCTCGCTACGGCAATGGAGGCCCGCGGGTACCGTGGGGGTGAAGGACGGACGCGCTTGCGTGAGATGACGTGGCACCGTCGTGACACGGTGTTACTCATCATCTTCGTGGTCATCACACTCATCTTGATTGGATTGCGAGGGATAGGATGAAGCGAATTAAATTGACGATTGCGTATGATGGAACGAACTATGCCGGTTATCAGGTCCAACCGAACGGGAATACGGTTCAAGCCGAAGTGGAGGGTGTGCTGGCGCGGATGCATAGTCAGACCGTCAAAGTAGTGGCCTCGGGTCGTACGGACGCCCGTGTGCATGCTCGGGGGCAAGTGCTACACTTCGATACGCACCTCGCTATGCCAGCCGACCGGTTCGTCAAAGCGCTGAATGCAATGTTGCCCGATGATATTCTTGTCCGGTCCGCCGAAGAGGTCGATACGTCGTTTCACGCGCGTTACGGGGCAAAACGGAAAGAGTATCGCTATTTCTTCCGAAGCGACGCGGACCCGTTCCGGCGCCACCATGCTGTAACGGTCACGTACACGCTCGACCATGAGCGGATCCGACAGGCGCTACGCATGTTCGTCGGGACTCACGACTTCACCTCCTTTTCAGTGACGAAGGCTGAGGTAGAGGATCGTGTCCGCACAATCTATGAAGCGGAGCTCGTCGAAGCGGGCGATGAGATGTATATTCGTTTCGTCGGCTCGGGCTTTCTTTATAACCAAGTCCGTATTATGGTAGGGACGTTGTTAGAGGTCGGGCGTGGGAAATATGAGCCGGCAGACGTGAGCCGGATGCTCGCCTCAAAAGACCGGCGTAGCGCTGGGATTACAGCCCCACCGCACGGTCTATACTTGTGGAATGTGAATTATGAAAAAGTAGATTGACATTCCCCCTATAAAATCGTATTATATTCATTGGCATTTCATTTTCACATTGAGAGATGAACCACAATCTTAGCCCCGTAAACTAGGATTATGATAAAGCATCAAACAAGCACTAAAAAAATTAAGCAAACAGACATTTTAGGAGGTATTCCACATGCGCACGACATTCATGGCAAAAGCATCTGAAGTAGAACGCAAATGGCTCCTTATCGACGCAGAAGGCAAAACACTTGGTCGTTTGACTAGTGAAGTAGCATCACTTCTTCGCGGTAAGCACAAGCCGACTTTCACACCAAACGTTGATTGCGGAGACCACGTCATCATCATCAACGCTGAGAAAATCCACTTGACTGGTAACAAAATGAACGACAAGATTTACTACCGTCATTCAGGTCATCCAGGCGGTTTGAAATCACAAACTGCAAAAGAGCTTCTCGCAAAACGCCCAGAGCGTATGCTTGAACTCGCAATCAAAGGGATGCTTCCAAAAGGATCACTTGGTCGTCAATCATTCACTAAACTCCACGTTTACGCTGGAGCTGAGCACAACCACGCAGCACAAAAACCAGAAGTTTACGAACTTCGCGGTTAATCGGGACACAGGGAGGAACTAAACGATGGCAGATGTACGTTACTACGGAACAGGCCGCCGCAAACACTCGGTGGCTCGCGTTCACCTCGTTGCAGGTGACGGCAAAGTTGTTGTAAATGGCCGTGATATTTCAGAATACTTCGGACATGAGACTTTGATCATGATGGCAAAATCACCACTCGTATTGACTGAAACAGAAGGTAAATACGATGTAATCGTTAACGTTAACGGTGGTGGATTCACTGGACAAGCTGGAGCAATTCGCCACGGCGTATCGCGTGCGCTTCTTCAAGCGGACCCAGAATTCCGTCCAAGCCTCAAAGAAAAAGGCTTCTTGACTCGTGACGCTCGCATGAAAGAACGTAAAAAATACGGTCTTAAAGCTGCACGTCGCGCACCACAATTCTCGAAGCGTTAATCTTCGAACAATTTGGTTCAAACTCTCTGCCCATCGGGGTAGAGAGTTTTTTTGTTGCTCATGAAATTGTTGGTTTCCATTCCCTCAAGAAAACGCTTTTTTTGATATACTGTTAGCGAGACAGAAATTAGGGGGAAACCACATGCTTACAGTAGAACAAGTTCGTGAAGAATTGGCGGGGTTGATCGATCCAACAATCAACCGTACGCTTGGAGATACAGCTGGCGTGAAGGATATTCGCATTAAAGAAGATTATGTCAGTGTAAAAGTGGCACTCGGTCAAACCGGGAGCGGCGAGCAACTCCAACTTCAACAAGAGATTGTCACGTTGCTCAAAGGAAAAGGATTCAAGACGGTCGGTCTTCGCTTCGAGGCGCTCAATGACGAAAGTTTGAAAGAAGCGACGAAGCCTGCTATTCTCCGTGAAAATGCTGGCACGACATTCATTGCGATTGCTTCGGGCAAAGGTGGCGTCGGGAAATCGACAGTCTCGGTCAACTTGGCAGTCGCGCTAGCGCGGGCAGGGAAGAAGGTCGGATTGATTGATGCGGATATTTACGGCTTCAGTGTACCTGACATGCTCGGGATTGAAGAGCGGCCGGTCGTCCGTGGCGAGAAAATCATTCCTGTCGAGCGTTTCGGCGTGAAAGTGATTTCGATGGGCTTCTTTGTAGAAGATAACGCTCCAGTCATCTGGCGTGGACCAATGCTCGGGAAGATGCTTAATAACTTCTTCAACGATGTGGAGTGGGGCGACCTAGACTACTTGCTCCTCGATTTGCCACCAGGGACGGGTGATGTCGCCCTCGATATTCATTCGATGCTCCCGGCATGTCAAGAGTTGATCGTCACGACGCCACACGCAACAGCTGCTTTTGTCGCTGCGCGTGCTGGGGCAATGGCCATCAAGACAAACCACAAAGTGCTTGGTATCATCGAAAACATGGCGTATTTTGAAAGTAAAGTGACAGGGGAGAAAGAGTACGTCTTCGGCTATGGCGGCGGCGAAAAATTGTCTGAAGCGTTGAAGAGCAAATTGCTCGCGCAAATTCCGCTCGGTCAGCCGTATGAGAATGAAGAAGACTTTGCACCATCGGTTTACCGAGATGGGCATCCGTTTGAGAAGACATACGACGGACTAGCGCAAGCGGTCATTCAACAGATAGAAGGGTAATGGTTTATAGATGAAGGTACAAGGATTTTTAAGGTTATTTTGGACGACGCTCGTCTTCGGGACGTTGTTTGGGTTCGTTATGAACTTGCTGGCCAATCCTGGCTATTTAGTGAGTCAATCGTGGGAAGCAATCGTGACGGCACTCAGTTACTCGAGCACATGGACCGGGATTAGCATGATGGGCTTCTTCGCCTACTTGATTGTCCACCGGGTCGGATTGGATTTGTTCCGTGGCCCAAGACTATGGAATCGTGTACAAGTGCTGTTAATCGCCTTCGCACTATTTGATGCGGTTTACCTTCGTATGCTCGCTTTTGGTAACGATCATATGTGGCGGTATATCGGGGAGATGGTCGTGTTAGTGATCGTTTCATGGATTATCGCAACGAGTAAGGCGAAACAGACGAACGCGAGTGCGTTCATCCCGACGCTCTTCTTGATGATCGTTATAACATTGATCGAATGGATTCCAGCCCTTCAGGCGACGGATGAGATTGCGCTCTTGTGGCCAGCGTTAGCGACGCTCGTATTTGCTAACGCGTATCAAGTATTGATGCTACATCGATTCCAAGCGCCTGCTCAAGCAGAGGATGCCAAACCATCGACGAAGAATCAGGCTAAAGCTAAATCTAAGAAACGGGTGTCTTCTAAATCGTCCTAACACCAATAGGAACGGAAGCACTCGATAGTTACACTCTTCAACAACGTAGCGTCGCCCTAGGTGGGAGGACGCTACGTTGTTTTTATGTGAGGAAAGTCGGTTTTCAACGTTGGAAAAAAGATTCCCGAAGAAAATAAAGTTTTTTTAGAAAAACAGTTGACGAAAATGCGGGGCGCTGATATATTAATAAACGTCGCTGCTGTTCAAATCTGAACAACAGAAAGCGGATGAAAAAAATAATAAAAAACGGTTGACTTTCAAAAGACAAATCGCTATTATTAAAAAGTCGCTAACACGACAGACACTTGGTCTTTGAAAACTGAACGATGAGGCAAAAATGTTTTACAATTTTTGAATGAAGCGCAAGCTTCGTCATTTTTAAAGAGCTATATCAAATTC
>NZ_JACSLN010000007.1:0-43664 GCF_018618155.1 Exiguobacterium sp. s6
GATATAGCTCTTTAAAAATGACGAAGCTTGCGCTTCATTCAAAAATTGTAAAACTTTTTTGCCTCATCGTTCAGTTTTCAAAGTTCGTCTGTCGCTCATTGGCGACTCTTAAAATAATACAAGTCATCGACACAGTTGTCAACCACTTTTTTTATTCTTTTCCGCTGCCATCAGCGGCAACGTTTATTACTTTACCGCATCCCTAAATAGAACGCAAGACTTTTTGCAAAAGTTTTTCTAAAAAAGTTTTTAGCCTCTTTAACCCGGCAACATTCTCCATAGAAAAACCTCTCGCCCGTAAGAGCGAGAGGTTAAAACGATTCTTTACTGTTGATGTCTCATCGTCGGGAACAATAGAACATCACGAATCGATGGTGCATTCGTCAACAACATGACGAGGCGATCGATTCCGATTCCAAGACCGCCCGTTGGCGGCATTCCGTATTCGAGTGCCTCAAGGAAATCGTTGTCCAATTCATGGGCTTCGTCATTCCCTGCTTCTTTCTCAAGAAGTTGAGCTTCGAAACGCTCACGCTGATCAATCGGATCATTCAATTCCGTGAAGGCGTTAGCATGTTCACGACGAACGATGAACAATTCGAATCGATCCGTGAAGCGTGGATCTGTATCGTTCTTTTTCGCCAATGGCGATACTTCGACAGGGTGACCTGTGACAAACGTCGGTTGTAACAATGTTTCTTCGACTTTCTGCTCAAAGAATTCATTGACGATGTGGCCGAATGTCATATGGTCTTGAATCTCGACACCGTGCTCTTTTGCAAGCTCACGTGCATCTTCATCAGACATCTGTTGCCAGAAATCGACGCCTGTTTCTTCTTTAACCAAGTCGACCATGTGCGCACGTTTCCAACCGACAGCCAAATGAATCGTATCTTCTCCATATTGAACGTCCGTCGTGCCAAGCACTTCTTGGGCTACGTGAGCTACGAGTTCTTCCGTCAAATCCATGATGTCATTATAGTCCGCATACGCTTCATACAATTCAATCATCGTGAACTCTGGGTTATGACGTGTTGAGATCCCCTCATTACGGAAAACACGACCAATCTCATACACGCGCTCGAGACCACCGACAATCAAGCGCTTCAAATGAAGCTCGATGGCGATTCGCATATATAATTCCATATCAAGTGCATTATGGTGCGTCAAGAACGGACGGGCCGCCGCTCCACCTGCGATTGTATGCAACATCGGCGTTTCGACTTCCAAGTAACCGCGATGGTTCAAGAAATTCCGAATTTCCGAGATGATGCGGCTACGCAGAATAAACGTTTGACGCGAATCGTTATTCGTAATCAAATCCAAGTAGCGCTGGCGATAGCGTTGCTCCACATCTTTTAAGCCATGATATTTATCAGGAAGCGGACGAAGTGCTTTTGTTAAGAGTTCGAACTCTTCAACATGAATCGACAATTCGCCGACGTTCGTCTTGAACAACTTCCCTTTCACACCGACGATGTCACCAAGGTCAGATGATTTGAATAAATCGAACGGTTCGTCACCTACGTCATTTTTACGAACGTAAATTTGGATTTGTCCTGTGACGTCTTGGATGTGGGCAAAGAAGACTTTCCCTTTTCCACGTTTCGTCATGATTCGTCCGGCAAGCGTCACTTCGACGTCTTGTTCGGCCAAGGCTTCTTTTTCAATCGCCTCATATTGTTCATGTAATTCACCGGCGTGGGCAGAACGTTCGAACCGACGTCCGAACGGGTCAAGCCCTTGTTCACGCATCTCGGTCATTTTTTCAAACCGAACCTGCATTTGGTCATTCATTTCCAACTCGTGACTCACTACTCCATTCACTCCTCTATACGTATTGGGGATGTCTAATAAAAAACTGTCAGCCTCACGGCCAACAGCACAGCCTAAACCGTTTGCTTGTGTGGTTCACTTTTTCGCCAAACAAGCTTACCACAAATCAATTTTTTTCACTAGTTCACACTTCTTGCATTTGTCGCTCGAGCTGTTCCACAAAATGATACAACACGATGCCAAAAGCATCTCGCGATTCCGTTTCGTTGATTTGCTTCCGAACCGGGCCGCTGCCTTTCAACCCTTTCAAGTACCACGCCGCATGTTGACGCATCTCGCGAACGGCCGTCACTTCTCCTTTGATGGCAATCAAGCGATCGAGGTGCAACATACAGATGTCGATTTTTTCACGCGCCGCTGGTTCTGGCGGAAGTTCACCCGTTTCCAAATACTGCACCGTTTGATACAGCATCCATGGGTTACCAAGTGCTGCCCGCCCGATCATGACGGCATCGACACCGTAGTGATCAATCGCATGTTTTGCTTCTTGAGGTGTCGAGATATCGCCGTTACCGATAATCGGAACCGTCGCAATCTTCTTGGCTTCGCCAATCCAATCCCAATTCGCTGTTCCTTCATATTGTTGAGACCGCGTACGACCATGAATCGCAATCGCCGCCGCTCCTCCAGATTGAGCCGCCCGAACATTGTCGAGAATATAAATATGGTCTTCGTCCCAACCGAGGCGCATTTTGACCGTGACCGGCTTATCGACCGCTTGCGACACGGCGTTCACCATCTCATAAACTTTATCCGGGTCAAGCAACCATTTGGCACCCGCCTCACACTTCGTGACTTTCGGGACTGGGCAACCCATATTGATATCAATGATGTCCGCATTCGTGTTTTGATCCACGTACTGAGCCGCTCTGACGAGTGTGTCTTTCGAACCACCAAAAATCTGAAGGCTGAGCGGCTTTTCCCGTTCATCGACGTAGAGCATCCGGAGCGTTCTTGCGTTCTCCAATAAAATCCCTTTATCGCTGACCATTTCAGCACAGACGAGTCCCGCGCCAAATTCTTTAGCGATCAAACGAAACGCAGGGTTTGTCACTCCGGCCATCGGGGCAAGGACGGCGCGGTTCTTTATATCGATATTACCAATTTTGAACCCTGACACTTCTCCACTTCCTTTGCTAACGTTAAACCGAGTTGACCAATGATTGTAACGGTCCGAGACGGACGACATCTTGCCGTTCCGACTCAGGGAGGGCTTCAAGTAATGCCCGCACCGTCATTCCCTTTACCTCGACCACCGGAGCAATCTCCGCGAACGGGGCAAGTACAAAAGCGCGTTCATGCATCCGTGGATGCGGAACAGTTAACTGCTTCGATTGTATATCTTCGCTGTTATAGACCAAGATGTCAAGGTCGATTGTACGCGGTCCGTTTTTAAATAACCGCTCTCTCCCTAGGTCCCGTTCAATCTGTTGGAGTCGAAGCAAGGCCGCCTCCGCCGAAAGAACCGGCTCGACTTCGACGACCATATTATAGAAAGATGGCTGATCTGTGTATCCGACCGGTGCCGTCTCATATACGGATGACTCTTTCGTCACCTGAAGACCGTTTACCGCCATCGCTTGAATCGCTTCTGCCAGATAGTTGGCACGCTCCCCAATGTTCGAGCCCAGCGCTACGTACATCATACGTTCCGTCTCCGTGTCATCTCAATTGCGACTGAGTCATAATGACCCGGGATGGGCGGGTCCGGCTTGATCACTTTGACGGTGACGCTTTGAATCTTGTCGCTGTGGGCCAAAACAGCCGTCGTGATGCGCTCGCCTAGCGCCTCAAGTAGATTGACTGGCTCCCCGGTGACGATGTCTTCCGTCAATTGATAGAGACCGGCGTAGCTGACCCCGTCTGATAAATCATCCGATTGTCCCGCCGGCGCCAAATCCAACTCACACATCAAATCGATGTTAAACCGTTGACCGAGTCGATTCTCTTCTTCAAACACACCGTGATAGCCATAGAAACGCATCCCATTCACAAACATCTTATCCAATTTGTCCGCCTCCCAGCATCGCGTCCATCATGAGTGACGCTCGTTTATTCTCTCTTACGTCATGGACCCGAATCCACGCACAGCCTTTCATGATGCCTAGACACGTCGTCGCCAGTGTCCCTTCCAGTCGTTCTTCGGTCGGTAAATCAAGCGCTTGCCCGATAAATGATTTCCGCGACGTTCCGAGTAACACCGGATAACCGAGGTTCGTGATCACGTCGAGTCGATTCATCAACTCCATGTTTTGCGCATAGTCTTTCGCAAAGCCGATTCCCGGGTCTAACCAAATCATCTCATCCGGCACACCGGCCGCTTGGGCGATTTCAATCGATTCGTACAAGTCACCGACGACCTCCTCAATGAAATGGCCATAATTTCGATTGTCGCGATTGTGCATCAAGATGATGGGAACGTTAAACGCCCGTGCCACTTGTGCCATCGATTGATCGCCCCACTTCGAGCCCCAGACGTCATTGATGATATCGGCCCCGGCTTCTAATGCCACCTTTGCCACCACCGGTTTGTACGTATCGATCGAGATGAGCACGTCGAGCTCTTGCTTCAGTTGACGAATGACAGGAATGACTCGCTCGATTTCTTCTTCCGCCGAGACGAACCGGGCTCCCGGCCGTGTCGATTCCCCGCCGATATCAATCGCGTCCGCTCCGTCTTGAACGAGTTGCTTGGCGTGAGCGACCGCCTGTTCGAGCGCCGTATACCGTCCTCCGTCCGAAAACGAGTCCGGCGTCACATTTAAAATGCCCATGATTTTTGTCATCGCGTTTCTTCCCTTTCAATCGCATGCAACAAGACAGACCAACATGCTTTAAATTTTGCCCCGTCTTTTCCTGGATAACTGTTCCCGGCATAGTCTGTGACCGGAGCAATCTGTTGAACCGAATTGGTCAACCAAATCTCGTCTGCCTGTGTAAGTTCCGCAAACGTCACATCACGTTCCTTCACATCAAACGTATCCATCACCCAACGTCGCGTGACCCCAGCCAGAGGTCCCGTCGCGAGCGGCGTCGTCCAAAGTTGGTCAGCTTCGACCCAGAAGATATTCGAGACAAGCCCTTCTACGACATGTCCTGAGTCATCGGCGAACAGTCCTTCCGCCTCCCGATCAACAAGCGTGCGCTTCCCTAATATATTGTTCATATAATGATGGGATTTTAAGCGGAATGCCGCTTCGGGCCGACTTCTTGGAAACGGGATGGCTTCCAGCCGTTTTTCCGTGGGCTGGAACGATTCCGGTAACGGCTTGACGAGCAGTGTCACGTTTGGACGAGTGTAGCGTCCGTCGTAGAGTCCAAGTGGCGCCACCCCCGCGGACACGTTCAAGCGCACATACAGGTTCGGGGTCCCGTTTTGACGAACGACGTCTTGAATCGCCTGCTCCATCTCTTGTTTCGTATACGGTAAATCAATCCATAGTTCCGCTAAGCTCTTTTCGAGACGTTCCCAGTGAAGATCAAACAAGAACGGGATGCCATTGAACGTTCGAAACGTCTCGAACAGGCCCATCCCATATAAAAATCCGTGATCTTCCACCGGAATCGTTACTTCAGAGCTGCCCCGCAGTTCGCCGTTATGCCAAAGCCACATGACGATACACCTCGACGAAATTACGAATCATGTCTTTGCCGTGTTCTGTCAAAATCGCTTCCGGATGAAACTGGACCCCTTCAATTGGTAACGTTTCATGTCGAAGCGCCATGACCTCTCCAAGGCTCGTTTCCGCCGTGACTTGCAAGCACGATGGCAGCGAGTCTCGTTCGACTGCGAGCGAATGGTAGCGTGTCACGATTGTCTGTTGCGGGATGCCGTTAAACAGCGTGTTTCCGTCATGTTGAATCGCTGACGTCTTGCCATGCATGAGCCGCTCGGCATGAACGACTTTTCCGCCGAACGCTTGAGCAATCGCTTGATGTCCGAGACAGACGCCAAGAATTGGGATGCGACCGGCAAACGCCTGAATCGCATCGATGCTGATACCCGCCTCACTCGGTGTGCACGGACCAGGCGAAATGACGAGATAACTTGGGGCGAGCGCTTCAATTTCCTCGATCGTGATGTCATCGTTACGACGGACGACGAGTTGTTCACCGAGCTCCCCAAAGTATTGAACTAAATTGTATGTGAACGAGTCATAGTTATCGATGAGTAAAATCATACCGTCGCCTCCGTCATTTCTTTCGCTGTCCATAGCGCTTTCGCCTTGGAAAGTGATTCGGCGTACTCCGCTTCAGGATCCGAATCAATCACAATCCCGGCACCAGCCTGAACATGGGCGATTCCGTCCTTCACGACCATCGTCCGAATCGTGATGTTGAACACGAGGTCATCATCCCAACTAAGCCAGCCGTATGAGCCGGTGTAAATCCCACGCCGGACCGGTTCGAGTTCCTCGATGATTTCCATCGTCCGGATTTTCGGCGCCCCGGTGATGGTGCCGCCCGGGAACATCGCGCCAAGTGCTTCGGCTCCCGATACGCCGTCCCGCATCAGACCGCGCACGTTCGAGACGATATGTTGGACGTGCGAGTACTTCTCGATGACCATCAGTTCATCGACATGCACTGTCCCGTAAGCCGCGACTTTGCCCAAGTCGTTTCGTTCAAGGTCGACGAGCATGACGTGTTCGGCCCGCTCTTTCTCATTGTCGAGCAGCGTCCGAGCCAGTTCCAGATCTTCCGCCTCATCCCGGCCTCGCGGTCTCGTTCCGGCGATCGGACGGGTCGAGATGGCGGCGCCATGTTTTTCAATCAACAGTTCTGGTGAAGCCGACACCATCGTGAGCGAGTCGTCAACGAAATAACCCATATACGGTGAAGGGTTCACTTTCCGGAGCGTGTCGTAGATGTGACGCGGGTGTGCGAGCAGCGGTTCCGACTGCCGGACGCTCAAATTCACTTGGAACACATCGCCCTCGACGATGTAGTCTTGAATCTTTTGCACGGCCGCAACGAATTCATCCTGTGACAGCGAACGGGATCGCTCGACCGTTCCGCTCGTAAGCGGCGGAAACGCATAATGTGTTTCTGTTCGCCAAAGGGCGGCAAAGCGCTCGAGCTTCGCCTCCGCTTGCTCATCGGCCGTGACCATCACGTATAAGAGTGACTCTTCTTCATCGAAGACCGCTACTTCATCGAACAGCAAGAATGAAACGTCTGGTGTTGCCAAATCGTCTTCCGCTTGCCGTGGTAAACGTTCGAGGGTACGGGCTACATCATAGCTCACATAACCGATCATCCCGCCGAAAAATGGGGGAGCACCTGCTGGTCGATCGGTGGCGTAGCGGGCTCGCACCGTTTCGACGATGTCGAGCGGCTCACCGTGCATCGTCTCTGTCACATCAGAGGTGATGAACGTCCCGATTCCATCTTTCACGTGAAGCGTAGCGAACGGCTCAATCCCGGCCATCGTATAGCGGCCGACGCGTCCGCTCTCTAACCACGCATAGTGCTTCTTCCCTTCCGTCAATGTCATATATGTGTCGTACATCTTCTCTTTTGTCATACTCATGGTTTTGAACGCTGTTTGTCTCACGCCACATTCCCCCGTTCCACTGATTCATGCCTTTAATTGTACACAAGAAAAGGCAGTTACCGAAAGAAGTTGTCTCCCGGTAACTGCCGTTTGTTTATGAGCGAACGCTATCTGATTCTTCATCGAATTGATAGAGCGGTGTGCTGAGGTAGCGTTCTCCGTTTGACGGGATGATTGCCAGCACGTTTTTCCCTTTGCCGAGACGTTTCGCCGTATCGACAGCCGCTGCGATCGCCGCCCCAGATGAGATGCCTCCGAGCACGCCGTTCGTTTTGGCCGCAAGACGTGCGTATTCGAACGCCTGATCGGTCGTGATTTGAAGGACACCTTCATAAATCTCTGTATCGAGAATCGACGGGATGAACCCGGCCCCGATTCCTTGGATTTTATGCGGGCCTGGTTTACCACCCGACAAGACCGGTGAATCGACCGGTTCGACCGCTAAGATTTGAACGTTCGGATAGTGGGCTTTCAACACTTTACCCGCTCCCGTGATTGTTCCGCCTGTCCCGACGCCGGCGATGAACGCATCGACTTGAAGGCCTGACGCATCGAACGCGTCGACGATTTCAGGTCCCGTCGTCATCTCGTGCACGTTCGGGTTGGCTTCATTGTTAAACTGCTGCGGGAGGAAATAACCGTTTTGTTCAGCCTCTTCCGTCGCACGGCGAATCGCTCCGCCCATCCCTTCAGGACCCGGCGTCAAAATAAGTTCGGCGCCGTAGCCACGAAGCAAATTGCGACGTTCCATGCTCATCGTTTCCGGCATGACCAAAATCGCTTTATAGCCTTTGGCCGCACTGACCATGGCGAGACCGATTCCCGTGTTCCCACTGGTCGGTTCGATAATCGTATCTCCTGGTTTCAAGACCCCTTCTCGTTCCGCCGCTTCAATCATAGCGAGCGCAATCCGGTCTTTTACGCTAGAGCCCGGGTTCATATACTCCAATTTTAAGTAAACCGTGGCATCTTCAGCGCCAGTCAATCCATTCAACTTCACAATCGGTGTCTTTCCAATCAAGTCTGTTACTGAATCTACGATACGCATTTTATTTCCTCCTCCATAATTCCGACTATTCCGATATTGTAATCATACCCTATCAGATTCAAAATATGCAATTTGGAGCAAAGCGGTCAGCGTGCTTGTTGTTTCATCGTTTCTAATTGTTCCGCCGAGAAGTGGTATTTCTCGCCACAGAAGTGACAAACCGCTTCAGCGCCGCCATCCTCTTCAATCATGTGACGAATCTCTTCGGCACCGAGCCCGATAATCGCGCTTTCCATACGGTCGCGACCACATGTGCAATTGAATTGGACCGGCTTTTGATCCAACACTTCGAGGCTGTCGCCAAGGAGCATATGGAGCATCTCTTCCGGTGTCTTCTCTTCTCCGATGAGCACCGACACTGGCGGGAACGTTTTGAGCGCCTGCTCAAGCGCTTGAATCGTCTCTTCTGACGCATCCGGCATCAATTGAACGATAATGCCACCGGCCGCAAGAATCGATTCATCTTCCGGGAGGACGAGCACACCCGCACCGACGACTGACGGCACTTGTTCTGACGTCGCGAAGTAGTACGTGAAGTCTTCGCTAATCTCACCCGTTTGAATCTCAGACGAGCCGCCGACAAAATCTTTTAAACCGAGGTCTTTAATCACCGAAATCGTACCGCGTCCGACGACTTCACCAACTTTCAGCTTCGTCAAACCGTGATCATTCACGAACGTGCCGCCTTCGACACGAGGATGTGACACGTAACCACGTACGTCTCCCGCCGTATCAGCATCGACGATGATTTTCCCGATTGGTCCATCGCCTTCGACTTTGAGCGTCACGCGAGCGGCACCTTTTTGCATCGCACCGATCATCGTCCCGATCGTCATCGTGCGGCCGAGCGCTGCTGAAGCGACCGGTGTCGTCTGGTGACGGAGTTGCGTTTCAAAGATCGTTTTCGTCGTCCGGACGGCAAACGCGCGGACTTCCCCGTTGAACCCGAGGGCACGGACGAGGTAATCGGCTTTCATTTGGTCAAGTAATGCTTGTTGTTCTGGTTGAATCATATTGAGTAACTCCTTTAAGTTTATTTCTGGTTGCGCTCATAGATGAGACGAAGCCCATCGAGCGTTAAAAATGAATCGACGACATCAATCGTCTCGGCATGCTCGCTAATCAAACGTGCGAGACCGCCTGTGGCGATCACGGTCGCTTCTCCGACTTCACGCTTCATGCGGCCGACAATGCCATCGACTTGTGCGACATAGCCGTAATACGTCCCGGACTGCATCGCTTGAATTGTATTTTTCCCAACGACCGTAGGTGGCGTCGCGAGCTCGATACGAGGTAATTTAGCCGCCCGTTGGTAGAGCGCCTCGACCGAGATCATGATCCCCGGCGAGATAATTCCTCCGTGATAGCGGCGATTCTCATCGATATAGCAGTATGTCGTCGCCGTACCGAAATCGACGATGATGAGCGGTCCATCATACTTGGCGATTCCAGCGACCGCGTTAACGATGCGGTCCGCTCCGACTTCGCGCGGATTGTCGACATGAATGTCGAGACCGGTTTTCACGCCGGGACCGACGACGATTGGCCGGACGTTGAAATAACGTTGCGACATCTGCTCGAGCGGAAAGATGACCGGTGGGACGACCGAAGATAGAATCACGCCGTCAATCTGATCGAACGAAACGTTCGAATGATCGAACAGCGATTTCACGAGCATGCCGTATTCATCGGTCGTTTTCGTGCGGTCGGTCGAGATGCGCCAATGATGGACGAGCGTCTCGCCGTCATACATCCCAAGGACAATATTTGTATTCCCAACATCAATCACTAAAATCATGATAGCGTTCCTCACTTTGTTGTCAATTACAGTTCGCTCGAATTATAACACGAAAAAAGACGAATGCCTTGTTTAGGGCATTCGTCTCTTACACTTAGCGTGATTCGTTGTTCGGGCGTTCCGTCGGCGTCGCTTCCGGCTTATCGCCTTCAGGGACAACGTCCGGCTTCGCTTCTTGAACGACTCCAGGCTGATCGATGACTTGTCCGTGCTTGACGGCCGCCTCATCTTTCTTCGCTTCGTCGCTTGCATCATCTTTCGATGGTTCAGACGGCTCTTCCGGTTCGTGCGGAAGGTATTCGCGCGTCTTAATCAAGTGACGAATCTGTTTCGAATCGAGCGTCTCGACTTCGAGCAACGTCTTCGCGACGAGCTCAAGATCGTCTTTACGATCCGTCAAGATTTGTTTCGCTTTGGCGTAACAACGGTTGATGATATCACGAATCTCGAGGTCGATGTCTTGTGCAATCGCATCCGAGTAGTTCTGTTCCGTTTGGAAGTCACGGCCGAGGAAGACTTGTCCACCATGGTTTGACCCAAGTTGGAGCGGCCCGAGCTTATCGCTCATCCCGTAATCCATGACCATCTTCCGGGCGATACCAGTCGCACGTTGGAAGTCATTACTTGCTCCTGTTGACACTTCACCGAAGATGACGTCTTCCGCCACGCGGCCCCCGAGGAGACCGACGATTTTATCTTCAAGCTCAGGTTTCGTCATGAAGTAGCGATCTTCTTTTGGAAGCATGACGACATAGCCGCCTGCGTTACCGCGAGGAACGATCGTCACTTTATGCACTTCATCTGCATTCTCAAGTTCAATCCCGATAATCGTATGACCCGCTTCATGATAGGCGACGATTTGTCGTTCTTTCTCCGAGATGACACGGCTCTTCTTAGAAGGACCGGCGATGACGCGGTCAATCGCTTCCTCAACATCCACGACTGATACCGCTGAACGGTCAGACCGGGCTGCGACGAGCGCTGCTTCGTTCAATAAGTTTTCAAGGTCAGCACCTGAGAATCCAGGTGTCCGCTGCGCAATCGACTTCAAGTCGACTGTCGAATCAAGTGGCTTGTTGCGCGCATGAACTTTGAGTACCGCTTCACGGCCTTTCACATCCGGACGATCAACCGTGATTTGACGGTCAAAACGGCCTGGGCGAAGAAGGGCCGGGTCAAGAATATCCGGACGGTTCGTCGCGGCAATCATGATGATGCCTTCGTTGTCACTGAATCCATCCATCTCGACAAGAAGTTGGTTAAGCGTTTGTTCACGCTCGTCATGGCCACCACCGAGGCCGGCGCCACGTTGACGTCCGACCGCATCGATTTCATCGATAAAGATGATACACGGTGCGTTCTTTTTCGCATTCTCGAACAAGTCACGTACACGTGACGCCCCGACACCGACGAACATTTCGACGAAGTCAGAACCTGAGATTGAGAAGAACGGTACACCGGCTTCTCCTGCAGCTGCACGAGCGAGCAATGTTTTACCTGTTCCCGGAGGACCGACAAGCAAGACACCTTTCGGAATCCGTGCCCCGAGTTTCGAGAACTTGCGAGGATCTTTCAAGAATTCAACGACTTCGATGAGCTCTTGCTTCTCTTCATCCGCTCCGGCAACGTCTTCAAACGTCACACGGCGCTTCTCTTGATCGTATAATTTCGCCTTCGATTTCCCGAAGTTCATCACACGACCGCCACCACCGCCACCTTGGGCTTGGTTGAGCAAGAAGAAGAATAAGATGAAGATGATGATGAACGGTAAGATCGCGAATACGATGCTGAACCAGCTACCACTCGACTCTGCTTCTTCGATTTGGATGTCGGTATCCGCGCGAAGTGACGAGAGCACTTCGGCGTATTCGGCCTCGTTGGCCGGGATATTCGTTTCAAAACGCTGATCTTCGTCTCCTGTTAGATCTCCTGTAATTGAGATGGCTCCCGGAATTTCTTGTACGGTTGCCGTTTCAATCCGACCTTCTTCCACATATTCCAAGAACTTCGAATACGTAAGCGTCTCGCTCTGGCTATTCGGGTTTTGTAAATATTGAAGGAACAAGATCAAGGCTAGGAAAATCACACCGAAAACTAAGGTGTTTTTCACTGCACGATTCATTCTCTGCCTCCTATTCCGAGAAACGATGTTCTCGCCCATTCAGTATATGTGTATACTTTGGGTATTTCTTTTATCTTAACACGACGCATTTTCAAAAGAAAAACGTTAGCCCCCGTAAATGCTCGGCTTGAGCACACCGACGTACGGAAGGTTACGATATTTCTCTTCGTAATCGAGACCATAGCCGACAACAAACTCGTGCGGAATAACGAAACCGCTATAATCTGCCGACAATCCGTTCTTGCGGCCCGTCGGTTTATCGAGAAGCGTCACGATTTTAACCGATTTGGCTTTGCGGTACTTGAGCAAGTCGACGAGATAGCCGAGCGTGAGTCCACTATCAATGATATCTTCTACAATCAAGATGTCGCGTCCTTCTACAGATGTATTTAAATCTTTCTCAATTTTAACTTCACCCGTCGATGACGTTCCGCCATGGTACGTCGACACGTCCATGAAATCCATTTCTAAATGGATGTCCATTTCTTTGACGAGGTCTGACATGAATGGCATCGCACCTTTTAACACGCAGACGAGGAGTGGGAACTCTTCTTTATATTCTTCGCTAAGTGTTGTAGCGAGTTCTTTCACTTTACCTTGAATCTCTTCGCTTGAAATCAGTACTTTCTCCATATCGTTCATTAATGACATCTTAAAATCCTCCTCTTTCTTATCCGACACAATCATCATTTTACCATTAATCGTGGGCACATCGCACCCGACTTATCCGGAAAATCGGAAACTCTTACCCCTACTATAGCGATAATCCGTCCCGTTGCGTCAACTACCAATGGGACAAAAGGCCGTTTTTCTCGCGGAATCTTCGCGTCAATGAAGATGCGGGCGACTTTTTTCGTCCCGACGGACAGTTTCATTGCGTCTCCAGCCTCGACAGAACGGATGATCAACGGCAACTCGATCGCCTCGAGCGGGATGCCATGTGCCTCTTCGACGATTTCAAGTGAAAATCGACTCTCACCGAACGTTACGCATGCTGGGAACGTCGTCACCACTAGTTCAGTCGGGAGAGGCAGCGGTCGATCGGTTGTCTGCAATGACAAGTTTCCACCTTGTTTCCAAAGTTGCCACGGACCTTCTAAATCAAAGTGTCCTGACCCTCGTGGATTCTCAAGAAGACGTTCCATCGCTTCTCCTACCTCTACCCCATATCGAGTAGAGAGCAATCGCCCCACGACGTGTCGCTCAAACCGATCTAAACCGAGCACGTCGTCTAGTTTCACATGAAACGCTTTCATCTCAAAATGAACTGAGGTATCCATCCACATCTCCATCCGTCGATAACGAGCGTCCCATAGTTCGCGCTGACGCCTTGCCGTCTCGCTCACGACGTAAACGAGATCCGGTCGAGCGGCGAGGAGTTGCGGGACGAGCTGATGCCGCAGCTTGTTTCGTAAGTAATCCGCTTCGGCATTGCTCGCATCTTCTCGCCATTCGAGACGATGTCGATTGGCGTAGGCAATCAGTTCTCGTTTCGTTTCCGATAGGAGCGGGCGGACGAGCTCCCCTCCTGCGAACGGACGACACTCGGGAATTCCTGTTACTTCGACGACGTTACGGTGTAGTTGAATGAGAACCGTCTCGAGTTGGTCGTCCGCATGATGAGCCGTCATCAGTTGTGTATATCCGAACGCACGCATGACTTCTTCAAAGAATGCATAACGTGCTGTCCGGTAAGCAGCTTGTGAACCACCGTTCGGGAAAGCGAGCCGTTTGCCATGAAACGGCACATCGTACGAGTCGGCCAGACGTCGCACAAATTCATACTCTTCATCCGACTCGAGACGCAATCCGTGATGGACGTGGACCACCCCGATCTCAAGACCGCTCTGGACAGCACGGTCTAACAAGACGACCGAATCGACTCCACCTGACACAGCAATCAATACTTTCGTCATCCGTCGCCCTCCTTGATATAACAAAAGAAGCCATCTCGAGTGAGATGGCTTCTTTTCGCTTAGGTAAGTGACCCGTACGGGATTCGAACCCGTGTTACCGCCGTGAAAGGGCGGTGTCTTAACCGCTTGACCAACGGGCCTAAATAAAATGGTAGCGGCGGAGGGAGTCGAACCCACGACCTCACGGGTATGAACCGTACGCTCTAGCCAGCTGAGCTACACCGCCATGTTATTGTTGTGTCCTAAGCACATTTTCTATAATAACCAGTACCCACGCCAGTGTCAATTCTTTTTTAAAAGTTTTTTTACAAAAAAATCGTGTATAGTGTCGTCTTATCCACTATACACGATTTTCAGTTCGTTGTGCATCACGCTTCTGACGTCGTCAGCCGATATTTTTTCTTCCAGGCAATGTGGAAATAACCCCAAAGCAAGAAGAAACAAATAGCCGATACAAACGCTAGATATACGATAGCTTGTTGCAAATAACTCCAACCGTCTGCTGACAAAATCTCTTTATAGCCAGCAACCGTATACGTCATCGGCAACCAGGCGTTGAATGGTTGTAACGCGCTCGGAATGAGTTCGAGCGGGAACGTTCCGGCCGACGTCGTCAGTTGCAGGATCAATAGGACGATGGCCACGAAACGACCTGGGTTCCCGAGTGTCGTGACGAGCAGTTGTACGATCAACAAGAAAGTGATGCTGACGAGCCAACTGAATCCGAAGAACTGCAGCGGTGCCTCGACTTCAAGTCCGAGTAGCATGACCATCGCCACATCTAAGACAAGCGCTTGAACAAAGCCGACCACGAGTAGGACACCCGATTTCGAGACGAGCCACGACAGGCTCCGTTTCGGCTTACCAGCCGGATCGTACAGCGGGTAGACGATCGAGAGCAAGAGCGCCCCGACGAATAGACCGAGTGACATGAAATACGGTGCAAAGCCCGTTCCGTAGTTCGGCACCTTATGAATCGAGTCGTTGACGACTGTGACCGGTCCGGCCATCATGTCAACGTTATCGTCTCGAATGTCGATTGCGGCTGCTTCGGCCCCATCGGCGAGCGCGTCCCGTAACTTGCTGTTGCCAGCCGCAAGTTCGGACACTCCGTCTGCGAGCTGGTCGCTACCTGACTGAAGGTCTTTACCGCCCTCTGCCAAACGTACAGCGCCGTCCGCAAGTGTGTCCGTTCCGTCACCCGCACTCTTCGCTCCGTCCGCGAGTTTTGAACTTCCTTCTGAAAGAGCTCCTGTCGCTTCGGTCAGACGGTCACTACCGGTCGCAAGTTCGGACGTCCCGTCTTTCAACTCTCCGACCCCGGCATTTATTCGGTTGCTCGCGGCAGCCAGCTCTTTCGAACTCGTAGCGGCCGTTTGAGCCCCTTGTTCCACTTGTGTCGACCCATCCGCCAACGCCTGTGCCCCGCTTGCGAGCTCGGCTTGTCCGTCACGTAACGTCACCAGTCCCGAAGCAAGTTCATTGGCACCGGCCTCTGCTTGCGTCAATCCGTCACCGAGCGCGGCCTGTCCTTCTTTCACACGCGTCGCTCCCGCTGCCAGTTCATCGAACCCGGCTGCGGTCGCTGTTTGACCTTCCGCCAATTGGGTTACGATTGCCTGTAGCATCTCTGGTGAAGCAGGTTGTCCTGCCTCGGCGAGTGCTGCCAGCTGGGTGATCAACTGGTCTTGGCTGGCCAACATCTCCGTCTTCATCCGACCGATTCCGGCCATGAGTTCCGTCTCACCTGCCAATAGAGCAGCATTGCCTTCTTTCGCCGCTGTCATCGCGGCCGCCAACTCATTCGAACCGGCGCTTAGTTGAACACTGCCGTCCTTCGAGCGCTGAATCCCGGCCGCGAGTTGTTGAACGCCTTGATTGAGATAAGCCGTCCCGCTGTGCAATTCCTCCAACTTCGAAGCGAATGTATCTGTCCCTTCGACGAGTTGGTTCGTCCCGTCTTGAAGGGCGGACGCCCCGTCATTTACTTGACGAGCCCCGTCCGATAAGGCGGCACTGCCATCATGTACTTGTCGGCTTCCGTTCGCCAACTCGGTCGTCCCTGCCTCGAGTTGCGCGACACCTTTATTCAATTGACTCGCTCCGTCGGCCAACTCCTGTTGTTTCGAAGCGAGCAGCGCAGTCCCGTCGGCCAACTCGGTCGCGCCGTTCTCGGCCGTCTTCGAACCGTCTGCTAGTTTCGCAGCCCCGGTTGCGGCGTCATCGAGCCCAGAAGCGGCATCTTGAATTCCGTCACGCATCGCGCTGACGTACTGTTTGGCGACCTCGGTCGATAGTTCGCCTTTCACTTGTTCCATCGCCGAACCTCCGATTTGAGCCGCTAAAAAGTTATACGACTCATTGGCGATGTATTTCAGTTCGAGCTTCTCCGGCTCTTTATCGAGCGCGGTCGTCGCTTTTTCCGAGAAATCCGCCGGGATCTCAATCGCCATGTAATAGTCATGGTCGTCCAATCCTGACTCAGCCTCTCGTTTTGTCGTCTCGACAAATTCGAACGCATCAGATGTCTTTAATTTCTCTACGAGTTCATCACCGATAGTCAGTTGTTTCCCATCGAACGTTGCACCCTGGTCCTCGTTCACGAGTGCCACCGGCAAGTCTTCCATTTGTCCATACGGGTCCCAAAAAGCCCATAAAAACATCCCGGCATACATGAGCGGCACGAGCGCGACCGCGAGAATCGGAATCCATACCCGTCGATCTTTCCCGATACTGCGCCATTCTGCTGTCCACAGTTTCCATCCATTCATTTCAACTCTCACCTTTCACTTATAAAACATAACTATTTTTTTCATGTTCCCTATTGTGCTCGCTTCCTTTCAAAAATGCAACCCTTTTTAGTTATTTTTCATAACAAAAAAATAGACGACAAAAAACCACAGACTGTGACAGTCTGTGGTTCGTCGTCTTTATTGTTACGAGTAGAAGCTGATGGTTTACGAAGGGTTACCCGCGCTTGGCTCCACGTCCACCGCGTTTTGAGTCAGTTTGACGTTTTAACGTTGTCAAGCGCTCGTCGCTATCTTTCAAGAACTTGCTCATCAACGTATCGAACGTTTCTGGTTCACGGCGTACTTCACGACGTCCGCCACCACCACGTGGACCGCCACCGCGAGGACCGCCGCCACCGCGTGGGCCACCTTGTCCTGGACCACCTGGGCGTGGGCCGCCTTGACCCGGGCCGCCTGGGCGTGGGCCACGAGAGAAACGCTCGCCGGCTGGGCGCTCTGGGCGTTCACTGACAGGACGATCGACGGCCTTTTTGATAGACAACCCGATTTTGCCATCGTTTTCGACGTTCAAGATTTTGACCGTCACTTCTTGACCGACCGTTAGAACCTCATTGATGTCTTTGACGTAAGAATCTGCCACTTCACTGATGTGCACCAAACCCGTTTTGCCATTTGGAAGCTCTACGAACGCTCCGAAATGCGTAATCCCTGTAACCTTACCTTGTACCTTGCTTCCTACTTCAATTGACATAAAATAATGTACTCCTTTTTTGATTGATTCCCTACAATTATACGAGTCGATTCGTCAACGGTCAACGAACCCACTTATTCCTCTGGTGAGAAGTAAAAAATAATCTCGCCATCTTTCGAGAACAACAACTCGTTGCGCGCTAGATTGGCGATGTATTCTTCGTCTTGTAAACGCTCGACCTGCTCTTTTAGTTCTGACTGTTCGTCCTTCGTTTCCCGAAGTTCGACTTGCGCTTCATTTTGTTTCCGTTCTTGCTCGGACACATATCCGACTTTCGAGAAGTAACTCTGACCGATGAAGACAATCATCAACAAAAAGAGAAGCGAGGCTGCAGCCAGGCGGCGTCGAAGATGGATACGTTGCCGGTTCTGTTCTTTTTCCAGCTGTTCTCTTCGTTCATCAAGAGCCCGAATCCGCTGTTTGCGTTCCATCGGGTTACGTCCATTCATCGAATCACCTTCCTCCTGTCCTGTTACGTTCAGTATACCTTTTTTTTACGCTTCCGTACCACTGTTCACCTTTTCTTCTTTGAGCAAGCGGTACATTTCTTTCGCGTCCTCTTTTCGAGCATGCTCGGCAATCGAGTCGATGACAACCGTGACGAGCTTGTTTCCGAAGCGAATTTGCAACTCGTCACCGACTTTGACGTCCGTGCTCGCTTTCGCCACTTGTCCGTTCAACTGAATTCGGCCTTGGTCGGCAACTTCTTTCGCCAATGTACGCCGTTTAATCAAACGGGATACTTTCAAAAACTTGTCTAATCTCATAATCCCTTCTCCTTCGCTTCATCCCAGAGCCGATCCATCTCGTCGAGCGTCATCTCGTCGAGGGAGCCGTTCGCTTCAATGTATTCGAATCGTCTCTTAAATTTTTGGTTGGTCCGTTCGAGCGCCTGCTCAGCGTTCAACTTGAAATAGCGCGCCACGTTGACGATTGAGAACAGGACATCGCCAAGTTCTCGTTCATCTTCCGGCTGACTTCTCCACTCGCGGAGTTCTTCTTCCAACTTCTCGAACGCACCTTGAACATCGTCCCATTCGAAACCGACTTGTGCAGCTTTTTTCTGCAACTGCTCGGCCCGCATCAACCCGGGTTGAGTCATGAGGACACCATCTAGCTGCGATTTTCTTTTTTCCCCTTTTTCCACTTGTTTAATCGCATTCCAATTCGTCACGACGTCATCGGCATCGTTTACTGTCACGTCACCGAACACGTGGGGGTGACGGCGGACCATCTTCTCGCTGACGGCGCCAATGACGTCCCGGATATCGAAATAGCCTTCGTCCGCCCCGATTTGGGCGTGGAGCATGACTTGGAGCAAAACGTCACCGAGCTCTTCTACAATCGCATCATCGTCTTCCGCGTCGATCGCTTCAATCAACTCATATGCTTCTTCAAGCAAATATTTGCGGAGCGACTCGTGCGTCTGCTTCCGATCCCATGGGCACCCGTCCGGTCCGCGGAGCGTCGCAATAATATGCTTCAACGTCGAAAACTCGCGCGCCAAATGCGTCTCATCCATGAGCGGAGGCACATAGAGCGTCGTCAAGTTGTCGACTTCTGCCACGCGGTCCATCTCGTAGAGCGGGATTTCACTGACCCGCTCGCTTTTCGTCCCGGCGGCCGTCACGAGTTTAACGATGTGCTCATCTGGATAACGTTCCATCAACTGGACTTTCACGTCTCCGGCCACGAACCCATCATACACTTGGCCAATCAACACATGTTGGGTCACTTGAATCCGTTCCACATCGAGCGCGGTCGCATCAAGCAATTGGAAGCCGTTAATCGGATCGATGCGCAGGGCTTGGAACATGGCGTCCAAAAAGCTCTGACCGCCGAGAAACGTGACGTCCGCACCTTGCTCGACGAGCAGTTCGACGGTCCGCTCCGCTACGAACGGATGACCTGGTACAGCATAGGTGATGGCCAACTCCTCACTCTTGTCGAGCAACGTCTCAACGATTTTGGCATACACTTCCTCAAACGTATCGCACGACTCGTAAATCGAGTCGAACGATTCAAAGTGGACCCCTTCCGTCTCCAGCTCTTGAACGACCGGATGTTCTTTCGTACGCAACCAAACGAGAGGTTGCTGTTTCAAATGACGATAGACACCGAGCGGCAATTGCTCGAGTTCGCCGGACCCGAGGCCGACGACCGTAATTCCGTAACTCATATCAGTTCTCCTTTTTCTCTAGCAGATTGATGAGACGACCTCCGAACGGGATCATTTCCCACTCGTCTATCGTCAAGATTTGTTCTTTCCATAACCGCCAGACATAACTGCCAGCCCCGACTACGAGCATAAAGCCGAGCCAAGCGAGAGCATCGAGACGATTTGGCAGCCAGTTCATTATGATGACATTCAAACCGAACAAGACACCCCCCATTGGCGCCACCGTTTTGATGAGACGCCCATAGTGTCGAAATCGGAGCATGCCAAGCGGAATGATTTGATCGAGCCGATTGAAATTGAAGGCGGCCATCGTTAAAAAGGCAAGGGATGTCCCGAGGGCAGCCCCTTCGATGCCATAGGGAGGGACGAGCCACAGATTGCTGACGAGTTTGACACCGATCGCGAGAATCATACCGACAGCGGCCGTCCGTTCCCGGTCAATCGCCTGTAGGCACGTCATACTCGCCACGGCAAGCGAAGCAGCAAACGTACTTGTCGCCAACAGAACGAGTGCCATTGTCCCAGCGGCATTTTCGAATAAGGCAATGTTTAATGGAAGCATGACACCCATCAAGCCGATGGTCGCCGCTGCGGCGACTGTCGTCGTCACACGGATCATCGAGCTGAGTCCGGATGACGTCGCCTCGACACGACCAGCCCGGTAATGGCGCACCAAATTTGGCACGTTCGCCATCCCGAGAGCCGTCGTGAAAAGAATCGCAAATTGAACGAGCGGATAACCTCGGTCAAATACCCCTTTCCCGACTTTCGCGGCGTAGTCTCCACCCATCAGATTGACAATCGTGAATGAGTCGACGAGCTGCATCCATAAAATCCCGAGCGAGGCGAAGCCAACGGCAAAGCCGGTCGTCAGTAAAATCCGAAGGACAGACCGCAACGTCGCACGTTGGACCGGGACGACCCGCAGCTTCTTCGCCCACAACGATAAGATGATAATCGCCACCACACCTCCGACGAGCGTCGCCGCGTACGCGTACCGGCTCAGCGTATAGGCGTCTTGTCCAAAGCGGACGCCAATCAACAGAGCGCCGAGCAGAACTGTGACACGGACAAGGTTCTCGAGCACTTGCGAGATGGCGCTTGGCCTTAAGTCATCGACCGATTGGAACGAACCGCGGAGCACCGCCAACGCGGGCATAAGCAAATAGCTGAGGCTGATCACGCGTAACGTCGGTGCGAGCTGCATGTCACCGAGAAGACGGGCAATCGCCGGTGCGAGCATCCACATCGCGACGACAAGGGCGAAGCCGAGGCCGAGTAAGACATAAAAACTCCCCCACAACACCTCGAGCTTGCGTCTCGGCCCTTGGGCCCCGACACCAATTTTCGCAATCACGACCGGCATCGCATACATGCCGAGCGAGGCGACGATCGCAGCAAACGGGTATACCGTCTGATAGGCGTATAAGCCAAAGTCTCCGGCGATGTTTTGGTACGGGACCCGATAAGCGAAGCTGATGAATTTTGAAAGATAGCCCGCAAGCGCAAATAAGATGACCCCGGTCGCAAATTTACTTGGCGACCGCATGGGCCAACCTCTTCACAAGCTCCTCGAGTACCGTATCGGCATCGTTCAACAGTTCGATGACCGGCATCCTGCCGCTAAGCGACAACTTGAGAGCACCGTTGTCTTGACCGACGCCAAGTTTCCGACCGAGCGGCATCGTCCACTCCATGAACGACGGCACGTCGAGCGCTGTCGTCGATTCGAGCGACAATACCATCTCAATGCGACCCGGCGTCTGTTTGATGCGCGCCACTTTCGCCATCTCGCCATAGATGCGCAGACGCGTCAGTTGGATGAGGAGGGCGACAGGCTCCGGGAATTCCCCGAACCGTTCGATCAACTCGTCTTGGAGGGCGAACAGCGCCTCTGGTGTATCGACATATTTGAAGCGTTTGTACATCTCGATTTTCAATTCGCTGTCTGACAAATACTCGTCCGGGATATACGCGTCCGCTTGGAACGCAATCTCCGGTTTGAAGACGACTTGTTTCGCCTGGCCGCGCATCCGGTCTTTCCGTTCTTCGATGGCTTCGGACAACATTTGCGAGTATAAGTCGAATCCGACCGAATCGATGAACCCGGACTGTTGGGCCCCGAGCAGATTGCCGGCACCGCGAATCGATAAGTCGCGCATCGCAATCTTGAACCCGCTCCCGAGCTCCGTGAACTCTTTAATGGCCTGTAGCCGGCTCTCCGCGACCTCGGTTAAGCGTTTATCTTTCCGATACGTGAAGTAGGCGTAGGCGATTCGGTTGGAACGACCGACACGACCGCGCAACTGGTACAACTGTGACAGTCCCATCTTGTCCGCATCGTGGACGATGAGCGTGTTCACGTTCGGGATATCGATGCCGGTCTCGATGATCGTCGTCGAGACGAGCACGTCGGCTTCTCCTTCGAGGAAGCTGATAAGCTGGCTCTCGAGTTCAGTCTCGGTCATCCGACCGTGTGCCGTCGCGATCCGTGCTTCCGGTAACAAAGCGCGAATCTCTTCAGCCTTCCGCTCGATACCTTCGACCCGGTTATAGAGGAAGAACGCCTGCCCGCCTCGCGCGAGTTCACGCTCGAGTGCCTCACGCAAGACGATACCGTCGTATTCCATGACGTACGTCTGCACCGGGTAGCGGTTCTCCGGCGGTGTCTCAAGCACTGACAAGTCCCGAATCCCAATCATCGACATGTGGAGCGTCCGCGGGATCGGTGTCGCCGTCAGCGTCAAGACGTCGATATTTGTCTTCAACTGTTTGAGCCGTTCTTTATGCTTAACCCCGAAACGCTGTTCTTCATCGATGATGACGAGTCCGAGGTCGGCGAACGTCACATCTTTCGACAAGACGCGGTGCGTCCCGACGACGACGTCAATCGTCCCTTCCTTTAGACCTTTCTTTGTTGCCGCCATCTCGCTTTTTGAGCGGAAACGGCTCATGACCGAGACGTTGATTGGAAACTCACTGAACCGTTCGAGCATCGTCTCGTAGTGCTGTTGTGCGAGTACGGTCGTCGGCACGAGGAACGCGACTTGCTTCCCAGCGAGCACAGCTTTGAACGCGGCTCGAATCGCCACTTCCGTCTTTCCGTAACCGACATCGCCACAAAGGAGACGGTCCATCGGCCGTGATCGTTCCATATCGGCTTTGATTTCGGCGATGGAACGGACCTGGTCTTCTGTCTCCGCATACGGGAACGAACCTTCAAATTGGCTCATCTCTTCGTCATCACCTGGGAACGCATAACCGACGGACGCTTCCCGCGCCGCATACAACTTAATCAGCTCGTCGGCGATATCTTCGACCGATTTGGCGACTTTCGATTTGACCTTCTTCCACTCGGTCCCACCGAGCTTATAAATCTTAGGCTCTTTGCCTTCCGCCCCGACGTACTTTTGGACGAGATCGATTTGGTCGACCGGGACGTAGAGCGCATCGTCACCGGCATAGACGAGATGTAAGTAGTCTTGATGAATGCCGCCGACTTCAATCGTTTTGATGCCTAGGTACTTCCCGATCCCGTGATGGATGTGGACGACGTGGTCGTTCGGCTTCAACTCTTGATAACTTTTAATCCGTTCGGCGTTCGTCAAATTCTTCGTCTGTCGTTTCCGCTTCGTGACGCGTTTGAACAGCTCTTCTTCGGAGACGACGACGAGGCGACTCGTCGAGAGCTCGAATCCGCCCTCGATTTGTCCAATCATGACGTGGACATGACGCGGCAACAACTCGCCGTCCACATTTGTGAACGTTGACGAGATGCCATAGTCTTCAAGCAATGCTACCACCTTGTCGGCCCGCGTTTGATCCCCTGCTAAGAAGACGAGACGATGGTCACCTTGTTGCCAACGTTCGACTTCTTGCTTCAGCAAGTGCATCTGCCCGTGAAACGCCGGGAGCGGACGGCAACTGAGGTGGACCGTGTTCGTTTCCGGAATCCCCGACCGTCTCGACGGGAGGAGCGAGAACGCCACTTGCTTCAAATCACGAAACACTTTATGCATCGGAACGGCAAGCGTATAGTTGCTGACAGATTCCCCGCGTTCGATGAGCGACGAGAACCATTCGGCTTCCTCGCGATCTTGCACGTCGGCGGCGTCTTCAATCCGGGCCACTTCATCTAAAATCAAGACAGCATCCGGTCCGACATAGTCGAGGAGTGTCGAGCTATATAGCAGCGGCGTGTACTTTCCAACTTTTTCGGGCGCCTCACCTCGACCGAACTGTTCGATGTCCCGGGCAATCCCGTCCTCGAGTGCTTGACGAATCGTTTCCGTCTCAATCAACGAGAGCGTCCGATCATATTGACGTTCGAGTGCCTGTCCAGCTTTTTTCAATTGTTCTGTCGAAGCGATAAACTCGGTCGCCGGGGGAATGATCGCTTCGGCGACGACCCCGAGTGAGCGTTGTGTCTCAGCATCAAACGTAAAAATCGAATCGACCTCGGTGTCGAACAAATCGATGCGATACGGACGCGCTTCCGTGAGCGGATAGACATCTAAAATGCTGCCGCGGACGGAGAATTCGCCCGGTGCGGTGACGGTAGCCGTTCGTTCATATCCGAGCATAATCAGCGTCTCGGCAAACGGCTTCAAATCGAGCTCTTGACCTGGTTTGATGACTCGATGGCTTGTCCGCCAGTCCGTCGGGCTCGGGATAAAGCGACGTAACCCACCGAGTGGCACGACAAGGACGCCTCCCGTTTCGTCAAGGAGACGTGTTCGAGCTTCAATCCGCGCGGCAAGAAGTTCTGGGCTCGATGTGAGTGACAGTTCTCCAGCAAGCGTCTCATCGATCGGATAAAGCAATGTTTGACTCGGGCCGACGAGCGACTCGAGCTGATCGTACATTTTTTGGGCTTGGTACATGTTATGTGTGACGACCACGAGACGTCGGGGCGAATTTTTCGCCAAACCTGCCAACACGAGCGCTTTGGCACTCGTCGTCAATCCGGTGACGAGTTGACGATCAACTTTTGGCAACCGCTCCCGAATCACATTCGTCTCAGGCAATGCCAACATGAATTTCTCTAAAGCATTCATTTTGATTTCCTCCACCTCATACGACAAAAAAGGGTACGTTGACCCTTTAGTTATATCGATTCATGAGCGCGATCCATTCCGTGTCCACAAAATCAGTCGCGGCGGACACCGCTTGATCGAGCGTATCATTCAATTCTGGCATATCTTCTTTCCGGTAGTTCATGAGCACCCAATCGACGACTTTAATCGGATGCGGCGGACGACCGATGCCGAGTTTCAGACGTTTGAAATCTTGGGTTCCCAGGTGTTGAATCAGCGACTTGATGCCGTTATGTCCACCGGCACTGCCTTTCGGACGGAATCGCAGTTTCCCTGGCACCATGTCCAAGTCGTCATAAATGACGAGCAAGTCATCAATCTCAATCTTATAATAATCTAAAATCGGACGTACCGACTCCCCTGATAGATTCATGTAAGTGAGCGGTTTGACGAGGACGACACGTTCTCCATTGATTCTTCCCGTTCCGATCAATGCTTTAAACTTGGCTTCATCAAGTTGAATCCCATGTTTGTCAGCTAAGCGATCAATCGCTAAAAAACCGACGTTGTGACGGGTCATCTCATACTTTTTGCCTGGATTCCCGAGGCCGACGATACATTTCATCTTATTCCTCCTGAACAAAAAAGCCCAAAGGCGAACGCCTTCGGGCCTCGTTTTTTTAATCGAACAGCGTGCTCACCGATTTGTGCTCGTGGACACGCATGATCGCTTCCCCAAGCAAACGGGCAACCGACATCTGCTTGATTTTGCTCGAACATTCGCGACCTTCTAAATCGATCGTGTTCAAAACGACGAGTTCTTTGATTGACGAGTTGTCGATCCGTTCCATCGCCGGTCCAGATAAGACTGGGTGTGTACACGAGGCGTACACTTCTTTTGCACCAGCTTGGACGATGGCATCGGCCGCGAGCGTGATTGTTCCAGCTGTATCGATGATGTCATCGATCAAGATGGCCGTCTTGCCTTCAACGCTGCCGACGATGTTCATGACTTCAGCCACGTTCGCTTCAGGACGACGCTTGTCGATGATGGCGATTGGAGCCTTCAAGCGTTCGGCAAGCTTACGGGCACGCGTGACGCCACCGTGGTCCGGTGAAACGACGACAATGTCTTTCGCTTTAAATTCATCTGTCTCAAAATACGTCGAGATGAGTGGAACACCTAATAATTGGTCTACTGGGATATTGAAGAAACCTTGGATTTGAGCAGCATGCAAGTCCATCGTGATTAAACGCGTGGCACCTGCAACCGTCAATAAATCAGCGACAAGTTTCGCTGTGATCGGCTCACGTGAGCGCGCCTTGCGGTCTTGACGAGCGTAACCGTAGTATGGCATGACCACGTTAATCGTCCGAACCGATGCTCGTTTCAACGCATCAATCATGACGAGTAACTCCATGAGCGTTTCGTTCACCGGTGAGCTCGTCGATTGAATGATGTACACATCATCGCCTCGCACGCTCTCCTCGATGTTGATGTAAAGTTCTCCGTCGCTAAACCGCTTCACTTGGCAATCGCTGAGCGGGATGCCAATTTCCTTGGCAATCTCTTCGGCGAGTGGGCGGTTTGAGTTTAAGCTAAATAGGCGAATTTCACGTTCATATACAGTAGACATGTTTAGGATTCTCCTCCATCGTTTTCCATAATAATAGGCAGCAACTTATCGTTTCGTGTAACCTTCTTTATTTGTTTGGCGTTCGCGTGCAATCGCAAGCGCCTCTTCAGGAACGTCATCCGTGATCGTCGAACCGGCTGCTACGATTGAGCCTTTCCCGACTTTCACCGGAGCAATCAAGTTCACATTGCAGCCGACGAATGCATCGGCTTCGACGACCGTTTCGAACTTGTTCTTGCCGTCATAGTTGACCGTGATCGAGCCACAGCCGAGGTTGACGCGTTCCCCGATCGAAGCATCTCCGATATAGCTGAGATGTGATGCTTTCGCACCGTCTCCGAACGTTGATTTTTTGATTTCCACGAAGTTACCGACGCGCGTATTCGCGCCGAGGACTGCTTGTTGACGAAGGTGGGCGAACGGCCCGACCTGTGCTTCAGTTCCGACACGGCTGTCACTCACGACCGATTGACGAACCGTCGCACCGTCTTCGATGACGCTATTGCGGATATCTGAATTTGGACCAATCACGCACTCTGAACCGATAATCGTTTTCCCGAGAATGACCGTCCCTGGATAGATGATCGTATCCGAACCGATGACGGCATCTGGTGAGATGTATGTCGAAGCTGCATCCATGAATGTGACACCTTCACGCATGAGGCGTTCGTTCGTCCGCTTGCGCATGACCGCTTCAGCTTGTGAAAGAGCGACACGGTCGTTGACGCCGATCGTTTCATCGAATGTCGGCGCCGTGTGTGCTGCCACGACTTCGCCTGCTTCTTTCGCAATCGAGATGACGTCCGGCAAGTAGTACTCACCTTGAGCGTTGTTGTTCCCGACTTGCTTCAATGCATCAAACAAGAGCTCGTTATCGAACACGTACGTGCCTGTGTTGATTTCACGAATTTCTAGTTCAGTGTCAGACGCATCTTTATGCTCGACGACTTTTGTGACGTTTCCGTCTTCCCCACGGATGACGCGACCATAACCTGTCGCATCGTCAGCGATGGCTGTCAGTACTGTCACTTTCGCTTGCTGGGCTTCATGATGAGCCAACAGCGCCTCGAGCGTTTCCGCTGTCAACAGTGGTGTGTCGCCGCAAACGACGAGCGTTGCGCCCGGTTTGCCTGCGAGTTCGCTTTCTGCCATCTGCACTGCATGACCTGTCCCGAGCTGTTCTTCTTGGACCGCATATTCCACGCGTGAGCCCAACGTCTCTTGTACCGCTTCAGCCCCATGGCCGACGATGACGATTTGACGACTGACCCCGATTTTGTCGAGTTGATCGACGACGTGTTCGACCATCGGTTTTCCGAGGACCGGATGAAGCACTTTATATAGCTTCGACTTCATGCGGGTCCCTTTACCTGCTGCCAAAATGACTGCAAAACGATCCATTCTTGATTCGCTCCTATCTCATATCGACTGTAATGTACTCAATTGTTCGGTTTTTTTCTACATTCAAATCTTATTTACACCGTATCTACTATATCGAAACCGTGACGTGGTTTCAACCGTTGTAACCATTCGTAACCAATGAAACGTAAAAAGGCAGCGGAAGGGTCCCCATCCGCTGTCAAAGATTACTCATTCATGGCATTGTATCGTGCTTGCGTCTCGGCAATAGCGACGTCCTCTTGGCCGTACGCCTCTAAAACAGCCGCCTCGACTTTTTGACGCATATCTCCATTAATCGGGTGAGCGATATCGCGGAAAATCCCTTCTGGCGTCCGCTTGCTCGGCATCGCTACGAAAAGACCGGTACTCCCTTCAATGATTCGAAGATCGTGTACCACAAATTCATGGTCGAGTGTAATGGAGGCCAGTGCCTTCATTCTACCTTCCGTCGCGACTTTGCGAATTTTTACGTCTGTGATCTGCATGTTTCGCATCCCCTTTTCATCGTTGTCTAGACCGTGGTGTACCTTCTAAAAGGTTGAGATGATTCCAAGCGAACCGATTGACTTCGTACGAATCTTATACCCTTTCATCATAAAACGAAATCAAATTTTTGCCAATCACTTTAAGAACTGTTCGACGTTTCCTCGCGAAATGGTGACGAGCCCTTCATCCGAATCGACGTTCGTCAATTTCATCAAACTGACGTATTCGCTTACCATCTTCTTCTCGGCGCCTTCCGCTTCCATGAGGACACCGACACCCGCGAGGTTCGCTTCGAACTCATTCAAGAGACTCATCATCCCGCGAATCGTACCGCCCGCTTTCATGAAATCGTCAATCAACAAGACGTTCGCGCCACGCGGCAAGCTGCGACGAGCGAGCGCCATCGTGCGAATCGCCTTTGACGAGCCTGATACGTAGTTGATGCTGACCGTCGAACCTTCGGTGACACGACTGTCAGAACGAACGATGACGAACGGGACACCAAGTTGCTCGGCGACAGCGTACGCGAGCGGAATCCCTTTTGTTGCGATCGTCATGACGACGTCAACTTTACGATCGGCGAACACAGAGGCGAAGACTTGCCCCATCGGCTTCACTTGACGCGGGTTCCCGAGGACATCTGTCAAATAGAGATAGCCTCCCGGAAGCAACCGTTCCGGTTTCGACAATTGCTCACATAGGCCGTCGATCATCGAGAGCGACTTTTCCTTGCTCCAGCCTGGAATGAACATGACACCGCCGGCTGCCCCTGGCACTGTGACGAGTTTTCCCGTGCCATCATGCGAAAGCATTTCACTGACGATGACCAAATCTTCACTGATGGATGATTTGGCTGCTTTATAACGACTCGAAAACATCGATAATGAGACGAGCTGGTGTGGATGGTCCAGCAAATAACGGGTCATATCGACAAGACGACCACTTCTACGAATTTTCATACGGATTCCCCTTCACTTCTTCAATAATAGACGAATGTTCTAAACAGAATATATCATTCTCATTCGTCTTTGTTCAATGTTTTTTGCCGAGAATCCGAACGACGAACACTTCAGGACAAAATCCCTTCAGTCCATTATAGACACGATGTGCTTTTTGCTCGTGCTCAATCAATGCGAATACCGTTGGACCGCTGCCGCTCATGAGGACACCATCCGCTCCGCAGTGCAGCATCGTCTCTTTGATTTGGCGAACTTCCGGATGAAGTTCGAGCGTGACCGCCTCGAGGGCGTTCCCGAGATGTGAGCAGATGCCAGCGAAATCTCGATCCCGAATCGCCGTGACCATCGCCTCGGTGTTCGGATGCACAATCTTCTCCATCTGCACGGCACGATAGACGTCAGCCGTCGACACTCCGATTTTCGGCTTCGCCAATACGACGTAGCACGGCGGCGGTGACGGAATCGTCTCCAGCTGTTCGCCGCGTCCGCGCGCGATGGCTGTTCCTCCCATGACACAAAACGATACGTCCGATCCGACGGCGGCTCCGAGTTCGGCCAACTCTTCTAACGACAGGCCAAGGTCGAACAATTCGTTCATACCCCGAAGTGTAGCCGCCGCATCGCTCGAGCCGCCAGCTAACCCTGCCGCCACTGGGATTTGCTTATCTAATACAATTTCGACACCCTGTTTGATATTGAATCGCTTCCGTAACAGCTCAGCCGCACGATAAGCCAAATTTCGATGGTCGTTCGGCACGTAGGCATGCTCAGACTGAATCCGAATCTCATCTGCATCGAGCACAGTCAATTCTAACCGGTCCGATAAGTCTACTGTCGTCATTACCATTTCCACTTCATGATAGCCATCTGTCCGCTTCCCAAGGACATCGAGCGTCAAGTTGATTTTTGCCGGCGCTTTCACACTGATCGTGCGCATATCGTTCACCCTTCCCATGTATCTCCTGTTCGCCATTGTACCGTAAACGAGCGCACAAAAAAAGAAGCAGCTGCCAATGCATCCGCCCCTCATTTATCGTTCAATTACTGAATTCAATTTTAACTGTATCCGTTAGGACATCAGCGTAGCTATATGAGACACGTTCCACGTTATGATGGTCTTCATCCAATTTGACGACGAACACCGCGGGATACGTCTCAACGAGCGTTCCAAACCGAGTAACGACTTTCTTACGACCGCCGTTTGCTTTCAACGTCAATCGTTCTCCAACATGCGATTCGAGTTTCTGTCTGATTTCTTGCAACGTCTTTGGCATACGCTTCACCTCACTGTTACAAGTATAACACATTCAAAAACAAAAATAAAGATTAATATTATATCGATTCGTTATCCGGTCGTCAACTGTTTTTAAGTGGTAAAATTGTGTCAGCTAACCGTGCAAACTCCTCAAGCGAAAGCGTTTCGCCTCGCCGTTTCGGGTCGATTCCGGCTTCACCTAAAAACTGTTCGATTTCCATTTTTTTGTCTTTCCCGAGGTGATTCGTCAAGTTATTTAAGATCGTTTTTCGACGTTGTGCGAAACTGGCCCGGGCAAGCTCGAAGAAGAAGGCTTCATCTTTCACGTCGACCGCCGGTTTGGGACGCATCTTCAACGTGATGACCGCTGAATCGACGTTCGGGGCCGGCATGAACACGCTTTTTGGAACAATAAAGCTCACGTTCGCCTCCGCGTAATATTGGATCGCAATCGAGAGAGAGCCGTATGCTTTCGTCCCAGGCTTCGCTCCAATGCGCTCGGCAACTTCTTTTTGAATCATCATGACGAGTGAACGGAACTTGATTTGGCTTTCCAGTAAGCGCATGATAATCGGCGTCGTCACATAATACGGCAAGTTCGCCACAACCGAGATGTCTTCGATTCCTTGACTGAAAAACTCACGCTCGACGATGTCTTGAATATCGAGCTCGAGGGCATCGCCGTGGATGACATGCACATGTGGATAAGGAGACATCGTATCTTCCAGAATCGGAAGCAGACGTTGGTCGATTTCGAGGGCGACGACCTTTTTAGCCCGCTTGGCAGACTGTTCCGTCAATGACCCGATGCCGGGACCGATTTCAAGAACCCCGCTCGCCTCTCCCAGCTCCGCGGCATCCACGATTTTATTCAAAATATTTAAATCAATTAAAAAGTTCTGCCCAAGCGACTTTTTGAAAGAGAAGCCGTGACGTTCTAGAATTGATTTCGTGCGTTGGATTGTTGCAATGTCTTTCAATGATTTTCCTCCTCTAACTGAGCCAGTGCCCGTTCCCATTCCTCAATCGTGACCCGTAACGCTTCCACGCGCTTTACAAACTGTTTGGCGTTCGGTTCACCGATTCGGAGTAACACGCCGAGCCGTTTACGACGGCGCGCAGCGTCCGCTCCGCCAATCAAATCGGCTTCGAGCACCATCTGGCGGGTGACGAGCGGCATGTCAGTCTCAACTCGCTGTTCATACACCGCTTCGAGTACACGGCGAATCGTTGCCGGTGAAGCATGCTCGACCCCAATCTTGCCACGTTTATCTTTCGCTTCGGCCCGAGGTAAATAGGCATGCTTACATCCTTTAACCTGCTCCTCGACGATGGCCCGGATTCGGTCACCCGGGTAGTCTGGGTCCGTCAAAATGATAACGCCGCGCGTTTCTTGGGCGCGTTTGATTCGTTCGATCGTCTGTTTCGAGACGGCAGATCCGTTCGTTTCAATCGTATCGACGTCATATACTTCTTGAAGCCGCGTCGTGTCATCTCGACCTTCGACGACAATCACCTCTTGTATTTTTTCACGCATCATCGTTTCCTTCTTTCTCTTCTTGCTTCGGGATAACCCAAATCGTGAGCGGCTGACGCCCAAACGTTACCGCTTCTTCTTTCGTGTCCATCATCAAGTCAATTTTATGACCTTTGATCGCACTGCCTGTATCTAAAGCAATCGCCATGCCAAACCCTTCAACGTACACACGTGTGCCAAGAGGAATAATAGCGGGGTCGACAGCAATGATTCGCATCCCTTCATACAGAATCGTGTCCGTCACATCATAACCACTACGGGTCAGAACCCTGTCATCAAATGTGACCGTGTCTTCCGCATTGTTCGTATACGCGGTCGCTTCGACGAGAAGTTGTTTCGCGGAAGTGAAGTCCAGCGCATCCTCGGCACGAGGTGTCTCTTCAATCTTAATCTCCGCCTCGTCTCGAAACGGACTCGACGGTTCGGTCGTGGCGGTCGTTTCTTGATTCGTTGCCGGTTCAATCTCCGGTTCGGCCACGACTTTCGTCCCACGTTTAATGATTTGAGGGCGTACGCTTTGTAGCGTTTCCACGCTCGTTTCGGTCCGATTTGTAATTGTACCATTTTCCACTGTCAGTGCATACCGCGTCCGTTCGAGTCCCGGGATGCCGACTTGCACGACTTCGGTCTCTCCAAGTTCGAGCGTATCGTCCTCTTCCATGACGATTTCAAATGGGATGAGACGACTCTCATATTGTACGACGTCTCGACTCACATTGACGCTGATGGTCATTCCATCCCGTACCGGTGTCGTGAGAGCCGGGACGACCGTATCTTGGTCAGAAACCACCACATTCGCCTCCAGTAACGCCTGTTCGACAGTTTGAGCCATCGTATACAAGGTCTTCGCCTCGTCCCCGACGATGACATCGAGGGCGACGACAGGCTGGTAGCGAATCGTCATCCCTGATGTGACCGGTGCACGTACGCCCGGGTACACGTCGTCTCCTTCGCGTACACTCACTCCATAACGAAGCAACACGTCTTTGACGGTCCGTTCACGCGTCTCGATCGTCTCGACCTGGCCATAACCGATTTGAAGCGAGACGGTACGAGCTCGTTCGATATGAATCACTCGATCCGTCGGGACGTCGGCACTTAAAGCGGGAGTCACCATATCCGCCTCGTCGATCACGATACCGGTCTCGTCAAGCACTTCTAGCACCGAATCGCCGCGGCTTTCATGCACGGTTGTCACGCCGTCGTCGACGATGGTGATCGGTTCAGGCTGCATCGCCATATAGGCGAACACTGCCGTCGCTACGACACCAATACTCAAGATGATGCGCCTGAACATCATGGGAGACGGAATAGGCGCTTCGCATTGGCTGTCGTCGCTTCAGCGAGCGCGTCGTAGGACATGTCACGTAGCGATGCAATCTCTTCGGCGACGTACGTGACGTAAGCGGGTTCGTTCCGTTTACCACGGAACGGCGTCGGCGTTAAATACGGGCAGTCCGTCTCGACAAGGAGCCGATCGAGCGGGACTTGTTGCGCCACCGCCTTCGGGACTTTAGCGTTTTTGAACGTCACTGGTCCTCCGAGAGAGATATAGAAGTTCAAGCGCAGACAGCGTTCCAACAATTCGACGGACATGCTGTAACTATGGAACACGCCGCCTACCTCTTCGGCATGTTCTTCCTCTAAAATATCGAGCACGTCGGCTGTCGCTTCCCGATTATGAATCACGATGGGCATGTTCGTCCGCTTCGCGATAGCGATTTGCTGCCGGAACACGCGTTGTTGGACATCTTTCTCCGACTTGTCCCAATGGTAATCGAGACCGATTTCCCCGAGCGCCATCACTTTCGGATGAGCCATTAGCGTCTCGATTCTCTTCAAATCAGCATCCGTACAATCGACGGCATCAACCGGATGCCACCCAACGATGGCATAGATATCCTCATACGTTTCCGCGAGCTCGATTGCCCGCGTGATGGTCGGGTTATCGAATCCGACGACGAGCATCGGGGAAACGCCCGCGGCACGAGCCCGCTCGATCGTCGCCTCGACATCCTCATTGAACTGCTCGGCATTGATATGGGTATGCGTATCAATCAACATGGTGCTTCCTCCTTATATAGACAAAGAGGGAGACCGAAGTCTCCCCCAAACGATTATTTGACGACGGCCCCGTTCGGCATATTCTCAGATACGGTCGCAAGCTCAAGCTTGCCGTCTTTATCAGCCGCTAAAATCATCCCTTGTGACAACTCGCCACGTAGTTTGACCGGCTTCAAATTGGCGACGACGATGACTTTCTTCCCGACCAAGTCTTCTGGCGCATACCATTCGGCAATGCCTGAGACGATTTGACGTGTCTCGCTACCAAGGTCGACTTGAAGCTTCAACAGCTTCTTCGCCTTCTTGATTTTATCGGCCTCGACGATTTGACCGACACGGAACTCGACTTGGTCAAAGACGTCGATTGTGATTTCTGGACGGACGTCCTCATCCTCAGCATCGCTCGCCTCCACTTCGGCTTCCTCGACACGTGCTTTCGATGCTTGACGCATCATTTCCTGAATTGCATCGATCTCTTCTTTTACATCACGACGTGGGAAAATCGGTGTCCCGTCGGTGACGACCGCTCCATCGAAGGCCGCAAACGTATCGAGCGCTTCCCATGACATGTCTTTCCCTTCAAGACCGAGCTGGCGGAACATCTCTTTTGGTGCCCGTGTCATGAACGGTTGAATCATGACCGCCACATGGCGAAGTACGCCGGCCAGATGCGTCATCACGGATGCGAGTTCACCACGCTTCGCTTCGTCCTTCGCAAGGACCCACGGTTGCGTCTCATCGATATATTTATTGGCACGGCTCACGAGTTGCCAAATGCTTGTGAGCGCGACGGAAAACTCCATGTGTTCCATGGCCGCTTCCGTCTTCTCTGTCGTCTCATTGACAACTTGAAGAAGCGAGGCATCAAACGCTGTCACGTTGCCCGCATAAGCAGGGATCTCGCCATCGAAATACTTCTTAATCATGGCCACGGTCCGGTTGAGCAGGTTACCGAGGTCGTTGGCAAGGTCAAAATTCAAGCGATCCACAAACGCCTCCGGTGTGAACGTACCGTCCGCTCCGAATGGAACTTCACGAAGAAGATAGTAGCGGAGTGAGTCGAGTCCGTAGCGATCGATGAGTGGAATCGGATCGACGACATTGCCTTTCGATTTCGACATTTTGCCGTCTTTCATGAGCAACCAACCATGGGCGAAAACTTGTTTCGGTAATGGAAGTTCAAGCGCCATGAGCAACGCCGGCCAAATAATCGTATGGAACCGGACGATTTCTTTTCCGACCAAGTGCACGTCGGCTGGCCAATAGCGGTTGAACAACTCGTCGTTGTCCGACCCATAGCCGAGGGCAGAGATGTAATTCGTGAGAGCATCGACCCATACATACACGACGTGTTTCGGGTTCGATGGCACTTGGACACCCCAGTCAAACGTCGTCCGTGAGACGGCCAAGTCTTGGAGGCCCGGCTTCAAGAAGTTGTTGATCATCTCGGTTTTGCGCGATTCTGGCAAGATGAAGTCAGGGTGCGACTCGAAGTACTCGATTAAACGATCGGCGTACTTGCTGAGACGGAAGAAATAGCACTCTTCGCGTACAAGCTCGACCGGGTGACCGCTGTCAGGGCTCTTCCCATCAACGAGCTGTGACTCCGTGTAATACGTTTCATCAGGGATCGAATACCACCCTTCGTATTCACCGAGATAGATGTCATCGTTTTTCAGAAGCGTCTCGAATACGTGCTCGACGACGGCCTTGTGGCGGGCATCGGTCGTACGAATATAATCATCGTACGAGATTTCAAGACGGTCCCATAACACTTTGATGTCTTTAACGACTTCATCGACAAACGCTTGCGGCGTCACGCCAGCTTCTTTCGCTTTTTCCTGAATCTTTTGACCGTGCTCGTCTGTCCCCGTCAAATAACGGACGTCAAATCCTTTCAGACGCTTATAACGCGCGATCGCATCGCCAGCCACCGTCGTATAGGCGTGACCGATGTGTAGTTTGGCACTCGGATAGTAAATCGGAGTCGTAATATAAAAAGTAGGCTTCGCCATTGTATGTTCTCCATCCTTTCGACATTTGCAATTTCCATTATACACGGTTCGACAAAAGAATTTCCAAACCAATTGTTTGGAATTATTTTGTTATTACCTCATAAAAAATGTTCCAAAAAAACCCTTTCTTTGTTTCATGTCCTAACTTTCGGGGAATTTTAGGTATATATCGTTCTCATATCGCCAATTTTCGAAAATGTAGATTTCCAATAGTAAGCAGTTGACTGCAATTGGAAAGTTTAGTATGCTTTTTGCTGTAGTAACATTGTCGAATTTTGACGACTCATGTCACCAAGAGATTTCGACACCATTGGAGGAGGAAACACAAAATGAAATCTACAGGTATCGTACGGAAAGTTGATGAGCTCGGTCGTGTCGTCATTCCAATCGAATTGCGCCGCACACTCGGGATCGCTGAGAAAGACGCTCTTGAAATCTACGTCGACAACGATCAAATCGTGTTGAAAAAATACAAACCGAACATGACTTGCCAAGTGACGGGCGAAGTATCGGATGACAACTTCAAGTTGGCTGACGGTAAATTGATCCTTTCACCAGAAGGCGCACAACGCGTTCTCGTCGAGTTGAAAAACATGCTCGAAAACTACTACAGCGAAGAGTAAGCAAGGAATTCCTTGCTTACTCTTTTTTGTCGACTTGATGATAGGCGTCGTACACCTCGCCACGTGATAAACCGCGCTCTTTAGCAACTTGTTTGATAGCGGCGTTCGGCTTCAATCCGTCTTCGATATAACGATCGACGTGTTCGAGCGGCGATAACGCCTCCCACCAATCGTGTGTCGGTGCTATTTCCGTCGAACCAGCCACCATGACGACGAACTCACCACGTACCTCACCTTCACACCAAACAAGCGCTTCTTCTACCGTCCCGCGTAAAAACTCTTCAAACGTTTTCGTCAACTCTCGTCCGAGAACGAGTTGCCGATTGCCGAACGCGTCCTGAATCCCGGTCAGCATCTCTTTTAACCGATGTGGCGCTTCATAAAAAATGATGGTGCCCGGTTCATATTGCAAAGAAGATAACACATCGAGCCGCTCTTTCTTTTTACGTGGCAAGAATCCGTAATACAAAAACCGCTCGGTCGCAAGACCAGAGGCGACAAGAGCCGTCAACGCCGCGTTCGCTCCAGGGAGCACGACGACAGGGAGCTTCGCTTCAATGGCCAATCGCACGAGGTCACTCCCCGGGTCCGAGATCCCCGGCATGCCCGCGTCTGAGACGACGGCGACTGATTTGCCGGCCTCGATATCTTCGATTAAGCGCGGGCCACTCACGTGCTTATTGTGCTCATGGTAGCTGACTAGTTTCGTCTCAATGCCGAAATGGCGACAGAGCTTCATCGTTTGGCGTGTGTCTTCGGCCGCAATCAAATCAACTTCTCCTAGAATTCGAACCGCTCGATACGTCATGTCTTCTAGATTTCCAATCGGCGTCGGCACAACATAGAGCGTGGGCCCATCAGTCTGATAACTTTTCTGTGAGTTCATTACTCGTTCCCTCCATCAATTGCTGTTTTTGAGCCCGCGTGAGTTGTTTGATGGACCATTCGTACTGCATGGCTTCACGTTTGGTCGCAAACGACCTGACATATCGTAACGTCACCGGGAGACGCGCTCGCGTATATTTCGCACCTTTACCGCTGTTGTGCACGTCCATCCGCTTATCTACATCCGTCGTATATCCGGTATAGTATGTGCCATCGCTACACTCGAGAATATAGGCAAAGTGCTTACGCATCGAGGATGGCCCGCATGTCGCTCGTATACGTGTCATCTTCCTCATAAACGACAAACGGAGGTAAGATTGTGAGCCCTGCTTTTCCATCTTTCGACCCCTCTATTAAAAGTGTATTTGCGTCTCGGCCTTGTTTCGGGTAAACGAGTTGCATTCGTTTCGGTTCAATCCGATACGCCCGCATGAGCGTTAGAATATCGAGTAATCGCTCCGGTCGATGGACGAAGGCTACCTTCCCACCCGGTTTGACGAGTTGACTGGCTGAGCGGATACAGTCTTCTAACGTGCAAAGCACTTCATGACGTGCAATCGTATGATGTTCATTTTGATTACGGAGCGAAGTTTCGTTTGCTAAAAAATAAGGTGGGTTGCACGTGACAACGTCATAACGAGCATGCCCTAGTACGCTGGTCGCATGTTTCACATCGCCTTCAAGGATGTGCAGTCTGTCACTTAAATCGTTAACGGCAATGCTTCGATTCGCCATATCAACGAGACGGGGCTGGATTTCAAGTCCTGTCACCGTTCCTTTCGTCCGATACGATAAAAAGAGCGGAATAGCCCCCGTACCGGCGCATAAATCAACGAGTCTCCCTTTTTGAATCGGGACCCACACAAATTCAGCCAGCAACACCGCATCCAATGAAAACGAAAATACATCATCACTTTGAATGATTTTTCCGGGACGTCCTAACAAATCATCAAGACGTTCACCTTGTTTTACAGTCACGCCATTTCCCTCCTACATAACGTACAAAGGCGACGGACGAGTATATACCCGTCTATCGCCCCTTATTAATGTTTATTTAGCATTGACATACAGAAGAGACAATCCCCGTCTTTTCTGACTTGTCCATAGTGCAAATTGCAGATATGAAACCCTTCTTGGTATAACGCCGCCAAGTTATTTTGTCCTTTTCCAGACAAGGCAATTTGAGGATCTCCGTTAGGTGTCTCGACTTCTGCGAGTTGTTCTACTTTTTCGCGCAGATGATGGTTCTCGAGATACATGTGTTGGTTTTCTTCGAGCAAATAGGCGAGTTGCTCTTTGAGCACCCCTAAATGCTCCGTCAACAATTGCATCTGTTGCTCGATCGCATCGACCCGCATCATGACTTCCTTTTTATCCATTCTTTCCACTGCTCAGCACCCCATCACTGTTTCGACGGTTTTCGTTTGACTGCACCGACTTCGACGAGTTCGTCGATTGTATACGTCACAACACGGGTCCGATCATTCAACTCGACTTGAATCAATTGATCCAAGATGTTGAGACCGATGACACGTCCGTCACCTTCTGGAATTTTGATTCGTTTTCCGACGTCTGGCAAATCCCGCTTTAATTCTTCATACGTATCGTTCTCGTATTTTAGACAGCACATGAGACGACCGCATACACCGGAGATCTTGTTCGGGTTCAAGGATAGGTTCTGATCCTTGGCCATCTTAATGGATACCGGTTCAAATTCCCCTAAGAACGAGGAGCAACACAACACACGGCCACAAGGTCCGATTCCGCTCAGCAGTTTCGCTTCATCTCGAACCCCGATTTGGCGAAGCTCGATTCGAGTCCGAAACACACTCGCTAAATCTTTAACGAGCTCACGGAAATCAACACGGCCTTCTGCCGTGAAATAAAAGATGACTTTATTACGATCGAATGTATACTCAACATCTACTAACTTCATCTCAAGTCGATGTTCACGAATTTTTTCTTCACAGACGGCGTGAGCGTCAAAAGCGGCCAATCGATTATCTTGTACGATTTCGGCATCTTTATGATCAGCGACACGAAGGATTGTCTTTAGCGGTAAAACCACTTCGTCTTCACCTAGTTGTTTACCAACTTGGACGATTTCACCGTACTCGATGCCTCGTACCGTCTCTACGATGACATGGTCCCCACGTTCAAGCGTTGCTTCGCCTGGTGAAAAGTAATAGATTTTTCCCGCTTCTTTAAAACGGACTCCGACTACTTCAAGCACGCTCTCCTATCCTTTCTGCAAATCGAACGTTAACCGTTCGAACGTTAATTGAGGATTGACGTTTGCCTCTAGTCGTCGAATCGCCTCATGGACAGATTCAATAGCATGGACGATTTTATGAACCGGACGATCTTTTACAAACGCGGTATATAGCGCTTGTTCTTTCGTAAACAACTCCGGGACATAGTCTGTTCGCACTTTGAAGTGGAGCGCTTGCTCCAACCAATTTCCGAACAGCTCGAGACCGACTCGCAATTCATTCCGCCCTTTAAAATGACCGAGCCATTTTTCTTGGGCGAATAAAAGCAATTCTTGCGGGCGTTTTGTCAATACTTCAACTAATTGTACCACTAGCCCATACGCCTGTACAAACCAGTCGTTGTGAAGCGCCTCACGCGCGTCTTCGAATTTCGGATATGTCTCTAAAGCAAGACGCGCTAAATCGCTCGTACATTGCACGTCTGCGACCAACGTTTCCACAAGCCGTTCTCGATCAATCGGTCGGAATACTAAATGCTGAGCTCGCGAACGGATCGTCGGTAAGAGAAGTTGTGGCTGAGTTGTTACCAAGATGGCTAGTTTCCCTACACCTGGCTCTTCAAAGAACTTCAATAGGCTGTTGGCGGCTTGTGGCGTCATCTTATGGGCTTGGTGAATCACATACACTTGACGGTCACCTTCTGCACCACGTAAAGACAAGTCACTCAATAACTGTTGCACCTGTTCTTTCTTAATGCTGGCTCCATCCGGTTCGACTTCCATGTAGTCGACAAGGTTTCCCGAATCCATTCGTCTACAGTTTCGACAGTTACCGCAGGGTTCTACCCCGTCAGGCGACTCGCAAAAAAGGGATTTCGCAAACAACTGTGCCGTTTCAATCAAGTACGGTTCATAGTCACCTGAAAAGATATATGCATGACCGACCTTTTGAGCAACGATCGAGTTTTCAATCACTTTCGCAATAACCGTTTGAGATTTTGATAACTCCTGAAAACTCATGTTCGTGACCGTCCCCATTAAAACTGATGAAATCCTTCAATCGGCAAGACAAACACAGTCGCTCCGCCAACTTGGACTTCTACAGGATAAGGAATGTATGAATCAGCGTGTCCACCCATCGGTGAAATCGGCGTAATCATTTGATCCCTGCTCGAGCAGTTTGATTTGATTAACGCAAGTAGGTCATCTAACCGCTCTTTCGGTACACCAATCATAAACGTGGTGTTTCCTTCTTTCAAAAAACCTCCCGTTGTGGCTAATTTCGTTGCACGGAAGTCCTCTTCAATCAAAGCATCTGATAAGCGGGCACTGTCCTTATCATGTACAATCGCGATTACCATCTTCATCATTGCATCACTCCTCTTTCTTTTAATCGTTCTAACGTAATATCTAACACTTCATCCTGAATGGTTTCAATCGAGGCGTTCGCATCAATACGTACCATTCGTTCTGGATGTTGCTCTAATAATATTTGAAATCCTTCGTATACGCGTTGATGGAAAGACTCATCACGGCTCTCGATTCGATCTAATTGGCCTCTATCTTTCATGCGATGGCTCGCTTGATCCGGGGTCAAGTCAAAGAGAAACGTCAAATCTGGTTTGATCCCAGCAGTCGCCCAGTCGTTTAACGACAAAATTTGTGACAAATCATATTGGAGCCCATAGCCTTGATACGCAATCGAGGCATCCACAAATCGATCACATACGACAACTGCTCCACGGTGGAGAGCCGGTCGAATCACTTGATCAATGTTTTGAGCTCGAGATGCGGCATAGAGCATCATTTCGACTCGAGGCGTCATCTCATCATGTTCTGGCGAGAGCAAGACTTCTCGAATACTGTTTCCGACCTTCGTTCCCCCTGGCTCTCGGGTGACGACCACTTCATACCCTTGTTCAGTCAATGACTGAACTAACAATTGTAGCTGTGTTGTTTTCCCAGAACCATCTGGTCCTTCCACAGTAATAAACATACCTTTCACGCTTAAAACTCCTCTACGATAACATCAATTTGTTTCATCATAACATGTCTACTTGCCTGCAGGTTCCGTCCTAATGAAATCCATTCATTCAAAACTCGGATTTTCTCGTCTGTGATGACTTCTCCTCTTAGAATCCAAGGAATCCCCGGCGGATACGGAATAACGGTCTCTGCCGCAACAGAACCAATCGCTTGCTCAAACGGTAGACGTTCAATATCAGCGTCGTCCGATATAGAACGCAACAACGAAACGCGTTCAGTCATCGGGTAAGGATAGATTGTCTCATCTTCAACAATGAGCGGGACGTGCTGCGATGCATTTTTAATCAGTTTGACCCAATGTTGAATCTCTTGGCTTTTTAATTCCCTTAACGGCAAGCAGAATAACACGTGATCTTCTGCAGCCAGTTCCACGTCAATACCGATTGACGCTAAATGCTGGCTAAAGATCAGACCATTTTTAGGGTATGTTAACACAGTCATCTTGGTGAAGTCATCGCCCACTTTGATTGAAAACCCAGCACGTCTCATTTCCATGATGAATGAAAAATGACTCGTTTGAATATGAGTCCAATCTCGGTCACTCAAGTTTTCGAGGTACTCTCGGGCGTAATCAAGCGAGGCCATAATCAAGTAAGATGGGCTAGATGTTTGGAAAGATGAAAGCGCATGAAAGAGACGCTTTTCATCGATTTCTTCTTTATAGTGAATCCATGCCCCCATTGTGAGAGCGGGCAATGTTTTGTGGGCTGATTGTACGACTGCGCTAGCCCCCTCGAAGATAGCTGATCGCTTTGGAAATGTAGGATGAATCAAATGAGCGCCGTGTGCTTCATCTACTAATAGGGGAATATTTAACGGACGCAAGTAAGCACTGATTTGCTGAATGTTTGCCATGTCTCCGTAATAAGTGGGAGACGTTAGGAGAAGCGCTTTTCCTCCTGGATACTGCAAGACAGCATCCTGAATTGTTTCTAGTGAAATGACAGTAGGCAAACTACTTCCTCTGTCTAATTCCGGTGTGAGTAAAATCGGTTCTAGACCAAGCCACTCAATGGCGTTCCAAACCGATTTGTGGGAATTACGTTGTACATACACTCGTTCTCCACGCTTTACGGTTGCTGCTAATAGACTCCAATTCCCTGCAGTAGAGCCATTTACCAACCATTTACTTTTACTCTGGTAAAGGGATCCTAATGCCTTTTCACCTTCTAAAATAATACCTTCCGCATGGTGTAAATCATCCAAGTGACCAAGCTCTGTTAAGTCATATGGCATAATTTTTTGGAAGGCCGTCGGAAGCTTTTCATCTCTCACCGTTCCATTGTGATGGCCAGGTACATGAAAAGAAACCCGTCCTTCTCGCACATGTTGCTCAAGCGTCTCCATAAATGTAAAAGGATTATGTTTAGGTTTTCGAGTCATTTAGACACCTTCCCATCCGAATTAAATACGACATATATATACAAAAAGAGACGACCAAGCGGATGCTTGATCGTCTTTCGCGTTGGCCTGGCAACGTCCTATCCTCACAGGGGGAGACCCCCAACTACTTTCGGCGCTGAAGCGCTTAACTTCCGTGTTCGGCAT
>NZ_JACSLN010000008.1:0-19303 GCF_018618155.1 Exiguobacterium sp. s6
GCGCCGAAAGTAGTTGGGGGTCTCCCCCTGTGAGGATAGGACGTTGCCAGGCCAACGCGAAAGACGATCAAGCATCCGCTTGGTCGTCTTTTTTTGTGGATTGTCATTAAATTTTCTATTCGTAAGCGACACATACAATCTAATTCCGAACATTAAAAGATGAAAGTGAATGGAACGAACACAATTCTGAACTTTCTGAACATCGTGAATTGAATTGCACTTTCGCCCTATACCTGTTACCATTACAGAAATATTTCGAAACAAAGATTCGGGTCCGATAGGGAAAGGGGCAATCGATTTTTATGTGGGAAAACAAGTTTGCAAAAGAAGGATTAACGTTTGATGACGTGTTACTCGTACCGCGCTTTTCAAATGTCTTGCCAAGAGATGTGAGTTTGAGCACTAAACTTTGTGAAGGTCTAGAGTTGAACGTACCAATCATCAGTGCAGGTATGGATACGGTCACAGAAGCACCGATGGCCATCGCTATGGCACGCCAAGGTGGTCTAGGAGTCATTCATAAAAACATGTCGATGGAGATGCAGGCAGAACACGTCGATCGCGTTAAACGCTCGGAGAACGGCGTCATCACGAACCCATTCTATTTGACGCCTGAGCGTCAAGTGTACGATGCAGAGTACTTGATGAGTAAATACCGTATCTCAGGTGTTCCAATCGTTAATTCGGAAACAGAACGCAAGTTGATTGGGATTTTAACAAACCGCGACCTTCGCTTCATTAAAGATTACTCGACAGTGATTGCGGATGTCATGACAACGGAAAACCTCGTCACCGCAAAAGTAGGGACGTCCCTTGAAGAAGCAGAACGTATTCTTCATCAACATCGGATTGAAAAATTACCGCTCGTTGATGATTCAGGTGTGTTAAAAGGTCTCATTACGACAAAAGATATTGAGAAAGTCGAACAGTTCCCGCACGCAGCGAAAGACAAACAAGGTCGCTTACTCGTTGCAGCCGCCGTCGGTGTCACGAAAGATGCCGCATCGCGTGCTCAAATCCTTGTCGATGCTGGTGTCGATGCTCTAGTGGTAGACACAGCTCACGGCCATTCAGCCGGCGTCATTGAGAAAGTAAAAGAGTTACGTGACATGTTCCCGACACTCCCGATTATTGCAGGGAATGTCGCGACAGCCGAAGCAACACGGGCTTTGATTGAAGCCGGTGCATCGGTCATCAAAGTCGGGATTGGCCCAGGGTCAATCTGTACGACACGAGTCGTAGCAGGTGTCGGCGTTCCACAAATCACAGCGGTATACGATTGTGTCACAGAAGCTAGAGAACATGGTGTCACAGTCATTGCCGATGGTGGAATCAAGTATTCAGGTGATATCGTGAAAGCAATTGCGGCTGGTGGTCATGCGGTCATGCTCGGTAGTCTTCTCGCTGGTGTGAAAGAGAGTCCAGGTGAGATGGAAATCTATCAAGGACGTCAGTTCAAAACATACCGTGGAATGGGTTCTGAAGCCTCGATGAAACGTGGAAGCCAAGATCGCTACTTCCAAGAAGCGGACAAGAAATTCGTGCCGGAAGGTATTGAAGGTCGTGTCGCTTATCGTGGCGAGTTGGCAGATACGGTGTATCAACTCATCGGTGGCCTTCGCTCAGGAATGGGTTATTGTGGGGCAGCTGACATTCGGGCGTTACGCGAAGATACGCAGTTTATCCGCATGACAGGGGCTGGCTTGCAAGAAAGCCATCCACATGATGTTCATATCACTAAAGAAGCTCCAAACTACTCACGTTAAACGAAAAGCCGTTGTCTCTATTCAGAGGCAACGGCTTTTTATTATTATTTTTTAACTTTGTTGACAAGAATGACTGTACCACCATCATCTTGCGCAGGCAAGCTGACCGTGACTTTGCCATCTCGTTTGACCACATAGTTTCGTCCACTATAGCGATCGACAAGTTTCGTCTTATACTTAAGGTTCGTTTGGAACGTAATCGTTCGCTTCGCCTCTGTCGTATTCAAGGCGACAAGGATCGAGTCCTTGCCGTGTTTTCGTTCAAAGACAGAATATCCCTTCGCAGACCCACCCGCAATAACGGCCCGTGTTCCTTTGCTAAATACTTTCGAATAGTCAGCACGAATATTGAGAAGCTTCTGGTAATGCGTGTGCATCACTTTGCCTTCTCCTTTGACTCGCTTCCAGTCGAAGTCATAACGGTTTTCATTGAACTCGCCTTTATCCATATCCAAGGCATGTTTTCCTGACTGACCGACCTCTTCACCATAGTAGATGACAGGTTGACCTTTCGCCGTCATTTGAAGCGAAGCGGCGACCATGTGTTTTCCTTCATCTCCTCCGGCACGTGATACGAGGAAACCATCTTCGTCATGACTACTGAGGAACTGTCCGAGCGTCGCTTCATTCGAGAGTTGTGTGTTGCGGTATTGGAGCGCGCTCTCGACGTCATCAATATTCCCGTTGATGAACCGCTCAGCTTGATATTTGAAGTCAAAGTCGAGTAGCGAATCCATTTGGCCGCTCTGTAAGTAACCGCCCGTGTTGTTTACACTCGCGCCGTAATGTTCTCCAATCATCTTGAAGTCTGGTTTAAGTGCCGTTAACTCGTTTTTGAACGACTTCCATGTTGTCGAATCGACGTGTTTGACTGTATCAACGCGGAAGTAGTCGATGGTGTTACCCTTTTTCGTCTTCGAGCGTTTAATCCAATCTGTCTGCCATTTGACGAGTTGTTCACGAACAGCTGCTTCCTCTGTTTTAAAGTCTGGCAGCCCAGAGAGTGACATTTTTAAATCATCCCCATCGACCGGGTTCGAACGAATCATTCCCTCGAACGCTTTACGTTCCTGATTTGTCGGGAAGTTTGTCGCACCCGTGTCCACAGCTCCTGGTTCCATGCCGTAGCCAGGGTGGTTCAGGACGACGTCGACCATAATCTTGATGCCTCGTGCGTTTGCTTCGTCGATGAGACGATGGAACGCCTTCATATCCCCAAGATGCTCATCGAGTTTTTCGAAGTTTTTCGCCCAATAGCCGTGGTAGCCGTACTGTGAGCCGTCTTTACCGTAACGAAGATCCCAATCAATGTTGTCGACGATCGGTGTGATCCAAATTGTATTGATACCTAACTTGTCTAAATAGTCGAGTTTTTTCGTGACGCCGGCAAAGTCGCCGCCGTGATACGACTCAAGATGGTCTTGGTCGTAGTATTCACCATTCGGGTTATTATTCGTTTTATCCCCGTCATAGAAGCGATCGGTCAGCATGAAGTAAATCCGTGCCTCGTCCCAATCAAATTCTTGCTTATCTTTCATGGAGATCGGGCGGACCGTCAACGATGTTTTCGTCTTATGAACGTTTCCGTATTGGTCAATCGCCGTAATCGTCAAATACTTATTGCCTGGTTTGACAGTATCTTTCACTGCAATCGTCTGTTTGTTCAGTGCCGGGTCGACCGCTAGCTTGGCTGGTCCACCGAGTGGACGGGCATCGATGTACATTTCTCGTAATTGGACACCTTTTGGCAACGTCGGCTTCACCTGGACGACCGCGTTTTCTCGAGAACTAATCGCTTTTGGAGCAACAGAAGCGGTCAATTTGACGTTGGGACGACGATATTCAACGCTCGACGCCTCAAAGTAAGGGTCTTTCACTTCAGTCGTGACACCGTCTTTCGTGACAAGGAATGTATAATCATGCTCCCCTTCCGGCAATTTTACCGTATGACGGAACCATTCGTTCTTCGCTTCGTAAGTCATCGGGTATGTCGTGCCATTGACTTTTAACGCGACGCTGTCGATTTCATCGAGTTGTCCTTCTTCATACAACGCTTTGTCACGGTAGAAGAACGTGACGGCACCATCTTCAAACACGGGCCCTTGAATCGTCGGTACTTGGTGGAACGTTCCTTTTCCGCTCTCGACGACGACCTTTGTGACTCGATCATTGCCGAGTTTCACATAACGGTCTTCCCCGTAACCATCCTTCACGGCCCAATCCGTGCCTTTGCGGATGACAAAGCCTACGTTGGTCGCATCTTTTCCGACCGGGATACGGAAGACGGCACCTTCTTCAGTGATTTTGTATGGATCTACTTGGCCATCTTTGGCACCAGTACTCCACGTCCATAAATTCCAATCGGTATAATCGTTGTCGGCCCGGACGTACAACATCTCGATGTAGCGTTGTGTTTTCCATGGATCGGCGATTTCAGTGATGGTTTTAAATGACGTCGTCAATGCCGGTAACGTCGTGTTCGACAGGTTTCCTTTCACAGCGTCCGCGGGAAGGGTCGCGGTATATGTTTGATTCAAGCCGAGTGCTTCGGTCGGTGTGACGGTCACTGTCGATCCGCTCGCTTCAGCCGTGAACGGTACAGCTGTCTCGCCATTCATCAAGCTGATGTTCGAAGCGTCTAACGACACAGGCTCATTGAACGTCCAAGTGATTGGGGATTTGATGTCCATTTGTTCCGATTGATTGGCCGGTGTGACTGCTGTCACTTCGAGTTGACTGACCGTCTCGACACCGCTCAACGTGAAGGCTGGGCTATATACCGATTGTGTCGACGGAGTAGCCGAAACGTTCCAACTATCGGCGACTTTGTTGGCCGAATTACTTGGAATCGTGTCGAACGCACCATGCTCGGTAGCGTTATTCCCACTGAGTACCGTGAGGACCCGAACGGTATCCTCGTTGCTTAGGCCAAGCAGGGACAATGGGATTTTGCCTTCAAATCCTTTCGTGCGGTCAATAGCAAACGAGGCGCCGTTCAAGTTGCTTAAGTTTGCGAGTGGTGTGGATTTACCTGCTTCATACAGAGCAGCTTCTTTTACTGATGTATCGCCATCGACGCGAAGTAAAATATGATACTGTGGTTTTTTATCGGTTTGGCTAAAGTTGAACGGATAGCCAAGCGGGTTTGTCGCTACGCCTGAATCTTGTTCATTGATTTGGAGGGCGATATTTATGTACTGACCATTGTCGCCCCAGTTCGGGACGTTGTTCGCATCCACATAAAAGTAAAGGTTACGTGCATCGTTCTGCAGATAGACGTCTCCTAAATCGAATCCTTGCCAACCCGCCTGTGGGGATGTGGCGAGCGCTGGCGTGTTCGTCCAATCTGTTTTTAAGCCATCAATTGAGATTGTGGCAGGTTCAGCCAAAGCGTTCATCGGGACGCCGGCTTGGATCAGGAGAACGGATGATAAAAGTAACGTGGTCGTCTGTCGTGCCGCTTTCTTCTTCATAAAGCACCTCTTTCATGGAATGTGTCGTCTACAGGGCAACGAATTGTCAAAATTGCGCAAACGGTTTCAGGAATAGTTTAGCTGAATATGTAAGCGCTCACAATATGTTTTTTGAAAAATAATAAAAACGCCTATCGGTTAGAGAGGCGTTTGCTTCACGAGGCGTCCTTTCACAATCAACCGTTCCGTCGTATCGAACGTACACGTGACGAGCGTAATCGTCGGTTCAGTTGTTGGTTCGAGTACATCAACTTGTGTCGGGGGGACAGTCTCTAGGGAAGTAACTTCGTACTGGAACGTGTGCTTCATGTCGGTTACATAGATGGACATGCCGATGTCGAGGGTATGGAGTGGCCCGAACAGTGCGGTCGGGCTTTGCGTATAGTGGCCGGCAAGTGCGTAGTTTCCGGTTCCCATGTGCTGGGACGGATCCATCGTTCCGGCACCGACAGCCAAGTTCTCGTTATCGAGACCATATAAAATGGGCAGTTCAAGGTTAACATCTGGAATGGAAATGAGACCCAGGGTCGGTAATTCGTGAAACCGATTGCGCACAGTCAATAGTTGTTCCCAGGATAATGGCTCGACGTTTGAAAACTCAAATTCGCCGGTTTCGGGCTGTTTCGGTTGAATCTCGGCGGTCACTTGTTGACTGTTCCACGTCGCGAGTTGGTCTTTCCACCACGATTCGGATAACAGGAGTGTACCGATTAATAAGAGGAGACCACCGACGAAATAGCGTGACCGTTTCATCAATCTCTTCCTTTCTCAATGTTCCAACACGACATGAGTGCACTGACGGCGGCAGGTAATACTTCTTCAGATAAGGCGGCAAACCCGAATAAAAGCTGTGGGACCGTATCGCTCGAGTTGATGCGATAATCGGTCATCGCATTGATTCGAATACTCGCGGCTTCGGCCAGACGTTTTAATTCTTCGCTCGACTTTGTCGTTTGGACAGATAGCACAACATGAAGGCCTGCGCTCGCCCCTGTGATGGAGACAATCGGTTCATACGGTTTGAAAGCGGCGATGATGATTTCAAGTTTACGTCGATATGTTTTACGCATCCGGTTCAGATGTTTCTCAAAATCACCGGTCGCCATAAATTCGGCCAACGTGTGTTGCTCGAAGCGGGGCACGCTGCATGTGAAGTGACGATAACGTTCCCGGTAGCGATTCAACAGCGGAGGGGGGAGCACCATATAACCGATTCGCAATGAAGGCATTAGCGATTTCGAGAACGTGCTCAAATAGACGACCCGCTCGTTTTGATCCATGCTTTGCAAGGACGGGATGGGCTTACCGCTATAACGGAATTCGCTGTCATAATCGTCTTCGATCACATATGTTTGCTGCTCCGATGCCCAGTTGAGCAGACGTTGACGGCGGCTGACCGATAAAATCGTTCCGGTCGGGAATTGATGGGCCGGTGTCACATAAAGGGCATCGATGGCTGCTTGTTCCACCACATCGACACGGACGCCACTCTCATCAACAGGAATTGGAATGAACGTCCGTCGTTGATGGGCGAACAGTTGGCGGGTGAGCGGATACCCCGGATCCTCAATGCCGAACGTCGTGGTATCCGGCAACAGTTCTAACAATTGGGGCAACAGCTGCTCGGTTCCCGATCCGACAACGATTTGTTCGGGAGAACAATGCACACCACGCGAATGGTAGAGATAGGTCGCAATTTCTTGACGAAGGACGAAATCGCCTTGTACAGAGCCAAGTGACAGCAAATCGTGATGTTCTTCCGAGACGACTTGTTTTAAGTGCCGGCGCCAACGTTCGAATGGGAAAGCGGTCGTGTCGATTTGACTCGGATACAAGTCGAACTCATATGTTTTTTTCACCGGGAGCGGTTCGATGACGCTACTGCCGCGCCGGACGTACAGTTCTTCTTGCGGTAACACGTAGAAGCCTTTGCGTGGCAACGACTCGATGTATCCTTCCGCGAGCAACTGGGCGTAAGCCAGTTCAACTGTCGTTTGTGATACATCTAAAAACTCGCCTAACTTACGTTTGGACGGAAGTTTTGTCCCGGTGGTGAGGGTGTCATCGACGATGGCTTGTCGAATGTGCAAATAGAGTTGTTCATATAACGGGACGCTCGAGTCAGCCTCGAGCGAGAACGTGAGCATATCCATAGTTAATCCTTTCTAGTCAGCCAAAGAAAAAATAGAGCATGAATCCGATAACGAGTAGGAGCGAAAACACTCCGGCTTTCCCGAAAAAGCTTCGTCCATGCGCCTCGTCACGACTGTTCCATTGGTCCATTTCATCATCCCCCTTGTCCTTTACAACATTCGAGAATTAGGAAATGAAGTCCTTTGTTTAAACTGACCACTTCAGAAAATACAAAACTGGCACTTTCAATATAGTCAAATCAATTTATACTTGCAAGTAGACTAGCTTATTGGAGGGGATCCATTTGGAAAAGAGACAAGTAGGGACAGACAAAGTAAAACGAGGTATGGCTGAGATGCAAAAAGGTGGCGTCATCATGGACGTCATCAACGCGGAGCAAGCCAAAATTGCTGAAGCGGCAGGTGCAGTTGCCGTCATGGCACTCGAGCGCGTACCTTCAGATATTCGCAAAATGGGCGGCGTTGCTCGTATGGCCGATCCGACAATCATCGAAGACGTCATGGGTGCGGTATCGGTACCGGTCATGGCGAAGTGCCGGATCGGTCACATCGCTGAAGCCCGTGTCCTTGAATCAATGGGGGTTGATTTCATTGACGAGAGCGAAGTATTGACACCTGCTGACGAAGAGTTCCATCTCTACAAACGTGACTACAAAGCACCATTCGTCTGTGGCGCTCGTGACCTCGGTGAAGCATCACGCCGCATCGGGGAAGGTGCAGCAATGATTCGGACGAAAGGTGAACCGGGAACCGGCAATATCGTTGAAGCAGTTCGTCACATGCGTACCGTTCAAGCCCAAGTGAAACGATTGCTCTCGATGAGCATCGATGAAGTGATGACGGAAGCGCGTGACCTTGGTGCCCCGTTTGAAGTACTCATGCAAATCCGTGAAGCAGGCCGCCTCCCGGTCGTCAACTTCGCAGCAGGCGGAATTGCGACACCAGCCGATGCGGCACTCATGATGCACCTCGGAGCGGACGGCGTCTTTGTCGGATCAGGAATCTTCAAAGCGGAGAACCCTGAGAAATTTGCCCGTGCCATCGTCGAAGCAACGACATACCATGATGACTATGAGCGCATCGCGCACTTGTCGAAAGGACTCGGCGAAGCGATGAAAGGGCTCGACGTCCGCACGCTCAAACAAGAAGAACTCATGGCACCGCGAGGTTGGTAAGATGACCACGATTGGTGTACTCGGAATGCAAGGTGCGATTCGCGAACACGTTCATATGCTCGAAGCACTTGGTGCGGATACGCTCGTCGTCCGCTCGGTCGATGACTTAAATCGAATCGATGGACTCGTCTTGCCGGGTGGGGAGAGCACGGCGATGCGTCGCCTACTAGATCGGTACGAGTTGCTCGAGCCGTTACGTGAGAATACGGAGTTGCCGATGTTTGGGACGTGCGCTGGTTTGATTTTGCTCGCGACCGAAGTCGAAGGGTATGATGCGCATTTGCGTAAAATTCCGATGACGGTCAAACGGAATGCGTTCGGACGACAAGTTGACAGCTTCGAAGTCGATTTGACTGTCAATGGAATCGATGACGCTGTCGAAGCGGTGTTCATTCGAGCGCCGCAAGTCGCATCGGTCGAAGTGAGCGTCGAAGTGCTCGCCGAGGTCGAGGAAGCGATTGTCGCGGTTCGGTATGACAAGTATATGGCCTGCTCGTTCCACCCGGAATTGACGGACGACTTGTCCATGCACCGCTATTTTTTGGACATGGTTGAAGCGACGAAGCGACAACTCGCCTGATTGAAAGGCTCCCTAGCAAATAGGGAGCCTTTTTCATGTGTTTTTTTGCTACACTGTAACGAGATACGTATAGAAAGGGGCAAGACCGTGAGACAAAGATGGATTGGATGGATGCTCGTTTGGGCAATCCTTTTAAATATGATCGTGCCGACGGATGCATCGGCGGCACCTAAAGTTGATGCGACCGGCGCGATGCTCGTGGACATGACGACGGGACAAATCCTGTTCTCACAAGAAGAGGACGCCATGCTTCCTCCGGCATCAATCACTAAGCTGATGACCGCTTTTCTCGTCCGAGAAGCCATCGAAGCGGGTGACCTCAGTTGGAACCAAGAAGTAACCCCGAGCGACAAGGCGTTGGCGCTGACCCGAAAACCAGGATTGGCTCGGATTCCGCTCGTCAATAAACCGTACACGGTAAAAGAACTTTACGATGTGGCGTTGATTCGTTCCGCGAACGAGGCAGCGGTCACATTGGCCGAGGCCGTCTCTGGTTCGGAAGGGGTATTCGTAAAGAAAATGAACGAACGGGCGACCGAACTTGGCATGACCCAAACGACGTTCGCCAATGCATCGGGACTTGACTCTGTGTCAGCGGGACGTCCAGGGGAGAATTTGACATCGGCCAATGATTTGATGATGCTCGCTTTGGCTTATTTGACGAAGTTCCCGGAAGTGCTCGATGTGACGAAACAAGCGTATGTCGACATCGACGGGGTCCGCTTCGAAGCGACGAATCGGATGCTCGCCGGTCGAGATTTAGCCTATCCGGGCATGCTTGGCTTCAAAACGGGCACGACCGACGATGCCGGTTACTGCTTCATCGGCGTGTCGACTCGAGATGGACGTACCGTGCTGTCGGTCGTTCTAGGAGCGAAGACCGATCAAGGGCGTTATACTGCCACGAAAGCTCTTCACGACTATGCATATGGAGACTTCGTCTTAACCCCGATCTTACGGACAGGCGAAATCGTCCCGGCGACGCTCCATGTCGCTGAAGGTGCGGTCGAGACAGCGAAAGTGCGCACGACGTCGGCCTTTGAAGTGCTCGTCGAGAAAGGGCAGGATGTACCTGAACCGACTTACGATCTTCCGGATACGAAAGCCCCAATTGCGGCCGATCAACAGGTCGGGACCGTCACCATCGAGCCTTCTGGAAGCGTTCGGTATCTAGATGGTGAACTTCCACCTAAAGGAACGCTCGTCGCGGCCGAACCGGTCGAGATGGCGTCGTTTTTGACACGTATGACGCGTGCCTTCTCCGACTTTTTAGATGAGATTCGACTCGTGCTCGGAAAACTGAGTCTTGTCGATAGAGTTGAGATGTTGTAAAGTAAAACTAATTCAATGACAGATGCAATGATGGGGAAAAGTACGTTACGGTCATCTACTGACAGAGAGCTAGTGGTTGGTGCAAACTAGTGGGATGATGTAACCGAATCGGCCTCGGAGCATTGGCTTGGAAACAAGTCACGTTACGCACACGTTACGTGCATCGAGTGGCCCGATTTCGGGCAACGAGGGTGGCAACGCGGATCCAAGGTGGTTCGTCCCTTTCCTACGGGAAAGGGGCGTGCCACCTTTTTATGTGAAAAAGGAGGAACAACGAATGTTAGACATTAAACGATTACGAACAGATTTTGAAGAGATTAAAACGAAGCTAGCTCATCGCGGCGAGGATTTGAGTGCGCTCGATCGTTTCCCGGAGTTAGAAGAGAAACGCCGCAACTTGATCAATGAGGTTGAAGTGAAGAAAGCGAAACGAAATGAAGCGACGAAACAAATTGCGGAATTGAAACGCAATAAGCAAGATGCGGATGGACCGATTCTCGAGACGCGCCGTCTCGGGGATGAAATCAAATTGCTCGATGAAGAGTTGCGTGAAGTCGAGGCCGAATTGAACTTGATTCTCCTCAGCATCCCGAACATCCCGCACGAATCAACGCCAATTGGCGAAACGGAAGACGATAACGTCACCATCCGTGAAGTCGGAACAAAACCGACGTTCGAATTCGAACTCAAACAACATTGGGACGTCATGGAAGACTTGAAAATCGTCGATGTGGAACGAGCGGGTAAAGTAACAGGTAGCCGGTTTGTCTTTTATAAAGGTCTCGGCGCCCGTCTCGAACGTGCCCTCATCAACTTCATGATGGATATGCATGCCGATGAACATGGCTATTCTGAAGTGCTCCCTCCTTATATGGTCAACCGCGACGCGATGACCGGGACGGGACAACTTCCTAAATTTGAGGAAGACGCATTCAAAGTGGCGGATACGAACTATTTCCTCGTACCGACGGCAGAAGTTCCGGTGACGAACATGCACCGTGACGAGATCATCACGGAAGACCAACTTCCAATCACGTATACGGCGTATAGCGCTTGTTTCCGTTCAGAAGCGGGATCAGCTGGTCGCGACACGCGTGGGCTCATTCGTCAGCATCAGTTCAACAAAGTCGAGCTCGTCCGGTTCGTGAAACCTGAAGAGTCTTATGAACAACTCGAGCTGTTGACGGGCCACGCTGAAGAAGTGCTTAAGCGTCTCGGTCTCCCATATCAAGTGCTCAGCATGTGTACGGCCGATCTCGGCTTCACGGCTGCGAAGAAATATGACATCGAAGTATGGATGCCGGCGCAAGGGATGTATCGCGAAATTTCATCTTGCTCGAACTTTGAAGACTTCCAAGCGCGCCGGGCCGGAATCCGTTTCCGTCGCGAAGCGAACGCGAAGCCGGAATTCGTCCACACGCTTAACGGATCTGGTCTCGCTGTCGGCCGGACCGTCGCTGCGATTTTAGAGAACTTCCAACAGGCTGACGGTTCAGTCGTCATTCCAGAAGTGCTACGTCCATATATGGGCGGTATCGAGAAAATTGAAATGCCTCACTAATGAACAAACCAACCCGTCTGAAACGTATCGTTCAGGCGGGGTTTTTTTTGGGTTTTTTTAATGTTTTTGCACAAAAGGGTTTGACATCTGCTTGCCAAGTTGATACTATAAATCATGTCGAGCGAGATGATTGCTCACCAATTGTATATGAGCTTTGGAGGTGTACCCAAGTGGTTTAAGGGAACGGTCTTGAAAACCGTCAGGGGTGTAATAGCCTGCGTGGGTTCGAATCCCACCACCTCCTCCATTTTTATTTTTGGAGGCTCAACAATTTCATACTATTTTGGAGGTGTACCCAAGTGGTTTAAGGGAACGGTCTTGAAAACCGTCAGGGGTGTAATAGCCTGCGTGGGTTCGAATCCCACCACCTCCTCCACTTTCTTTTTTTTACACTTTTTTAAGCCTGGAGTTGTACCCAAGCCCGGCTGAAGGGGACGGACTCGAAATCCGTTAGGAGTCGTAAGGCTCGCGTGGGTTCGAATCCCACCAACTCCGCTTGTTTTGGCATCTGCATGGGCAGATGCGTTTTTTTATGGTCGTAGACTCCGGTCTGCGGCTTTTTTGTTTGTGTCAATCCGGCGAAAAACAGCTAATCCGGTGACTAATCGGGAATCTTAATCATATAGACTGTGATGGCGCAAAGGGAAGGAGATGAGCGTCATGGATTGGATTGAGATGTATATCGATGAGGTCGTGCGACACGTTCCTCCGAAACGGCGCGAGGAGGCGGCTACCTCGATTCGGCAATCGATCGAGGCGGCATTGCCCGAACACCCGACTGAGGCGGACGTGAAACGAGTGTTAGAGGAGATTGGGCATCCAACCGTCGTTGCCGCACGTTATAAGGAAGGACAGTATGTCATCGGACCACGTTTTTTCCCAATGTATGTGACCGTAATTAAACTTGTCGTTCCAATCGTTTTAGCTGTCGTTTTCTTCGGTCTCGTGTTGTCTAGCATGCCGACGTTCTCAGGACCGCTTATGCCGACGATCGGCACATTTTTGACGAACATGTTCGATGCGCTGTGGGAGGTCGGGATTCAGCTCGTGTTTTGGATTACGCTCGTCTTCTTTTTGATTGAGCGCTATGCACCTGATGATGTACCGGCGCCAGATATGAAATGGGATGTGTCCAAGCTGAAAGAACGGGTGAAGGGCGGTCGAATCAGTAAATTTGACGCAGGGTTCGGGTTGTTTTGGACAGCCGTGTGGTTTGGCGTGTATATTAACGCCGAACAATTACTAGGGATTTATGAATCTACGAACGCGGGGTTCATGATGATCACTCCCATCTTCAATCAAACGTTCCTGATGGATGTGATTTGGTTATTTGTGACCGTCATCTTGCTTCAAGTCGTGCTTGGGGTATGGAAATGGATGAACGGACATTGGACGTATGCGCTCGCTTCGTTTAATTTGATCTACAATATTGCCTCGGCAACGTTCATCATCTGGATGGCCAGTTCCCCACAGTTACTCGACCCGCGATTTTTGAACTGGATCGAGACGAACGTTCCGAACGGCATGCTCTCGTTCGATTGGGTATTTGGATTGGTCGTCGCCATCACGATTTTGGCAGCAGTGTTTGATTCCATCGACGGTTTCCGAAAAGCTCGGAAGACGCCGACGTACCGGAAACCTCATATCGCCCACACATAAAAAGAAGGTGCACCGCTCAAGCGAGCGGTGCACCTTCTTTACTTATCTGATTTTCGCTTCGCGAGCGATCGTCAATTGTTTCTCGATTTTCTCCAAGATGAGTTCAACCGAGTTAGGGTCATTGATCAAGTCATACTCTTCGATTGAGAGACGAAGTACAGGGCAAAGGTTGAAGTTGTTGATCCACTCCGTATACCGAGCGTACATCTCTTCCCAATATGTGATCGGTGTTTGTTGTTCCATCTCGCGCCCGCGCATTTGAATGCGGTCGAGTACTTGCTCGAATGAGCCTTCAAGATAAATGAGAAGGTCAGGGTGTGGGAAGAATGGTGTCAGTACCATCGCTTCAAACAAACTTGAGTACGTCTCGTAGTCGGTTGGAGACATCGTCCCTTTTTCATAGTGCATCTTGGCAAAGATGCCAGTATCTTCGTAAATCGAGCGGTCTTGGATAAAGCCGCCGCCGTATTGGAAGATTTTCTTCTGTTCTTTGAACCGTTCAGCCAAGAAATAGATTTGAAGGTGGAAACTCCAACGCTCAAAATCATGATAAAATTTATCGAGATAAGGGTTCGTGTCTACTTTCTCGAGTGAAGTGCGGAAGTTGAGGGCATCGGCAAGTGAGTTCGTGATCGTTGATTTACCGATTCCGACCATTCCACCGATCGTGATGATCGTATCGTTCGGAATGTTATATTTTTCATTCAGCGTCATTTGATTTGTGCTCCTTTAGTCAATTCTAATTCACGTTCGATCGTCGAGAGGACGTGCGTCAAATCATCCGGGTTCTGGACAAAGTCGAGCTCATCTCCGCTAAACGAAAGAATCGTCACTTCGGGATGCGTCGCGCGGTATGATTCGATAAACGTTTCGTAATCATGAGCGAGCTGTTCGAGGTAATCGCGAGACATGTTCTCTTCTACTTCACGTCCTCGCAAGGCGACACGTTTCATCAATGTCTCGATGCTGGCGTGTAAGTAGATGACGACATCAGGTTTCGGCATATCGTGTGTCAAAATCTTATAGATTTGCTCATATTTGTTCAAATGAGCTGGTCTCAGGGAACGGTGAGCGAAAATTAAGTTCTTGAAAATATGATAGTCAGAAACGACGGATTGCTGTTGACTCAAGTGGTGTTTGTGGATATCGTCTAATTGCTTGAAGCGATTGCAAAGGAAGAACATCTCCGTTTGGAAGCTCCATTCGTCGATATCTTCATAAAACTTGCCGAGAAACGGATTCTCTTCTACAATTTCATTCAGCATCTGCATTGAAAAGTGCTGACTGATGATATGGGCCAGTGACGTTTTCCCGACACCAATCGGTCCCTCTACCGTTATAAACATATGATGTCATCCTCCATTATCCAAAGTGCAAGTTCCATTCTAGCATACAATGAAGTGGATAGGGCGAGCGAAATGATTTTCATTTTTTTTCATAATAAGTGATCAGAAACGGAGTGTGTATATGGAACGAGATGAACGATTTATGAGGCTTGCCATTGAAGAAGCAAAGAAGGCGGAAGCAATCGGCGAAGTCCCGATCGGATGCGTCATCGTTAAAGGTGATGAGGTGATTGCCGTCGGTCATAATCGTCGGGAAACCGACTTGTTGGCAGCGGCCCACGCCGAGATGATTGCGATTGAGCAGGCAAACCAGGCGCTCGGCAACTGGCGTTTAGAGGATTGCGAACTGTTCGTCACGTTAGAGCCGTGTCCGATGTGTGCGGGTGCCATCGTGCTGTCTCGTGTGAAGCGGGTTATCTTTGGTGCCCACGATCCGAAGGGTGGATGTTGCGGGACGCTCATGAACCTCGTCCAAGACGAACGCTTCAACCACCAAGCTGAAGTGACTGAAAATGTTTTAGCAGAAGAGTGTGGCGAGTTGCTGACAGTATTCTTCCGAAACCTTAGAGAACGGAAGAAGCAGGCGCGGCTTGAACAGAGAGGTTGCAACCCACCTGATTAAACAGTATAATGTAATAGCACTCAACGTAGTGCCTAACTTCATTTACCCATTTGCCGTGCTAGGCGGGGAGGTAGCGGTGCCCTGTAACTCGCAATCCGCTATAGCGAGACTGAATTCCGATTCGAGGGAGTGCATTGGTGTGGCCTGTCCTCGTGTAAGTGGCGTTGACGTCTGAGTCCTGCGCAACGGTCACCCATGAACCAGGTCAGGTCCGGAAGGAAGCAGCCTTAAGTGGTGACGTACCGTGTGCCGCAGGGGTGCTTGGGCCGAGCAAACTGCATGAGTAACGCACATTGACGTGCTTTCAGAAATCGGTGCGCGGCAGATTTATTTAATAACTTCAATCTACGGCCCCAGGGTTGTAGATTTTTTTGTATGATGAAATAGAGAATGTAAGGAAGAAAGGAGGCGGGGACATGGCGTATCAAGCGTTGTATCGGGTTTATCGTCCGCAGTCGTTCCAAGAGGTTGTCGGTCAAATTCATATCACACGCACGATTCAAAATGCGTTGCTTGAGGAACGAATGTCACATGCCTATTTGTTCTCGGGTCCACGAGGGACCGGGAAGACAAGTTTGGCGAAAATTATCGCGAAAGCCATCAACTGCGAGACGGCGCCTACACGAGAGCCGTGTAATACGTGCCCGACTTGTATTGCAATCACAGAAGGGACAAGCCCGGACGTGTTTGAAATCGATGCGGCTTCAAATAACGGGGTCGACGAGATTCGAGAAATTCGGGATAAAGTCAAATATCCGCCTTCTCAAGCGCGCTTCAAAGTATATATCATCGATGAAGTGCACATGCTTTCGACAGGTGCCTTCAACGCCTTGTTAAAGACGTTAGAAGAACCTCCGGCGCATGCCATCTTTATTTTGGCGACGACAGAACCGCATAAAATTCCAGCAACTATCATCTCGCGTTGTCAGCGTTTTGATGTGAAACGGCATGAAGTCGGTCAATTGCAGACACGTATGGCATATATCTTGAACGATCAAGATTATGACTATGATCCAGAGGCGCTCAAGCTGATTGCCCGTGCTGCCGATGGTGGGATGCGCGATGCACTCAGCCTACTCGATCAAGCGCTCGCTTTTAGCGATGGCCGTTTGACCGAAGACGCTGTGCTAGAAGTGACCGGCGCGGTGACAGATGATGCTCTGCTCGATATGGCTTACGGCTTACAGCAAAAGCAACTTGATCAAATTTTGAGTACGTTGGAAACGATGCTGCGTGAAGGTAAGGATTTGAAGCGATTCATTGAAGATCTCGTATTCGTTCATCGTGACGCCTTACTATTAAAGGCCTCACCTCAAGCGGTCGATTTACTCGAACGCGCTCGCCCGACAGAGACGTTCCGACAATTTGTTGAAGCGACGTCGACAGATGAACTATTCCAAGTGATTGAAGAGTTGAATGATTGTCAGCAACAGATGCGATTATCGAATCATCCGAAAGTTTTGGTGGAACTAACGTTTATTCGTATCGCCGAACAAGGGCGGACGATGACAGAACAGATGAAACAACTTCAAGAGCAGGTCCGTGAACTGAGTCGCGAGTTGAGTGAAGTCAAAAAAACGGGAGTCCCTGCAGCGGAAGCAACAACAGAGAAACCTAAAGTTGCCAAGCGAACTCAAATTCGAGTCCCAAAAGAACGCATCCGTCAATTATTGCAACGAGCGGAACGACAGCATTTAAACGCAATACGTGATAGCTGGGAAGATATCATGGGGAATATTCGAACGCAGGATGGTCCAATTTTTGCACTATTCTATGAGAGTGAGGCTGTGCTTTGTGCTAGTGACACCTTACTGGTACAATTTAAAGATGGGATGACGTGGCACTACGAGCAAGTTAGCTCGAACGGTCGCACGCGAGACGTGATTGAACAAGCCTTGTTTGAAGTGACGGGAATTCGTCGAGAAATCATGGCCGTACTAGAGACCGATTGGGTTGAGTTGAAGAATGAGTTCATCCTTCGTAAACAAGCTGAACGTTCGGATCATAAAGAAGAGGAAGTGGTTGAAGAAGATCCACTTATCTCGAAGGCCGTTGAACGTTTCGGTGACGTCGTTGAAATTGAAGAAGTTTAAAAGGAGGCGCTCTACATGCGTGGAATGGGAAACATGAACAATATGATGAAGCAAATGCAGAAAATGCAAAAAGATATGGCGAAAGCTCAAGAAGAATTGAAAGACTTGACTGTTGAAGGTACGGCAGGTGGCGGCATGGTAAAAGTTATCGTCAGTGGACATAAAGAAGTGCTAGATGTCATCATCGCTGAAGATGCTGTCGATCCAGATGACGTCGAAATGTTGCAAGATCTTGTTTTGGCAGCAGTTAACGACGGGATGAAGCAAGCTGACCAACTCGTTAATGACAAAATGGGACGTTTTACGCAAGGGATGAACCTTCCAGGCTTTTAAGTGAAGAAAGGAACGATGTGAGTTGCAATACCCTGAAGCGATCGGACGTTTGATTGAAAGCTTTACCAAATTGCCGGGCATTGGTCCGAAAACTGCCATACGTCTAGCATTCCACGTATTAGATATGGAAGAAGACGATGTGCTGACGTTCGCTAAGGCTCTTGTCAGCGCTAAGCGTGATATTAAATATTGTACGGTATGCGGGCACATTACAGATGTTGACCCATGCGCGATTTGTACGGATTCCCATCGCGACGAGACGGTGGTCTGTGTTGTTCAAGATTCTAGAGATGTGATTGCGATGGAGAAGATGCGAGAGTATCGTGGGAAGTACCATGTCTTGCATGGGGCGATTAGCCCAATGGAAGGGATTGGTCCTGAAGATATTAACGTGTCGAGCTTGTTAACGCGTCTTCAAGAAAATGAAGCGATTAGTGAAGTGATTTTGGCCACTAACCCGAACATCGAAGGGGAAGCGACTTCAATGTATCTGTCCCGACTCTTAAAACCGACTGGAATTCGTGTAACGCGTCTGGCGCACGGTTTACCTGTAGGCGGCGATCTAGAATATGCGGATGAAGTGACCTTATCAAGAGCGATGGAAGGTAGACGCGAACTATGAGATGGTTTCGCAAACCTCTCCGAGACGGATATGACCAACGATTTTTGTTAGAGCTGTTAGATGCTAAGGCGAAGTACGAATCGAAACGTCACATACTTGAAGTGAGTATCGAAGACACTGGGGAATTAGCAGCGCAAGTTAAACAAGCGGAAGCATTGTACTTCTTTTATTTAAAAGAGGCGAAGCAACGCAAAGTTTCACTTTCGAATTTAAGATCGTAAGGCGAGATATTCCATCTCGCCTTTTTATATGCCGAATGGTTAGGTCCATTCAACGTTCACTTTTTTCTCTATATAATGAAGAAACTAGAAACGCGTTCATCATTTTCTACAAAAAATGCAGACGACTAAAAAATAATTTAAAGTTTTTCTGAAAAAGCTATTGTGTATTCAAAGTTTTATTGATATATTAATAGACGTCGCCGAGAGCGGTTTTAAAAATCTAAAAAAGATATTGACTTCTCGTTAATAGCTTGTTAAGATATTTAAGTCGCCAAGAACGACAGACGAACTTTGAAAACTGAACGATGAGGCAAAAATAAGTTTTACAATTTTTGAATGAAGCGCAAGCTTCGTCATTTTTAAAGAG
>NZ_JACSLN010000009.1:0-2527 GCF_018618155.1 Exiguobacterium sp. s6
TATCCCCTCCAGAGTGGATCCTGAGTACGGCGGGACACGTGAAACCCCGTCGGAATCCGGGAGGACCATCTCCCAAGGCTAAATACTTCCTAGTGACCGATAGTGAACCAGTACCGTGAGGGAAAGGTGAAAAGCACCCCGGAAGGGGAGTGAAACAGATCCTGAAACCGTATGCCTACAAGTAGTCAGAGCCCGTTAACGGGTGATGGCGTGCCTTTTGTAGAATGAACCGGCGAGTTACGATGGCGGGCGAGGTTAAGCCGATGAGGCGGAGCCGCAGCGAAAGCGAGTCTGAATAGGGCGCATCAGTCCGTCGTCGTAGACCCGAAACCAGGTGATCTACCCATGTCCAGGATGAAGGTCAGGTAACACTGACTGGAGGTCCGAACCCACGCACGTTGAAAAGTGCGGGGATGAGGTGTGGGTAGCGGTGAAATGCCAATCGAACCTGGAGATAGCTGGTTCTCCCCGAAATAGCTTTAGGGCTAGCCTCGAGGTGAAGAGTTCCGGAGGTAGAGCACTGATTGGACTAGGGGCCCCCACAGGGTTACCGAATTCAGTCAAACTCCGAATGCCGGCAACTTGTACTCGGGAGTCAGACTGCGAGTGATAAGATCCGTAGTCGAAAGGGAAACAGCCCAGACCATCAGCTAAGGTCCCCAAGTGTATGTTAAGTGGAAAAGGATGTGGCGTTGCACAGACAACTAGGATGTTGGCTTAGAAGCAGCCATCATTCAAAGAGTGCGTAATAGCTCACTAGTCGAGTGACGCCGCGCCGAAAATGTAACGGGGCTAAACATACCACCGAAGCTATGGATCCCGTAAGGGATGGTAGGGGAGCGTTCCAAGCAGCAGTGAAGCGGTATCGTGAGGAGCCGTGGAGCGCTTGGAAGTGAGAATGCCGGTGTGAGTAGCGAAAAGAGGGGTGAGAATCCCCTCCGTCGAAAGCCCAAGGTTTCCTGAGGAAGGCTCGTCCGCTCAGGGTTAGTCTGGACCTAAGCCGAGGCCGAAAGGCGTAGGCGATGGACAACAGGTTGATATTCCTGTACCGCCGTACCACCGTTTGAACGATGGGGGGACGCAGAAGGATAAGGTAACCGTGCGACTGGAAGTGCACGGACAAGCAGCGAGGCCGTCGGGTTGGCAAATCCGCCCGACACACAAGGCTGAGCTGTGATGTGGAGCCCGTAGGGCGAAGTACCGGATTTCACGCTGCCAAGAAAAGCCTCTAGTAAGGAGGTCGGCGCCAGTACCGTAAACCGACACAGGTAGGCGAGATGAGAATTCTAAGACGCGCGGGATAACTCTCGTTAAGGAACTCGGCAAAATGGTCCCGTAACTTCGGGAGAAGGGACGCTTATGGCAACATAAGCCGCAGTGAATAGGCCCAAACGACTGTTTAGCAAAAACACAGGTCTCTGCTAAATCGCAAGATGAAGTATAGGGGCTGACGCCTGCCCGGTGCTGGAAGGTTAAGGGGATGTGTCATCGCAAGAGAAGCACTGAACCGAAGCCCCAGTAAACGGCGGCCGTAACTATAACGGTCCTAAGGTAGCGAAATTCCTTGTCGGGTAAGTTCCGACCCGCACGAAAGGCGTAACGATTTGGGCACTGTCTCAACGAGAGACCCGGTGAAATCATAGTACCTGTGAAGATGCAGGTTACCCGCGACAGGACGGAAAGACCCCATGGAGCTTTACTACAGCCTGATATTGAGGCTTTGTACGCGATGTACAGGATAGGTGGGAGTTTGTGAAGCCGGAGCGCCAGCTTCGGTGGAGACACCCTTGGGATACCACCCTTTGCGTATAGAGTCTCTAACTCGCAGCCGTGATCCGGCTGGAGGACCGTGTCAGGTGGGTAGTTTGACTGGGGCGGTCGCCTCCTAAACAGTAACGGAGGCGCCCAAAGGTTCCCTCAGAATGGTTGGAAATCATTCGAAGAGTGCAAAGGCAGAAGGGAGCTTGACTGCGAGACCTACAAGTCGAGCAGGGACGAAAGTCGGGCTTAGTGATCCGGTGGTTCCGCATGGAAGGGCCATCGCTCAACGGATAAAAGCTACCCTGGGGATAACAGGCTGATCTCCCCCAAGAGTCCACATCGACGGGGAGGTTTGGCACCTCGATGTCGGCTCATCGCATCCTGGGGCTGGAGTAGGTCCCAAGGGTTGGGCTGTTCGCCCATTAAAGCGGTACGCGAGCTGGGTTCAGAACGTCGTGAGACAGTTCGGTCCCTATCCGTCGTGGGCGCAGGAAATTTGAGGAGAGCTGTCCTTAGTACGAGAGGACCGGGATGGACGCACCGCTGGTGTACCAGTTGTTCCGCCAGGAGCATCGCTGGGTAGCTACGTGCGGACGGGATAAGTGCTGAAAGCATCTAAGCATGAAGCCCCCTCCGAGATGAGATTTCCCTTTGAGCAATCAAGAAAGACCCCTCAGAGACGATGAGGTAGATAGGTCATGGGTGGAAGCACGGCGACGTGTGGAGCTGAATGATACTAATCGGTCGAGGCTTTGATCTAGTCTAA